>NZ_JBEPRI010000014.1:0-264787 GCF_040548265.1 Bradyrhizobium sp. F1.13.3 | reverse complement strand
TGCGCACGACAATCTGCGCGGCAATCATTACTTCGCCGCGACACTGACTCGCCATCCAGATTGCCGCGCCTTCCCATCCAGATCGACGCGCTACACTATGGTATTGCGATGCCTTCCAGGCTGGTCGATTTGAGTGGGCCGAGACCGCCTTCATGGTCTCGCCTTTGCTGGGCAGAAACACGACGATGCGGCCTTTCATGGCCGATCCGGGTATTGAGGCTGCAAAGGCGCTCTGGAACGGAATGTCTGAATTTCAGTTGGCTTGGCCAATCGAGGAAATAGATCCCGAGTCGCTCATAGATCGCTGGGCCAATTGGCTCGCCGATGCCGCAGAAGGGCGGTTGCACGCTCCCTCCACCATGCCTGAGAAGCCGACACCTCGGAATTGGCGTCAGAAATAAGCTGGGCCGCACTTGTGGGTGGAGGGTGGAGGCAGCGAGAACCCGCGTTCAGGTCAAAGAAAAGCCCCGCTATGAGCGAGGCCTCTTTTGCATTCTGCCCTACGTTGGGTTCAGGCGCAGTAGTCATCTTGGATTTGGTCAAAGACGGCCGCGGCGGAGTGCTGATCCTACCCCCATAGGGGGAGGCGAGATCATAACCTTCACCAGGCATTCCTGAAGCAGCAAGCTTCTCTAGGGCTCTCAGGGCAGCAACGATAGTCTTAGATCATCGAGGGGCGGTCCGATACCGTGGATGCAGGTAATCACGTCGCAGTCGAGGGGTTCTCTCGATATGCTGGAGCCGGCGGCTTAGCTCGGCCTCCACATACTTGCGCGTGGCTGTTGTCAGATCGCCGCCATCCGCTTTGGCCATTCAGATGCCCCATTCCCCTGGACACGCTGTAGCTGAATCGGCACTTATCCGCAACGCCTCACAACAAGTCGTGCGCCCAATGTTGCCCCCGGCCGGTCGTCCCTCTTGGCGAGGTGCCGGAAGCGCCTTCCCAGATTGCTGGTTCAGTCGCCGTCCATCTGAAGCGTAGTGCTCTCGCCGGTTGAGGTGTCGGTAGCCTCGATCTCGACCGTTCGGCCAAATCGCCGGATGCTGTCTACGTCATATTCCTTGTAGCCATGATCGCTGTCATACACCTCAATCGTTCGTTCAGATCGAACAAGTTGGCCTCGCTTAATCTCGACGCTCGAGCCGGTTACTGCATTGGTGCCGTCCCATGCGAATGCTTCAGTGAGATTGGTGGACGCGGTCAGGACCGCGAGCAAGAAGCTTAGGCGTATCACGAGGGCAATTCTCCTGCTTACCGGTGCTTACCCAGTGGGCGGCGCACGGATCGAAGAATTCAATAAGTAATTGATTTAACTGGCACACCCGGGAGGATGAAACTGGGCACTCCTATGTCATTGTTTGTGCGATATAATTTTACCGTCGATGGCTGCTAAGCGGCTTTCATTGCCGCTCGCTTTCAAGAGAATGGGACATGCCCGATCGCATCGCTTCGCGCGGCGGATCATGTCGGACTTGCGGCCTAGAGGCGGCTCCAGGCGGATCGCTTGCGTCCAGCGCCGGACCGGCAGAGCCGCGCGCACTGGAGTTGCGCGACGCTTCGCTTGAAATGGGTTAGATTTGTTGGATGAGCTTGACAGACTTAGTAGTGGATTGGGGCGGCTTCGAGCGGTTGGTCGCTTCGCTCCATGAGACCGGAGAAGTGCGTGTTGAACGAGACGTCGTCGTGACGGGACGTTCGGGTGCCCCGCGTCAAATCGACGTTTTACTCCGACACAAGCAAGGCCTTTATGAGCATTTGGTCATTGCTGAATGTAAATTCTGGAACTCCAAAGTTGAGCGGCAGCAGGTTGATTCGCTTGCAACTGCCGTGCACGATCTCGGGGCGTCTCGCGGCGTGATATTCTCAACCAGAGGATTTCAATCGGGTGCAATTACCCAAGCTCAGCACGAGAATATAGACCTGTTCGTCGTTCGCGACCTGACCAGCGAGGAATGGGGGCTTCCCGGCCGTGTCGTCGATGTCTTTCTCCACGTGACACAGATGTCCATCGGCAACGTCAGATCCGACGATGTTACAGCCGTCGGCTACCCTGCCGATGCAACACCCCTTGCGATGAATTTGGAGTTTGGCCTTGAAGGTCCGATAAGCTCAACGCCCACAATTGCGCGCGACGGCGTTTCGATTGGCAAGCCGCTTGAGGAATATATTTTTGACGCAGCGCGACAGAGCTTCTCAACAGCCTTTGAGAAGAGCTTCATCATAAATGGAGGAGCGACATGTACGCGATATTTTCGACGCCCGGTTAACTTGCTGCCGGACCGTCCATTTGTAATACCGAAAGCCTTGGCGCGCATCTTCGTCCCAAAGCTTTCTTTCGACCTCGGAATAAAGATCGATCAGAGTCGGATTACGGTCGACCGCGCGGAACAATATCTTTTTGCTCTTGCCGTCGAGAATTGCGTCAACGGAACAGTGTCATCTGCAGCCCGGCCCCGTGATGCGAAATATACTGTTCTGGCCAAGCTCCGTGCTGAGGACGGCAAACCCAGCGGGCAAGAGCCAGTTAAGAACGGGTCAGTCATAACGGTGGCTGTGAACGGGTTCTTTCCCTTTGAGGAAACCGCAGGCCTGCAGCCGGTTGACTTTAACGCTATACCTCGAAAGCAGCTTCCTACCGGCGAATAGACTGCCTCTTCAGGAAGTCGCGCGGCGACTTGCGAATGGTCCGGTAGCTTTGAAATCTAGTCGAAGCGAAAGCCGAACAAACCGCCTGTCTCGGTCTCATCTGACAGTCTGGTTGGAAGGACAAAATCCTCGCGCTTCACTGTTTCGGGGAGCGGCAGACGGTCAAGTATGTCGGAGTTCATAGTTACAATATTGTCCGCGCTGAGCCGCTACTCCTCCTAGCACTAAGGCGCGCACGGCGGAGCGCATTCGCGTCAACGCTTCCCCGGCAACTGACGGCCGGCGTCAGTTAGCGCGACCATGGCAATGTTTGAACTTCTTACCTGATCCACAGGAACAGTGTTCGTTTCGTCCGATCTTGCGCTTAGATTCCCGCGCCGGTGTCTGCCGAATCCGATCTGGCTTTGCAAAGTGATCCGCCAGTCTTTCAAGTAAGCCCGGAGGCGGCACCCATTTTGGCGGCGGTCCGAACGCCCGAAGACTTGCGATCAGCTCCCGTTGGTTCTCAAGTTCTCCCTGCGCTAGAGGGGGAAGGCCGCTCCTATAGGGCTCAAGACGCTCCATCTCGGCTTCAGCATCGGAATATCGTTCGCAATAAGCGAGAACGACGGCATATTGGGAGCGGACCGAGATCAGATAATCGGCGAGCTTCCACTGGCGAAGCTGAGGCAGAACGATGGTCTCCATCATGTTCAGCGCACCATCGAAGTCACGCTTGCGTACGAACTGATCCACGAGGTCCTGCCCCACACGGAACAGAGAGTCTGGGGCACGTGCTAGATCGTAAAATTTTAAGGCGTGGGTACGAGCGAGCGGAGAAAACTGATCCTGAGCGTCAAGCGCCTTGGCGAGTACGTCAAGGGAATCCGCGAGATGCTTGATATCGTCGACGTTCGCCCCTTTCTTTAGCATCCGCGCCAACTGGGGCGCATTGTTTCCCATCACCTTGTCTGGCGTTAGGCCAATCAGCTCATAATAGTCCCGGATTAGAGGCTGAACGCGCTTCTCTGCAGCTTCCGCGTCTCCCAATGCGAGCTCTGCGCATGCGACGTTATACCAAAATACACGTTGATGACCGGGAGGGAGAGTTTTCACGACCGGCGTAAGGTCCGTCACCAGACGCATAGCGCCGCGCCGATCGCCTACGCCGGCAAGGAAGTTCATTCGTTTCATGCCGACGCGCAGTTGTTCCTCGGCCCCCAGATTGTGGGCTATGATCAGAGCGTCCATTTGGTCGAGCCACAGACCGGCGCGTTCAGAACCAGATTTTAGGGCAGCAAACGCCAGTCCATCTAGCGCCTTTATTCGTTGATCAGGGGGAACAGCCTCATCCTGTGCGCCGTGTTCGAGGTAAGCTTCAACCTCGGGCCATACACCCATTTCGTGGAAGAGCTCGTCGGTAGCCATTTCGACCAGAACATCGAGGCGACCGACCTCCCCACTCAGCCGGAGGAAGAGCGATAGCTTCGTCGGGTGCCAGTTCTCTACAAGGCTCTTCTGTACGACAGCTCGCAGTGCTTCCCGTCGCGCTTTTACGCTCTCAGTGCCGTGGAGGAGTAGCCGTCCCATGCCTACTGCGCGTGCTGCATCGTGAAGCTTGATTCGGTCGTCGGCAAAAACCTGCAGCAGCCCCTGACTGACCAAGTGGCGAAGGGCCCTGTCGAAGACGGCCTGATCAGACCCGTTCGCTGCCGCAACATACGACTGTACCTCCGTGCGACTCAGTGGTGCATCGCAAAGGCTTAGCAGTTCGGCAACGTCAGCTACTGCCTTTGGCAACCGGTCGAAAACCCGCCCGAGGATGAGGTCTTGTGCGATTTCCCTGGTATGCGCCGATCGTGCAAGATCGGCGCACAGCTGCTTCAGCGAACCATCGTAGTCGGATTCTGCAACGGAGATGGCATTTAGAACGAAAAGCGGAAGGCCGCCAGTGAGTTCGATCAATCGCTGGCAATCGGCAGCACCACTCTGGCATCCTTGATCATGGGCTGCCGCCGCTACTGTGTCTGGTCCCCATCCCAGCAGGGCCTCACGGGTTACGCCAAGAATCGCCTCCAGCGTGGAGACTTCGCCTTCGGGGCGTCCCAAAAGCACAAAGCGCATATCTCTCCCAGACTGGATCACCCCCATCAAATCATCGGCAGGTAACTGGTGAACATTGTCGAGGGCAACAGTGACAATCTCTCCGCGCTCAGCCAGACGGCGGGATAGAAGCTGAAGGATCTCTCGCCCAGACGCGCCAGGCAAAAGAATCTCGCGAAGACCGCCCCCCGTCTGAAACAGCCGACCAGCAACCTCTCGGGCAACGGCGTTGGCGAGGGCGGCACCGGGTGTATCCGCGACGTCCAGGTAAATCATAGCGCCAGAAGCATGTTGCGCAGACTGTGCCAGCCACGAGGTCTTGCCGGCACCTGAATAGCCGACGATCAGCCTGACCCTTTCTCCGGTTAACAGGTCGGGTTCGTGCTCCTGCACGCGGTAGGGAGACGGCGGCAGTGGCAGATCCTGCAACTGCATTACGAGCTGCTCAAAAAGGTTGGGGAGCTCTCCAGCCTGGAAGGTGTGGTCCAGATTCTCGTCTTCCCCGGTGGCTGCAAGAGATACAAGGCCAGCCAGCTTCCAAACGAGAGTTTGTGGCGCGAGTGTTGAGAACGGGAGGTCCCCCGCCAGTTTGCAGGCCGCCTCGGCCGTTTCGATAAGCGACGATTGTGGGGCCGGCAGAATTCGCTGTTCTGGATCGGCCGACGGCCAATCGATCCGCACATCGTCTGGCCAATCCGCCGCGGCAAGCCTAGCGGCGAGAGGACCGTTGGGAGCTGCGTTGCTGACGATGAGGAATGCCGGTTCTCCGTGGCGCTGACCGCTCTTATGAACGGCGCGCAATTCTCCGAAGCGTGCGAGAGCTTCCTCAATGTCGTTCCAGGCGAGCGATTCTTTCCGGTGCTTCACCTGGACGTAGATGCGCCGCCCTTCAAACTGCACCTCGACGTCTTCGTCGCCCTCGACCTCCACGCTCTTCATCGACAACGTGACCGCCGACAGGAGGCACTGTACGGTGTACAAATGCTGGAAAAGGTAGCCGCGATGCACGGCTTCAATCCGAACAAGCTGTGCCGGATCTAGGACATTGACTCCGCGCTGCTCCGCTTGGGTCAAGAACAAATCCTCCGTCCACCAAGACGGTGTGCCACTCGGATTAGATTCCCGATCACTTTTGAGACCCCGATAGAAAAGGCATCAATACGTCGCCCATGCCACGCCGAATCTCGATGCAGTCATCGCAGAGACGCAAGGATGGCACTCCGGGCATGGTCTCCGCCCCGTTGACCAAACGGTATGGGTAGGCCGGGTGATCCCCGCATGAGGAGCAGACATCGGTACTATCCTCGGAGGAGACGGCATGACGGGATAACGCCGCAAGTCTTGGTTCGACGCGGTCGATTACCGACCACCAGTATGGAGTATGAGGCTCGATCTCCTCCATGTGCTGTTTCAGCAGATCAGGGTGATGCCTTTGCAGCCAATCATAAGCCGCCTCCCTGCGGTTCTGATCGTTACTTATCAGCGTTTTATACAATGCAATCACAAGGCGGAACGACTCGCGCGAATGCTGTTGCTGAAGCACCCGAAGCTGCACGAGATTGATCGCAAAACGTATGCCGCCGCTGTAGGCCGCTTTGACGGTATCTATGCAATAGTCGCGTACGGCCTCGGGCGACGCGGAAAGTAGATCCATCAGGCCAGTGGAGTAACGCCATGGATGCCCCTCGACCTCTATCTTCCAAATGTCTAGATAGCCACTGCTCTCAAGTGCGGCAGCAATCACCTGATCAGCTTCTGGGCGCTTTACGAGCAAGCCATACATATCATTGAAATTCTCTACCTCCGGATCAACAGAACGCGCGGCATCCAGTACAGCGTTCTGTGCATCATGCATGGCCTGGATCGGATTCGGTTGGTCGGATCTCCATGCAAGCTCTTCGGCAGATACCGGCTCGAACTCTACCGGCAGCTCTTTCAACAGCGGGGTGAGCCGCAGGTCTTCGGGTGAGCAGTAATCCGCGTCCGAAACAAGCTCTATGCCGGCCATCTTGTATACGCGCGCAACCAGACGCGAGCAGAATTGTCTTCTTGATCTTGGCCTGCGGATTGCAGCGACTGATCGTGCCGCTTCGATTTTGGAATAGCGTGCACCGATTTCAGATCGAGCATAGTCGACAATCTGCTCAAGCACCTTGCGATCAGGTGGAATCTTCAGACGGAAGTGAAACGCCTTTTCATCGTCTTCAAATAGCTCACGCTGCAGATTACGTGCCTGCACCCCGCTCGAAGTCGAGTCGATAAAGGAACCGTGCTGCACGCAGATCATCGCATGAGATACTGCACCATCGGTCGTGAAACGAATGGCCTTACTGATCTTTCCAGGGCGTGCTGTAAAGAGAATGTCTCCTGGTTTTACGCTGTCGATCTTGATGCGTTTCATCCCCACTCCAATTGCGGACCGTACCCTTCAAGGGGCGTGCCGCCGCTGGAAAGAGAGGTTTTTCCTGTCTCCGAACGAGATGCGCTGTCAGTCACTTGCGGTTCTGCTTTGGCCGAATGAGTCCGCGTAAAATTGCTCGATTTTCGTAACTTCATCTTGAGTGAGTTCGGCGAACTCGTTCTCTCGGGCCCGCTTCGACAGCCGCCCATCATTCTGTCGCAGAAAGCCGAACAGGTTGTTGAGCGTTCGTTCCGGCATATCGATCATGTTCTCGATGCCCGCACGGAACGTGTCGAAGTTACGAAGGAAATTGGTTTCGTTCGGAAGATCCTGCTCTATCGTCTGGCGTACGCATTCATACAAAAACTCAGCATGAGGCGTCGCATCGAAGAAACGGTAGAAGTCGGCCGTATCGTTGAGGACCGTTACGTTGCCCTTTTGCGTAGCTTCCCATTGGACACATGGAAGCAATCTGCTGGAGTAGCTTTCCAGCACGCCCTTGTACTCGGTGATCCTGTCAAGGATTGCCGAAGAGACGGGGAAATGCAGTCCCGCAGGATTAAAACCTCGACGCGCTAGAACGTGATGCATCAGGTAACGATGGATGCGTCCGTTGCCGTCCTCGAACGGATGGATGTAGACGAACCCGAATGCCAGTACCGCTGCAGCGATGATGGGATCAAGATCGTTCTCGGCGCTATGGTCGAACGCAATCAAACCCGCCATGAGCGAAGCAATGTCTTCATGCCGGGCGTCAATGTGGTCTGGGATAGGCCGCTGCGTGTCCCGGTCGTGTTCACCAACAAAGCCGCCTTCCTGGCGGAAACCCATCTTCACAAAGCGCTCATCGCCGATGACGATGTTCTGCAAGCGCAGAAATTCCTGCTCGTCGAGCGGCGCACGTCCGGCCTCGCCAATGGCGCGACCCCATCGCTGAATGCGATCCTGTGGCGGTCTTTCTCCCTCGATCACGTAGCTGGACTTCGAATCCTTCAACAGAAGGAACGCAGCCGTCCGCGCAAGCAGGTCCTTCGGAACTGCATTGACGACCGCGCGCGCGCGCTCCTTCCAGTCCTGCGCAATAAACTCATTCAGCGCAGGAGACCTAAACACGAGCGGACAGAATTCCGGCGTTCCGGGAAGGTTGTTGCGAACACGATGCCGAGCCGAATTCTCTCCCGTCCCTGCGAACTGAAGATCGGTATCGACCGCATCCACGTATGAGACCTTGTCGGCGGGCGGCAGCTTCAGCTCACGGCCAAGCAGCCACTCGTACAGGAACCAGATGCGGCGGGTGTAGAGGCCGGTCGGCTTCTGCTTTACGAGTTCTGCGATCTCCCCTTCCTTCACGGCGAGAAAAAGCCGCTTCAGAACGGCAAGGTCCAATCCCTCGTTCTTGAGAGCAAAAGTCAGGTGTCCCTCAAGAGAGTCCTCCGGGGCGTGGCGGGGTGTATAGATGCGCCAGCCACCCTGCTCGATAATCCGGTGCTTGGTACCAATCGCCGAAAGGGTCCGGGGGACAGGAACGGGCAGCTTGTAAGCGTCGATCAGGGCAGCGTAACCCGCCGGGGCGGCCGTCTCCGGCAACCTGCGGTCATGAAAAACACTCACTGGTCCTGAAAATTGTACGCTCAATATAAATCTCCTGAAAAACGCTCTCCGACCCCGATTTTCCTTCTCGCAAACCCCTTCCGGTCGAATTTCTATTGTACCTCATGAAAAACGATTTCTCAAAGTCGATTTCGTGAAAAACATTCTTTTCATTGGAATCCGATCAGTACGCCCCCGCCAACCGTATCGATCCCGGCCGATGACGGGAAATAGCGCAGTCGGGCGGAAGCTTGAGAACTTCAGGTCGCAGGCTCAAATATTGCTGCCCAACCACTCCCTAAAACCTCAGGTCTACAACCTGAGGACGATAGTTATGAAAATACAACAACGACTCGTCCTTTAATATCCGATTGTAGTCTACTTCCACGGCTTATGAGTCGGCCTGTTTGGACGACCGTTTCATAAAACCACAAGCATGCGGGATGAAATGTCAGACGGAGCGGCCGACTATCAACATAAGGACTAGTTTTCCGATACGACGGGGCGTCGATGACGACAACAGCCGCTCCACGCACCGTTCTCGAAACTATTCTCGACTGGTCTGTAGATCGGCCAATGTGGCAACGCGACGCTTTGCGCCGCATCATCGCGGTAGGAACACCAAACGATGCGGCTATCGCCGAACTTCTTGCGCTGTGCAAAAAAGAGCATGGTGCAACGGGCTTCGATCCAGAACCTGTAGCATTGGAAGCCGCACATCTACCGGCCAGTCCCGCAAACGGCGCGTCTGTTACCATCACCAGCCTGTCCGACATTGTCGGCGTGAATCAACTTGCGCCTGGACAAACTCTACCATTTGAAACAGCCGGCCTAACGATAGTTTACGGTCCTAATGGCGCAGGCAAATCCGGTTACGGACGCGTACTAAAACGTGCCTGCCGTGCGCGAAAAGCAGGCGAAATCATGCCTGATGCGTATCAACCGGCCCCGACGGGAAAAGCCACTGCCAGCTTTAGCATTCTCAAGGACGGCGTCGCAGCCTATCCCGTTGCTTGGTCGGATACTGCAGGCCCGCATAACGTGCTGTCTGCGATCAGCGTGTTTGACCGAGACTGTGGCTCGGTCCATGTGCAGGAAAAGAACGAAGTTGCCTTTCGGCCATTTGGTCTGGATATTCCGGACGATCTCGCCGGTGTCTGCCAGAAACTGAAACAGCTTCTCGTCGCCGAGGAAGCCCAGCTTAGCGCAGCGCGCCACCCGGTGTTCGCGACGCCAACTTGGAACCCGACAACCGATGTCGGTAAAATTCTGTCGACGCTCGCGTACAATACGGACCTGGCTACGCTCGAAACCTTGGGCGAAATGACGGCGCAAGAGGGCTTGCGACTGGCAAGACTGCGCGAGGATTTGCAAAAGAATCCAGTGGAAGCTGCCGCCGCCCAAAGACTTGTCGCCGACGACGTACGTAGACTCATTCTTGCCCTCGGCGGATACGCCGTCACATACTCTGATGAAGCACTGCTTAAACTTAAGTCGCTGGCCGACATTGCACGTGAGACACGAGCGGCGGCGACTGCAGCAGCAGATAAAGCGTTCGTAGGACTTTCCGTTTCCGGTGTCGGCGGCACCACATGGCGGGCGCTTTGGGAGGCCGCGCGCCGTTATGCGGAGCATACCGCTTATCCGAGAAAAGCTTTCCCGCATAGCGAACACGAAGTCTGCGTGCTTTGCCATCAACCGCTGACAGCCGAAGCCAAAGGCCGCCTTCAAGATTTTCATCAAGGCTGACGCGGAAGCTCAAGCCACCGCTGCTGAAGCTGCATTCACTTCGGCGTTAAGTTCGTTAAAAAAGTCGAAACTCGACATTCGCGTCATTGGGTCGATGCGCCGCCGTCTCGCCGCTCAAACGCCAGATGTCGCGCGGGCTGTATTGCGCTTTCTCGCTAGCGCCGATTTGCGCCGACGCCAGTGCCTCGCGAGGCTCTCGACGGAAATGCAATTGACTCTCGCTTCGTTCGCCAGCTCCCCGAAAGAGCAATTGCAAGCTATCGAAACGGCTGCCCAGGACTATGCGTCTCAACTCGATGACGCGGCCCAGGAAGTAGGCCGAGCCAAATTGATCAAAGAGCGCGATGGGCTCGCTGACCGAGACGCCGTGTCGGCACTTATGGACAATGTCCGCAAGGAGGTCGCACGGCTTGGCACACTCCGTATTGTAAGACGGTGTGCAGACGACATGACGACAAACGCCATCACGAAGCTAGGGAATGACATCGCGGACAACGTGATTACGCCGAAGATGCGCGATCAGTTCCAATCCGAAATCGTCAGCCTTGCGGCAGAAAAAGTGCGCGTAGAGATAGTCCGGTCAGGCGGCCAATACGGCTCACCTAACTATCAAGTGCGCCTGTTTGCAAACCCGAAAGCCAAAGTCCATAGTGTTCTCAGCGAGGGCGAACAAACCTGTGTAGCTCTCGCAGCGTTCCTGGCAGAGCTTGCCACGGCATCTCATAAGTCGACTCTAGTATTCGATGACCCGGTCACATCCCTCGATCATCGTTGGCGAGACAAGGTGGCCGAACGGCTAGTGAAAGAATGCAAACAGCGACAAATTATCGTGTTTACTCACGACATGGTGTTCGTAAACGACTTGCACGATAAAGCCGCGAGGCACGGCGCTCGGGCAAAGCTCGTCAGCCTCTCACGCGGGCCATCAGGCACGGGCATAGTGACGGACGGTCTCCCATGGCAACATGCTTCGCTGAAGGATCGTATCGATAAACTGGAGAAGGACGGGCGCGCTGCGCGGGCGCTCTACGACGCTAATGACGAAGAGCAATACCGGAATTTATAATCGCTTGCGTGCCTCCTGGGAGCGCGGGCTCGAAGATATTCTCTTCGCCGGAGTGATCTTACGCCATCGGGATTATATCGACGCCAAAGAGCCTTAAACGGGTAACCGCAGTCGAAGCCGCCGACGTCGACGTCTACCGAAACAATTTCAAAAAATGCAGCGATCTTGTCGAGGCCCATGATCCCTCACGCGGCAGGGATGCAGCGGTTCCACCTCCCTATGAGATCATGGCGGACATAAAGACGCTTGCTGATTGGGCCGCCGCCCTGCGCCCGAAACAGAACGCAATCGCTTAGGACGGTAGTCCGGGTCTGCGTGCGCTGCAACGGCTCGGGACAGATGCAGATCGACGCACTGCGTCCCTGAAGGGTTCAAACGGCGGCATCTGCACATGATCCGTGCCCATGCTGTAATACGCCATATTGCCGCCGCTGCGGATATCGGCTGCAGTCGCCGCAAAGAACGCATCCGCACGGGCAATGCGCTCCAAAGTTTCAAGGCGCGGCTGCGCGGGGGCGTGGAATTGCGCCGGCAGGCCTTCGACCTGCTCGACGTTAAAGACCGTGTAGCCCTTCATAAACGGAATATCGCGCGCCGTTTCCTCGCCGGTCGCCTCGTCCGTTTCGCTGCGGGTGATGCTGGACGCATAAACGACCAGGCTGCCTTTCTCGCCTTTGCGGACATGCCCGCCAAGCTCAAGCGCCTGCCTGAACGTCATCCAGATCGGCGCAGCAAATCCCTTTTCCACCGCCTCCGCCCACAGCATCAGAACATTGATGCCCTGGTACGGAATGAGGTTGCTGCGAAGCGGCTTTGTGATCCTGCCTGCCGCATGCTCCGCGTTCCAGGGTTTGAGCCACGGCCTGACGCCGCGCTCCAGTTCCGCAACGATGCTGTCCGTCACGCGCTGATAAACGTCACTCCTCATCACTTCCCTCCTCAATAAAAAATACGGGTGCGCCTGCACCCGGTTGGCCATCGCCGAGAGCGGGAGGGTTTGGGTCGGTGTGCGTTCGCGGCTGGCCGGGGTGCGGACGGGGCGTCCTTCGCAGCTCTTGCGTAGAAGGATGCGCCGGACGCGGCCCTGCCGGTCCGGTAGAAGGCGCGCCAAGGGAGGGAGGGCAGCGCCCGCCCTGACCCCTTATGAGAAAGAGGATGTCAGCCGCAGGCTGCCGTCAAAATCCTGCGCGAGGGATCGTCACCCGCATGGGCCGACTGCTTTTTCCGCGGGTTCGGTGAGCGCAGCGAATAGAGCGCGGTGCGGCGTTCGCCGCACGCGCCCGCCTGATCCCTTGGCGGACGCGGCCAGGCCCTTTGTCTTCGACCTGTGGTTGCGGTTGGATAGCCTGGATAGGCTTGAACCAGGCAGATGCTGCAGGGATCTGAAACATGTCCAATGGCCAGTTGGAGCCGGATCTGAAGTGGGCCCTTGATCTCGCGTATTCTGAGATGAACTATCGCCGCAAGAAGCAATGGGACATCTTTGCCTGGTGGTGACGATCCTCGTGTCGGTCATGGGCGGGGTTATCGTCCTGTCTTCGAAGGGCGAGTTCAAACCCGGCATGGGATCGCGCGCCGCGATGGCCGGAGCTCTAGGTGCCCTCACGGGCTACGCTTACTTCTGGATAGATCAGAACATCACCGCGGAAACGCAGGCGTATAAGGCAATAGTAAAATTGGTTGGTAACGACAAACGGAAAGTGATGCCATCGAACAGCCGAGTGAATTCCGTTTCGGCTACGTTGCAGTCGTCCTACTGATCGGTATCGCAGCCGTAGGTGCGGTCAGTTTTGTCAACTTGTGCCCGGGATTGGGTAGTTTAAGAAGGCACTGAGAGTTTATCCGCAGGTCGCCGGTCTTGGGCGAAAGCGCCATCCCAAAAAGGAAGAGGCTGCCAGCTCAGGCGAACTCAATTCAGCTTACGGAGCAGCTTTTTGATGATTTCCCGCAGGCCGGCCGCGTACTCTTCGATCAGCAAGCGCATCTCCTCCAGGCGCGAAGGCCTGATTGGCTGATCATCTTTACGCGGACGTAGTTCCTCGGGCGGCTTCATGGCGCGAAGCTCGGTCCGGAGCCAAAGGGGGCTGTTGATTTGAATCAATACAAAACCATTCGCCTGCGCGGGCGGATGGAAGGGGAGCAGCGGGCCGCTTCGCGTGCACGGCTCGGTCAACCTCACTTCTCAAAATGAGACCGGCTCAAGGATGCCGCATCGAACGTATTATCCTCCTTTGCCGAACATTGCCTTGGGCATATACCTCCCTTGATATCGACAAAAGGTGCCATTCTTCACCATAGTCTCAATCCACGCATATGCACTGTCTAGTCTCGGCCATGAGGCTTTCTCGCGCAGCCCCGTTTTGGGGTCGACGTACTCGATGGTTGCAATCCCCGGGGGATACGTCCCCCACACCGCGTGCGACAAGTTAATGGGACTATTGTCTTTGCACATCCAAGCGACTGCCCTTGGCCGGAAGCTCTCTGGCGCATCGAACTGCGGATCGGCCGGCGGCTGCCAAACCGGGGGAGGACGAGCTGCTACGTCGCCTATACGCGGGGGCTCGCGAGGAGGGACTGGGCTGGAGCGCCCGAATGGGTCGGGCATCAGCCACGCCAGCAAAGCAACAATCACACTGCTCACCGCGACGACCACACCGATCATCGTAAAAGCTGCGACCCTTTTCTGGAGCGGAGTGTCGAACATGTAGAGGGGCTCCTGCGCGTCGCCGGCCGCCGGAGCGGAACGGTCTATCTTGCGGCCTGCTCCGCTGCGCAGGATAGCGAACTGGCGGGATTAGTCAGCAGGATTCACGACCGTGCGCGACCGCTGAAGAGGCGGTCCGAGGTCCGGTTGGGAGCAAAGTGAAACCTCAACGGCTGATCCTCAGAGCCCGGTGCGGCGTTCGCCGCACGCACCTAATCGCCTCCGAATATTCTGCAACGTGATCCGTGCTCGCTCCTTCACCCGATACGCCGGGCAGTTCGCACGCCCCCGCCGAAGCTCCGTAAAGCGCGGTTTGTCAAACGCCATCCGGAACTGCCCCCTTTGCGTCATGTAGAACTGCCCCCACCATCGGGATTATGATCTCGGTTGAAGGTTGTTTCCGCCGGTGACGGGCCGGAGGGAGGCGGAGCCGACTGGAGGGTCGTCACCGGCGGTCGGCGTTTTGATGAGGCCGCTCCTGCGCTTGGCGCGGAGCCGGTAGCTGTCGCCGCGGATCGTCAGCACATGGCTGTGGTGCAGGAGCCGGTCGAGGATCGCGGTGGCGACCACGGGATCGGCGAACACGGTACCCCATTCGGCAACGCTGCGGTTGGACGTGATCAGCACGGCGCCGGTTTCGTAGCGCCGGCTGACCAGTTGGAAGAACAGATGCGCCGCGTCAGGTTCAAGTGGCAAGTAGCCGAGCTCGTCGACGATGAGCAGCTTTGGCTTCGCCAGCGCGAGCAGTTTCTCGTCCAGGCGTCGCTCGCCGTGGGCCTTGGCAAGACCTGTGACCAGCGTCGTCGCCGTGGTGAACTGCACCGTGTACCCGGCCAGGATCGCCTCTCGCCCCAGCGAGATCGACAAGTGCGTCTTGCCGACTCCGGGTGGCCCGAGCAACAGCACGTTCTCTCCGTTGGCGATCCAACGTGACGCGGCAAGGTCACGGATCTGTTTGGGATCGATCGACGGCTGCGCCTCGAAGTCGAAGCCCGCCAGTTCCTTGACGGCTGGGAAGTGTGCGAGCTTCAGCGCCATCTCGATGCGGCGATGATCCTTGCGTGCGATCTCGCGCTCGCACAGCAGGATCAGCGTCTCACGCGCCGACAGGTTCGCGCGCGCCGCCTCGTCGAGCAGGCTGTCGAGCTGATCGCGGATGCAGGAGAGCTGCAATCGCGCCAGCATGGCATCGAGCGGATCGATCGTTTCTTCCATTATCTTCTTTCCCCACGCCATCAGAAGCCTCTTCCGACCACAGCTTCGTATTCGGCAAGAGAGCGTAACAACGACGGCGGTGGAGACGGATCCAGCACTGCCGCGATCTCCTGGCGGACCGCGCCATTGCGCCCAGCGACACCATCGAGATGGGCGGCGTCGACGATCCGCAGCCGGCGTCCCTCGGACTGCTTGTGCACTGCTACCTGGTGCAATCCATGGCGGATCCGGACTTCGCCGGCCGCGATCGTTACCGCCACGCGCTCGCCAATAAGGCGCCAGGGCACCGAGTAGCTGTTCGTGTCGATTTCGACGGCGCAATCATTGCCGACGACGCGGGTCAGTTCACGCAACGATCCGAACGACGGCTGCCCCCCGAGCGGCTTCAACCGATGTATCTCCTCACGCGCGAAGCGGATGATCGGCGCCTCGCCGGTCGTGCCGTGGATACGAACGTTCGCAACCTCACGCTCCCATCTGTCGAGATGCGCCTCGAATGCTTCCCAACTTGAGAAGGAATGACCGGCGATCGCATTCTTCCTCACGTAGCCGACGCCGTTCTCCGTCTTGCCCTTCGTGCGCGCCCGATATGGCGCGCAGGCGCGAGGACGGAAGCCCCAATGCTTTGCGAAGGCTATAAGCTTGTCGTTGAACTGAACCGACCGGCTCACCGCGTCGTGGCGCACGACAAGCGCGCGTGGATTGTCCATCAGCACTTCCTCCGGCACACCGCTGAAGGTCGTGAATGTGCTCTCGAGCCCGGCGAACCAATGCTCCTGCCTCTCGGCCCGGAACGCACGCACATGGAGCCGTTGCGAGTGCCCGAGCGTCGCCACGAACACGAATGCCTTGACTTTCGCCCCTCCGATCTCGACCAGGCGCTCCCCGAAGTCGATCTGCAGCTGCCGACCCGGTGGCGTCTCAAACCGCGTCGTCGCCAGCGCCTCCGCCTTCAGCGCCTGGCGATAGGGCTGCACGGCGCGTTGCAGCGTCCGCCGGCTGACTGCCACGCCTTTCTCGGCCAACAGGTCTTGGCGCACCACATCGGCATTGCCGCGATGCCGAATGAGCCTCTCGCGCAGCCAACCCTCAAGGCCGTCGAGACGCTTCGGCCGCTTAGGCGACTTGAATGGCTTCACCCCGCCCGCCGCCACGTAGTCCTTTACTGTGTGATGGCTGCAGCCCAGCTGCCGCGCAATCCGCTTCACACCCCACCCGCACGCCCTCAGGCGCATCATCTCCGCCACGTCATCCGGCGTCTTCATCACCTGCCCCCGTGGATCATTCCACGCCGAGCTTTCAGTGATTCGTTCCCGCTTCATTCACTCTCTCCTCAGCTATCCGAGGAGGGGGCAGTTCCTCGTGACGCTGAGGGGGCAGTTTTCCATGGCGCGCGACACGGTTCGGTGATCGCTCCCATTTCACCTTGTCATTACCCGGACGGATTTTCTTCCTTTGCCGTCCGCGTCCGTCGTCCTTCATCCGGCCATTTCGCACCGATGGATCCCTTCGCTGCAAGTTCTGCTGCGCGAGAACTCCTCCTCTGCGTTGCGGTCGCAAGCGATGAAGCGGGTCTCCTTCGGCGCATGGCCTGCGCATGAAGGCCGCGATGGTCGCGGCCGGAAAGCAAAGGAGAAAACCATGCGTGTACTGACCCAAGGCGAACTGATGCGCGCCACCCGGACCGAGCTGTCGGCTCTGCTCCGCCGCATCGCGGGCGAACTGCCGAATCTGCCGGAAGGCTCGGCGGAGCTGCGCGCGGCCCGCGCGAACCTGCAGAATATTCGCAGGGCGCTGGCGCGGCCGGACTTCCGTCCGCCGCTCTAGGCCGCTCGCCTGCTGCCGATCCCTCCGTCCTTCCGGGAAGAATGGCTTTCTTCCCGGAAGGAATGTGAGGATGAACTATCGAGGCGCGGCAACCCCGTTCTTATCGTAGACACGTTTCTGTATCGACTGAGTACCTTCCCGCAATCTCTGCTCGATTCCGAGTTCCTCGGTGTACGATGCGACCCGCAGCTGTTGTTCGGTAATGTTTGATTGCTTGGTGATTTCGAAACTTTGATAAGCCAACCCTGCGAGAGTGAGGATTGTGGCGCCGGCCTGGATATTTTGGTAACACTTGCCTTTGGTCAGCTTTTTTCTTATCGCCTCTGCTGCACCTTTAGCGGTGGCCGCATCTTTTTGCGGCTTTCTCGGCATTATCCTTATAACCTTTTGCCTCGTCCGCAGCGGTACGCGCCGCCTTCGCGCACGCGACCGGGTCAGGGATGCCGTCGAGGTCCTGCTGCGACGTTTGATATCTGATGCTAAATGGCGTTCGCGCGAATATGGTAGCGGAAGCTTTGATCGCCCTCTACGTGTTTTCGTAACTTAGACGTGTTTGTCTGTAAACTTCAGACCGTTGCCGGCGGCATGAAGGGAGAGTGGTCTCGCTTGCCGCGCGATCGAACCTATCGAGCAGCCATATTGCAATCCCGGAGTGAGCAGCGAGCGCCGCGCTCACTCCAGCGCCGGCCATGCAGAAGAGGAAAGGCCCGGCTCCGAGGCTTTCGGATGCGAACGAAGAATGCGGCATGGCCAGTACTGACGTAACCACTGAGCCAAGTGTTGAAACGTGCATCGCAAGGAAACTGCCGTCGAACACTGCGTTTGCAATCTCGGATAATCTTTTTATGTTGCTATTTTCCGCTTTCATTCGGAATAATTACCATCGATGAGTTTGCTCGGCAGCAAAAAAATGCGGCATAGTTTTCGTAATACTGTACTATTCTTGCAAAATTAGCTTGCCGAAATTGGCGAGCATCCGGGCCCCATAGTGAAGTCATGATCAGAGACGCCGGCACGGCGTGCGAGGAGAGGAATGCGGATGGAAAAAGGAGAAATCCGTCCGGGTAATGACAAGGTGAAATGAGAGCAATCACCGAACCGCGCTTCATTGTGCTTCCAGGGTCTTCCGGGAAGAATGCTTCTTGCTGGAAGGCCTTTGAAGGCAAACTATCGAAGCACATCAGGCCCGCCGGCCGCCGGAATTCGCTTCTGTAACTGCGAGCTACTGGACCGTTTCAATCTTAAGCGGTCCGAAGCCGTTGGTCGCATCGGTGTCGTCCCAGCCGGCCGGCAGATTGTTTATTCCGGGGCAAACGAGGTCCGTGCGCAGCTTGGTATCGGGCGTGACTGAAAAAATACGAAGAGGCGGATCGAAAGCCTGACCTTGTGCGTCCAGCGGTCTCATGATGTGACGGTAAACATGGCTGGCGACCTTGTTACCCATCGCGATCCCGTCATCGGCATCGAAGACCCAGTGGACGCCCATAAAAAGGCGGCTATCGGCATTTTCACGTTCGGCGCAGTCCAATACGAAATCCCGGCTGTTGCAGAATCGTGGATCTTTCTGAGCGTCCTCCGGCGCGCAGCGAACGTAGTTGAACACATCCTTGTTCTTCCCGTTGAATTCGTCCGACATGAATTTGAAAGTCGTCGTCGGCTTGACGAATTGGCGAAGCTCGCCGAAGAGCGCGCCGCCGAACACCGCGTGCCCGGACGGGTAGGACGGAAATGGCGGTGTTATATTGTTGGTCTGATCCGAGTTCGTGACCTGGGCTCCGATCGGAAACCATTTCGTTGTCACCGGTTGATTGGCTGCCATCGCGGTCATTTCATCGAATGCACGGATGTAAGTGACCGGACGCGGGAACTGAAAATGGAATTTTGAATCCCAGGCGGCGATTGCCGCATCGGCCATCGCGAGATTTATAAGAGCGTAGAATCTCGCGATATCCGTCGTCGATGTCGGTTCGATGAGGCGATAACCGTCGTCGGGATGCATCTCGATCTGATTCAGCGCGGCCGACGCTATCTGATTGTAGAGGCGCGCGGGAGCGCAGAGATTGGCTGTACCGTCATACGCCCAGAACTGAGCGATGAGCAGCCCGTCCCGACCCGGCGGAGGCTGGGTGATCTTGCCGCTCGGATCAAGACGGGACTCGCGCGCGTCCCGTTTGATGGCCGTGTAGGAAGGAAGTTTGTCATAGGCATTAGGTGGAACGAGCTTCCTCACTGTTTCCGCAGGTGAGTCATTTTCAGCGATACGGAACTGAAAACCCGATGTGAGGGCGAAAGGTTTGACCTCACCCCAGTAAGTGCCAAGGGCCGTCATGAGCGACGAGACAGGGTCGACCTGCCATTGAAGGAAGGCGTAGTCGGCGCCGCCGGGGGGCCTGCGCGGGACAAAATCCTTGTTCCAGAGCGGTTCGGGCCGTTCGGCGCCGTCGTGGGAACGCTCAGCCATGATCTTGCCGGCAACCGAACGACCGATGTCAATGCCGGCTTTGCGTTTGGCGTCATCGGGGAGCGATGCCATGGAGCAAATGTAGTATTGCGAAAGACTGAACAGGCTCTTCACATTGGCGGGATCATTTGCGTCCGCAGGCTGATCGTTGAGCCCAGGGTAGAGCCATGCGCTGACCTGATAAGCGGCTTCGATGATCGCTGCATCCTGCGATGCGCTCGCAGTCGGGCCGGTTTCCCACCCGGTCAACGTAGACTGATACTTTCGCTCGAAGGCGTTAGAAGCTTCGAACATTGCCTGGTGAATGAGCGCGAGTGCGCGCGCCGTTCGCGCCGGGCCGAACTGGAGATGATAGGTATTCGGGCTGTTGCCGATGACCGCACGGTGATCGAGCGCCGAGAGATCAAGCGAGATCAGGTGCCATAAAATAAAATATTTGCGGCTGTCCGTGCTGTCGGTCACACCGCAAAGGCTTATTGAATCGATGGTCTGCGGCGTTGACAGAGTTTGCAGCGTGACCGAGCCGGACAACGCGTTCTGCCCGAAGACACGTCTGAATTCGTTGGCACTTTGCTGCTGCAAACTATTTCGGGTGGCAGCTGCGGCCGGGCCGGTCAGTGAAGGCGATGTCAAAGGCCTGGCCGTGAGTCCGTACACCCGCTGAAATTCCTGCTTGCTTTCAGGTTGCAGGCCCTGCGCGTGCGCTACACTTAGAATGAACCAGGGAAGAAGGGCCGCGACCGCCAATTGGATAACACGCATGCAAACCTCCCGAGTCGGAGTCCATGGGTTGCGCTGGTTCTTCAACCTAAGTGTTTATCGCAAAAATAATACACTATCTAATTGTCGCGACGAGTCAACTTGCGTCTTGCGCGATATGCATACAGCACTCGCCTCTCTGCACGCGCTTGCTTGCGTAGCGTCGCGGTGGTCAGGGTTACTGACCAATCTTTTTTCGCGGTGTTTTTGGAAATCGGGCGCCGGTCCTTTCACCGAGTGGCCTATCGCTTAGCATCATGCCGCCACCGGAAGCGGACCGCGTGAGCGCGATGAGCAAAAGGCGGTAAAGCACCGGCGCTTCGGCTGACCGGTGGCCGCAGTTTGGGGGCGTCATAGCAAGCGTAAAGATTTCGCGTCTGGCTCCTGCGGACATTGCGCCCGTGACATCAACGGTAGGGAATGTCCGTTCTGCGATAACATGCGATGTCTGGAAGGATGTTCGCGACTGCGGTCACGCGAGATAAGCACTACGGTGCGGGCTTTGACAGCAGAGCCCGCATCCTGCAATAGCGCCGGAAATCGTTGGTATGGTGCAGCAGGAACCGCGCGCCCCGGTTCGAATGCGGCGGGGTGAGATCGGCTTTGGCGTAACCGAAATACTCGCCGGTTTCTTTCGTCAGGCCGGGAGGGGCGTCATGTCCGTGCAGCCATATGGCCCTGTGCCCTTCGGCAAACAGGCGCATGTCGTCTTCATGCTCCGGCTGCGCGTAGAAATTGTTGAAGAGCGTGTGCTGGTCCGAGAAAAAATTCGGGGGCGGTATGACGACGACATATTTTCTGAGTTTTCCCGCTGCCACGGCCTCGTCGGCGATCAGGATCTGATCCAGTATTTCGCGTTCGAACGTTTCGTCACAATGGATCGGCGGCTCTCCCGGCGCGCCGGCTGTACAGAGCAGCCCACTGGGCTTGAGTCCTCGCGCCAGCAGGATGCCTTCATAACCGTCGTGCGGGCCACGCAGGGGCAGGCTGCCCACCAGTTCGAATATCCTTCGCAATAATTCCACAGATACATTTTATCATATCGGCAGTTGTTGCTGCAAAATCCGCGCGAAACCGCGGATTTTCTGGCCTCGTGCGCAAATGGAATTCACAGAATATCCGCAGGGCGCCGGCGGGGCCGTACTTCCGTATGCCGGGCTAGGCTGCGCTCCCGGTGCCGGACCCTCGTTCCGGGAAGAACGGCGTTCTTTCCCAGACAGGGCTTGCTGCAGACGGTTATCGGCTCGGCGCCGGACACCAATGGCAACCGGTCTACGATTGCGTTACGGCAATCTCCGGATAAAGGACGTACAGCTCGTCCTGCACCTTCCTTACATGAGCGTACCATTCCGGCTGAAGCAGGATCGCGGGATGTTCAGCCAGTTCACACTCAATAAGACCAAGGACAAGATTTGTGACATGCAGGGCTTCGTGGCAACCGAAGCTGTTTGGGCCGAACCGGGATTCCAGCGGGAGGGGATCATCGGAGTCGACGTTCGACGTGCGCCGCTCGGCAAGTCGCTCACGGCGTTCAGATTCGTATTTTCCAGCCATTACACTACCTCCCGCTGCTTTCTCTATTCATGTGCCAATTTCATTTTCCCATGAATTCAGAATACGCACACGGGCATGTGCGACATAGGTCATAGGCTGGTCAGCAGGCCACAATGGGCCAAACCAGTTTCCGTGGCCTTCAGAAGAATGGAATGCGGGGGAGTGATCACGCCGCTGCCTGGGACGCGCAGGCTGAGTGCGTAGCCGGTTATCCGGGCGCGGAATGTTCATCGCAAAAACGGGATTTCCACTCGTCCCCCTCTCGCGGCTTAATTTGCACGCGACGGCTCCCGGTCATCAACGTGCCGCGGCGTCCGGGGCCAAGCCGTGCTTAACGTGAGGGCCGCCGCGTCAGCACGACGGCGAGATAGACGAGACCCGAACCCAGCAGTAGAGCGAACAGGGCCAGAACACCGTCGGTCACATACAGGATGTACTCGTTGACTCCGAACACCGTAGTGCCAGTACCATCAATTCTGGGACCGACCGCATAACATGGCTGCGAACTGCATCCCACCTCGTGGGCCTTTATCCGACTGCTCCAGAATCCCTGCTGAACCGGAGTTCGTGAATTCCAGCCTTGAATAAAGCTCTCCGAATAGCGGGCTCCGAACGTGATGAGCGCAGCGAGCACCGCAAGCGCGAAAATGCAAGCGGTGCCATAGGAGATCACCGCACTGCGATCCTTGGCGTCTTCAAAGGCGGTATTGGGCGGAACAAGAAGCAGTGCGCGCCGTTTGCTGGCCAGCCCGATATATAGAGCGCACGTCCAGACAAGCGCGCTGCCCGCGAGCAGCGCAATGAGGAGTCCCCAGTATCCGCGCGATATCAGGACGCCGTCTGGAGGCAATTTCTCTCCGAAGCCATTGCGAATGTAGATGGCCCACCCGATGGCAAGCGGGATGAAAATCTGGCCTATCCAGGTCCACAGCCTTGCGAGCGGCATCATGCGGGTTCACTCCACTGGATTTCATAGATCTTTGGAACCGCAAGCTGCTAGCCCGTGGTTCACACCGCTGGCCCCTCGGCATGCGTAGGCGGCGGGCTGGCCGGTCTGGGGCACGCTGCATTTCCCGGATTTGGAGTAGTCGTCGGCGAGCCCGGCCTTCACGTGAGCGACAAAGACCATCCCATCGTACCAGCTTCGTCCCCCACCGATACCTCTGCGCGGCGTCCACGTATAGATTGCCACCGCGGCCGGAGCGGCGCTGAGGGAGAACAGCGATGCCCGGTCGCCGGTCGCGGGCACAACGGACGTCGTCCGGACCTGCACGCGGCAAATCTTGCGGCCATCCAGCGCGGGAATTGAGTAGTGCGTCTCCTCGCCCTCGGGCCTGGCCGTGAATGCGGCGCCGGCGCCGACCAGCCGGATTGCATTCGACGGGATTCCGACCTGCGCCCCGATTCCGTTGACCGCCGCCGCGCAGGCGGCGTCACGCATGCAATTCTGAATTTCGTTCCAGGGCGTCCGCGCGTCGCGGACCGCATTTATGTGATGGGTCGTTATGACGAGGTCGTCGGGTTGCTGCCCCCAGGCATTCTGGGCAAATAACCAGAACAAGCAGAACGCGACACTCGCCAATCCACTTAGAGTGCATTTGCCCATGGCTAACTCCGAACGTTTCTTACACTAACACCAAGGGACGCAAATGCGATGGCCTCCGACCGTGCCGAGCGTGACCGGCGGCGGCGCAAGTTGCGCGGGGTTGTTGAAGACCGAATTGTTGCCGCCCCAGAACTGGCCCGGGTTGCGCACAAAGGAATTCGACCCACCCCATATCTGACCCGGATTCCTGACGAACGAATTATCGCCGCCCCATATCTGGCCGGGGTTGCGAATGACAGAATTCGGGCCGCCCGCAATCTGCCCCATCGTTCGCGCGGTCCACCCATTACGTCCAATGAAATCATTGTTGTCGCCGAAACAACCTGAGCCGCCGATGCCGTCAGTAAAGCACTTCTCCAACTCACGTGCCGTCAGGCGCGTGGCCATGCAGCCGGCGGCTGCATAAGACTGGCCGCCGGTCTGGACGACGCATTGTACGGCTATCTGTTGTTCGGGGTTCAGGTTCAGATTGAACAGATTGGCGCCCGCGCAGGATGCGAAGGTGCCGTAGTCCCCCTGCGACTGCGCGGCGCATTGGACCGCGATCCTTTGTTCCCTGTTAAGAAGGGCCCCGATGATCCGCGAGGCGGCGCACGAGGCGAAGTCCGAGGCGTCACCGCCCGAGGTCGCGGCGCAATTCAGAACAGCCTGTTGCTCCGGTGTCAGGTGTTGATTTGCGAATCGTGTCCCGGCGCACCCGAGAAAGTCATCTCGGTCGCCTTGAGACTGCATCGCGCAGTCGGCGACAATGCGCTGATCGTCGCTGAGCTGTATGCCAAAATGAGGAGCCGCGCAGCTCGCAAATCCTTCCGTATCTGAATTCGACACTGCGCAATCCAGAACGGCCTGCTGTTTTTCGGGCAGGATAACATTCTGGCCGGCGCACGCAGCGAACAAGCCTACATAGCCGCCCGCTTGCTGCGCGCATTGGATCGCAATCTGCTGCGCGGTTCCGCTGTTTGGAGTGCCTGACCCGGGACCGGGAGCACCCGGCATCGGACGCACCCGCGGCGGGCCAGGCTGCTGCCCTTGTTGCTGGTTCAATATGTACTGCTGCACGGCGGCACAGGGGCCAGGGCCCAAAGGCCCGGCGCAGAGCGGCCCGGCAACAGGATCGTTGCCAATGACCTGAAGTTGCTGCGCGAAAGCGGAAGCAGCTGCGGAGATTACCCAGCTGACCGCGATAACTGCGACTAGAGGCGCTCGCATGCTCATATCGCCCCCACAGAAAAAATCGGGGCAAGCAGCTGAATCGCGGCCTGCATATGCTTCGCAAACCTGAAACGGCCCCACAGTGAGCGCCCGTTACGGCTCAGGCGCCGGGACACTGCAATTCCCGTGAAGGACCAGCTTCTTTACCATACACCTATTGAACGTAGATGCGAGGGAAAATGCAACCGGTCGAGAAGCGAGTTGCTCAGCCGCTTTAAGAGTGGCGCGACCGTACCCGCCTTCAGCACCTTCAATATAGGACGCATGATCCTCCCGGACCTCGGGCGTCAGATCGAGATCGGCTGACAGGAACGCCGCACCAAGCTCGGTGATCAGTTCTTCCATGGCGTAACCCTGATCGCCAGACGGTTGCGGCCAAAATCGCGGTAGTTCGAATTGAGGGTCGTCCTAGCGGACTTTCCGGCGTCCTATGCTCCCGGCGGCTCCGTGGCGGTCTCGTGAGAGCAACTGCTTTGAATTCGAGTGCCAGCCGTACGCACAAGGTTTCGATCTGAACAGGTTGAGACAATCAGTCACGGCACTCTAAACCTAGAAGCATTTTTCCAGGTGGTATTGTCCAATAGTAGGTGCCGGTGGTTGATGCCTGAGCAGGCTTCTACGAGGATACGACCGGCTGCATTGCGCGTCATTTTTGGTCGGTATCCGAACGAGCCTTTGTCATGAGCGTAAACAAGAAACGCGTTGCCATCACAAAAGCTTGGTAACCGACCGGTTGCTGTTTCGATTAGGGAAACGCCTCAAAGCTTCGTTGCTTTCGCGAAACTAGGGCCGGAGGTGGCGTCAGCCAAGTGAAGAAAAGGGGACATCCGCCAGCAGCTACATATCGAGACTTATTGAAGTACCCCCGCATTGGACGAGCCAACGCCAAAACTGGTACAATTGACATAATAACAATCGCAGGGGCGAATTTGAATGGCGACTACGACCAACATTTTCAACGCGTTAAGTAACCTTTCCCAAAGCATGCAGCTTCAGCTGACGGTGCTCGCCCTCAGCGGCAGCAACCTGGTATCGAACGAATTCACGGAAGAAGCGGACCGCCTTGGCCTTACTCCGAAAGGCCGCGAGAAAAAAGAGCAGCAAGACCGCAAGTGTGTAGCGCGGCGTATCGCCGGACAGAACATTTGCCCGCATCGTCTGGGTGAATGCGGCGATATTTTCCTCCGTGATCCGGGCACTGGGACGCATCTCCGCTACCGCGCGGTTGAAGGCGACCTGCGCGATATCGCGTTCAGTCTTCACCGTCGCGACCCGCTCTTTGAGGGTCGTATCAGCCGGATCGGCTATGCCGTTTTCGATAGCGGCATAGAGCCTTCCTAGGCGTCCGTCGGCGTCGGAGAGCTTTGCCCGCAGTGCTGTCAGGCGTGTTGAGTGGTCTTCAGCTCCTGGACACGCCTTTCAGGCGGGCTTACATCCGTTCCGTCATCGACCAGGTTGAAGTCGACGACGCGGAAATCCGCATCATTGGCCGCAGAACGGTCCTTGAACGCCTGGTGATGGGCGGCGGGGCTGCGCCGGCAGGAGTGCCCAGTTTTGTTCGCAAGTGGCGCACCCGACACGATTCGAACGTGTAGCCTTCCTTCGGAGGGCGACGTTCTATCCAGCTGAGCTAGCGGTGCATCTGCCACTTACGCAGTGCCTACGCGAATTTCTTGCGAGTGTGAAGCCATGAACACATGTCCCGCAAGCTGTTGAAGTTTTAGCCTCATTGAGTTGACACATGCCTTCGGAGGGCGGGGTCTATCAAGCTGAGCTATGGGCGCAATGCTTAGCCGTCCAGCGACCCAATGAAAGCAACTCGCCACGCGTCTGTTGCGACATCGTCAAACCAGTGTTTTCCGGCATCGTCTATCACGCCAACTATCTGCGCTTCATGGAGCGTGGACGGACCAATCATCTGCGACTGATGGGCGCCGAGCAGCAGGCATTGTTCGAGCAGGCCGAGGCGGAAGACGCAAGCTTCGCCTTCGTGGTGCGTTCGATGCATCTCGATTTCCTCAAGCCCGCGCGGATGGACGACGTGCTCGACGTCGTGACTTGGCCGGTCGCGGTGAAGGGCGCCTCCATCATGCTGGCGCAGGAGGTGCGGCGGGCCGAGAACGTGCTGGTGAAAGCCGAGGTGCGTGTCGCCTTCATCAGCGGTGGCCGCGCCCAGCCGATCCCGAAGTCGATCCGCGCCTTGATGAAGGCTGATCTGATTTCGTGATCGGGCGATAGCGGACGACCTCTCGACTCCCGCGCGCGCGGCGATAGATTGCACTTCCGCCAACAGATGAGGCCATCATGTCGCGCCCGCCGCTTCCGCCCTTCACCCGTGAGACCGCAGCGCAAAAGGCCCGCATGGCCGAGGATGCCTGGAATTCGCGCGACCCGGTGCGCGTCTCGCTGGCCTATACCGAGGACAGCCGCTGGCGCAATCGCTCCGAGGTTTTTCAGGGGCGCGAAGCCATCGTCGCGTTCCTCACCCGCAAATGGGAGAAGGAGCACGACTACCGCCTGATCAAGGACCTCTGGGCGTTCGACGAAAACCGCATCGCCGTGCGCTTCCAGTACGAATGGCACGATGCGAGCGGCCAGTGGTATCGCTCCTACGGCAACGAGCAGTGGGAGTTCGACGAGCACGGCCTGATGCGGCGGCGCGAGGCCTCGATCAACGACGTCGTGATTGCGGAGAAGGACCGGCGGTTTCACTGGCCCGCGCCCGGGCCGAGGCCTGCGGATGTGGTGGGGTTGGGGACGGATCCGTTCTGAGCCTTGCAAACAACTCTCTCCCCTCATGGTGAGGAGCCGCGAAGCGGCGTCTCGAACCATGCAGGCCCGGATTGCTGCAGCATCCGGGCCTCTATCCTTCGAGACGCGCGCGAGCGCGCGCTCCTCAGGATGAGGGGATAGATTTGTGCGCCAAAAATCTCGTAATCGCGCCACCAAGCTTGGCGTGATCCATCGGCTTCGCCAGTGACTCCCTCGCAGTGGCAACGACCGCGTCCGGCGCCTTGCCGACGCGCAGCTCGCAGCACACTTGCGCAAACTCAACGTCGAATTCCGGATGCGGCTGCAGGGTGAGCGTCGCGCCGTTGGCGTAGAGCAAGCCGGCATGCGGGGTGAAATCGGAGGAGAGGATCGTCAGCGCATCGTTCGGCGGCTCAATCACCTGGTCCTGATGCGAGCAGGCGATGGCGACCACTCCGCCGTCAACGACGCCGTTGTCCGGCAGCACCTGATAGACGTGCCGGCCGATGCCCCAGCCCTTCTCCGACTTGCGCACGGTGCCTCCGAGCGCCTGCGCGATCAATTGATGACCGAAGCAGACGCCGACCATCGGTGTCCGGTTGGCGTAGGCCGTGCGCACGAAATCTTCCAGCGGCGCGATCCAGTCGAGCCCGTCATAGACGCCGGCGGCCGCGCCGGTGATCAGCACCGCCTCCAAATTGCGCGGGTCAGGAAGCGCATCGCCATTCGGGATGCTGACGATGTCGATCGAGGTTGTCGGATCCTCAGCGCGGACCATGCGCCCGAACATGTCAGGGAACGAACCGTGGCGCTCGCGATATTTTTGTGGGACCTGCCCGGTCTCGATGATGGTGATGCGTGCCATGTGCCCTCGGGTAAAGGTCAATCCTAGTCGCTTCCTGCCCCATGCTGGTGTGGCGCTGTGCGCTCCAGCAGCGCACTCTCTTTCCGGACCTCGTCGAGAAACGCCTTGGCCAGGCGCGACAGCGGCTCGGCTTCCGACCATAGCATATAGGCCACCGCGTGCGTCGTCGGCGCGAACGGCCGCACGACGAGGCCGGTCCCGCCGTTCTGCCGCGGCGAGAAGGGATCGACCACCGCGGCGCCCACGCCGGCGGCGGCGAGCACGCAGGCCGTGTTGCAGTAGCGTACCTCGACGGTCGGCTGGAACGGCGCGCCGGCGCGGGCGAAACTGTCACGCACAGCTTCACCGAGTCGCGTGCCGCGCTCGAGCCCGATGAAGGGCAGGCCGGACAGATCCGCGGCCGAGATCACCGGCCGGTCGGCGAGCGGGTGCTGCGGCGGCAGCACGCACACCATCTCGCCGGTGTGCACCACCTCATGGGCGATGCCTGGATGATGTGTCAGCCCGAGCGCGAAGCCGAGCTCGGCGACGCGGTTGAGCACGCCTTCGATGATGCCCTCATAACGCCGCACGTCGAAGAACACCCGCGTCTCCGGGCGGCGGCGCAGGAAGCCTGACAGCGCCGAGGGGATGATGCTGTAGGCGAGCGGCGGCGTCGCGACCAGCGCGAGATGCCCGGAGCGGTTCTCGCGCAAATCGCGCACGCGGTTCTCGAGCTTTGCGTGCAGCGCGAAGATAGCTTCGCTCTCCTTGTAGAGCGCCATCGCTTCCGTGGTCGGAAACAGCCGGTTGTTGACGCGTTCGAACAGCGCAAAACCCGCCTGCGCCTCCATCGTCTTCAGCGCATTGCTGACTGCAGGCTGCGACAGCGCCAGTTCGTCGGCCGCCGCCACCGTGGTGCGGTGGCGGATGACGGCGCGGAGAATTTCGAGCTGGCGCAGGTTCATATCACTGCCGATTATACTCTGGGCCAAAACATCATAGCAGAACGAATTGATTTTGCAGCCCCGCTTCCGCGTAATGGCAGCGGATTTGCACGTCGCATCAAAGGGTTCATCCGCCCATTGAGGCGCCACTGCGCACAGATTGGAGGCAATCTTGGTTCGTGTCCTTCGCGCCGCCGCCGCACAGATGGGGCCGACGCAAAAAGCCGATACGCGCGAGCATACGCTGTCGCGGATGCTTGCGCTGCTGGAGGAGGCCGCCGGCCGCGGCGCCAGCCTTGTGGTGTTTCCCGAGCTTGCCTTCACCACATTCTTTCCGCGCTGGCTGCTCGAAGGCGAGGCGCTCGACCATTATTTCGAACGCGGCATGCCGAACCCGAACGTCGCCGCCCTGTTCGATCGTGCGCGTGCGCTGCGCGTCGGCTTCTATGTCGGCTATGCCGAACTGACGCCGGATGGACGCCGCTACAATTGCGCCATCCTGGTCGATCGCGACGGCGAGCTGCTCGGCCGGTATCGCAAGGTGCATCTGCCGGGCTCGGTCGAGCCGCGACAAGGTGCGCGCTACCAGCAGCTCGAGAAGCGCTATTTCGAGTATGGCGATCTCGGCTTTCCAGCCTTCCGCTCCGGATCGGCCTGGGCCCACGCCATCATGGGCATGATGATCTGCAACGATCGCCGCTGGCCGGAATCCTGGCGCGTGCTTGGCCTGCAGGGCGTCGAGCTTGTCTGCATCGGCTACAATTCGGCGGCCTATGATCCCAATGGCGGCGGCACGGAAGACGCCTCCTTGCGCACCTTCCATTCTACGCTGGTGACGCAGGCCAACGCCTACATGAACGCGACCTGGGCGATCTCGGTGGCGAAGGCAGGCGAGGAGGACGGCTCCGGGCTGATCGGCGGCTCCTGCATCGTCGATCCCAATGGCCGCATTGTCGCGCAGGCCGCAACGCTGACTGACGAGGTGATCGTCGCCGACATCGATCTCGATCTCTGCCGCCAGGGCAAGGACAAGATGTTCAACTTCGCTGCGCACCGGCGGCCGGAGCAATACAGGGTGATCACCGAACGCGCCGGCGTCATCGAGCCCGCGGTTCTCGACGCAGACTGACAGGACGTTCCAACAACGTTGGCAAAGGAGCCGATATGACGCGCCTCTCGTATTTCCTCGGCATCGCAGCGTTGGTGGCCGTGACGTCCGCGCAGGCGGCCGAGCTTCCGGCGGAGATCAAGCAGGCGGGCGCGTTGAAGCTCACGGTCAACTCGACCTACGCGCCGATGGAATACCGCGATCCCGCGACGAATGAGCTGGTCGGGGTCGACGTCGATCTGGCGAACGAACTCGCGAAGCGCCTCGGCGTGAAGATCGTCTGGAGCGAGACGCCGTTTGCCGAATTGATCCCGTCGCTTCAGACCAAGCGCGCCGACTTCATCATCTCCGGTATCTCCGATCGCGCCTCGCGGCGCGAGACCGCAGATTTCGTCGATTATCTGGGAACCGGCCCGCAGTTCTTCGTGATGGCCGAGAACGAAGCCAAGGCTGCGACCGATCTCTGCGGCAAGAAGGTCGGGACCACCCGCAGCACCAGTTTCCCGGTCGAGATCGAGAAGTGGAGCAAGCAGAATTGCGAGCCGGCCGGCAAGCCAGGGATCCAGTACGTGCCGGGCGAGAACTCGATCGACGTTCGCAACCAGCTCAAGCAGGGCCGCATCGACGCCGCCGTACAGGGCAGCGAGACGCTGCCTTATGCACAGACACAGGAACCCGGCAAATACCGCGTGATCGGCGAGCCCTTTGCCAAAGGCTATCAGGGCATCATGTTCCGCAAGGACGATACAGCGCTTCGTGAGGTCGTGACCGAGAAGCTCGCCGCGATGATCGCCGACGGCTCCTACAAGGCCGTTCTCGACAAATGGGGTCTCGGCGCCAACGCGGTCGCCCAGCCCATGCTGAACGCAGCGCCGCAATGAAGTCGGTACCGGCACTCGCGGAGGGTTTTCCCGATCTATCGGGGATGCGGATCGCGCGCAAGCCGCATTGGTTTCGCTGGATCAGCGCAGCGCTGATCGTTGCTGTGCTTGCATTGATCGTTCGCGCCTTTGCCCGCGGCCAGATCGAATGGTCCTATGTCAGCCGCTTCCTGACCGTAAAGGTGATCCTGGAAGGCATCGTCAACACCATGGTGATGGCGGTGCTGGCGATGGCGCTCGGCATCTTCCTCGGCGTGGTGGTCGCGATCATGCGGCTGTCGCCCAATCCGGTGCTGAAGACCGTCGCAGCTGGCTACACCTGGTTTTTCCGCGGCACACCGCTGATCCTGCAACTGCTGCTGTGGTTCAATCTCGCGCTGGTGTTTCCGACCATCGGCATTCCCGGCCTTTGGAGCGCGCGCGCCGTCGACGTCATGACGCCGTTCCTTGCCGCGCTGCTTGGGCTCGGCATCAACCAGGGCGCCTATACGTCGGAAGTGATGCGCGCCGGCATGCTGTCGGTCGATATCGGGCAATATGAGGCGGCGCAGGCGATCGGCATGGGACGCTTGCGAGCGCTGCGCCGCATCGTCTTGCCGCAGGCGATGCGGGTGGTGATCCCGCCGCTCGGCAACGAGTTCATCGGCATGGTGAAGGCGACCTCGCTCGCCAGCGTCATCCAGTATCCGGAACTGCTGCACAACGCCGAAAACATCTACTACGCCAATTCGCGCGTGATCGAACTCCTGATCGTGGCCGGGCTCTGGTACCTCCTCGTCGTCTCGGTCCTGACGCCGCTCCAGATGCTGCTCGAGCGCCGTTTTGCGCGTGGCACATTGCGGCTCGCACGATGACAAAACCCCTCGTCGCGATCCGCTCCGTCAGCAAGAGTTTTGGCGAGTTTCAGGCTCTCAAAAATGTCTCGCTCGACATCCGGCCCGGCGAGGTGATGTGTCTGATCGGAGCTTCCGGTTCCGGCAAGACCACACTGCTCCGCTGCATCAACCAGCTCGCCGCGATCGACAGTGGCGGCATCTGGCTCGATGGCGAGCTCTTGGGCGTGCGCGAGCAGGGCGGGCGGCTGCATCGCCTCACCGAGCGCGAAATCGGGCAGCAGCGGCTGAAAACCGGCATGGTGTTCCAGCGCTTCAACCTGTTTCCGCACAAGACCGCGCTCGAAAACATCACCGAAGGTCCGCTCCAGGTGCAGGGCCGAAAATCCGATGAGGTGCGTGCGGAGGCGATCGAGCTGCTGCGGCGCGTCGGATTGTCGGCCAAAGCGGACTCGTATCCCGCCCAGCTCTCCGGCGGCCAGCAGCAGCGGGTCGCGATTGCCCGCGCGCTTGCCATGAAGCCGATGCTGATGCTGTTCGACGAGCCGACCAGCGCGCTCGATCCCGAGCTCGTCGGCGAGGTCTTGGCGGTCATGAAGGAGCTGGCGCGGAGCGGCATGACCATGATGGTCGTGACGCACGAACTCGGCTTCGCGCGCGAGGTCGCCGACCGCGTCGTCTACATGGACCAGGGCGCGATCGTCGAGCAGGGGCGTGCATCCGATGTCTTGGGCGCGCCGCGCGAGGAGCGCACCAGGGCATTTCTTTCGGCAGTGATCTAGCATGGGGGCGTATTGATGAAGAGACTTCTGGTTACGGCAGCACTCGTTGGCGCCATGAGCGCTCCGGTCATGGCAGTCGAGCTGCCGGCGGAGATCGCCAAGCGCGGCAGCATCAAGGTCGCGCTGGTGCCGAACTATCCGCCGATGGAGTTCCGAGATCCCGCCACCAACGCGTTGTCCGGTTTCGACATCGATCTCGGCGAGGCCATCGGCCGCAAGCTCGGCGTCAAGATCGAATGGCAGGAGACCAGCTTTGCCGAGTTCATGCCGTCGATCTCGACCGGGCGGGTGGACGCCATCCTGTCCGGCTTCACGGACTATGCCAGCCGCCACGAGATCGCGTCTTTCGTCGATTATCTGCGCAGCGGTCCCCAGTTCTTCGTGCAGCAGTCGCGCAAGGCGGAGTTCAAGGACGCAGGCGCGCTCTGCGGCAAGAAGATCGGCGCCAGCCGCCGTACCATGTTCCCGGCGCAGATCGCTGCCTGGAGCGAGAAGAATTGCGGCACCAATCCGATCCAGTTCGTCGGCACCGACGGCTCGGCCGACGCCCGCACCCAGCTCAGGCAGGGCCGCATCGATGCCGCCGCCCAGGGCAACGAGACGCTGCCCTACATCATGGACCTCGAGCCCGGCACCTATGCGACTGTGGGCGAGCCCATCGCGCAGCAATTCACCGGCATCGCTCTGCCGGTCAAGGAAAAGGCGCTGCAGCAAGCCATGCTGGAGGCGGTCGATGCGCTGATCGCGGACGGCACCTATCGTACGCTGCTTGCCAAGTGGAAACTGACCGACAACGCACTCGAAAAGGCGACCATCAATGCTGGACAGTAAGGCGCTCCAGAGCATTCCGCTCGTTCCGGCCAACACCGCGGATCCTGCGCCGGAATACCCCTGGCCGAAGCCGTACAACTCGGCGATGTTCCTGTCGTTCGACGTCGACGCGGAGAGCGCCTGGACCAGCAAGGACGCGGTGCACGCGCAGCGGCTCATCACCATGAGCTATGGCGGCTATGAGGCGCGCGTCGGCACGCCGAAACTCCTGGAGCTGCTCGACCAGCTCGATCTCAAGGCGACCTTCTTCGTCACGGGATGGTCGGTCGACGCGCATCCGGCGATGGCCGAGTCCATTCTCAAGGCCGGTCACGAGATCGGCCACCACGGTTATCACCATCTCCTACCCGATCCCGGCGATCCCTGGATCGAGGAGGAGCTCGAGCGCGGTTTCGAGGCGCTCAAGCGCCGGCTTGGCGTCAGGCCGACCGGCTATCGCGCGCCTTACGGCGAGTTCACCGAGGAACTGCGGGTGGCGTTGGTGCGCCACGGCATCGTCTACACCTCCTCGTTTCGCGACGACGTGCGGCCTTATCGCCATCGTCTCGCCGACGGCAAGCCGGGCACGATCGAGCTGCCGGTGACCGCAAGCTATGACGACTGGATGCACGGCCTGTCCGCGCGCTTCAGCCCGCGCTCGATTTTTCCCAAGGAGCACGTGCTTTCGATCTGGAAGGACGAGCTTGACGAAACCAGAGACTGGGGCGCGATGGTGACGACGGTGCTGCATCCGCAATGCAGCGGCCGACCGATGCGGCTGCGCCTGCTGCGTGAGTTCCTGACCTACGCAAAGTCGTGCCCGGACGTCTGGATCACGACCGGTGAGAAGATCGCAGCCAACTTCCTGCGCCATGAGGCCGGCAAAAGTTGAGCCACGCCATGACCCGCATCCTTGTCATCAACCCCAACTCCTCCGCATCGGTGACGGCGGCGATCGACGACGCGGTCGCGCCGCTGCGCATCGCCGGCGGACCGGAGATCGAGGTCGTGGGCCTTGCCGAGGGGCCGCCCGGCATCAGCTCGCAACGTGACGCCGACAGCGTTGTGATGCCGCTGGTCAATCGTGTGTCGCGCGACGATGCGGATGCCTTCGTGCTGGCCTGCTTCAGCGATCCCGGCCTCCATGCGGTGCGCGAGGCGGCCGCCGGGCGCCCGGTGATGGGCATCGCCGAGTGCGGCATCTTTCGCGCGCTGATGCTGGGTGAACATTTTGGCGTCATCGCGCTGTCGCCGTCGAGCATCCGCCGTCAGCAGCGGATGGTGCGATTGATGGGCGTCGATAGTCGTTATGCCGGAAGCTGGTCGGTCGACGCGAGTGCGGCCGAGACGGCGGGCGCGGACATCCGGCGCCGGTTGATCGAAGCCGGCCGCGCGCTCGTCACGCAATGCCGTGCCGATGTCGTGGTGATGGGCTGCGCCGGCATGGCCTCGCATCGCGCGGCGATTGCCGATGCCATCGGCGTTCCCGTGGTCGAGCCGGCGCAGCAGGCGGTGGCCGCTGCGATCGGTGCCGTCTTGCTGAACACGTAAGATCCTTCAGGAGCCTCTTGCAATGCCCGTCTCTCGCCGTTCGCTCCTCAAGGCCGCAGCCGCTGTACCGGCGCTGTCATTCCCGGGCATCCTGCGCGCCGAATCCCAGACCACGCTGCGCTTCATTCCCGTTATCGACCTCGCCTTCGTCGACCCCATCTATTCCACGGCACAGGTGTCGCGAAACCATGGCTTCATGGTCTACGACACGCTCTATGGCATCAGCTCTTCGCTCCAGGTCTCGCCGCAGATGCTGTCGGGCCATGTCGTCTCCGGCGACGGGCTGCAATGGGACCTCAGCTTGCGCGACGGCCTGTTCTGGCACGACGGCGAGCGCGTGCTTGCCCGCGACTGCGTCGCGAGCATCCGCCGCTGGGCCGCGCGCGACGGCTTTGGCGGTGAGCTGATGGAGGCGACTCACGAACTGTCGGCCACTGACGACCGCACCATCCGCTTCCGCCTCAAGCGTCCGTTCCCGCTGCTGCCGCAGGCGCTTGGCAAGGCCGCGATCAACGCGTGCTTCATGATGCCGGAGCGGCTGGCGAGCCAGGATCCGTTCAAGCCACTGACCGAAGTGATCGGCAGCGGCCCGTTCCGCTATCTCGCCGACGAGCGCGTGCAGGGCGCGCGCAATGCCTACGCCAAGTTCGAGCGCTATCAGCCGCGCACCGACGGCAAGCCGGATTGGACCGCGGGTCCGAAGATCGTGCATTACGATCGGGTGGTCTGGACCACCACGCCCGATGCTGGCACCGGCGTCGCCGCGCTGCAGACCGGCGAGCAGGATTGGCAGGAGACCACGCCGCACGATCTGCTGCCGATCGTCAAGGCTGCCGGGGACATCGAGACGCGCGTCCTTGATCCTCGCGGCTATGCCTGCATGCTGCGCCTCAATCATCTTCAGCCGCCGTTCGACAACCCCGCCGTTCGCCGCGCGCTCCTGGGGGCGATCGATCAATCCGGCTTCATGACCGCGGTGGCCGGTACCGATCCGAACTTCCAGGTCTCCCCGATCGGCTATTTCGCGCCGAACACGCCGATGGCGAGCGAGGTCGGCCTCGATGTGTTCCGCGGCCCGCGTGACTACGCCAAGGTGAAGGCCGATCTCAAGGCCGCGGGCTACAATGGTGAGAAGATCGTGGTGCTCGTGCCCACCAACTCGCTGGCGCAGAAGCCGCTTGGCGAGATCGCCGTCGACTCCTTGCGCAAGGCGGGCATGAACGTCGAATATGCCGGGCTCGATTTCGCCGTGGTGTTGCAGCGCCAGCTCAAGAAGGATCCGATCGGACAGGGCGGCTGGAGCGCCGCAGTGGGCAACTGGCAGGGCATCGACTGGCTCAATCCGGCCGGCAACACCAACATCCGTGGCGAGGGCAAGGTCGCCGGCTGGTATGCGAGCGAGAAGATGGGAGCCTTGCGCAGCCAGTGGCTCGCGGCCTCCGAGCTCGCGGAGCAGCAGCGCATCTGCCGCGAGATCCAGGCGGTGGCTTTCCAGGAAATCCCCTATATTCCGATCGGCCTGTACAAGCAGCCGACCGCCTATCGCAAAGCCATCACCGGCATTCTCGACGGCACCGCCGTCTTCTGGAACGTACGCCCCGCATGAGCACCTCAGCAATTTTCGGCAGCTATGTGCTGTCGCGCAAGGACGGCGCGCAGGAGGTGTTGCGCGACCAGTGGGTCCTGGTTGAAGGCAAGACGATCGCCGCGGTCACGCGCGACAAGCCGCAGGCCGACGAGGTGCATGACCGTCCCGGCCGCTTCGTTCTGCCGGGCCTCCTCAACCTGCACAATCACTGCTTCTCTGAAGCGGTGGCGCGCAGCCACACCGAGGACGGCAATGGCCGCAAGAACAACCAGAGCATCGTCTACACGGTGCTTTTGCCGCTGACCAAGCGCGGCGCTAATATCTTGTCGGCGGAAGAGCGCATGGCGGTCGCGCGGCTCGGCATTCTTCAACTCCTGAAGGGCGGCGCCACCACGGTGATGGAGCCGTTCCGGAATTCGATCCCGGAGATGTTCGACGCTGCGGAGGAGATGGGCATTCGTTTCTACGGCGCGCCCTATCTGTTCTCGACGTCCGACGCCAAGGCCGGTCCCGACGGCGTGGTTCGCTACTCCGGCGATGACGGCACCGCCGACATGGCGACCTGGGATTCGCTCTACCAGCGCTGGAACAATCGCGGCGACGGCCGCATCGGCCTTGCGATGAGCCCACACGCCACCGACACCTGCGGCCCCGATTTGTTGAAGGCCTGTGCCGCGCGGGCGCGCGAGCTTGGCGTGCCCATCACGACGCATATGGCGCAGAGCCGCGCCGAGGTCGAAACCATCGGCAAGCGCTATGGCGGCCGCACGCCGGCGCAATATCTCGACTGGCTCGGCCTGCTGGCGCCCGATCTGATGGCGGCGCACTGCATGTTCAGCACCGACGACGATCTCAGGCTGATGGCCGCGCGCGGCATGACGGTTCTCAACTGCCCGCGCGTGTTCGCGCGCGCCGGCGTCACCGCCGCGTTCAGCCGGTTTGCGGAGCACGGCGTTCGCACCGTGGTCGGCACCGACGGCTACAACATGGACCTGCTCGGCGAGCTCAATGCCGCCTCGTTGATCTCCAAGATCACCTCAGCGCGCGCCGATGTCGCGAACTCGCCCGAGTTGATCGAGGCGAACACGGCGATCGCCGCCGATGTCATCAAGCGACCTGACCTCGGCCGCATCGAGCCCGGCGCGACCGCCGACCTCACCATCGTCGATCTCACCCATCCGCATCTTCAGCCGCTGTTCGACCCGCGCCGCGCGCTGATCGCGCTCGCCAATCGCGCCAATATCGATCAGGTCATGGTCGACGGCCGTATGCTGGTCGATGCCGGCCGCTATCTTGGCGCCGACGAAGCGGCGATCACGGCGGCGGGGACGGCTGCGATCGGCAAGATCTGGGACCTGCCGGAGGCGCAGGCGGCGTTCAACGGCTGAGAGCTGCCTCCTCGAATTCCGCGAGCGACTTGCGCATGGTCTCGACCAGATCCAGCGCCACCGGCGAGGGGCTGCGCTGCGCCGGAAAGACCGCCGAGAATTCGAAATCGATGCGCGGCAGAAAGCGGCGCACGACGACGCCGCGGGTGGAAAATTCCTGCGCGGTGAAGGGATCGCAGATCGCGACCCCGAGCCCCGACGACACCATGCCGCACATGATCTCGGACAGCGCGGTCTCCACCCGCAGCACGCGGCGGACATCGTGACGGTGGAATATCTGATCGACGAGATGACGGCTCGACGAGCCCGCTGATAACGAGATGAAGGTCTCGCCCTCGAAGTCGTGCGGCTCCAAAACTTCCTTTTCCGCGAGGCGATGACCTGTCGGCAGCACGGCAACGCGCGCCGGCGCCGGCAGCTTCTGGCTCGGAAGGCCGGAATGCGCGATCGGCACCTCGGCAAAGCCGATGTCGCATTGATTGTTCAGCACCCAGTCGACCACGATCGGCGAGATCACACCGAAGAAGGCGAGGTTGAGGTTGGGCCGCTCTTTCAGAAAATGCCCGGCCAGTCGGGGCAGATAGCCATTCGACAGCGCTGGAAGTGCTGCGATCCGCAGTGAGCCGGTGCGGCGGCCGCGGATTTCCTCGGCTGCCGCGGTGATGCGTTCGAGGCCGACGAAGGAGCGCTCGACTTCGGTGTAGAGTGCCATTGCCGCAGCGGTCGGCACCAGGCCGGTGCCGCGCCGTTCGAACAACTCCATCTTCAACAGCGCCTGGAGGTCGCGCAGCAACCGGCTGACGGCAGGCTGCGTCACGGTCATCAGCGCCGCCGCCTCAGTCACGGTGCCGGTCAGCATCGTCGCCCGGAAGGCTTCCACCTGCCGCGAATTGATCCGCGCCATCCCGATTTCCATTCATAACATTTCAGCATGCAGAGGCTGCCATTATTCATTGGACGATGGAAGCCAGAGTTTGCGATCTTTTTCATCAGAGCTGGAGACGGCCCGCTTTTTCGGCAGATTGGAGGGGTTCAAACCTCCGGATCGCGCCAAAACCCGTCCACCAGGGGCCGGAGCCCTGGTCGGAGAGGGATTTGCGCGGAAGGAAATGCGGAAGGTTCAGCCAACGAGACTCGTCGGCACGTCACCTCATCCCGGTATGGAGATCGGACCACATGAAGACTTTTCGCCTTCTGACAGCGGTCAGCATCGCGGCTCTCATCGCCGCCCCGTCGGTCGCCACGGCCCAGCAAAAGACGCTCTATGTCGCCGGCTATGGCGGCTCGTTCGAAAAGACCATCCGCGACGAGGTGATCCCGACCTTCGAGAAGGAGAACGGCGTCAAGGTCGAGTACGTCGCCGGCAACTCCACCGACACGCTGGCAAAGCTGCAGGCGCAAAAGGGCAACCAGCAGATCGACGTCGCCATCGTCGACGACGGCCCGATGTACCAGGCGATCCAGCTCGGCTTCTGCGGCAAGCTCGAGGGCTTACCGGCCGATCTCTACGACACCGCCCGCTTCAAGGACGATCACGCGGTCGCAATCGGCATCGTCGCGACCGGCCTGATGTACAACACCAAGGTTTTTGCAGAGAAGGGCTGGGCGCCGCCGACCTCCTGGAACGATTTGAAGGACACGAAATACGCCAAACAGCTCGTGATCCCGCCGATCAACAACACCTATGGCCTCGAAGCGCTGGTGATGCTGTCGAAGATGAACGGCGGCGGCGAGTCCAATGTCGATTCCGGCTTCAAGATCTTCAAGGAGCAGATCAATCCGAACGTGCTCGCCTATGAGCCGTCGCCGGGCAAGATGACCGAGCTGTTTCAGTCCGGTCAGGCCGTGATCGCGGTGTGGGGCACCGGCCGCGTGCAGAGCTTTGCCAACACCGGCTTCCCCGTCGACTTCGTCTATCCGAAGGAAGGCGCCGCGACATTGCTGACGACCGCCTGTCCCATCACCAAGCCGAATGTCTCGCCACTCGCGGCGAGCTTCATCAAGAAGCTGCTCGACCCGAAAACCCAGCTGGTTTTGCTGAAGGACTATGGCTATGGCCCAGTGCTGAAATCGCTGGTGATCCCGCCCGAGCTCGGCAAGATGGCGCCGATCGGCGAGCGTGCCGCAAAGCTGTACAATCCGGACTGGACCGTCATCAACGAGAAGCGCGAGGAATGGACCAAGCGCTGGAATCGCGAGGTCGAGCGCTGATCGGTCATACCGGAGACAGTGCGATGGCCTATCTCGAGCTCGAAGGGGTCGCCAAGCAATTCGGAGCGCAGACTGTCGTCGATGACTTCAGTCTCGCGGTCGGGAAGGGGGAGTTCATCTCCTTCCTCGGCCCCTCCGGCTGCGGCAAGACCACGACGCTGCAGATGATCGCGGGCTTCCTCGACCCCACCCGCGGCGCAATCCGGCTGGAAGGCAAGGACCTGACCGCGATCCATCCGGCCAAACGCGGGCTCGGGATCGTATTCCAGAGCTACGCGCTGTTTCCGCACATGACCGCGGCCGAGAATGTCGCCTTCGGCCTCGAGATACGCAATGTGCCGCGCGGTGAACGGACCGAGCGTGTCCGCGCCGCGCTTGCGATGGTCGGGCTTGCCGGCTACGAGGAGCGTCATCCGCGCCGCATGTCCGGCGGCCAGCAACAGCGCGTGGCGCTGGCGCGCGCGCTGGTGATCAAGCCGAGCGTGCTGCTGCTCGACGAGCCGCTATCCAATCTCGACGCCAAGCTGCGCGAGGAGATGCAGATCGAGCTGCGCCAGATCCAGCGCACCATCGGCACCACCACGATCCTCGTCACCCACGACCAGAACGAGGCGATGTCGCTGTCCGACCGCATCGTGGTGATGAGCCAGGGCCGGATCGAGCAGATCGGCACGCCGCAGGAGACCTATGAGAAGCCGGCCTCGGCCTTCGTCTCGCAGTTTTTGGGCAAGACCAACGACTTTGCCGCGACGATCGATCGAACGAGTGCGCCTGCGCGATTGATCGCGGGCTCGTGGAGCGCGCTCGCGCCTGCCGGGCGCAGCGGTGCCGTCACCATCAGCATTCGCCCCGAGCGGATCGACTTTGGCGACGCAGGCCTCAGCGCAAAGATCGTCACGCGCATCTTCCAGGGTAATCACTGGCTGTTCCAGTGCGAGAGCGAATGTGGCCCGGCGACCGTGATCCGCCAGAATGACGGCCAGTCGCAGCCGGTCGAAGGCGAGGCAGTTCACCTCACCTGGCGGCCGGAGGACATGGGCGTGAGGGGCGCCGCATGAGCGCTTCTGCCGAGGAACGAAACGCGCGCACGCCCTGGGTGCTGACCGCGCCCGCTTTGATGCTGTTCGTCGGCGTGCTCCTGATTCCGCTCGCAATGACCGTGATGCTGTCGTTCCACGACTGGGGCCAGTACAAGGGCATCGAGCCCGTCTTCATCCTCAAGAACTGGCATGAGATCGTAACCGATCCCTATTACGCCGAGATGTTCGGACGGACGTTTCGCATCGCGATCCTGACCACGCTGCTCACCGCCGTGCTCGGTGCGCCCGAAGCCTACATTCTCAACCGCATGAGCGGACGCTGGAAGAGCGTTTTCCTGCTGGTCATCCTGGGGCCGCTGCTGATTTCCGTGGTGGCGCGGACGCTCGGCTGGGCGCTGCTGTTCGGCGGCAACAACGGGCTCGTCAACAAGCTGCTGATGTCGGCCGGGGTGATCCGCGCGCCTATCCCCTTCATGTTCACCGAAACCGGCATGGTGGTCGCGCTCGCGCACGTGATGATGCCGTTCATGGTGCTGTCGGTGTGGGCGGCGCTGCAGCGTCTCGATCCGCAGATCGAGAATGCCGCGCTGTCGCTCGGCGCCGGCCCCTTGACCATCATCCGCCGCATCATCATGCCACAGATCATGCCGGGCGTGCTGTCGGGGGCGATCATCGTGTTCTCGCTCTCGGCCAGTGCGTTTGCGACGCCCGCGATCATCGGCGGTCGCCGGCTCAAGGTCGCGGCGACGCTCGCCTATGACGAATTCCTCAACACGCTGAACTGGCCGCTGGGTGCGGCGGTCGCCACGCTGCTGCTGGCCGCGCTGGTCTTGATCGTCGTCGGCAGCAACGCACTGATCGAGCGCCGTTACGCCGAGGTGTTCCGATGAGCCGGAACGGGCCGCTCGCGCTGATCTTCCACACCATCTTTGTCATCGTCATGGTGGCGCCGATCCTCGTCGTCTGCCTCGTTGCGTTCACGCCTGAAGGCTTCCTGTCGCTGCCGACAAACGGCTTTTCGCTGCGCTGGTTCAGGGCGATCGCCAACTATCCCGAATTCGTCCATGCTTTCTGGGTCAGTCTTGGTCTTGGCGCACTGTCCTCCTTCGTGGCGCTGCTGTTCGCGGTGCCCGCGGCGCTGGCGATCGCGCGCTATCGGTTCCGCGGTCGAGACACATTGGCGGCGTTGTTCCTGTCGCCGCTGATGATCCCGCATGTCGTGCTCGGCATCGCATTCCTGCGCTTCTTCACCTCGGCTGGACTCGGCGGCAGCTTCGCCGCGCTGATCATCGCGCATGTCATCATCGTGTTTCCGTTCGCGCTGCGGCTGACGCTGGCGGCGGCGACCGGTATGGACCTCTCGGTCGAGATGGCGGCGGTCTCGCTCGGCGCCGGCGGCTGGACGCTGTTCCGCCGCGTGACGCTGCCGTTGATCCTGCCCGGCGTCATCAGCGGCTGGGCGCTCGCCTTCATCCAGTCCTTCGACGATCTCACCATGACCGTCTTCCTCGCGGCACCCGGCACCGAAACACTGCCCGTGCGCATGTTTCTGTACATCCAGGACAACATCGATCCACTGGTGACGTCGGTCTCGGCCTGCGTGATCGCGATCACCATGACCGCCCTCATTCTGCTCGACCGCTTCTACGGGCTCGACCGCGTGCTCGCCGGCAAGGGCGATACAGGGCGATAGGAGAATCCATGCGAACAGATTACGACGTCGCCGTCGTCGGCGGCGGATTGCTCGGCTCCGCCATCGCCTGGGGCCTCGGCCGGCTCGGCAGACGCGTCGCCGTGCTCGACGAAGGCGACATCTCCAAGCGTGCCTCGCGTGCCAACTTTGCGCTGGTCTGGGTGCAGAGCAAGGGGCTCGGCATGCCGGCCTATACGGTGTGGACCGTGCAGGCGTCACAGGCATGGGGAAGGCTTGCCTCGGAGTTGAAGCAGCAGACCGGCCTCGACGTCTCGCTTCAACAAAATGGCGGCTTTCACCTCACCCTCGGCGAAGACGAATTCGGCCAGCGTACCGAGCTGGTCAAGCGCATGCACAACCAGACAGGCGCCGCCGACTACAAGATGGAGATGCTGCCGGCGTCCGAGGTGAAGAAGGTGCTGCCGCTGATCGGGCCTGATGTCTCCGGCGGTAGTTTTTGTCCGCTCGATGGTCACGTCAATTCGCTGCGCACGTTCCGAGCGTTCCACACCGGCTTCAAGGCATTCGGCATCGATTATCATCCGGAGCGTCCGGTCTCGGCGATCAGCAAGAGTGGCGACGAATTCCGCCTGACCACGCCGCAGGGCGAGCTCCGTGCCGCCAAGATCGTGCTCGCCGCCGGCAATGCCAACCAGACGCTGGCGCCGATGGTCGGTCTCTACGCCCCGATGGGCCCGACCCGTGGCCAGATCGTGGTGACCGAGCGCACCATGCCGTTCCTGCCGCATCCGCTGACCACGATCCGCCAGACCGACGAGGGCACGGTGATGATCGGCGACAGCAAGGAAGACGAGCTCGACGATCGCGCGATGAAGCATTCGATCAGCGCCGTGATGACCGATCGTGCGCAGCGGATGTTTCCGCATCTCGCGCGGCTCAACGTGGTCAGGAGCTGGGCCGGCATCCGCGTCATGCCGCAGGACGGCTTTCCGATCTACGACCAGTCGGAGACGCATCCCGGCGCCTTCGTCGCCTGCTGCCATTCCGGCGTGACGCTCGCCTCCAACCACGCTTTCGAGATCGCGCGGATGGTCGCGCAGGGCGCGCTCGAGCCGGACCTGGTCGGCGCGTTCTCGGCCAGCCGTTTTGGTGCCGCCGGTGCTGCGAACAACAGCGGCTACTAGAGATATTGAAGGAACCCAGATGTTCAAACGATCCGAGCAGGACAAGCGGCCGCCGGTGCAAATCTTCGTCGATGGCGTCGCCGTCGCGGCGCGGCAGGGCGACACCGTCTCCGCGGCGCTGCTGGCCTCGAGCTGCGATGCACGCCGTTCGACCGCGGTGAGCGGCGCGCCGCGTTTGCCCTATTGCATGATGGGCGTGTGCTTCGATTGCCTCGTCACCATCGACGGCGTCGGCAACCGACAGGGCTGCCTGGTGCCGGTCACTGAGGGCATGCAGATCGAGATTCAGAAGGGCAAGCGGGAGATCGGGAAATGACTGTGGCTCCCAAACGCGAAGAATACGACGTCGTGGTGATCGGGGCCGGGCCCGCCGGCCTTGCCGCTGCTACGACGTCCGCCGAAGCCGGCCTGTCGACGTTGCTGCTTGACGAGAATGTCGGGCCCGGCGGCCAGGTGTTCCGCGCCATCTCCTCGACACCGGTGACCGAGCGCAATCAGCTCGGCGCCGACTACTGGGTGGGCGCCGAACTCGTGCAGGCGCTGCGCGGGAGCGACGCCGAGGTCATCCACCGTGCCACCGTCTGGAGCCTCGACCACAACCTCGATATCGCCGTCTCGATCGGTGGCGCCTCCGCGTTCGTCAAGGCGAGGCGCGTGATCCTCGCGACCGGAGCGCTGGAGCGGCCGTTCCCGATTCCGGGCTGGACGCTGCCGGGCGTGATGACCGCGGGTGCCGCGCAGACGATGTTGAAATCATCGGCCCTGGTGCCGGACGGCCGCGCGGTGATCGCGGGGCAGGGGCCGTTGCTCTGGCTGCTCGCCGCGCAGATTTTGCGTCTCGGTGGCCGCATCGATCGCATTCTCGACACCACCGAGCGCGGCAATTATTCTGCGGCTCTCCCCCACGCCTTCGCGTTTCTGACCTCGCCCTATTTCGCCAAGGGCCTGTCAATGATGCGCGAGGTGAAGGCGAAGGTGCAGGTCGTCTCCGGCGTCACCGAACTTTCGGCATCCGGCGACGGCCAGCTCGCGAGCGTGAGCTATGTCGCCGGCGGCAAGCGCGAGACCATACCTGCGGATCTCTTGCTGCTGCATCAGGGCGTCGTGCCCAACGTCAATCTGGCGATGGCGGCCGGAATCGAGCATCGCTGGGATGATCTGCAATTGTGCTGGTCTCCGGTGCTCGATACCAGCGGAAATTCGTCGGTCGCGGGCATTGCGATTGCTGGCGACGGCGCCGGCATCGGCGGTGCGAACGCAGCCGTGGTGCGCGGCCGCATCGCGGCGCGCGCGGCCGTGGAGGCGTTGGCGCCTGCGGCCGCCGCGAAGCTTCCAGCAATGGCGAGCCTCCGCGCCGATCTTGCCAAGGCCGAGCGTGGCCGCGTTTTCCTCGACACGCTGTTCCGTCCGGCGCCGCAGTTTCGCATTCCCGCGGGCGACACCATCGTCTGTCGCTGCGAGGAGGTCACTGCCAAGGATATTCTCGACGCCGTCGCGATCGGCGCGACCGGGCCGAACCAGCTCAAGGCCTATCGCCGCACCGGCATGGGTCCGTGCCAGGGCCGGCTCTGCGGCCTCACGGTCACCGAGCTGATGGCGCAGGCGCGGGGCAAGAGCCCGCAGGAGATCGGCTATTACCGGCTGCGAGCGCCGGTCAAGCCGATCACGCTCGCCGAGCTTGCCGCCGTGCCGAAGAGCGAAGACGACATCAAGGCGGTGGTGCGCGGATGACGAAAAACGTGGATGCGATCGTCGTCGGCGGCGGCATCCACGGATGCTCGACTGCGCTGCATCTGTGTCTGGCCGGCCTGAAGCCGGTGCTGATCGAGAAGGACTATGCCGGCCGGCACGCCTCCGGCGTCAACGCCGGCGGCGTGCGCCAGCTTGCGCGGCACATCCCCGAAATCCCGCTTTCGATCCGCTCGATGGGAATCTGGGAGAAGATCACCGATCTCCTCGACGACGATTGCAGCTTTGAGAGCTATGGCCAGGTCCTCGTCGCAGAGAACGAGGAGGAACTCGCGATCTGCCGTGCACGTGTGGCCGAGCTCAACGCGCTCGGCTTTACCCACGAGGAGCTGATCGATGCGGCCGAGCTGCGGCGCCTCGTGCCTGCGGTCGCCGAGACCTGTCCCGGCGGCGTGGTCTCGCGCCGCGACGGCGCCGCCAATCCAGCGCAGGCGACGACCGCGTTCCGGCGCAAGGCCGGGCAGCTCGGTGCGACCGTGCGCGAGGGCGTTGCCGCCACGAACATCCGGCACATCGATGGCCTCTGGCATGTCGATGTCGGCGCCGAGACCTTTGCCGCGCCGGTGCTCGTCAATGCCGCCGGCGCCTGGGCCGGGACCATCGCAGCCGCGCTTGGTGAGCCCGTTCCGGTCGAAACCGTGGCGCCGATGCTGATGATCACCTCGCGCGTGCCGCACTTCATCGATCCCGTCGTGATCCTGCGGGGGCGCAAACTGTCCTTCAAGCAATTCAAGAACGGCACGGTGCTGATCGGCGGCGGCCATCTGGCGACGCCCTATCAGGATCGAAACGAGACGGTGCTGGACTGGAAGAGTCTCGCGACCAGCGCCCGCACCGTGTTCGAGCTGTTCCCGGTGATGCGCGACGCGACGATCATGCGGGCCTGGGCCGGTATCGAGGCGAAGATGAAGGACGACATCCCGGTGTTCGGACCGAGCAGCCGCCACAAGGGCCTCTATCACCAGTTCGGATTTTCGCTGCACGGTTTCCAACTCGGCCCCGGGGCGGGCGCCGTCATGGCGGAGCTGATCGTCAACGGCGGCACTCAAACCCGCATCGGCGATCTCGGCATCGACCGTTTCCACCCTTCCACGCTCTAGCATCAAGAGGACATCATGAGCATTACCCGCAGCATCCGCACCCCCATCATGCACCGCGCCGTCGAAGCCAACGGCTTCGTCTTCATTGGCGGCACCATCGCCGACGACACCTCGGTCTCGATGGGCGAGCAGACCCGCAACATCCTCGGCAAGATCGCCGGATATCTGAAGGAAGCGGGCACCGACAAGTCGCGCGTCGTGAGCACCTCGATCTTCGTCACGGATCTTTCCAAGAAGAAGGAGATGGACGCGGTCTGGACCGAGTTCTTCGGCGACAATCTGCCGACCCGCGCGACCGTCGGCGTCGCCGATCTCGGCGGCAGCGCGCTGATCGAGGTCGTGGTCACCGCGCTCAAGGGCTAACGGCGTCTGCCGATGTGGACTGAAGCCCGGCGTCCAGCCGCAGGAACGACGATGCCAATCCAGGCCGTCGACGGCGCGCCGGTCCCGGCGCGTCGTCCCTTGCAGTGATTTTCAAAAACCCGACGCCCTGCCCCCAGCGCGTCGGGTGGAAAACATGAGTATCAATCCGTGATCCCAACGCGATAGTTGTGACTCGCGGCGCGCCAATTGACCACTCCGGGAAACTACCGCGTTGGAACCGGGCTCCGCCAACCTGCGCGCGGCCTAGGAGGCGGCGCTGCCGCCCGGTTCAAGCGCCTCACCCATCTCCAGCGGATGGGCCATGGTCTCGTGCAGCGCATCGCGGTCGAGCTCGCCCTCGGAGATACTGATGACGACGCAGGCGACGCCATTGCCGATCAGATTTGTCAGCGCGCGGCACTCGCTCATGAACTTGTCGATGCCGACCAGGATCGCGATCGACTGGATGGGGATGTCAGGCACAATCGAGAGCGTCGCCGCGAGCGTGATGAAGCCCGCCCCGGTCACGCCCGAGGCGCCCTTCGAGGTGATCATGGCGATGCCGAGAATACCGAGCTCCTGCCAGATGGTCAGATGCGTATTGGTCGCCTGCGCCAGGAACAGCGTCGCCAGCGTCATGTAGATGTTGGTGCCGTCGAGGTTGAAGCTGTAACCGGTCGGAATGACGAGCCCGACCACCGAACGCGAGGCGCCGAGATGCTCCATCTTCTGGATCATCTGCGGCAGCACCGTCTCTGATGACGAGGTGCCGAGCACGATTAGCAGCTCGTCCTTGATGTAGGCGATGAAACGGAGGATCGAGAAGCCGGCGAGCCGCGCGATTGCGCCGAGCACGACCACAACGAACAGGATGCTGGTGAGATAGAACGTGCCGATCAGGGCCGCGAGGTTGAGCAGCGAGCCGAGGCCGTAGGCACCGACGGTGAAGGCCATCGCGCCGAACGCCCCGATCGGGGCGACGCGCACGATGATGCGGATGATGCCGAAGAACATCTTTGCGGCCTTGTCGATCGCTTCCGCAATGGGCTCGCCTGCCTTGCCGAGAAAGGCGATGGCGAAGCCCGACAGGATCGAGATCAACAGCACCTGCAACAGATCGCCGCGTGCGATGGCGCCTAGATAGCTGTCGGGGATGATCGCCATCAGATGGGCGACGATGCCTTCTTCCTTGGCCTTGGTGACGTAGGTCGCCACCGACTTCGGGTCGATCGTGGCGGGATCGATGTTGAAGCCGTGTCCGGGCTGGAGCACCTCGCCGACCAGCAGGCCGACCGCGAGCGCGACGGTCGAGACCGTCTCGAAATAGATCAGTGACTTCAGCCCGACCCGGCCGACGCGCTTGAGGTCGCCCATCGAGGAGATGCCGTGCACCACGGTGCAGAAGATCACCGGCGCGATCATCATCTTGATCAGCGCGATGAAACCGTCCCCGAGCGGCTTCAGGGCCTTGCCGAGATCGGGATAGAAATAGCCGACTAGCACCCCGAGTGCGATCGCGATCAGCACCTGGATGTAGAGGATCTTGTACCAGGGCTGGTGCCGCCGGTGGATGGCTGGCTGAATCGCGATCTGTGTCATAGAATAGGCCCCGGAACGTATTGATCTTATTTGATTTGCATCATGTGATGGCCGCTGCAGAAGCGACAATCACATTTTTGTCTGTTCGCACGAAGATCGGTCGCTGCACCGCAACTGGGGGGAACATGCCGATTGCAACGGGCTCCGACGAGCGAGCGCGAGGCTATTTCCCGCATTGGACTCTGAAGTCCTCCGGCGTGATCATGCCCGAGGAACGGCTGCCGCTTGGCCAGACCGTCGTCTCCGGTCTCCAGCATTGCGTCGCAATGTCGGGCTCCACGATCATCGCGCCGCTGCTGATGGGGTTCGATCCAAATGTTGCGGTGCTGTTTTCAGGCGTCGGCACGCTGATCTTCTTCGTCATCGTCGCGGGGCGCGTGCCGAGCTATCTCGGCTCAAGCTTCGCGTTCATTGCCGTCGTGATCGCGGCCACCGGCTACGCCGGGCACGGGCCGAACCCGAACCTGTCGGTTGCGCTTGGCGGCATCGTCGGGGCCGGCGTGCTCTACGGCGTGATCGCGCTGATCGTGATGTGGTCGGGGGTTGGCTGGGTCGAGAGGCTGTTGCCGCCGGCCGTCACCGGCGCCGTGGTCGCCGCGATCGGCCTCAACCTCGCGCCGGTGGCGGTCAAGGCAGTGAGCGCCAATGCATTCGACACAGGAATCGGGCTCGCGACCGTTCTGATCATCGCCGTGGTTGCCGTTGGCGCACCGGGCCTGTGGCGCCGCCTGCCGATCATTCTCGGCGCGATCGGCGGATATCTTGTGTACTTGCTGTTCGCGAACGGCCTCGGCTTCGGCAAGCCGATCGACTTCACCCAGCTTGCGGCCGCGCCGTGGATCGGCCTGCCGAGTTTTACCACGCCGACCTTCCAGACCGATGCGATCGTCCTGATCGCGCCGGTCGCGATCATTCTCGTCGCCGAGAACCTCGGTCACATCAAGGCCGTCGGCGCCATGACAGGCCGGAGCCTCGATGACTATCTCGGCCGCGCCTTGCTCGCCGACAGCCTCGCAACCATCGTGGCTGCTTTCGGCGGCGGCACCGGCGTTACCACCTATGCCGAAAACATCGGCGTCATGGCGGCCACGAAGGTCTATTCGACCTTGCTGTTTGCGTTCGCGGCCATGGTATCCATCCTGCTCGGCTTCTCGCCGAAATTCGGCGCGCTGATTCTGTCGATCCCTGGTCCCGTCATCGGTGGGCTCTCGATCGTGCTGTTCGGATTGATTGCCGCGATGGCCGGCCGGATCTGGGTCGAGAACAAGGTCGACTTCTCAAGTCCGGCAAACCTGATCACCATCGCGGTCGCGCTCACCGCAGGCGCCGGCGATCTCACGCTCAAATTCGGCGCCTTCACGATCGGCGGGATCGGCACCGCAACCTTTGGCGCTATCATCCTGTATCAGATACTGACCTCGCCATTCGCGCGCCGCGCCGAATGAATCGCAGCGATGCGCTGAGGGATGGAACAAAAAGCCGGTTCCGTCGCTGATCAGGCATCCCGGAGAGAACCCATGCCACAAACCGCTCGCTCGACCTCGTTTCACTCGCGTCTTGTCGGCCAGCACGCGCTGGTGACCGGCGCCTCACAAGGCATCGGCCGTGCCGTCGCCATCCGGCTCGCTCAGGAGGGCGCGACCGTCGCCATCAACTATTTCGGTCACCCTGAAGGGGCCGAGGAGACGCTCGCGCTGGCACGGACGGCATCGGGTGATCGCGGCCACGGCAGGCTCGATCACATTATCGTCAAGGCCGATGTCGGTCATGAGCAAGAGGTCGCCGCGATGTTCGAGACCATTCTGGCGCGCTGGAAGCGCCTCGACTGCCTCGTCAACAATGCCGGCTTCCAGCGGGAATCGCCGAGCGAAGCGCTCGACATCGAAACTTACCGCCGCATCATCGACGTCAATCTCAACGGCGCCGTGTTCTGCGCCCAGAAGGCGCTCGCCCATTTCGTCGCGCGCGGCGCAGACGGCAGCATCATCAACTGCTCCAGCGTGCACCAGATCATCCCGAAACCCGGCTACCTCGCTTATTCCATCAGCAAGGGCGGCATGGCCAATCTGACGCGCACGCTGGCGCTGGAATTCGCCGGCCGCGGCATTCGCGTCAATGCGGTAGGGCCCGGTGCGATCGATACGCCGATCAACGCGGCCTGGACCGGCGATCCGGAAAAGCGCGGCGTGGTCTCCAGCCACATTCCGCTGGGTCGCGTCGGCACGCCGGAAGAGATCGCTGCGGTGTTCGCCTTCCTCGCCTCGGATGATGCCAGTTATATCACGGGGCAGACCATCTACGCCTGCGGAGGCCTGACGCTGTTTCCCGAATTCCGCGAGAACTGGGCAAGCTAGCGGGCTTCCTCGCCATCTGGCGAAACCGGCCTGCGCAGACTACATCTGCGCCATGACAAACCATCCGCTCCGGGATTTCGTCGGCCAGCACGAAAATCTGTTCGTGCTGACCGGTGCTGGCTGCAGCACCAATTCGGGCATTCCCGATTATCGCGACAGTCACGGCAACTGGAAGCGAACCCAGCCGGTGAACTTCCAGGCGTTCATGTCTGAAGAGCATACGCGCCGGCGCTATTGGGCGCGCAGCCTGATCGGCTGGCGGCGGTTCGGCCAAGCGAGGCCGAACGATGCGCATCACGCGCTCGCCCGGCTCGAGACGAGCGGGCGTTGCGGAATGCTGCTGACCCAGAACGTCGACCGGCTGCATCAATCCGCCGGCCACCGCCAGGTGATCGACTTGCACGGAAGGCTCGATCTGGTCCGCTGCATGGGCTGCGGCCGAAAGACGCCGCGGAGCGAATTCCAGGAGACGCTCGGCCACGCCAATGCGGAATGGTTGACGCTCGATGCCGCCGACGCACCCGATGGCGATGCCGACCTGGAGCATGCGGATTTTTCGTCGTTCCAGGTGCCTCCTTGCGAAGCCTGCGGCGGCATCCTCAAGCCCGATGTCGTGTTCTTCGGCGAGAACGTCCCGCGCGACGTGGTCGCTACCGCGCAGGATCATCTGGCGCAGTCCGACGCCATGCTCATCGTCGGCTCGTCACTGATGGTCTATTCCGGCTTCCGCTTCGTGCAGGCTGCTGCGCAACGGCAAATCCCGATCGCTGCGGTCAATCTCGGACGCACCCGGGCCGATGATCTCCTCACCCTGAAGGTCGAGGAGCGCTGCGAAGCGGCGCTTGCATTCCTGCTCTGATCGCGCGGGCTGCGAACACGCCTTGCCTATTGCATAGGTGCCAAGCAGAATAGCTGGACACAGCATGTTCCTTGTCATCCATGGCATGGAAATTGCTGCGCTTTTGTCCTCAGTCTTGACGATCAGCACGGAGAATTTGGAATGCTTGAGGGAGCCGAGGTGCGGCTTGCCGTTGATATCGGTGGCACGTTCACGGACATCGTGCTGGACGTGGGGCAGGATCGCAAGACGCGCAAATTGCTGACGACGCCGCAGCGGCCCGAACAGGCGGTGCTCGATGGCATGCGGCTCATTCTCGCTGATGCGCGTGCCCATATCAGCGACATCGACGTCTTCATTCACGGCACGACACTCGCGACCAACGCCATCATCGAGCGTCGCGGCGCCAAGACGGCGCTGATCGCGACCGAGGGCTTTCGCGACGTGCTCGATATCGGCACCGAGAGCCGCTACGACCAGTATGACCTCACCATCGACAAGCCGAAGCCGCTGGCGCCGCGATCCCTGCGCTTCACCGTGCCGGAGCGTATCGACGCCCACGGTGGCGTCCGCCTCCCGCTGGACGAAGCTGCGGTGCGTGCGCTCGCGCCAAGATTGCGTGCGTTGAACGTGAAGAGCGTCGCGGTCGCCTTCCTGCACTCCTACGCCAATCCCGAGCACGAGCGCCGCACGGCCGCGATCATCAGCGAGGAGATGCCCGGCATTTCCGTGACCGTATCGTCCGCGGTGTGCCCGGAGATCCGCGAATATGAGCGGACATCGACTGCGGTGGCCAACGCGTATGTGCAACCGCTGATCGACGGTTATCTTGCCCGCATGTCCGATGCCTTGCAGGTCGAGCAGTACCGCGGCGCGATCTATCTCGTCACCTCCGGCGGCGGTGTCACCTCGATCGAGACGGCGCGGCGCTTTCCGGTGCGCCTCGTCGAATCCGGTCCTGCCGGCGGCGCCATTTTCGCGGCGCAGATCGCGGCGCGTCTCGGCGAGAGCAAGGTGCTGTCCTTCGACATGGGCGGGACCACGGCAAAGATCTGCCTGATCGAAAAATACCAGCCCGAGACCTCGCGCGTGTTCGAGGTCGATCGCGCTGCACGCTTCCTGAAAGGTTCGGGTCTGCCGGTGCGGATTCCCGTGATCGAGATGGTCGAGATCGGCGCCGGCGGCGGCTCGATCGCCCATGTCGATGCGATGAAGCGCGTCACGGTCGGCCCGGAGAGTGCCTCCTCGGAGCCCGGGCCCGCCTGTTACGGCCGCGGCGGCCTGCGCCCGGCCGTGACGGATGCCGACGTTGCGCTCGGCATGATCGATCCCGACGACTTCGCGGGTGGAACGATCAAGCTCGACCCTGAACTCTCGAAGCAGGCCCTGCTGCGCGCCGTGGGCGAGCCGCTCGGTCTGTCGGCGGAGACTGCGGCCTATGCCGTGCACGAGGTCGTCTGCGAGAACATGGCGAGCGCGGCGCGCGTGCACGCGGTCGAGCGCGGGGAGATTGTCGGTCAGCATACGCTGATCGCCTTCGGCGGCGCGGCACCGCTGCATGCAGCGCGCGTCGCCGAGAAGATCGGTGTCTCTCGCGTGATCGTCCCTTCCAATGCCGGCGTCGGTTCGGCCGTTGGCTTCCTTGCGGCTCCGATCGCCTATGAGCTGGTGCGCAGCCGTCATGTCCGGCTCGACGATTTCGACACCGATGGTGTTTCCGACCTGCTCCAGGAGATGGTGACCGAGGCGCGTGCGCTGGTCGAAACCGGGGCAGCAGGTGCGCCGGTGCGCGAGCGCCGCGCCGCCTTCATGCGCTATGTCGGCCAGGGCCATGAGATCTCGATCGAGTTGCCGAACCGGCGGTTGGCGCCGACCGATCTGGCCGGCCTGCGCCAGAAGTTCGAAGCGGATTATGCGGCGATGTTCGAGCGATCGATCCCGGGTGCGGCGATCGAGGTGTTGAGCTGGTCCGTGCTTGCGACGACCGAGGCGCGCAATCCGGCTACGGTCGCGGCCGTCACGCGCAGGCCCGCCGGGAAGGCGACCGGCAGCCGCAAGTTCTTCGATGGCCGGGCGGGGGAGGTGATCGAGATCCCGCTCTACCGCCGCGAGGATATGGCGCCAGGCGCGACGATTGCAGGTCCCGCCGTGATTGCGGAGGACGAAACGTCCACCTTCGTCTCCAACAGTTTTGACGCGCATATCGACGGTGCCGGCAGCATCGTCATGGAACGGAAGGCGGCCTGATCATGAGCAAGGCAAGCGGCGCGAGCCTGATCGACCTTCAGATCATGTGGCACCGGCTGATCGCCGTGGTCGAGGAGCAGGCGCAGGTGCTGCTCCGCACCGCCTTCAGCCCGATCGTGCGCGAATGCGGCGACCTCTCGGCCGGCGTGTTCGACCTCAAGGGACGGATGCTGGCGCAGGCGGTGACCGGCACGCCCGGCCACGTCAACTCGATGGCGGAATCCGTCAAGCACTTCATCGCCCACTTTCCGATCGAGACGATGAAGGAGGGCGACGCCTATATCACCAACGATCCCTGGATGGGCACCGGCCATCTCAACGATTTCGTCGTTACCACGCCCTGCTTCAAGGACGGCAAGCCGGTCGCGCTGTTTTCCTGCACCAGCCATCTCATGGACATCGGCGGCATCGGCTTCGGACCCGACGCCACCGACGTGTTCATGGAGGGGCTCTACATCCCTATGCTGAAGCTGATCGACCAGGGCGTCGTCAACGAGACGCTGATGGCGATGATCCGCACCAACACGCGGCTGCCGATCGACACCGAGGGCGACACCTACTCGCTCGCCGGCTGCAACGACGTCGGCTGCGAGCGCCTGGTCGAGATGATGACCGAGTTCGGCATCGACACGCTCGATGCGCTCGGCGACTACATTTGCGACCGCTCGCGCGAGGCCGTGCTGGCCGAGATCGCCAAACTGCCGAAGGGCACCTGGCGCAACACCATGGTGGTCGACGGCTATGACGCGCCGGTCTCGCTTGAGGCGACGCTGACGATCTCGGACGAAGGCATCCACGTCGATTTCGACGGCACCTCGGCCGCGTCCAGGTTCGGCATCAACGTGCCTCTGTCCTACACCATCGCCTACACCGTGTTCGGTCTCGGGTGCGTCGTCGCTTCGCAGATCCCGAACAATGCCGGCTCGCTCTCGCCGCTGACGGTGTCGGCTCCCCCAGGCGCGATCCTCAATGCGCCGAAGCCGGCGCCGGTCGCCTCGCGTCACATCATTGGCCAGATGCTGCCCGACGTCGTGTTCGGCTGCCTGCGCCAGATCATTCCGGAGCGCGTGCCCGCGGAAGGCACCTCGTGCCTGTGGAATCTCAACGTTCGCGGACAGACCCGCTCGGGCGCCGGCGGCAATTACGGATTCTCGATGGCGGTGACCTCCAATGGCGGCACCGGCGCGCGTTTTGCGAAGGACGGGCTGTCGGCGACTGCCTATCCCAGCGGCGTGCGCGGCACGCCGGTCGAGATCGCCGAGACGCAGACGCCGCTGATCTTCTGGCGCAAGGAGCTGCGTCCGGATTCCGGAGGAGCAGGGCGCACCCGCGGTGGCCTAGGCCAGATCATCGAGGTCGGCAGCGGCGTCGATGCGCCGTTCGACATCCTGGCGGCGTTCGACCGCATCGATCATCCGCCGCGCGGCCGCGATGGCGGCAAGAACGGCGAGGCCGGCTATGTCGGCCTGAAGTCCGGCAAGAAGCTGCGTGGAAAGGGCTTTCAACAAGTGCCGCCGGACGACCGGCTGGTGGTGCTGACACCAGGCGGTGCCGGCATCGGCGATCCCCGGGAGCGCGCGCCGACAGCCGTCAACGACGACATCGAAAGCGGCCTCGTGTCTGCCGACAACGCGGTTGCAGTTTATGGGCATACGCGATGACGCCTGAGGCGTCATGCGCGTAGCAAACGGAGGGGCTCAATGATCACGCGACGGAATTTTACAGCGGGCGCAGCGACGCTGCTCGCAGCCGGCCACATCTCGACCCGCGCGCGGGCGGCGACGGTGAGCTGGGACATGTCGACGGTATGGCCCGACGGCAATTTCCACACCCAGAACGCGTTTGCCTTCGCGGAAGAGGTGAAGAAGCAGAGCGGCGGCTCGGTCGCGATCACCGTGAAGGCCGGTGGCCAGCTCGGCTTCAAGGGCCCCGAGCATCTGCGCGCCGTGCGCGACGGCCTGGTGCCGCTTGCCGACGTCCTCAACATCCAGCAGGTCGGCGACGAGCCCTTCATGGGCGTCGAAAGCATTCCCTTTCTCTGCGGCTCGATGGACGAATTGAAGGTGCTGCACAAATATGTGCGGCCCGAATACGAGAAGGTCGCCGCGCGCAACAACCAGAAGATCCTCTACATCGTGCCATGGCCGACGCAATATCTGCATCTCAAGGTCAAGGTCGCCGATGTCGACGGGTTGAAGAACATCAAGATCCGCGTGCCCGACAAGAACGCCGTCGATATGCTTGCCGTGGTCGGCATGGCGCCGGTGATGATTCCCTGGGGCGAGACCATCCCGGCGCTGGCCTCCGGCGCGGTCTCGGGCGTCTCCACTTCGGCCGTGTCGGGCGTCGACGGAAAATTCTGGGAATTCCTGAAATACATTTACCCGACCAACCACGTCTGGTCGTCGCAGATGCTCACCGTCAACCTCGATTCCTGGAAGGCACTGAGCGCCGATCAGCAGCAGCTCGTCGCCGGCATCGCCGCGAAGATGGAGCCGGGCTTCTGGGCGAACTCGCTCAAGGCGGACGTCGACAGCCTCAATCGCCTCAAGGAAGGCGGCATGGAGGTGGTACCGGTCTCGGAGGCCATGATCACCGACATTCGCGCCAAGACGGCGCCGCAGCTTGACGCTTTCGTCAAGCGCGTGCCGACGGCCGACAAGCCGGTGCGGGCCTATCTCGCCGAAATGAAGCGCTGAGGCCGGGCCGTGGTCAGCGTTTCGCCGGCAGCTCCGCAGAGTCTCAACGCAGCGGCGCCGGCGCCGCTGCGCATCCTGCTCGACGGCATTGACCGTCTTGGCCGGCTGGACGGCTGGATCGGTGGCGGCTGCCTTTTGATGCTGACGCTGCTGATGCTGTGCGAGGTCGCAACGCGCTTCCTCTCGAACTTCCTGCCGTTCTTTCCGCCCACGATCTCGATCGCCTGGGAATATTCCTCCTATCTGATGGCGGCGTCCTTCACCTTCGGCGCTGCCATGACCCTGCGCGTCGGCGGCCATATCCGTGTCGTGCTGCTCCTGAAGAACGTCCCGGCTCCGTTTCAGCGCGCGCTCGAAATCCTGTCGGCCGCCGCCGGCTTCGCCTTCATGGCCTTCCTGACATCGTCGATGGCGAAGTTCGCCTTCGGCGCCTATGTGCGCGGCCAGGTTTCGACCTCGAGCGACACCCCGCTATGGTTTCCGCAGGCCGTCGTCACATTCGGCATGCTGCTGCTGACGCTCCAGTTCCTGGCGCGCGCGATCCAGGCCGTGTTCGGCCTGCCGCTGGAGGATCACCGCATGAAGGCCTCGCCCGTCGAATGATCGCCCACGCGCCAGCCAGCGGACACCGGGCCCCATGACCATCGAAGTCGTTGCTCTCTTCGCGATGCTGTTTGCGCTTCTGGCGTGCGGCGTATGGATTGGCCTGACGCTTGCGCTCACTGCGACGCTGCTGCTGGCGATGTTCCGTTCGATCCCGCTCGACAAGCTGCTGCCGCAATACGCCTGGAACATCTTGACGACGCAGGAACTGCTGGCGTTGCCGCTGTTCATCCTGATGGGCGAGTTGCTGTTTCGCACCCGTCTGTCACGTTCGCTGTTCCAGGGGCTCGCGCCCTGGGCGGGGCTTCTGCCGGGTCGTCTTTTGCATGTGAACGTGATCGGCTGCACCATCTTCGCGGCGATCTCCGGCTCGTCGGCGGCGACGACGCAGGTGATCGGCCGCATGTCGCTCAACGAACTCACACGCCGCGGCTATTCCCGCGACATCGCGATCGGCTCGCTCGCCGGCGCCGGCACGCTCGGCTTCCTGATCCCGCCGTCCAACATCATGATCATCTATGGCGTGCTGGGCGACGTCTCGATCCTGAAACTGTTCACGGCCGGCGTGCTGCCCGGCCTGCTGCTGGCCGCCACCTTCATGGGGTGGGTGATGCTGCACACGACCCTCAACCCCGGCATGGTGCCGGAGACGGAAGCCAAACTCTCGCAGGTGCCTTGGCGCGAACGTTTTGCGGCGTTGAAGGACCTCGCGCCGGCGCTGTTCCTGATCGCCTGCGTGCTCGGCTCGATGTATGGCGGACTGGCGACGCCGTCGGAGGCCGCAGCTGTCGGCGTGTTCGGCGCGGCGCTGGTCGCCTGGGCGCAGGGCTCGATGTCGCAGCAGGTGATGCGTGACGTGCTGATCGGCTCGGTCGTGACCTGCTCGATGATCGCGCTGATCGTGCTCGGCGCCTCGATTCTCGGCAACGCTGCGGCCTTCCTCGGCATCCCGCAAACAGTCGCCGCCTTCGTCAAGGGGCTCGGGCTGTCGCCCTTCATGCTGATCGTGGTGCTGATTTTATTCTATCTGATCCTCGGCTGCTTCCTCGATGGCTTCTCGATGATCGTGATGACGCTGCCGATCGTGCTGCCGATCGTGAATGGCGCGGGTTTCGACGAGATCTGGTTCGGCATCTTCCTGGTGCTGGCGGTCGAGATGGCTCAGATCACGCCGCCGGTCGGCTTCAACCTGTTCGTGATCCAGGGCCTGACCGACGACGGCCTCGGCTACATCGCGCGTGTCACGATGCCCTATCTCCTCATCATGGTCGGCTTCGTGCTGCTGCTGACGCTCTGGCCCGGCATCGTCACGATCCTCCCGAGGGTGCTGTACGGATAAATCCGTCGTCGGAGCCCTGGCGTTACCGCCCCGCACGCAGCAGTCTGAGATCTGCGAGGCGAAACGAACCGGTCAGCGCACCTGACGTTTCCAATCTGCGCCGCGCGTCAAATTCGCTCCGTGCACGTATTGTATCTTTGCGCTCCTCGTCATCCGGCGTACGCTGCCGGAGCGAGGATAAGCGCAACTGCAACCAGTCCAGAGAACGTAGCACCTTTTGGCGATGTCCGCCGAGAGAGGTCGAGCCGTTCGTGGCTCGTATCGGATGGAGAAGAACCGACAGATAGCGGACTGCAGCATCCCTCGCGGCGGCATCTGTGAGACGCACGTTAAGCAAACATAAAAGCGGGAGGAACGGATGAAGAAGCGTTGGTGTAAGTCTGGTCTACCTCTTGTTGCCGGCGCGACGCTGATGGTGTCGTCAGCCTTTGCCCAGTCCGTGGATACTGCGCGGATCGAGAACGGCGGTCAGAACGATTGGCTGACCTATCACGGTTCATACAAATCCTATCACTACAGCCCGCTGGCGCAGATCAATGCAAACAACGTCGGCAATCTGAACGTTGCCTGGACCCATATTCCAGGACGCTCGACCCGCGGCCTGCAGTCGATGCCGCTCGCGGCGGATGGCGTGCTCTATTACTCGGGTTCTTACAGCCGGGTCTTTGCGCTCAACGGCGCGACAGGCGAGGTGATCTGGTCCCATTTTCCGGAGCTCGACGAGGCGCTGATCTCCCGTCAGACCCATTCCCCCTATAATCGCGGCGTAGCGCTCGGCGAGGGCAAGGTTTTCGTCGGCACCATGGATGGCAGGGTTCTTGGCCTGGATATGAAGTCGGGGAAGGTCCTCTGGGAAACCAGGCTGATCGACTCGCAGAAGCTCACGGTCGGTTTCACCGGTGCGCCGCTTTACGCGAAGGGCACGGTGGTCATCGGAGCGCAAGGCGGTGAATGGCCGGGCCGCGGCCCGATCTTCGGCCTGGATGCCACCACCGGGAAGAAGAAGTGGGAGTTCTTGACCGTCGCCGGCACCGACGAGGCCATGAAGACGTGGGGAAACGATTCCTGGCGCACGGGCGGGGGCGGTGGCTGGATGCCGGGCACTTACGATTCCGAGACCAATACAATCCTGTGGGGCACCGCAAACCCGGCGCCGCTCTACGATTGGTCGGGCGCCGATTACAAGACGCAAGGCGCGCGTCCGGGCGACAATCTCTACACGAGTTCGGTGATCGGTCTCGACGTCGATACCGGCAGGCTGAAATTCCATCATCAGGAGTTGCCGCACGACGCCTGGGATTTCGACAGCGCGGTCGGCGAGTTTGTGATGCTCGAACGCGACGGTCAGAAGTTCGTGGTTCACCCGAACAAGGGCGGTTTCGTCTTCGTCTATGACCGCAATCTCGCCGTGAAGAATGTCTGGCGGCTCGTTGAGAACATCAATTTCGTCAAGGATATCGATCCCAAGACGGGTGCCTTGATCGGCCGTCGCGACTTCACGGCCGGGAAGGTTACCGAACCGCCGCTGTGCCCCTTCATTGGCGGCGGCGTCAGCTGGAATGCCGGCTCCTACAACCCGAAGACCGGCCTGTACTACAAGATCGGCCAGGAATGGTGCATGACGCTCGACGTCCAGAAGACGACGCCGGTCACAGCGCCCCAGGTCCAGCTTAACATTGGCGCCGATTTCAAGATGGTACCCCCTCCGGGCGGAGAGATTTATGGACATCTCGACGCGCGCGACCCCATCACCGGCGCCAAGAAGTGGGAGGTTCGCTATCCCGAGCCGCCGCTCGGAAGCGTGCTGTCGACTGCGGGCAATCTCGTATTCGTGCCCGACTCCCGCGGCATCCTTCATGCTTACGATGCCGAAACCGGGGCCGAGCTGTGGAGTCACAACAACGGCACCGGCCACCAGGGCGGCATCGTCAGCTATTCCGTCAACGGCAAGCAGTACATTGCCGTGGCCGCTGGCTTTGGCGGCATGCTGGCGGACGAATACGCGCCAAACTTCGGCGGCGTCTACAAGAGCATGCCGCGTGATGACGGGGCGCTCGTCGTCTTCAGCTTGAAATAAATCATCGCAGATTGCCGGGGAGCAGGCGCAAGCTTGCTTCCCGTGCATTGGAATTTTCGGGTGTGCTTCAGGACTCGTGCTTCGGGGCGTGGCGCTTCAGGATATGGAGCTGGATACCTTGAACTTGCATGTGAAGAAGATCACCGCGCTGCTATTGGCGGTGCTGGGCGCCTCGTCGCTGTATGCCGCACCGGTTCAGGCGCAGTCTGCCACTCCTGCACCCGACAACGTGACGTTCGACGTCGAACAGCTATTCGCGGGGACTTGCGGCTTTTGTCACTCTGCTGGCGGTCGGGCCGCCGGCAAGGGACCGCAATTGATGGATTCCCCACGCGACGACGACTTTCTGCACAGCCGCATCAAGAACGGCAAGTCCGGTGCGATGCCGGCATTCGGCGGGGCCTTCACCGACGCGCAGATCGACCAGATCGTCAAATATATCCGCGCCCTGAAGCCGCGCGAGGGCTGAATCGACCAGGCCGATGTCGATACGAGGACGCGGAATGAAGACAGTTCTCCCGCTTGTGGTCGGCGCCGTGATCGCACTGCTGAATCCTGCGCAGGGGCGAACCCTGGACGCGATCCGCGCGTCCGGCGTGCTCGGATTGTGCGCCCATCCGAACTCGCTTCCGTTCGCAAGCAAGGCCGCCGATCCTCCCGGCTTTCAGATCGAATTGGGCGAGGCGCTGGCACACGAGCTCGGCGTCTCCCTGCGACTCGATTGGATCATCACCCAGTACCAGATGCGGAGCGCCGGTTGCGACATCGTTCTGGATGTCATCGCCGACCGCGAAGCGCAGGGTGAAACCCGCTTGAGAATCTCAAAACCGTATTATCGCACGGGCGTCGCACTCGCCGTCCCCTCATCCAGCGCGCTCGCCTCGTTCCAGAGCCTCAACGAGCATACCAAGGTCGGGGTGCAGGTCGGCTCCGTCGCTGCCATGATCATCAGTCAACGGCACGTCCCGACGTCGACTTTTGGCTTCGAGAGCGACAGCCTCGATGCCCTGTCAAACCATGAGATCGATGCCGCTGCGGTCACACCCGCCGCGGCGAGTTATTTCAACCTGACGCATCCGGACAAGGCATTCCGCATCCTGGATCGCGACGAGTCCATAGCCGATCTCAACTGGAACGTCGCGGTCGGCATGGTCCGTCCGGATGATGCATTGCGCGACACCATCGATGGAACGGTTGAACGGCTGCGAAACGATGGCACGATCGATCGGATATACCGACGCTACGGGGTCGTACTCCACACGCCGAAATAGCCAATTGTTCCGGTGAGCGGTCTGTCGCGCTGTTTAACCGGTCGTCCCGGCCGCATTGGCCGGAACGACGGGTCGTTTCGAGTGCCGCTACGCCGCAGCCTTCTTCCGCGCCTGCTCGGCCTTGTACAGCTCGAACTCTTCCGCGATCGCTTTGGCGATCGACGGCCGTTGACGCAGGCGTTCGTAATAGGCCTTCACGTTCGGCCATTTGGCGAGCTCGATCGGCGGCGTCGCCATGGTCCAGTTGATGACCGTGACGAGATAGGCGTCGGCGACGCTGAAATGGTCGAGCAGGAAGTCGCGCCCCTTCAGGTAATTGTCGAGATAGTCCAGCCGCGACAGGTTCTTCTCCAGCGCATAGGCTTTCGTCTCCTGCGGCGCCTTGCGGTCGAGCACCGGGATGAACAGGCCCTTGTGCAGCTCGGTGCCGATGAAGCAGAGCCATTGATGCAGCCGCGTGCGATCGATGCCCGCTGCGGCGCCGAGGCCCGATTGCGGGAAGCGGTCGGCGATATATTGCAGGATCGCGGCGTTCTCAGTTAGCACCACGCCCTCATCGGTCCGCAGTGTCGGCACCAGGCCGATCGGGTTCACGGTTCGAAAGTCAGTGCCGTCGCTCAGCACTGTCTTGGTCGGCGGGTCGACTTCGAGATAATTCGCTTCGGCGCCGGCTTCATAAAGCGCGACGCGGGTCGCCATCGAACAGGCGAGCGGCGAGAAATAAAGATCCATCTTGAGCCTCCTTGGGCAATTCCTCGATGTGACTTCTGGAGTGTCGCTCAACCCGGCCAGATTGATTTTTGTACTGTCTTGCATATTATAGCGGCGGTCAAGGATTAAATTGCGAAATGGTACAAAAACAGAAGCCGCCAGCTGCTGCCAGCGAACCCAAACGCCGCGGCCGTCCGCGCGCCTATGAGCCCGACGTCGCGCTTGGCAAGGCGCTCGACCTGTTCCGCACGCAGGGTTTCGCCGCGACCTCGCTCGACGATCTCAGCGAAGCCACCGGCATGAATCGCCCGAGCCTCTATGGTGCCTTCGGCGACAAGCGCGAGCTCTACATCAAGAGCTATCAGCGCTACCGCGAGGAAGCGCGCGCATCGATGGTGGAGATCTTTCGCCAGGAGATGCCCGTGCGCCAGCGGCTGGAGCGCATCTTCGCCGCCGCGCTGAACATCTATCTCTCCGGCGAGGCCGGCCCGCGCGGCTGCTTCACCGTGGTCACGGCGGCTTCCGAGGCGGTCGGCGATCCCGACATCCGCGCGATGGTGCTCGATGGCCTCAACGAGCTCGACAAGGCATTTGCGAGTTGCTTCCGCCGCGCCAAGGAGAAAGGCGAGTTGCCCGAGAGCGCCGATCCCGCCGTGCTGGCGCAGCTCGCTTCAGCAACCGTGCACTCAATCGCTATTCGCTCCCGCGCGCGTGTGTCGCGGAAGGAGCTCGAGGCGATCGTAAAGGGGACGATCGACGTGATAGTGGGAGGAAAGAGCTAGATCCACCGAATCTGGTTTGGCGAAGATTTGGAGTTGACGCCGTCGCGCCGCAGTTCCTCATTGGGGTAATGGGTCCTGGCTTTCGCCAGGACGACACTGAGTTTGTAGCCTCGCTACGCAGCGCGAATATGCGCGAGGAAACGATCCACCTCGTCGCGCAGCCGCTGCGATTGTTTTGACAGCTCGATCGCCGAGCCCAGGACTTCCTCCGCTGCTGTTCCCGTCGCGGCGATGCCGGCGGTGACGCCCGCGATGTTTTGCGAAACCTCGCCGGTGCGAGCGGCTGCCTGCTGGACGTTCTGCGCGATCTCCTGCGTCGCGGTGCCCTGCTGGCCGACGGCGGCGGCAATCGCCGCGGAGATCTCGTCGACCTCCTGGATCGTGGCGCAGATCGACTGGATGCCGTCCACCGCGCCGGTGGTCTCGCCTTGGACCGCCGTCACCTGCGCGCCGATCTCCTCGGTCGCCTTGGCGGTCTGGGTTGCCAGCGCCTTCACCTCGGAAGCGACCACCGCAAAGCCGCGGCCGGCTTCGCCCGCGCGCGCCGCCTCGATCGTCGCGTTGAGTGCCAGCAGATTGGTTTGCTCGGCAATGCCGCTGATGAAGGAAACGACGTCGCCGATTTTCTGCGCGGCGTCGGCCAGACTCTGCACGCGCTCATTCGACCGTCGTCCGTCGCTCGCAGCTTTGCCGACCACCGCGGTCGCGTGCGCAAGGCGCCGGCTGATCTCTGTCATCGACGACGACAGCTCTTCCGCGGCGGCAGCAACCGTCTGCACATTCTCCGAGGCGAGCGCCGAGGCCGACGACACCGTGCCGGTCTGCTGCCGTGACCGCTCGACGATATCAGACATCGAGCGCGCCGTGTTCTCCATCTCGACCGCGGCCGAGGAGACCGTGGTGACGACGTCGCGGATGCTGGCTTCGAAATTGTCGGCGAGCGCGGCGAACGCGCGTCGCTTCTCCGCTTCGGACTGCACCTTGGCCTCGAGCTGATCGGTCTGGAGCTTGTTGAAGCTCATCGCATTGTCACGGAACACCGCGACCGCCCTCACCATCGCGCCGACCTCGTCATTCGCCTTGCTGGCGGGGACGGCAACATCGAGATGTCCGTCGGCCAACTCGCGCATCACCGTGGTGATGGAGATAATCGGACGCGAGATGCTGCGGGCGATGAGATAGCCGACGATTGCGGCGAGCACGAGCCCGAGCGCGGCGATGCCGAATGCCAGCAGCCAGGCACGGTCGGCAGAGGCCACATAGTCGGCATTATCCATCACCAGTTCGACCGCGCCGAGGGGCTTGCCGGAAAAATCCCTGATCGGTCCGAGCAGCGCGGCCACCGGCGTTGTGTCGAGCTTGGCCTGCCGCATCGTGAAGTCACCGCCGGCGGCGCGGCCGTAATCGGTCGCGTCGAAGAAGCTCTTGCCCTTCAGCGTGCCGCCGAACAGCTTGAAGCCGCCGCCGTCCGCGAGATGGAAGGCGATGTCGACATGGCGGTTGGTCTTGAAGTCGTCCAGGAAGGACTGGCCGAAGGTCAGGCCAAATTCCACTGAGCCGAGATGCTTGCCGCCTTGCGCGATCGGCACCACGCCGCGGATGCCGAGCCCGGCCAGGCCGCCCTCCAGGCCAACCACGACCTTGTGCTCCTGATTGGCCATGATCACGGTTTTGCGGAAGCCGGAGAGGTCATCGCCGAATTTAGCAGGCTGGTGCACGCGCAGGAACGAGGTCGCGGGCGCCACGTGGAACTGGAACTGTTCGACTCCGTACTCCGATTTGGTCGCGGCAAACACCGGCCCGAACAGGCTGACCAAGGCATTGCGATCCTGCTTGGCCATCGCGTCCTGCGTCGCCGGCATCGCGGCGACGACGGCGCTCATGGCGGCGGCGCGGCGGGACTCCTCGGCGATGCGCGATTGCAGGGCATCGTAATGGCTGCGCAGCTCGCGCTGGTCGGCGCGGTCGATGATCCCCGCGATGATCCACATTGCACCGAGCACCGCAAACAGCGCGGTCGCGGCAGCCGTCACCGCCAGCGCAACCGTGATCCGCATCCTGAGGCCGAGCGTAAAGCGCATGTCCGACTCGTTCGTTGAGCGTTGATTAACAACGCGTATCAACTTCTCGCTAAGAGAGGGTGAACGGGATACCGGCCGGCGATCAGTGATTTTACGGGCTCGGGTGGCACATGAGGTCTCAATACCCCCGCGCCCGGTCCACCACGTTCTCCAGCACACCACCCGCCTCGAACCGCGCGATCTGCTCAGCGACATAGGCCGAGATCGCATCGGCGTCGGTATCGGCGGCGTTGTGCGGGGTCAGCAGCACCTTGGGATGGGTCCAGAACCGGCTGTCGTTCGGCTGCGGCTCCTGCACGAAGACGTCGAGCGAGGCGGCGCCCAGCGTGCCGTCGTCGAGGCAGGCCAGGATGTCGGCTTCGTTCTGAAGGCCGCCGCGGCCGGCGTTGATCAGCACGGGCGCACCGAGTGGGCTTTTGCGGTTGAGCTTGGTGAAGACGTCGCGGTTGAGGATGCCGTGTGTATCGGGCGTCAGCGGCAACAGGCTGACGAGAATATCGGTCGTGCGCAGGAACGCGTCGATCTGCCCGGCGCCATGGAAGCATTCGACGCCCGCGATGGTGCGCGGGCTGCGGCTCCAGCCGGCGACACGGAAACCAAGCCGCCGCAGCACTTCGGCCGCATCGGTGCCGAGCGTGCCCAGTCCCATGACACCGACCGTGACCGCGCTCGCCGGCCATTGATAGGTCGGCTCCCAGCGCTTTTCGCGCTGCGACTGGCGCAGATAAAGCTCCTGGCGGTGGTGCATCAGCACGTGCTGAACGACGTATTCGGTCATGCGGCCGGTCAGATCGGGCACGGCCACGCGCACCAGCGGCACGTTCGGAAGGCTCTTGTCCGCCATCAGCGCGTCGACGCCGGCGCCTAGATTGAAGATCGCACGCAGATTGGGGAAGGAGCCGAGATCGCCCGGCACCGGCTTCCACACCGCGGCATAGTGCACCTCGGCCGGATCGAGCCCGGCATCGGGCAGCAGCACCACGCGGCGGCCGCCGCCGACCGCGTCGAACCGGGCCTTCCAGCGCTCCGGCAGCCAGTTTTGCTGCGTGCTGTTGATCAGGACGGCCAGTGTGCCCACTGTCATTCGAAGTGCCTCTTGAGGTTCCGCTTTGATGGCCCTCCTTGCCACGATCTGTCGGATTTTTCTTGCAATTTTTTTCCGCAGCCGTGTCGGGGCGAGGCATAGTAGATCGTCTTCAAAACAAGCGTTCAGAGAAGGTACTGCCCATGCTTTATGCGATCCTTTGCTATCACGACGAGGACTTCGTCGGCTCCTGGAGCAAGGACCAGGATGAAGCCGTGATGAAGAAGCTCGCCGTGGTGCAGGAGAAGCTGACACAGCAGGGCCGGCTCGGCCCGGTGGCGCGGCTGCTGCCGACCACTGCGGCAGCGACGCTGCGCAAGGAAGATCCGCCGTTGGTGCTCGACGGCCCCTATGCGGAGACCAAGGAGCAGTTGCTCGGCTTCTATATCGTCGATTGCAAGAACCTCGACGAGGCGCTCGACGTTGCGCGTGACCTCGGATCGGCCAATCCGGGTGGCGCCTATGAGGTACGCCCGGTAGGCGTGTTCAGGCCCGGAGGGAATCTGACGTGAGCGAGGCCGATACCGCCTGGATCGAGACCGCGCTGACCTCGGCGCGCCCCCAGGCGGTCGGCGCGCTGCTGCGCTATTTCCGCGATCTCGACACCGCCGAGGAAGCGTTTCAGAACGCCTGCCTGCGCGCGCTGAAGACCTGGCCGCAGAACGGACCGCCGCGCGATCCCGCGGCCTGGCTGATCATGGTCGGCCGCAACGTTGCGATCGACGAGGTGCGCCGCACCCGCAAGCAGCAGCCGCTGCCGGAGGACGACCAGGCGATCTCCGATCTCGACGACGCCGAGGGCGCGCTCGCCGAGCGGCTCGACGGCTCGCACTACCGCGACGACATTTTGCGACTGATGTTCATCTGCTGCCATCCAGGGCTGCCGGCGACGCAGCAGATCGCGCTGGCGCTCCGTATCGTCTGCGGCCTGACGGTGAAGCAGATCGCGCGCGCCTTCCTGGTGTCGGATGCGGCGATGGAGCAGCGCATCACGCGTGCCAAGGCCAAGGTGGCGGAGGCCGGGACGCCGTTCGAAACGCCGGGCGCGGTCGAGCGTTCGGAGCGGCTCGCCGGTGTGGCCGCGATGATCTATTTGATCTTCAACGAGGGCTATTCCGCGAGCGGCGACACCGCCGAAATCAGAAAACCGCTGTGCGAGGAAGCGATCCGGCTGGCGCGGCTGCTGCTGCGGCTGTTCCAGAGCGAGCCAGAGATCATGGGGCTCACGGCGCTCATCTTGTTGCAGCATGCTCGCAGTGCCTCGCGCTTTGCCGCGGATGGCTCGCTGATCCTGCTGGACGACCAGGATCGTTCGCTGTGGAACGGCACGATGATCGCGGAAGGCCTCGCGCTGATCGACAAGGCGATACGCCATCGCCGCAGCGGGCCCTACCAGATCCAGGCAGCGATCGCCGCGCTGCATGCCCGCGCGTCGACGCCTGAGGAGACCGACTGGGCTCAGATCGACCTGCTCTATGGTGCGCTGGAGGTGGTGCAGCCGTCGCCGGTGGTGACGCTCAACCGCGCGGTCGCGATTTCCAAGGTGCGCGGCCCGCAAGCCGCGCTCGACCTGATCGAGCCGCTGGCGCCAAAGCTTGCCAATTACTTCCATTTCTACGGCGTGCGCGGCGCTTTCCTGATGCAGCTCGGCCGCAACGACGAAGCCCGCATCGCATTCGACCGCGCCATCGCTCTCGCCAACACGTCCGCAGAAGCGGCTCACATCCGCATGCATCTCGATCGCCTGATCCGGGACAGCCAGCCCAAGGTCGCAAATGGCGGCGCAAGGCAAGACGCCAAAGTCAAGGCGCCAAGGTGACGTAGGGAGCGCCTGCTTCGGGCGTAGCAAAATTTCCGCCTCGCCTTGTCGGGCCCGGCGCCCTCCCTTCGTCCTAGGACCGTATCCAGGGAGCCATTCATGCTGAAAGCTATTGCCGTCATCGCCGTCCTGTTCGTAGTCGGAATCGTGGGCGTGCTCGTCTTCGCCCTGACGAAGCCCGACACATTCCGCGTCGAACGCAGCCTCGCCGTGAAAGCGCCAGCCAATGCGATCTATCCGCAGGTCGCCGATTTCCATCGCTGGACCGCCTGGTCACCCTACGAGAACCGCGATCCTGCGATGAAGCGGACGTTTGGCGGCACCGCGCAAGGCAAGGGCGCGACCTATGCCTGGGACGGCAACAACAATGTCGGCGCCGGCCATATGGAGATACTCGAGGCGAGTGCGGCGTCAAAACTCCGCATCAAGCTCGATTTCGAGCGGCCTTTCGAAGGCCACAACACCGCCGAGTTCACCTTTGTGCCGCAAGGCGATGCCACACTGGTCACGTGGGCGATGTCCGGTCCGGCCCCGTTCCTGTCTAAGGTCATGCAGGTGTTCATCAACATGGACAACATGATCGGCAAGGATTTCGAGGCCGGCTTGGCGAGCCTGAAGAAGCTCACCGAGAAGTAGCGCCGTCACCCCGAACGAAAGCCAAAAGGAGAGAAACGATGCTCAATGCATATCTGTTCTACCAGGACACCTGCGAGGTGGCGTTCAATTATTACGCCAAGGTTCTCGGCGGCAAGATCGATGCCATGATGCGTTCGTCGGACGCACCGCCGGACATGGCGGCTGCGCCCGGCCGCGAGAAGACGATCATGCATGCGCGGATGTCGCTGCCCGACGGCGGCGTGCTGATGGGGTCGGATGCGCCGCCCGAGCATTTTCACAAGCCGCACGGCTTTTCGATCTCGCTCACGGTCGCGGACCCCGCGGAGGGCGAGCGCAAGTTCAACGCACTCGCCGATGGCGGTAAGGTCACCATGCCCTTCAGCAAGACCTTCTGGGCCAAGGGTTTTGGCATGTGCGTCGACAAGTTCGGCATTCCCTGGATGGTGAACTGCCCGGCCGAGGGAATGTGACAGGCGCGATCGCCTGACGCGCCAAGCGGCGATCCCCTCTCCCTGACGACGCGGGAGAGGGGCGCGCATGAGGCCGTTGCGTCATGCGCCGATCGACAGCATGTCCATCAGCGGATTGATCCTGTCACGTCATTGCTCGGTGATTGGGACGACGGAACGCAGCGCGGGCAGATCACGAGCTTGGTCCCGAGCTGCCTGTCGTTCTCCGCTTCGATTTCGTCATGGATTGCCCACCACGCCGCGGAGTACGGGCGCAAGGTGCCGAGTACTTTTTCCCGCTCCTGATTCGGATCACTCGCCGCGGGAGCTTGGGTCGCCACACGACGCTTCATGACAGAGGGACGGTTCGGATCCTGACCGAGGCCGTCCCATGCGATCGGACGGCGTTCCTGCGCAGGCGCGACCGCGCATCCCATGAGTGTTGCGCAAAAAGTGAGCAAGACAAAGCCGTGTCGCATCATGCCGGACCCTTGGGTGTTGTATGCGACGCGCCAACTCCGCTTGCCGAAGCTTGCGTCGCACCGCTCAAATGGAACCTAAGGGAAACGCGTGGCCGACATGGCCGAATATGGATTCTCCTGTCGCACCACATTGCGAGAGCAGTGAGGCCGCTTCGTGAAATGATGCGGACCGCATCGCACAACAACTGGCGCAATATTAGGCTGTGAACTCCGGGACAGAATCGTTATTTATTTCGTCATAAATCTAAAAACTGGGGCGGGCGGACTTGGAAGGGGAGCGACCGATGGCGGCGGCGCTGCAGATCAACTTTGCACTTTGGGGTATGCTCATCTGCGCGAGCATGGAATTGAGCCAGCTGATCCAGAGTTATTATTAGGGCTCACGAAGCGCGTGACCGGCCCAATTTTGCCGGCGCGCTTGTTTGCTGGCTCACGAAGCAACGCGATGAGCGTGAAGCTGACGCTCGCGATCATCGAAACGATGTGGTTGCGCGGCGCTGCGGTGCGGGCGCTTGGGTCCGCCTGATCATCACCGGCAGCGCGGATAGATCGCGGCGAGGTCGCGCCCCTTCAGCAGAAGCAACCGCGACGACAGGCCGCCGCGGCGGCTGATCCAGTCGCGCACCGGGCCGGGATAGGCCGCAAGCACCGCATCTGATGCTTCCGGCTCGGCGTAGAAGCGCCCGCGTCGATCGACCGAGCGCGCCGCATGGAAGCCGAGCACGGCACGCTTGGTGACGCAAATCCGCTCGCCCGGCACGATGCTCAGCAACAGCGTGCAGGCGGACAGGCAGGGACCGTCGATCACGACGCGCTCGCCGCTCTCGCGCACCTTCTCGAACAAATCGAGGAACGGCCCGACCTGTCCCCCGGGCGACTGGATGATGCGGATTTCGGCCAAGGCAGGCGTGGCGGCGAGCAGCGCGGATGCGAGCATCAAGGCCTTGATGAGGGTGACGCGTCGCATGAAGCCTCCGCGAATTCGAGTCCATAGGATAGGTCAACGAGAAGAGGTGGGTGACGCTTCGCTAAGCCAACCTACGCCGTGTCTATCCGTTCCGCCGTTCGCCGCGCAGCGTCGGCAGGCCGATGCCCGCCGCATCGAAGCCGCCATCGACGGCCAAAATTTGGCCGGTGATGTAGCTCGATCGTTCCGAGCAAAGGAAGTAGATCGCTTCGGCAAGTTCCTCTTCCAGGCCGTAGCGGTTGAGCGGGATGGCGTCGTGATAGTCGGCGCGGATCTCCCTGGTGTGCACCTGCTTTGCCATCGCGGTGTCGACCGGCCCCGGCGCGACCGCGTTGACGCGGATGTTGAGGGACGCAAGCTCGACCGCGAGCTGCTTGGTGAGGTGCGCGAGGCCCGCCTTGCTGGTGCCGTAGGCCGAGCGCAGCGTCGAGGCGCGCACCGCCGAGATCGAGGTGATGTTGACGATGGCACCGCCATTGCCGTCGCGCATCAGCGGCACCGCCGCCTTGGTGCAGAGGAACGGACCGAGTGAGGTTGACCTCGAGCACGCGCCGCCAGTCGGTCTCCGACGTCTCCATCAGCGGCGCGAACACGGCAATGCCGGCATTATTGACGAGCGCGTCGAGCCGGCCAAACCGCCGTTCGAGCATCGCCATCGCGGCGGCAACCGCGGCTGCGTCCGAGACGTCGCAGGTCAACGCCAGCGTGGTCTCGTCCCGGCCGATCTCGGCGACCGCGCGGCCGAGCAGCTCACCCTCGATGTCGAGCAGCGCCACCCGCCAGCCCTCGGTCAAAAACTTCTTCGCGGTCGCAAGCCCGATGCCACGCGCGGCTCCGGTGACGAGGGCGATTTTCTGCGGGGAGGCGGTCATAGCTTATCCGTGGTTCGGGAGTTGAGGCGGTCTCCCTACCATGAAAGCCGTGAGGAGACGCGACAAACTATCGCGCCTTTGCTCTTCGAGGCTCTCCTTTTGCGGCCGCGCAGGGCGCCTAAGCAAGCTCCGCCGTGGCGCGCTGCATGTTGGCCGACATGTCGGCCGTCACGATGCTCTGTTCCTCGACCGCGGCGGCGGTGGAGGCGATGAACTCGTTGACGCCGGCGATCGCGACCTTGATCGCGGTCAGTGAGCTTGCAACGTCGCCGGAGATGGTGTTCAGCGCGTCGATTTCGGAGGTGATGGTGTCGGTCGCCTGCTTGGCCTGGTTGGCGAGGCTCTTCACCTCGGAGGCGACCACGGCGAAGCCGCGGCCGGCTTCGCCCGCGCGCGCCGATTCGATCGTGGCGTTGAGCGCGAGCAGGTTGATCTGGCCGGTGATGCCCGAGATCATCTCGACGATGCCGCTCATCGCCTGCGCCGCCGCGTTCAGCCGCTGCGCTTGGCCGTCGGCGGCCTCGACGCGGGTGGTCGCGACCTTCGAATTCTCGCGTGACTTTGCCATGGTCGCGGAGATCTCGCGAATCGAGGCACTCATCTCTTCGCTGCCGGCCGCGACCGCCTCGATCAGACCGCGCGCGTTGTCGGCCTTCTTGCGGCCGATCGCCTGCGCGGTGATGTCGGTGGCATATTTCACCACCTTGTAGGGTTTGCCGTTGAGGTCGAGGATCGGGTTGTAGGACGCCTGGATCCAGATTTCGCGGCCGCCCTTGGCGATCCGCTTGTATTCGGCGGCCTGGTATTCACCGCGGTTGAGCGTCTCCCAGAACTGGCGATAGGCCGCCGAATTCTTTTCGTTCGGCTCGATGAACATGGAGTGGTGCTGTCCCTTGATCTCCGCCAGCGAATACCCCATCGCCTTCAAGAAATTCTCGTTGGCGGTGCGGATGGTGCCATCCATGTTGAACTCGATCACCGCTTGCGATTTCTGGATCGCGGCGAGCTGTCCGTCATTGTCGGCCGCCTTCATCTTCTGCGCGGTGACGTCGGTCGCGAATTTCACCACCTTGAACGGCTTGCCGGTCTCGTCGAGGATAGGGTTATAGGTCGCCAGAATCCAGATTTCGCGTCCGCCCTTGCCGATCCGCTTGTATTCGGCGGCTTCGAACTGGCCGCGGTTCAGCCGCGCCCAGAAGTCGGCGTAGGCCGAGCTCGCGCGATCTTCCGGCGTGACGAACATGCTGTGGTGCTTGCCCCGGATTTCGTCGAGCGAGTAGCCCATTGCGCCCAGGAAATTCTCGTTGGCGGCGACGATGGTGCCGTCCATGTTGAATTCGATCACGGCCTGGGCACGGCTGATCGCGGCGATCTTGCCCGCGTCCTCCATGGTCTTGACCTTGTATGCCGTGATGTCGGTGGCGAACTTGATGAAGCTCACCACCTTGCCGTTCTCGTCGCGCAGCGGCGCGTAGGAGGCGTGGACCCAGACTTCCTTGCCGTTCTTGCCGAACCGCTTGTATTGCGTGGTCTGGAACTCGCCGCGGTTCAGGCTGGCCCAGAAGTCGCGGTAACGGGCGCTCTCCCGTTCAGTCGGGCTGACGAAGATACTGTGATGCTTGCCCTTGATCTCCGAGAGCGAATAGCCGCTCATCTTGAGGAGATTTTCATTGGCATCGAGAATGGTGCCGTCGAGGCCGAATTCGATCACGGCCTGGGACCGGTCGAGCGCCTCGACCTCCGCGACTGCGTGCCTGACTTTCTTGCTCTGGAAATTGAACACGTAAGCTCCGCGTCATGCTGAGGGGCGAATCAGCCGGATTGTCATACCGTTCGCTCAAGCCGAAAAGTTGCATGCTGTTCTTGAGCAACTGTAAATTCCTGCACGAGGCGGCACCCGTTCAGTCATTTCACGTGCGCGCGCCATGTTGCTCAGGTCGCAAGCATTCTCGATTCATATGCACGGCGGAGTTCATAGGAGGCCCGTATTTGTACGGCCGCCGCGTTGCATTATTTTTCGCATGGTTGAAGCCGTGCTCGATGTCGGCGCGGCCGTGCGTCGACCGTCTTCAAGACGATTGTCCATGGAACCGCTCGATGACCGACCCCGAACACCTGATTCGAGACCTCTTCGCCGCCTATCTCGGCAACGACCGGCAACGGGTCGCCGACGCGTTGGCGGACGACTTTCGCTTCACCAGCCCGTTCGACGACGACCTCGAGAAGGCGGCCTATTTCGAGCATTGCTGGAGGGACACCGGCTGGATTGCGCGGCACGACATCGAGCGGATTTTCGTCCAGGGCGACGAGGCCTTCGTCACCTATCTCTGCTTGGCGACAGATGGCAGGAGCTTTCGCAACACCGAGTTCTTCACCTTCGCCGGCGGCAAGGTTCGTCGTATCGAGGTCTATTTCGGCGCTGCCCGGCAGGACGGTCGTTTCCTGCCGCAGGCGCGCTAGCGGCCAGCGCAATCATCTCCAGAATAATTTTCGTCACCTGTCGGTTTCGTCAAGGTTCGCTCGTCTTGGGTAAGGGCGACTAAGCAAGCAAGGAACCTCCATGCGATTCATGATGCTGATGATCCCGCTCGGCTACGAGACCGCGCCGCCGGATGTCCAACTCGATCCCGAGCGTGTCGCCGCGATGATGCGCTACAACGAGGCGCTGAAGGACGCCGGCGTGCTGATCACGCTCGACGGCCTGCATCCGCCGTCGATGGGTGCGCGCGTCTCCTTTGCGACCGGTGAGCCTGTTGTGACCGACGGCCCCTTCACTGAGGCCAAGGAAGTCTTGGGCGGCTACTGGATGATCGAGGTCGATTCGCGTGGCGAGGCGATCGCCTGGGCCAAGAGATGCCCGGCCTCAGCGAACGAAATTATCGAGATCCGGCAGGTGCAGGAGATGGTCGATTTTTCACCCGAGGTGCAGGAGGCTGCCGCCGGGTTTGCCGACCTGAGGAGCAAATAACCAAGGCGACCGCCGCGGCCGAAGTCCCGAATTTTTCTCCAACCCACCAAACCTGAGGACACCCCCATGAGCACCGAACACACGTTTCTCGCCGTCTATCTTGGCAGCATGACCGGCACGAAAATGGCAGCCTGGCACGCGATGCCTGAGGCTGAACGGAAGGCGAAGGAGCAGGAAGGCATGGCTGCCTGGCACGGCTGGGTCGAAAAGCACAAATCCGTCATCGTCGAGATGGGAGGCCCACTCGGCAAGACCCGCAGGATCGACGCCGGCGGTGTCACTGAGGTCAGCAATGCGCTGACCGGCTTTACGGTGGTGCGCGCGGCCTCGCAGGAGGCCGCTGCAGAACTGTTCAAGAACCACCCGCATTTTGCGATCTTCCCGGGCGAATCCATCGAGGTCATGCCGGTGCTGCCGATCCCGGGGCGTTAGTCCCCGGGGCGCCAGGCCTGGCATCATTCCGGGGTCCGATGGTTCGGATCGGCCCGGAATGACTGCGGGAAATACGGGCTGATCAAACCGTTGCCGCTAGTGACCTTCATGCCCGGCTCATGTAAAGCTCGTTCACATGAGCTGGCGCAAGGAGACGCGCCGCGCCGAGCGCGGCTATCACCACGGCAATCTGAAGGAAGCCCTGTTGCAGGCCGCCCTTGGGCTGATCGCCGAGAAGGGCGCGGCCGGCTTCACCTTTGCCGATGCCGCGCGCATGGCCGGCGTCAGTGCGGCGGCGCCGTACCGGCATTTTCGCGACCGCGAAGAACTGCTGTCCTCCATCGCGCAACGCGGCTTCGAGCAGTTCGAATCGCGCCTGACCGCGGCCTGGGACGACGGACGGCCCGACACCGTCACGGCGTTCGAGCGTGTCGGCAGGGCCTATCTCGCCTTCGCCCGCGAGGAGCCCGCGTTCTATAACGCGATGTTCGAATCGGGCGTGCCGGTGGATTCCAATCCGGCGCTGCAGGCCGCCAGCGAGCGTGCTTTCAACATTATTCGTGCCGCGGCGGAGCGGCTTGCCGCGCTGGCGCCACCGGGCACGCCGCGGCCGCCGGCGATGATGATGGCGTTGCACATCTGGTCGATGGCGCATGGTGTGGCCTCGCTGTTCTCGCGCGGCGATGCCGCGCGTCGAAAGCTGCCGATGTCGCCGGACGAGCTGCTCGAAGCTGAGGTGCTGATCTATCTGCGCGGTCTCGGCTTCCCGACCGATCGCCGTCCTCCGGCGAAAAGCGCCGAGCCGCCGCCGGTGCCACCGGAGGCATCCTCCGGTTCAGGCGTGCCGCCCGGTGGCCCCTGGGGCAAGCCGAAATAAAGTTACCCAAATAATTCCCGCGCCCTGTCAGGCGGTCGGCTTGACAAAATCGCGGGATGATCTACCTATGTAAATGTTATTTACATTCACAACGGCGCTGATGCCGTCATGGAGAGGGAAATGGCCTACACCGCTGATGTCAATCGATGGCGCGGCCCTTCGGACCAACACTACGAGCGCCCCCACATGCTCAATACGCCCTGGCATCCCGGCTGGATCGCCGTGACCATCCTCGGCTTCATCATCTGGTGGCCGATCGGACTTGCCCTTCTCTTTTTCACACTCGGGAGCAGAAGAATGTCGTGCTGGAGCAACCAGGATCGCTGGCAGAACAAGATGGAGCGGATGCAGTACAAGATGGACCGTATGCGCGGCCGAATGGAGCGCCACGGTTTCGGCTTTGGCTTCGGCCCGCCCTCGAGCGGCAACCGCGCCTTTGACGAGTACCGCACCGAGACGCTGCAGCGGCTCGAGGAGGAGCAGGTCGAGTTCAAGAACTTCCTCGACCGTCTGCGTCACGCCAAGGACAAGGAAGAGTTCGACCAGTTCATGGCGCAACACAAGACACGCCCGACCCCGCCGCCGACCGACCAGCAGCAGGGTTGATCTCAAGGTTGATCTCGGGACTGACGCCTCTCAAAGCCGTCAGGCGCATGCCCCCAAAGTCCTGATGGCCCCGAGCCGCCCGCCTGCGCAACCCGCAGGCGGGCGGTTTGGTTTTGGGAATGCGCGGCAGGCCGCCGCGACCGTCTGGAAAGTCCTGGCCCGGAGAGCCCCGGTCCGGAGAGACCTTGGTCAGCGCGCCGTGGCGAGCTGCGCGCGAACCGACTCCAGGAAGTGTTCGTAAGCGTAGTCCACGATCTCATTGAGTGATCGCGTTCGCGCGAACATCGCCTTGGCCTCGGCGAGAAACTCCTCGCGGGTCGGAATCTTCGGCAAATGCAGATGCGTCAGTGCATCGACGCCTTCGTGCGCGCGACTTAAGATCTCGTGCATCGTCGGCAGTTGCAACTGGGCCAAATCGGCCCGGCGTAGTGCTGACGAGATCGCGTGCGCCAGTGTCTGCGCATCGAACCGTCCGGCCAGCTCGCGGGCCGCCCGGTTGATGACGCGTGCGCCGAGCGGCTGCTCGTTGCGCAGCACCTGCTCGGGCGGCGATTTCATGTTCCAGACAACGCCGAACCAGGACAGCACCTTCAAGATGTAATAGGTGACGTCGATTTCCCACCAGCGAAAGCCTTGCCGCACGCTGCTCTGATAGGCGTGGTGATTGTTGTGCCAGCCCTCACCGAGGGTGAACAAGGCCAGCAGCCAATTGTTGCGGGAATCATCGCCGGTCACGTACCGCTTGCGTCCATGCACATGGGCGAGGGAGTTGATGCAGAACGTCGCATGATAGACCAGCACGGTGCTCCACAGGAAGCCGACGACGAGACCGGACCATCCGGCAACCAGGAAGCAGAGCGCAGCCAGCGTAACGGCCGGCAGCAGCTCCAGGCGATGCAGCCACATCAGCTCCGGATAGGCGGCGAAATCGCCGACTTTCACGAGGTCGGTGCCATCGTGCTCCCGGTAAAAAATCCAGCCGAGATGGCTGTAGAGGAAGCCTCGATGACGCGGCGAATGCACGTCGTCTTCGGTATCGGAATGGAGATGATGATGTCGATGCTTGGCCGCCCACCACAAAACGCTTTTCTGCGCGGTGCTTTGCGCGAGCCAGGCCAGGATGAACTGAAACACCCGGCCGGTTGCAAAAGCCCGATGGGAGAAATAGCGGTGATAGCCTGCTCCGATTGCGAACATGCGCACGACATACAGCGAGGCGCAGATCGCGAGGGCTTGCCAGGTAACGCCGGTCCAGATGGCTGCAACGCAGCCGAGATGGACCAGCAGGAACGGCAGGGCGGAGGGATACATGATGTCGTCGTGTTGGTCGTCGGCGGAGGCGTTGGGCGACATGTATTGGCGTGACCTTGGATGACGGGGATTCGGGATTCGCTTCGGCAGCACTGAGAGCCGCTGTGTACGACAAACCCGGGGATGCGGACCACTGCGGGGTGTTGAATGAGATACTTTGCCTGAACACTCGGGCCAGCGCGGCAGCACGAACCTCAGACCATAGCTTCGGCCGGGAACTCGACTGACTTCATATATATGATCGCCGCCGCCTGGCATGCAAGCTCGTAGCCTCACGGGGAGCGTGGCGTGCGGGCTGCCGACGGCCTATATCCGACAGTGAAAAGGAAGCGTCAAAACACCGCAGGCGGCAACGATGACGGAAGCTGCGATCATGCCGAGCGAGAGCCTCTGGCAGAAAATTCGCGACGAGGCGCAGCGCGCAGCGGCAGCGGACCCCATCTTCGGCAAGGCTCTTGTCGGTCTCATTCTCGCCCATGACGATTTTACCGCCGCACTTTCCGATCTGATCGGACGCCGGCTTGGCGGCAGCGCGGCCGAACGCGAGCGCTTCACAACATTTTCCCGCGACGCCTTTGATAGCCAGCCGGATCTGATCGAGGTGGCCGGCCGCGACCTGCAGGCCATCGTGCTCCGCGATCCCGCCATCGCGGGACTGTTGGCGCCGCTGCTGCACTTGAAGGGCTACGTCGCCCTGCAGGCCTGGCGCGTCTCGAACTGGCTCTGGCATCATGACCATCGCGACGCGGCGCTGCTGTTTCAGAACGAGGCATCGAACGTCCTGCAGGTCAGCATTCATCCGGCGGCGAGCCTGGGATCGTCGGTGTATCTCGACCACGCCACCGGCATCGTGATCGGTGCCAATCGGCGACGAGGCCACCATCCTTCAGAACGTCAGCATCGGCCGCAGCACGGAACTGCCGGCCCGCTCGCCTCGCATTGGTCGCGGCGTTTTCATCGGCTCCGGCGCGACAATTCTCGGCGACGTCAGGATCGGCGATTTTGCAAAGATCGGCGCCGGGACGGTCGTGACGAGCGACGTGCCCCGGGGCTGCACCGCAATCGGCAATCCCGCGCGGCTGACCAATCGCCCCGAGCCTGCCGCGGCGGTCTGACTCGCCCTCACGTCATCAAGCGACGTGCTCCTCGTTCAGGCGGCGCGGCGGTGGCTCTCGCCGCCATGATGCGGCGTGACCGGCTCCGAACTGGTCTGGCCCGGCGCGTCAAGTACCGCGACATGATGCCGGTAGACCATTTCCCAGCCCTTCCATCCCGTGAACAGCAGGATGCCGACCACGATCAGCGAGAGCGCCACGCCCCACGGCTTGACCGCAGCCTCCGCGCCTTGCGCGTAGCGAAGGTAGAAATTGATCACGGCCAGCACGACGGCCACGAGATTGCCGATCATGTGATACCAGGCATCGTTGAGACCGCGGATACGCGGCTCGCTGAAAAAGTCGACAAAGCCCGCCACGGCGGCAACGAGCGCCATGACGATGCCGGCGCCGATCAGCCACATGGCGGCTCTGGCCCAGAAGCCGTCACCGGTTCCGATGAAGGCGAGATCGGCGATGGGCGCGCCGACCAGGAAGGCGATGGGGAACGGGATGATCATGGGGTGGAGCGGATGATCGCCGATGGCGGCGGTCGTCTTGGGGTTGATGCTCATGGCAAACCTCGCCGAAGGTTGATTTTCCGGACAATCGCCAAGGTAAGGGCTGGTTCCTCCGCCGCGATGTCAGCAACCGCCGGGGCCGGCAGCTTGCCAACCGCCTGCAACGCCTGGCTTTCCTGCAGCCAAATTCGGTCCCGGTAATCCCGCATTAACCATCGCCGGGCTCTGGTAAGGGCGGACAATCGCGCCCAAAGCCCGAAGTCAAGCCGCTGGGGTCGAGGCCCATAGTTTTGACATCTTGGCAGGGAATGCAGGCGGCCGGCTTTGGACGAGCCCCCTGCACCCCAAAAAGATTAAGGCTTTGAGCGGGCTTGCCGGTCGCGCCGGTGCTAGCGCGGCAGTTGGGAACCGGCGGTGATTTGCCGGCCGGGACATTAGGTAACGATCGCCTTGAGAGGATGCCGCTTATGAATCCGGCCGACGTGGCTCAGTCAGCCCTTCCGGTTGCCGCTTCCGCGGACGTGTCGCTGATCGCGCTGTTCTGGCAGGCTCACTGGATCGTGAAAGCGGTGATGCTGGGGCTTCTCGCCTGCTCGGTCTGGGTCTGGGCGATCGCCATCGACAAGATCTTCCTGTTTGCCCGCACCCGCCGCTCGATGGACCGCTTCGAGCAGGCTTTCTGGTCCGGCGAGTCGATCGAAGACCTCTATCGCACGCTCTCGGCCAAGCCGACGCATTCCATGGCGGCCTGCTTCGTCGCGGCGATGCGCGAGTGGAAGCGTTCGTTCGAGAGCCAGGCCCGCTCGGTCGCAGGCCTTCAGATGCGCATCGACAAGGTCATGAATGTCTCGATCGCCCGCGAGGTCGAGCGGCTGGAACGCCGGCTGCTGGTGCTCGCCACCGTCGGCTCCGCTGGCCCCTTCGTCGGCCTGTTCGGCACCGTCTGGGGCATCATGTCGAGCTTCCAGTCGATCGCGGCGTCGAAAAATACCTCTCTGGCGGTGGTGGCCCCCGGCATCGCGGAGGCGCTGTTTGCGACCGCCGTCGGCCTTATCGCCGCCATTCCTGCCACTATTTTCTACAATAAGTTCACCTCCGAGGTGAACCGGCAGGCCCAGCGGCTCGAAGGCTTCGCCGATGAATTTTCAGCCATCCTGTCACGCCAGATCGACGAGCGGGGCTGACGGACGGCATGTATAGTGTGAAGGGCAATTTGGGCACCAGACCATGGGCATGAACGTTGCGAGTTCGTCCGGAGGCGGTGGGCGCCGTGGCCGGCGCAAGCCGGTCGTGGCCGAAATCAACGTCACGCCGATGGTGGACGTGATGCTGGTGCTGCTCATCATCTTCATGGTGTCGGCGCCGATGCTGACGGTCGGCGTGCCGCTCGACCTGCCGCAGACCCAGGCCAAGAGCCTCGAAAACAACGACCAGAAGCCGATCCAGATGTCGGTCGACATCAAGGGCAAGGTGTTCATCAACGACGCCGAGATCGCGATCAACGAACTGATCCCGAAGCTGAAGGCGATCACGGACGCGCGCGGCGGGCTCGAGGAACGCATCTATCTGCGGGCCGACAAGAAGGCCGATTACGGGACGGTGGCCAAGGTGATGGGCCAATTGTCCGGCGCAGGATTCAAGAAGCTGGCGCTCGTCACGGAAGCGGATCAGGGGTAGACCGTGAAGGTGAAGGTCGACAAAACACTCGTTGCGTCGATTGCCCTCCACGTCCTCGTGCTGGGATGGGGGCTCGTCACCTTTAGCAGCAGGGCTTTCGTCGCGCCGGAAGAGTCGCTGCCGATCGACATCATCTCCACCGACCAACTCGCGCAGATGATGTCGGGGCAGAAGACCGGCGACAAGAAAGAGCCGAAGCCGAAGGTCGAGAAGATCGCGGAAGCCAAGCCCGAGGAAGACGCCGTCGGCAAGGTCACCGAGAAGAAAGAGCTGATCAAGACCAACTCGACACCCGAGCCGCCGCCCAAGCCCGTCGAGAAGCCGGTTGAGAAAAAGCCAGAGCCGCCCAAGCCCGTGGCTGAAGCCAAGCCCAAGGAAGAGCCGAAGCCGCCGGAAAAAAAGCCTGACCCGGCCAAGGAAGATCCGATCGCCGAACTGCAGAAGAAGCTCGAAACCAAGAAGCCGCCGCCCAAGCCGCCCGAGCAAAAGGTCGCGGCGGTGCAGCCGCCGCAGCAGCCGAAACCCAAGGAGCGCAGCTTCGATCCAGCGCAGATCCAGCGCGATCTCGACAAGCGCGCCGCGACCCGGCACGAACTCGCCGGCTCGACGCTGAATGCGTCGGCCTCGCTGGGATCGACGACCGGAACGGCCGCCAACAACATTGCGACCTGGCGGGGAGCGTTCCAGGGGGCGGTGAAGCGCTGCTTCACGCCGACCTATAACGGGCAGGATGCGGATCAATACGAAGCCGACATCGACATTCCCATGAAGATCGACGGATCGCTCGCCTCCGAGCCGATCGTCGTTGCGGTGAGGGGACCGTCGCGGTCGATCGCACAGGCGGTGGCGGAGAGTGCCAGACGCGCCATCGTGCAGTGTCAGGTCTATTCGTTCATGCCGAAGCAGCAATACGAGAGCTGGAAGCTCATTCCGATGACTTTCGGCCTGAAAGACATGTTGTGACATCCGAACAAAAGAATTTTGCGATGAATGACGTTCGATCGATGAACCGCCGCCGCTTCATGACCCTGACCGGATCGACGCTCGCGATGCTGGGGGGCGGCCACGCCTTCGCCCAGGGTCAGCCGCGGCTTCGCATCGATCCCACCGAGTTTCGGCCGATCCCGATTGCGATCACCAACTTCGTGCCGGGCTCGCCGGCCGACGGCGATGTCGGCAACGGCGTCACACAGGTCATCACCAACAATCTGAAGCGCTCGGGCCTGTTCGCGCCGGTCGACCAGGCCGCTTTCATCGAGCGCATCAGCAACATCGACGTCGCGCCGCAATTCGAGAACTGGAAAACCCTCAACGCGCAAGCCCTCGTCACCGGCCGCATGACGCGGCAGCCGGACGGACGCCTCAAGGCCGAATTCCGCTTGTGGGACGTGGTCACCGGCCAGCAGCTCGCCGGCCAGCAATATTTCACCTCGCCGGAATATTGGCGCCGCATCGCCCACATCATCTCCGACCAGATCTATGAGAAGCTGACCGGCGAGAAGGGCTATTTCGACAGCCGCGTGGTGTTCGTCGACGAGACCGGGCCGAAGGAGCGCCGCGTCAAGCGGCTCGCGATGATGGACCAGGACGGCGCCAATGTGCGCTATCTGACCCGCGGCTCCGACCTCGTGCTGACGCCGCGCTTCTCGCCGAACTCGCAAGAGATCACCTACATGGAGTTCGGCCAGGGCGATCCGAAGGTCTACCTGTTCAACATCGAGACCGGCCAGCGCGAGATCGTCGGCAACTTCCCGGGCATGACCTTTGCGCCGAGGTTCTCGCCAGACGGCCAGCGCGTCATCATGAGCCTGCAGCAGGGTGGCAATTCCAACCTGTTCGTGATGGATCTGCGCTCGCGCTCGACCACGCGCCTCACCGACACGCCCGCGATCGACACCTCTCCGTCCTACTCCCCGGACGGCACCCGCATCTGCTTCGAGTCCGATCGTGGCGGCAGATCGCAGATCTATGTCATGGCCGCAGGCGGCGGAGCGGCGCAGCGCATCTCTTTCTCCAAGGACGACAACAACGCCACCTATTCGACGCCGGTGTGGTCGCCGCGCGGCGATTACATCGCCTTCACCCGGCAAGGCGGCGGGCAGTTCTCGATCGGCGTCATGAAGCCGGACGGCTCCGGCGAACGGCTTCTTACCTCCGGCTATCACAACGAAGGTCCGACCTTCTCGCCGAACGGCCGCGTGCTGATGTTCTTCCGCGATCCCGGCGGCAGCGGCGGGCCGTCGCTGTTCTCGGTCGACATCTCGGGACGAAACGAGTTGAAAGTGCCGACGCCGGGCTTCGCCTCCGACCCGGCATGGTCGCCGTTATTGTCCTCGACATCGGGCTAGCCGCCCGTCCTCGGTGCGCGATGATTTGACCGCGCGCCTTTTTCGAAAACTTGGCGCGATGTTTCCCCGCGATAATTGTTCTTTAAGGTTGCACTCGGCAAACTTTTCCCATCGGTTTGTTTCTATTGATGTATTTCGACTATTGGTCGCTCAAAACAACTCGACTTTAACGATGTTCCCTCAGAAAGACTTCATACCGGATCGGTAAAACTGCGCTCCAGACAGGACGCGCGTAAACACCAGATGCAGTTTGCAAGTCAGAGCGGAGAGCCGGAACAGCGGCCGCCGAAAACTTCGGCGGCGCAAATCGATTCGCTGTTCGAAGCGCCTGGTCCGCTGCTGGCAGGACTCATTTTCGTGTCGATCGGTGCGGCCCTCACCGCCCTGAGGACGGGCGAGCCGCTGATCTGGGCGTGTGTCGCGCTTCTTGTCCTGGCCGGGTCCGCACGGGCGATCGACCTGCGCCTCTATCAGGCACGTCAGTCGGCCATGACAGTCGAGGCGGCCGCACGCTGGCAGAAGCGCTATCAGATCGGAGCCAAGATCCAGGCGGCTGCGATCGGCATCTGGTGCGCCACGGCCCTGTTGGCCACGGACGACGCCGTGGCCCACATGATCGCCTTGTCGGTCACCACCGGAATCGCGGCGGGCGGCGCGGGCAGGGCATATGGCCGGCCTGCGATCTTCCACCTCCAGGCCGTGCTGATTTTCGGTCCGGCCGTGCTTGCCTTGGCACTGCGTGGAACGCCCTACTACATCGCGATGGCGCTGGTCAGCGCCGCGTTCCTGATGGCGATCATGCAGCTCTCGGTGAATCTGCACCGAATCTTCATGGGAGCGGTCGTGGCACGGGAGCGTGAAGCCGCGCTCGCCGGCCAGTTCGATACGGCGCTGAACAACATGCCGCACGGCCTCTGCATGTTCCGCGTCGACGGACAGCTGGCGGTCATGAACCACCGCTTCGGCGCAATGATGAATCTGCCGGAAGGTCTTGCGCAGCGCGGCGTCAACGCGCGTGACATCGTCGCGGCATGCGTCAGCGCCGGATCCATCTCGGCTGGGAGCGGCGAGCGGATCGTCGCGGACATCGAGAGTTCGCAAGCCACGGAGATCATCACCGCCGACCCCGATACGCAGCGAAACCGGTCGTTGTCCTGGACTGTCCAGCCGATGGCTGACGGTGGCGCAGTGGTGCTGCTCGAGGACATTACCGACCGTCGCAGCGCCGAAGCCAAGATCACGCATCTGGCGCGCTACGACGACCTCACCGCGCTGCCCAACCGCGTTCATTTCCGCGATGAGATCGAACGGCTGCTGGCGATCTCGCACGATGCCGAGCGCCTGTCTGCGCTCTTGTTCGTCGACCTCGACCAGTTCAAGCAGGTCAACGACACGCTCGGCCATCCCTGCGGCGACCAGCTCCTGTGCGCGGTCGCCAACCGTCTGCGCGAGATGCTGCGCCCGGAGGATTTCGTCGCCCGCTTCGGCGGTGACGAATTCGTCGTGTTCCAGGAGAACATCTCCTCGCCCGAGGACGCCGCTGCGCTGGCGCGCCGGATCGTCGAACGGCTGAGCGAGCGCTACCGCATCGACAATCATCTGGTCGAGATCGGCGCCAGCGTCGGCATCGCGTTGACCGCGCCCGAGGGCATCAGCGCGGACACGCTGCTCAAGAACGCCGACATGGCGCTGTATCGGGCCAAGGCCGACGGCCGCGGCACCTTCTGCTTCTTCCGCGACGAGATGGCGGCGACCGTCGAGGCGCGCCGCATCCTCGAGCTCGATCTGCGGAAGGCGCTCGCTAACGAGGAGTTCGAGCTGTTCTACCAGCCGCTGGTCAATCTGAAGTCCGGCAAGATCACGACGTGCGAGGCGCTGCTGCGCTGGAATCATCCGGTGCGCGGCACGGTCTCGCCGGTCGACATCATCCCGGTCGCCGAGGACATGGGCCTGATCGTCGATCTCGGCCGCTGGATCCTGCGCCGCGCCTGCATGGAATGCATGAAATGGCCGGAGGGCGTCAGCGTCGCCGTCAACTTCTCGCCGCAGCAATTCCACCAGCGCGACGTCTTGAGCGAAATCCGCTACGCGCTCGAGGTTTCGGGGCTCCCGGCGCATCGGCTGGAGATCGAGATCACCGAATCCTCGCTGTTGCGCAACACCCAGCTCACGCACGACATCCTGTCGCAATTGCATGCGATCGGCGTGCGCATTTCGCTGGATGATTTCGGCACCGGCTATTCGAGCCTCAGCTACCTGCATAATTTCCCGATGCAGAAGGTGAAGATCGACCGCTCCTTCCTCGAAGGCATCGATGCCGACCGGCCGCTGACGCTGCTGCGCGGCGTGGCGCGGCTATCGGCCGATCTCGGCATGGCCGTCGTGGTCGAGGGCATCGAGACCAATGATCAGCTCGAGCTGATCAGCGCCGACGGCACCGTGACCGAAGGGCAGGGCTATCTGTTCAGCCGGCCGGTGCCGGCGGTCCGGATTCGCCAATTGCTCAATGCCTCGCATGGCCGTCGCGGGGCTGAGGACCAGATCGTCATGGTGTCCTCGCGATCGATCGCCTGATCTTTCACTGCCTGCTCCCTCAACGCCCTTGGCTCTTGTTCGCCCGTGTTTTTGCGGGCTGCAAAGGTTAACCCTAACGTTTCTAAGCCTTTGCAATTCCGTTAATGAACCATTAATCTCGTCACACTCGCAGAAGTTGCTTTGGAGTGTAGGGGTACTGGATGACGTCTGGAGCTGAACCGCAAACGGTGCTCCTTCCGCGGGGAGCCGCTCTGTTTGACCGCATCGATTACCGCCTGATCGAAACTCCTGAGGACCGAGACAACCTCTATCTGATGCGGTACCGGGCCTATCTGCACGCCGGACTGATCGAGCCGTCGGAGTCGCGGCGCGTGACCGATCGCTTCGATGATGCGCCCAACACCTGGAATTTCGGGGTCTATGTCGATGGAGAGCTCTGCAGCTCCGTTCGCATTCACGTCCTGACGTCGGACTGGCGGATGTCCTACACGACCGAAGTGTTTGGCGACGTCCTGCATCCCCGCCTCGACCGCGGCGAGGTTCTCATCGATCCATGCCGGTTTGTTGCTGATCCCGAAAAGCACCAGCGTTTTCCGGAGCTGCCCTATCTGACGGTGCGGCTGGCTTTCGTGGCTTGCGATCATTTCAACGCCGACACCGGGCTGGCCATGATCCGGACCGATCATCAGGCGTTTTATCGTCGCATCTTCCTGCACGAGACCATTTCACCGGAGCCCCGCGGGTTTCCGGGCTGGCCTACCAAGAAGGCCGTGTTGATGGCGTCCGATTTCCGCAACCAGCGGGAAAAGGTCCTGACGCGCTTTCCGATCATGCGCTCCAGCGCTTTTGAGCGGCGCATGTTGTTTCAACGCAGCAGCCCGCGCCAGGCGGCCCCGCGCCCGGTGTCGCTGGCCACGCAGCGGACCCCTGATGTCGCCGCCTCGGCAACCGGTTCTGCCCGCTAGGCCCCAGGGTCTGGCCTCAGGGTCTGGGCCGAGGGGCTCCACGCGACGAGCCTAAATTCCAGCAAAGGCCGCGGTTTTTGCCGGTCGGCGCAGCTTGCCTTCACCATCGCGCCACATTTACAACCCATTAACCATGACGTTTGCTTTTCGCTGGTTGGGGGCATTTGACCGGCTGTGGCAAGGTTCCATCAAGGTTGACGGAACGTTCGCTTAACCAACCCCCTGTAGACCGGACAGCAGTGGACGAAACGTGAGCGTGGAGGCTCCGGAATGAAACATCCTATGCGCATCCTCCAGGGATTGAAGCTGGCCGCGGTGCTTGCCGTCGCGTTGTCGATGGGTGCCTGCGCCAACAAGAACTCTGCCACGGATGCGATGGCCAACGCGGCGACGCCGGGCAGCCAGCAAGACTTCGTCGTCAATGTCGGCGACCGCGTGTTCTTCGAAAGCGACCAGACCGATCTGACCCCGCAGGCGATCGTGACCCTGGAGAAGCAGGCGCAGTGGCTCCAGAGCTATCCGCGCTACAGCTTCACCGTCGAAGGTCATGCCGACGAACGCGGCACCCGCGAATACAACATCGCGCTCGGCGCTCGCCGCGCCCAATCGGTGCGTTCGTTCCTCGCCTCGCGCGGCATCGATCCGAACCGCATGCGCACGATCTCGTACGGCAAGGAGCGGCCGGTGGCCGTTTGCAACGACATCTCCTGCTGGTCGCAGAACCGCCGCGCCGTCACCGTGCTGAACGCGAGCTCCTGACGACCGGTCAGGCGCCGTTCATCTTCAGAAACCGATTATGCCGGCGCCCTTTCGGGCGCCGGTTTCGTTTCAGCGATCTGTGACAGAAACCCGTTTGTTACAGTCACAGTTTTGGCGTACTCCCCTTCAATGTGTGGCGCGTCGAATGTTCGGTCGCAGGCCATTTCGCTTTCGTCGTCAGGGCAAGATGTCATCCAGATTTAAGGTCTTCACCGGCACCGTGGCGATCGCCGCGCTGCTCTCTTTGTGCTCGCCCGCCCTCGCACAGTCGGACGATGCAGATCCCGAGATGCGGATCGAGCGGCTGGAGAACCAGCTGCGCCAGCTCACCGGCCAGAACGAAGAGCTGCAATATCGCAACCGCCAGCTCGAAGAGCGGCTGCGAGCGCTTGAGGGCGGCGCGCAAGGTGCGCCCGGCCAGGCGGCGGTCCAGCCCAACGTCGCGGCCATGCCGCCCGCGCAAGCCGCGCCGGCCTATCGCCAGCAGCCGCCGCACCAGCAAGCGGCCCAGCCGAATTACGAGCAGCCGCAGATCGCCTCTCCCGCGCCGATCGTTCAGGAGCAGCCAGCGCCCGGCGCGCCGGGCACGCGCCGCCGCGGCGATGCCTTTGACCCGAACCAGAGCCCGAATGCGCCGGGTGCGCCGCGCGCGCTCGGCGGCGGGCAGCAACCGATGCCTGCAGGTGCCCCAAGCGGCGCGCCCGGCGGCCGTGGCGCCGGCGAACCGCTTGATCTCGCCAACACCGGTCCGCGCTACCAGCAAGGGGTGCCGCCGGCAGCGCAGCCCGGTTATCCGCCGGCCCAATCCGGATCTCCGGCATCATCAGGCGCCCCGGCGCTGACGACCCTGCCGCCCTCGGCCACGCCGCGCGACGAATTCGACCTCGGCATCGGCTACATGCAGCGCAAGGACTATGCGCTGGCCGAGCAGACCATGAAGAATTTCTCGCAGAAATATCCGAGCGACCCGCTGCTCGGCGACGCGCAATACTGGCTCGGCGAGAGCTATTTCCAGCGCCAGCAATATCGCGACTCCGCGGAAGCCTTCCTCGCCGTCACCACCAAATACGACAAATCCGCCAAGGCGCCGGATGCGCTGCTGCGGCTCGGCCAGTCGCTGGCCGCGTTGAAGGAGAAGGAGGCCGCCTGCGCCGCCTTCGGCGAAGTCGGCCGCAAATATCCGCGCGCTTCCGCCGGCGTCAAAGCCGCGGTCGACCGCGAGCAGAAGCGGGTGAAGTGCTGACCCGCGGCGATTGATCCTGACAAGGCGGATCGCGCTGCGCTAAACATTCGGTCCATCCGCGGACGATTGCAGCGTCATGTCAGACGACAACTCACCGATCTCGGCGCGTGAGGCCAAGCGCCTCTTCGCAGGCCTGAAAGGCGCGCAGGGACTATTGCTCGCGGTCTCCGGAGGGCCCGACTCCGTCGCGCTGATGTGGCTTGCGGCGCGCTGGCACCGCAGCCTCGCGCGCGGCCCGCGTCTCAGCGTCGTCACCATCGACCACGGCTTGCGGCCGGAGGCGGCGCGCGAGGCGCGCGAGGTCAAGCGTCTGGCGACCGGGCTTGGCTTGCCGCACCGGACCGTGCGCTGGCGCGGGGCAAAGCCGAAAACGGGACTGCCGGCCGCCGCGCGCGAAGCCCGCTACCGTCTGCTTGTGCAGGCCGCGCGTGTCGCCGGGGCGAGCCACGTGCTGACCGCCCACACCCGCGACGACCAGGCCGAGACCCTGTTGATGCGTCTTGTCCGCGGCAGCGGATTGGTCGGGCTGTCGGCGATGGCCCGTCTCACCGAGCGCGGCGGCGTCGTCCTTGCGCGTCCGCTGCTCGATGTTCCGAAGGCGCAGCTGATCGCGACCTTGAGGAGGGCGAAGATCAGCTTTGCCGACGATCCCACCAACCACGACGCTGCCTTCACCCGGCCGCGGCTGCGTGCGCTGCTGCCGCAGCTCGCGGCGGAGGGCGGTGATGCCCGCAGCCTGGCTCGGCTCGCGGCAAGGCTGGCGCGCGCCAATGCGGCCGTCGAGGTGCTGACCGATGGAGCCGAGCGCTTCCTCCGTTTGCGGGATCGCGGCGATGCGCCGCAGGCCGGCCTTCGAAGCCTCGAGGCCTCCGCGTTTGCCGCCCTGCCGGAGGAGGTCCGGCTGCGGATCCTACTGCGGGCCATCAACGCGTTCGGGCACGAGGGACCGGCGGAACTCGGCAAGGTCGAATCCCTCCTGGCCGTACTCGATCAGGCCATTGCCTCGCGTCCCCGCGCACCCGCAAATGGCCGGCCAGCCCTGAAGCAGACGCTTGCAGGAGCCCTGATCAGCCTTGCCGGGGAGCGTATCCACATCGCGCCGGCGCCGGCCCGGCGCAAGGGGGGATAAGGCGGATCATGGCACCGGCTCGTTTCGCGACCGCGCCGTGAGGACACCTTAACCAGGCCGGAAAAAGCGGGATCAGGGCGCCATTATTTCAGCGGGAATCGGACTAAGATGGGCTAAATAGTCCCATCTCGTTCCCTTGGCAGCGACCGGAGCGACACCTAGATTGTATCCGTCTAACCGAGAGGATTCCTTGGGGATTTCCTCGCGCTGCCCAAATAACTGCCCAAGGCTCAGGCCGCGATCCGCGCGACCACGAAGGAAGATCGATGAACGCCAATCTGCGCAATTTCGCCCTCTGGGTCATCATTGTCCTGCTGCTGTTGGCGTTGTTCACGCTCTTCCAGAATCCGGGTCAGCGCGCCTCCTCGCAGGACATCGCCTTCTCCCAGCTCCTGAGCGAGGTTGACCGCGGCAATGTGCGCGACGTCGTGATCCAGGGGCCGGACATTCACGGCACCTTCACCAACGGCTCGAGCTTCCAGACCTATGCGCCGAGCGATCCGACGCTCGTGAAGCGCCTCTATGACAGCAAGGTGCAGATCACCGCGAAGCCGCCCGGCGACAACGTGCCGTGGTTCGTCTCGCTCTTGGTCTCCTGGCTGCCCTTCATCGCGCTGATCGGCGTGTGGATCTTCCTGTCGCGACAGATGCAGGGCGGCGCCGGCAAGGCGATGGGCTTCGGCAAGTCGCGCGCAAAAATGCTGACTGAAGCGCATGGTCGCGTCACCTTCGAGGACGTCGCGGGCGTCGACGAAGCCAAGCAGGACCTGCAGGAGATCGTCGAATTCCTGCGCGACCCCGGCAAATTCCAGCGCCTCGGCGGCCGCATTCCGCGGGGCGTGCTGCTGGTCGGCCCTCCCGGCACCGGCAAGACCCTGATCGCGCGTGCGGTCGCGGGCGAAGCCAACGTGCCGTTCTTCACCATTTCGGGTTCTGACTTCGTCGAGATGTTCGTCGGCGTCGGCGCCAGCCGCGTCCGCGACATGTTCGAGCAGGCCAAGAAGAACGCGCCCTGCATCATCTTCATCGACGAAATCGACGCCGTCGGTCGTCATCGTGGCGCTGGCCTCGGCGGCGGCAATGACGAGCGCGAGCAGACGCTGAACCAGTTGCTGGTCGAGATGGACGGCTTCGAGGCCAACGAGGGCGTGATCCTGATCGCCGCGACCAACCGTCCCGACGTGCTCGATCCCGCGCTGCTGCGTCCCGGCCGCTTCGACCGTCAGGTCGTGGTGCCCAACCCGGACGTCGTCGGCCGCGAGCAGATCCTCAAGGTCCACGTCCGCAAGGTGCCGCTGGCGCCGGATATCAACCTCAAGACCATCGCGCGCGGCACCCCGGGCTTCTCCGGCGCCGACCTGATGAACCTCGTCAACGAAGCCGCGCTCACCGCCGCCCGCCGCAACAAGCGGATGGTGACCCAGGCCGAGTTCGAGGAAGCCAAGGACAAGGTCATGATGGGCGCCGAGCGCAAGTCGCTCGTCATGACCGAGGAAGAGAAGCTGCTGACGGCCTATCACGAGGGCGGCCACGCCATCGTCGGCCTCAACGTCGTCGCGACCGATCCGATCCACAAGGCGACGATCATTCCGCGCGGTCGTGCGCTGGGTATGGTCATGCAGCTGCCCGAGCGCGACAAGCTGTCGATGTCGCTGGAGCAGATGACCTCGCGCCTTGCCATCATGATGGGCGGCCGCGTCGCCGAAGAGCTGATCTTCGGCCGCGAGAAGGTGACTTCGGGTGCGTCGTCGGACATCGAGCAGGCGACGCGTCTGGCGCGCATGATGGTGACGCGCTGGGGCCTGTCCGAGGCGCTCGGCACCGTGTCCTACGGCGAGAACCAGGACGAGGTTTTCCTGGGCATGTCGGTGTCGCGCACCCAGAACGCATCGGAGGCGACGGTTCAGAAGATCGACACCGAGATCCGGCGCTTCGTCGAAGAAGGCTACAACGAGGCAACGCGTATTCTCACCGAGAAGCGCGCCGATCTCGAAGCTCTCGCCAAAGGCCTGCTCGAATTCGAGACGCTCTCCGGCGACGAGATCATCGACCTGCTCAAGGGCAAGAAGCCGAACCGTGAGTCCGTGCTTGAGCCGACCACCCCGCGCGCCTCCGCCGTGCCGCCGGCCGGCAAGTCGCGCCCGCGGCCCGATCCGGATCCCGGCCTGGAGCCGCAGCCGCAGGCGTAATCGAGAGCGGCAGATGGAATTGAAAAACGCGGCGGAAACGCCGCGTTTTTTGTTTGAGCGGCGCTTTTCAAACGTGGGCAGCTGAGTATCTCGCGACGAATAGGTAGGTGCGCAAAGCCGCCCTTGCGCAGTGCCGACCATCCATGGGGCGCCGCCGTTGCCGGCACCCTTACCTTTGCTCGCTCTCCGATCCCCGCGACTCATAGCGATTGGAGTCTGCGATGATGTCGTGGCATGCTCTCCTCAATGAACGCGCGGCTCGACCGCGCAGACAAAGGGGAGGGCAAGCCGATGCGTTTTGCGAGGGCATTGGGCGCGCTTGGCGCCGTATCGTTCGTGACATTCTCGTTCCTGTCCGCCCCATCCGCCGCCGCCGAAATGCGCGGCGTCAGCGCGACCGAGATCAAAATCGGCCAGACCATGCCCTACAGCGGGCCGGTGTCGGCCTTCGGGGCGCTCGGCAAGGGCGAGGTCGGCTATTTCAAGATGCTGAACGAGAAGGGCGGCATCAACGGGCGCAAGGTCAATCTGATCTCGCTCGACGACAGCTATGCGCCGCCGAAATCGGTCGAGCAGACCCGCAGGCTGGTGGAGAGCGACGAGGTGGCACTGATCTTCTCCTCGATCGGTACCGCCCACAACACGGCGATCGCGAAATACCTCCAGTCCAAGAACGTGCCGCAGCTCTTCATCGGCTCCGGCGCCTCGAAATTCGCCGACCTCGCGCAATATCCGCAGGCGACGATGGGCGTGCAGGCGCCGTTCCGCTATGAAGCGCGGCTCTATGCGCGTTACGCGCTGGCGAAGAATCCGAACGCGAAGTTCGCCGTTATCTCGCAGAACGACGATTACGGCCGAGACTATCTCGCCGGGCTGAAGGACGTGCTCGGTGCAAACTACGATAGCGTCGTCACGGGCGCGACCTACGAGATCCAGGACCCGACCATCGATTCCCAGATCGTGAAGCTCAAGGCCTCGGGCGCCGACGTATTCGTGATCGCGGCGACGCCGAAATTCGCGGCGCAAGCGATCCGCAAATCCTTCGAGATCGGCTGGCGGCCCATGACGTTCCTGTCCAACGTTGCGGTGTGGGTTTCGACGGTGATGGAGCCTGCGGGACTGGAAGCCGGCACCGGCATCCTCTCCACTGCTTACGTGAAGGACCCCGACGATCCCGCCTGGAAGGACGATTCCGGCGTCAGGGGCTGGCGCGAGTTCATGACCAGATATTTGCCGGAGGCCGACCAGCACGACACCAATTACGTCAACGCCTACAACAGCGCCATGGCGCTGGAGGCGGTGCTGAAAGCCTGCGGCAATGATCTGTCGACCGAGAACATCCTCAGGCAGGCGTTTGCGATCCGCGATCTCGAATTGCCGATGCTGCTGCCCGGCATCAAGGTCAACACCGGCACCACCGACCATGTCCCGGTCGACCAGATGCAGTTCATGCGCTTCAATGGCAAGAGCTGGGAGCGCTTCGGCGAACTGCAGACGGGCAATTGATGATTGATGAGGGATCGGCTTTTTGGTCGATCCACTGCGAGTCCGGAACTCGATCATCTCTCCCGATTGGGGAAGGTTTGACTTCCTGGACGCCCAATTCAAAGCGCTGAGACGGGTACTGAAATCCCGATCAGCCCGCGAACACTTGCTATGTCCGCTACGCCCACGGAAGCGAAGAGCGGCAACTTGCCTTGGCGCGTCGACTACGGGGCCAACAGCAGAAATACCTGCTATCGTTCGACGTATGTTGCGAACACACAATTGGATAACGACAACCGGCGGTCCTCACCTGCTGATTGCTGACGAACAACTCCCGCATTGGCGGGGTATCGAAGGATGGCGCGGTCATGAAGATCCGGCCGACCAAAGCGACTATGCCCGTGCATGCAGAGTGAGAACTTGGCTGGGATCAATTGCCTGCTACCAAGGCAGCGCTGTTGTGCTATCTGGCGATGCCGGCGACATCGCGTGGTGCTCCAGTGGTCACCGTGACAGGGGCTTTCTCGTCAATGGCTTGGGGTTGATGACGAAAGACTCATCGAACCTGCGTTGCAAAGTCCACAACTGCGGAACCTTCTGAAAAGTTCAAATGCTGAACGCCTGGAATTCGGCACAGGTGCGTCCGGTGCAATGTGGTTGCTAGATGCATCGGATAGAGGAGACGATTTGCGCAGTAAACATCAGGTTCTGGCGTTACGACCAGGAAGCTATCTCGCGAGAGCCGCTTGCTACCGATCTGCCGGGCTTGCGATCGTCGTTCGCGAAATTTGCTGGATCGGTCCACTTTCCGACGAAGTCGGCTAAGGAGCAGACGGCGAGGTGGCCCGAGCGCCTGTTCAGGTCTGCTTCACGCTTTGAAGCGGACGTCCCATTCACGGGAGCTACGTTTTCACTTCGGCGGCGTCACAGCCGCATCGTCCCGAACATGGATCACTGCGATGTCGTCCGTATAGATCCGCTTCCAACCCTTGAGCATGTCCAGGATCTGCGGTCCGGGCGCATCGGCGGTCAATAGCGTTGCGTCGATCTTGTATTCGTCGAGCAGGCGCGGAAGCAGCTCGGGCTTCCTGCCCTCGGTCGCCTTGAAGAAGTCCATGACGAATTTCTCGCCATAGAGCTCGGCGCGGCCGTCGACGTAAACAGGGACGTCGCGCGAGATCAGATAGCCGCCGAACTGGTAGGCGTTGAAGATGCGCTGGACCTTGCGTTGTTCGAGCAAGTCGACTGCCGCGACCGGGGTCTGCGTCATGGTGAAGGTGAAGTGGTGATGCCGCATGTAAAGCGAGGTCGAGGTCCAGCTCGCGGCCACGATCATCAGCGCGCCAAGCGCGGTGACATAGCGGGCCGGCCAGCGGTCGGCACCGGTTGCGTCCGGCTGCGGGCGCGAGGCCAGCTGGCCCAGCGGCTTCGCCAGCACCAGCGGCACCAGGAACGCGAACGCCTCGATGCTCCTGACGTGGGTCAGCGCACTCCAGGTCAGGAACAGGATCAGGAATATCCTGGGCGCCGAGAGCACGAGGCCGCGATAATAGCCGAATGCGATCAGACCGAGCAGGGCGCCCTCGAACGAGGAGAAGGTGGCAAAGTTCGCCGGCATCCATTCGTAGATCAGCGAGAGCAGCTCGCCCAGGCTCAGGATGTTGGTCGCGCCCAGCAGCGTTCTCCAGCCGTACGGCGTACAGCAACTCGCGACCAGTGCACCGATCCCGAACAGCACCCAGCGCAGGAACAGCTGCAGCCGCCGTCCTTTCTCGGCGTGCTCGATGGCCTCGAGTGAGATCGGACCGATCAGCGCCAGACCGAGCACGAAGCCGCCATGCAAGTTCGCCCACAGCGCCATCAGCGGCAGCCAGTACCAGGACGGTGCGCTCCTGCGGTCGGCAGCCGCCATCAATAGGCCGACCCACGCCACCATCACAGGCAGCGCCAGGATGTGGGGACGCGCCAGGACGTGATGCAGCGACAGCAGCAGGGCCAGCATCGCAAACAGCACTGCGCGGGGTGCCTCGATCTGTGCCTCGAGCAGATGGACGAAGATCGCGGCCGTGAGCGCGACTCCCATCGCGGTGATGATGACGGGACCTGCCCAGCCCCCTTGCGCATGAGCGAAAGCGAACAGCACTTGCGACAGCCACGACGTTGAAATCCACGGCGCGCCCGTCCGCGTGAAGGAAAAGATGTCCGTGTACGGCATGGCGCCGTGATCCAGGATCCATTGTCCGATCTTGATCTGCCAGAACGAGTCAGAGTCCTGAAGCAGCGTGTCGCCGACATACACGAAGAAGAGATAGGCACCCGCACCGACGCACAGCGGCACCAGGGTTCGCGCACGACCCTGCACCGTGATGCTGTTGGCAAAGGAAAGGGACATGCCGCCTCGTCGTCCTGTTGTTTCTGTCGGGGTGCCGAGCGGTCGACATTGGACCACGGCGGTCATAATTCCGGGTAAACCGGTCGTGCCGGGCGGCTTGAATGTCTCAACATTTAACGGATCGTTTTAGATTTCGGTTTACCATCGGCGAATACACGCAAACCGCTCTGTGTTTCCGCAGTCGAATTAACTGCGGCGCAATTCTTTGCCACTACGTTCGGTTCCATGGTCAAGCGGCGCTGGGAAGCCCAAAAAGACCAGATCAGTTGTAGCCTCGTGTACTCATTTGGAGCTCTTTATGAAGAACCTCGTTGCGCGTTTCGCGAAGGATGAATCCGGCGCCACCGCCATTGAATACGGTCTGATCGCCGCCGGCATCGCGCTGGCGATCATCACTGTCGTCAATAACCTGGGCACCACGTTGAACGCCAAGTTCACCTCGATCTCGACCAGCCTCAAGTAAGGCCGGACAGATCGCGAATTTAGAGAGCCCCGTCCTTGACGGGGCTCTCTGCTTTTGGCCGACGATTTCCGGATCTGGGAGGTCGTGAAGCTGTAGCAAGCTTGTGATGCGGCAAAGCGTCTGCCGCAGCTCCAAGAGCGCAGACGGAAGTGCTCGCACCGTTGAGAACATTGAAGGTTGAAAGTTGCTGGTGGGACAGCGCTACGCGCGGACCCTAGGCAACTTGCCGCCCGTCATTCCGCGAGGCCGGTCTGCCAGACCGCCGACGGTGCAGGCGCGGCAGACGTTTGCTGCGCGCGGCGCTGCCATTCGAGATAGAATTTCGCCGCCCAGATCGACGCTGCGGCGACTGCGATGCCGCCGGCGACGTCGATGACGTAATGCGCGCCGATCACCGGAGTCGCCGCGATCATCAGCAGATTGAGCGCGGCCGCGATGCCGCCGAGGCCGCGCACCGGCCACAACGCCCACATGTAGAGCACGGCGGACGCGGCGTGGAAGCTCGGAAACGAGACAATGCCGGCGAGGAAGAACAACCGGAGCTCGTGCAGGCTACCGTCGCGAAGCGCGAGAATGTCGCGCAACTGCCCGGCATAGATCGCGGTGTTGATTTCGGGAAAATGCGCGGCGGACAGCTGCAGCCCCCAATAGGTGCCGATCGCGGGCACGACGGCGGAGATCGCGATGGTGACTGCGAGCGCGAGGCTCATCGCAAGCATGAACAATTGCAGCCGCATATAGTGCGCCGTCAGTGCCAGCACGACGGGGATGCCCAGCAGCGGCAATTTGATCAGCCCGTATCCGCGAGCCAGACAGTCCGCGAGCCAGGGATGGTCGTTGACGTATCGCGCGATCGGTTCGGGATCGAGGCCGAGAGCACGGTCGATCGCAAGCAGCGCCTGGTCCTGCAGTGGCCAGTTCAGCTTGGCCGCCACATAGCTGAGCGGTCCGACGATGGCGCAGGTGAGAATGATCTGTCCGATCGTGCCGAGCGAAAACAGCAGCTTCGGGTCGGCAAGCTCGCCTTTGACGATGCGGTGGCCATAGGCCACCGCGAGCAGGAGTGCAGCGACTGCCAGCGTCACGCCGTAGGCGACCGGTTCGAGGCTCAGGCCGGTGAAGGAGAGACCGAGCGCCAGCAGGGTGCCCATGGCTGCGATGGGAAGCCAGTTCAGGTGGAAGAGCTGCCAGGCGGTCCGGGCGTCCGTGTCGACCATGCTGCACCGAGGTGGGATCGCAATACCGCAGCACAGTCGCGGAGCAGGTTTAAGATGGCGGTAACGATCGTGGTTACCCCTTCACCAAAGCAGTTCGCGAGGTTTTCAGCTGTTTGAGCTCGCACTTATTTTTGGCGTGACGCTTCATGCATTTGCACCTTGTCATCCACTCTGAATAGTTGTTCAGTCCTTGCGGGGCGATTTGCGACATCAGTGACGAAGCGTTCGGCCGCAGGGCGTGCGGCTGGCGTGTGGGACAGGAAGCGCGCCATGGTTTATCGGCGGACGCATCAAGTGGTGAAGCGCCTTGCGGCTCGGCGCAGTGCGATACTGGCGGCGGCGCGGGAGGCAGCGGCGGAAGGCGGGATGGCGGCGGTGCAGATTGCGCCGGTCGCGGTTCGCGCCAGCGTCGCGGCGGGTACGGTCTACCGCTACTTCCCCTCCAAGGCCGATTTGATTTCCGAATTGATCGCCGAAGTCTCGCGCGACGAGCTCACGGCGATCCGGCGAGCCGCCGATGCCGCGCCGGGGCCGTCCTCGGCGCTGGCGGCAGCCGTGACCACCGTGGCGGTCCATACCCTGTCGCAGCGCAGGCTCGCCTGGGGCATCCTGGCCGAGCCGGTCGATGTCGATGTCAGCGCTTCACGCCTCGCCAGCCGGCGCGAGATCGCGGGCGAGATGGCCTCCCGGATCGACGCCGCCGTGCGCGCCGGCCACCTGCCGGCGCAGGACACTGCGCTCGCCGCCACCGCGCTGCTCGGCGCACTGCACGAGGCCCTGGTCGGACCGCTTGCGCCGGACAATCTCGACGACCCCGCCAGGATGCGCGATGCGGTGCAGACCGTGACGCTACTGGCGCTCCGCGCGGTCGGCGTCATGGACGCCCGCGCCAGGGGTCTCGTTGTGCAGCAGACGCTGCTGCCGACGGCGAAAGCGCTGGTTGGGGCCTAAAACGTCCGCCTGATCGACCGGCGGACCTGATCGCGCCCAGGCCATTGCCCGAGTTCGCCTTTGCGACAAACCCCAGTACATTCGCCGGACCCGCCGGCTACTGTGCATGGGGTTGTTTTCGACGTTTTTTGTTTGCCGCGTGCTGGCGGACCTAGATATTCGCTTCGCCCTCGGGGCCGACCGAGGCGATGCGCACCATGTTGGTGGTGCCGGGGATGCCGAGCGGCACGCCGGCGACGATGATCACGCGCTGGCCGGCCCGGACGAAGCCGTCGCGGAACGCGATCTGGCCGGCGCGGCTCACCATGTCGTCCTGGTCGCGCGCGTCTTCCGCCACCACGCAATGCACGCCCCAGACGACCGACAGCCGGCGTCCAGCCGCGACGTTCGGCGTGATCGCCACGATCGGCGGCTTCGGCCGCTCGCGCGCCACGCGCACGGCGGTCGATCCCGAGCTGGTCCAGCAGATCAGGGCCGGCAGGTCGAGCGTCTCGGCGATCTGCCGCGCGGCGTCCGCGATGGCGTCGCCTGCGGTAGCTTCCGGGGCGGGACGCTGTGCGGTGATGACGGAGCGATAGATCGGGTCGCGCTCGACCTCCTCGCCGATGCGGTTCATGGTCGAGACGGCCTCGACGGGGAATTTGCCGGCCGCCGATTCCGCCGACAGCATGATGGCGTCGGCGCCTTCGTAGACGGCGGTGGCGACGTCGGAGACTTCGGCGCGGGTCGGCACCGGCGACTGGATCATCGATTCCAGCATCTGGGTCGCGATCACCACCGGCTTGCCGGCGCGCCGCGCCATGCGCGTCATCTGCTTCTGCAGGCTCGGCACGCGTTCCAGCGGCAGCTCGACGCCGAGATCGCCGCGCGCCACCATCAGGGCGTCGGAGGCGTCGATGATGTCGGCCAGGCGATCGATCGCCTGCGGCTTCTCGATCTTGGCCATCACCGCGGCGCGGCCGCGGATCATCTTCTTGGCCTCGAGCACGTCGTCGGCGCGCTGCACGAAGGACAGCGCGATCCAGTCGACGCCGGTGACCAGCGCCGCCTCGAGGTCGGCGCGGTCCTTCGGCGTCATTGCCGAGACCGGCAGGTCGGTGTCCGGCAGGCTGACGCCCTTGCGATCGGACATCCGGCCGCCGACCACGACGCGCGTCACCGCGTGCTCCTTCGAGGTCTCCTCGGCGATCAGCCGCACCTTGCCGTCGTCGAGCAGCAGCGAATGGCCCGGCCGCAGCGCGGCCAGGATCTCCGGATGCGGGAGCTGGACGCGGGTGGTGTCACCCGGCGCCTTGTCGGAATCCAGCGTGAAGGTCTGGCCGTTCTGGAGCTGGACCGCGCCTTCGGCGAACGCGCCGAGTCTGAGCTTTGGTCCCTGGAGATCGACCAGAATGCCGATCGGCCTTCCATAGCTGCTCTCGACGTTGCGGATCGTCGCCACAAGCTCCCGCATCTTGTCATGCGGGGTGTGGCTCATGTTGATGCGGAACAGGTCGGCGCCGGCCTCGAACAGGCGGCGGATCATCGCGAGGTCCGAAGAGGCGGGTCCAAGGGTCGCGAGAATCTTGATACGGCGAAGACGCCTCATGGCTTACTTCCAGACGGGGGCGAGGGAGCTGGCGGGAGGCCAGGCGCGGCGGGGGGCGTACCACCGGGCGGGCCATTGGGCAAACCGGGAACCCCCGGACCAACCGGGCCGGGTAGACCGGGCACGCGCTGCTGTTTTGACGGCTGCTCGTTGGCATCGGTGAGCTGCACCGTCCAGGCCCGCTGCTCGCCGGTGTCGACCTCGAAATAGCCGGTCCGGTCATAGCCGCGCGCAAGGCAGTCCTCGGTGCCGCGGATGGTGAACTCCTTGTCGCGCGAGCACATGAAGGCCTGCCCCGACCATTCGCCGCCGCGGTCATAGTCGATGGCGTAGATGTAATAGAAGCGGGCCACCAACGTTCCCCGCAGCAGCGTCTCGCAGGAACGGGACGAGATGTTCCACCAGCCCTCGGTGGTCCAGCCCTCGGCATCCTTGTAGCCGAGCGCGATGCCGACCCGGCTCGATGTGTTGTTGCAAAGCCGGAAATCGGCGGAGGCCGGGCTGGCCCAGAGGCACAGCAGGCCAACCACCAGCACCGGGACCAACCGGGCGAGCAGGCGAAGGCGGGAGCGGGGAGATTCGGCGATCATTGTCGCGGAAGCTATATCAGATCATTGACGATTTGGCGTAGGGCCCGGGAACTGTCCCGAAGCCGGCTTCGCGCCCGTCTGCGCCGCGATATGGCAAAATCTGTGACAGGCCCCACCTGATCTCGTAAGGGTGACCCATCCAGGTCACAGCCAATTCGTAAGCCGAGGGATCCAGCCATGGCAATCGACGACAAAACCAGAACGGAACTCGAGGCTGCCGCTTTCCGGCGCCTGGTCGATCATTTGAAGACACGGACAGACGTCCAGAACATCGACCTGATGAATCTCGCGGGCTTCTGCCGCAACTGCCTGTCCAACTGGCTCAAGGACGCCGCCGACGCCCAAGGCGTCGCCTTGAGCAAGGACGAGAGCCGGGAAGCCGTCTATGGCATGCCCTACGACGCCTGGAAGTCGAAATACCAGGGCGCGGCCACGCCTGAGCAACTCGATGCTATGAAGAAGGTTCATCCCGGGCACTGAACGGCCTCGCCGGCAGCCCGATAATGCGGTGCCCTTGAGTCGCATCACACAACAGCTTTCTTCGACGCGCCGCAGGAAGGTGTGGGCGCGCTGTGGACGAGCGCGATGCTGCCTTGAACGCGAGAGGTCCGAACCCTAAGGGTCTAACCAGCACGCGCGGTGAGGATGCCGGCGTCACCTCGTTTTGCCAGTTCCATTGGGAGTACCAAGATGGCCACCTCCGCCGCCGTCCGCGACGACGAGCCCGCGACGAAATTTGCCAAGGACCAGCTCAAGTCCATCATCGAGCGCATCGAGCGGCTGGAAGAAGAGAAGAAGGCGATCTCCGACGACATCCGCGACGTCTTCGCCGAGGCCAAGGGCAACGGCTACGACGTCAAGGCGCTGCGCACCATCGTGCGCATGCGCAAGCAGGACCCGAACGAGCGCGCCGAGGCCGAGACGATTCTCGAGACCTACATGCAAGCTCTGGGGATGATCTGAACTATCGCGGTCGTCCTGGCGAAAGCCAGGACGGCTGCGGAGGTTCTTGAAGGCCCGCGCCTCAGCGCAGCGAAGCTGTCCGCATGACGAACGATGTCGTCTCGAGCTTGGCGGTCGCGGTGCCCGAGAAAGTGTCGCAGGACAGGCCCTGCATCGGGTCGTCGGCAAAACCCATCGCGATCACGGACTGCGGCTTGACGAAGTAGGCGCGCATTGCGGCCGTGTCGAGTTCGCCCATCAGCGTCACCGACATCGCGCGGCTGGCGCTCGGCGATAGCATCACGATCTTGAGCCAGATGCTTTCGCCCTTGGCTGCGGAGAGCCGGGTCGCGGTTGCGACCATGCCGTCGACGCGCTTGCCGACAACCGTGTTGATCTCGGTCGCGGGCGCAACGTTGCGCGACGCGGAGGCGGGACGGGCGGAGCGCGGGATCGGCGCGGAGGCGGCGACGACGTTGGCGCGGTCGACCGGGGAGGCGGATGCCGGCGCGTAGGCCAGGGCCTGATAGGCGGCACTGGACACGCTCGCGGTCGGCTGCGGATCGGTGGCGGCCGAAAGCGCCTGGCGGGCCTTCAGCGCAGCCACTTGAGCAGGCGTCGCCTGCTGCGGCGTAGCCGGGGCGTCCCAGAAGCCACGGGCATTGATGATGTCGGCGGGGGTCTCGGGCTTGGCATCAGCAGATTTGCCGGCGGCCGGCTTGTCAGCCACGGGCGCGGGCTTCGACTTGGGCAACGCGACGATCTGCGCATCGGCCGAGGCGAGCTGAATGGTCGCCGCGACTGACGGCTTGGCGCGCGGCGTCGGCACCGGATCGGCCGGCTTGGTCGCGGCGGCGACCACGGTCGGCGCGACAGTCTTCGCGGCCGGCGCGGGCGCGCCCTCGTCATCCTCGTCGTTGCTCGCGGCGGCCGGAGCCGGCTTGCCCTTGAACAGGTTGGCAAAGAAATTCGATTTGCTGCCGGAATCCTCGCCGCTGCCGCGCCGCTCGATCTCGGCCTTGGCCAGCTCATAGCCCTTCAGCGGCGTGCCGTCGGTCGGGACGTGGACGGTGCGTCCGTCCGGGAAGACCCGGGCGAGTTGGTCATGCGTCATGCGCGGCCAGTGCCGGATGCTGCCGGTGTCCAGATGCACGAACGGCGAGCCTGAGGTCGGGTAGAAGCCGACGCCGCCGCGCTGGAGGCGCAGGCCGGCGAAGCGGATCTGCTCCAGCGGCACGTTCGGGATGTAGAAGTCCATCGCATGCCCCAGCATGTGCTGGCTGAAGCGCGCCACGCCGGAGGAGCGGCGGCGGAGCATGGAGTTGGTGGCGGGCGAGCGGTAGGCGGAGATGATCTGGATCGGCTGCTTGCCGTCGACGTCGCGATAGACTTCCCAGAGGATGTCGAAGAGGTGACGGTCCATGACCGTCTCGTCCTGGCTGCGCCAGTCGCGCAGGAAGTGGTTGAGCTGCTTCAGCGCCGCTTCGTCGTAGCGCCCGTCGCGCTTGAAGGTGACGGTGAGGTCTTCGCCGGAATGGGTGTGGTGGAAGGAGAGCGTCTTGGTCTCGTTCAGCGCGGCAGCGTCATGAACTGAACCCGCGGCAGCAAACAGCAATACGGCAGCGAGGCCGATCCTGGATCCGGCCTTCACTCCCGCATGGGACAACGACAGCACAGCGAATTGGCGTGCGATACCAGTCAGCACGTTAGAGCCCACCCAGTCGACGAGCGTTCAAAATGGACTCTCCCGCAAACCCCTAAGCGCGCGAAAGAGGATGAACGCTTTGTTAAAGCGAGAAGGTTAATTCGAGGTTGACCTTCCCGCCCCCAAACCAAGTCAGATTGCGAACCTAACCGGGTGAGTGTGGCGAAAAAACGCCCGCTGCCCGAGGTTAGGTGGAGAATGGTTAACGTTAAGCGACCCCATCCAGAGGATGAGGTCGCTGACTTTATTGGAGAATTTCAGGAAATCAGGGGTCGGGGGGGCCTGCCTCAGCGGGTGAACACCCGCTGCTGCTGGGGACGGCGGCCGACCGGAGCCGGCGGCGGGGTCGGGGCTCCGAACAGCCGCTCGAAGAAATTCGGGCCGGACGAGCCGCCATTGTTGGCTGCCAGCACGCCGTTCGGCAGCGTCGTTGCCGGGCGTGAATAGCTCGGCTGGGAGTGCGCCACGACGTTCTCGAGATCCTTGCCGCGGCCGTTCTTCAGGATGTTGATCATGGTCGCGTCGCGGCCATAGACGTCCTTGCGGAATTGCAGCTTGCCGCCATCATCCACGAATGCGGTCTGATAGGTGATGTTGACCGGGATCGGGGTCGGGAATTTCAGGTCGATCTCGCTCTTGCCGTACATGCTGCGCACGCGCTCCGGCGTGTACTTCTCGTTCGGCAGCGCGATGTTGAGCAGGACCGAGGCGTACTGATCCGGGTTCTGTACGCGCATGCAGCCGTGGCTAAAGGCGCGTTCGTCCCGGGCGAACAGGTTCTTGTCCGGCGTGTCGTGCTGATAGACTAGGAACTTGTTCGGGAAATTGAAGCGGATGCGGCCGAGCGCATTGGCTTCACCGGGCGGCTGCGAGATGTGCACCGAGCCGTCGCGGTTCTGTTCGAGCTTGAGCCCCATCCGCTGGAGCACGGTCGGGTCCTGCTGAAGCGCCGGCAGATATTCGTTGTAGACGATCGACGGCGGCACGTTCCAGGTCGGATTGACCGTGATGTACTTCATCGTCTCGGTGAGCAGCGGGGTCGCATGCGTGCCGGGCTTGCCGGTGACGACGCGGGTGGTCCAGACCTGCTGGCCGCGCTGCATCACCTTCAGCGTGTAGTCGGGAATGTTGAGGATGACGTAGGCATCGCCGAGCGAGGGAACGCCCAGGTCGCGCGGCAGCCAGCGCCAGCGCTCCATGTTCACCAGCACCACGTCGATCTGCTTGTCGCGCTTCGGGGTGTTGATCGCCTTGACCGTCTTGTCGTCGAGGATGCCGGTCGGCTTGAGCTCGGCGCTGTTCTGGAACTTGCGCACGGCTTCGGCGACCGCCGCGTCATAGCGGGTGTCGCTGGCGTTCTCGGCGATGCCGAGCTTCGCGCGCAGCTGCGGCACGCGCGGATCTTCAACGACGATTTCAGCCTGCTTCTTGCCGGCCGGGGTGTATTTCAGCGTCGGACCATCGGCGATCTCGATCATCGGGCCGTTGCCCTGGCCGCGGAGCTCCGCGAGCTTCGCCTTCAGCTCCTTGTAGAGCTTGTGCGGCGGATTGTAGCTGTCGAGCGCCGCGGAGGCGTCCGCCGCGGTCGTGACCTTGGCGAGCACCTCGTTCGGATCGACCGGATGCTCGGGATAGAGGATGTCGCCGCTGACCTGCGACCAGTGCATGCGGCCGCTCTGGGCCTGGCGCGCATAGTCGAACATGCTGGCGGTGAGCTTGAGCTCGGCATCGGCGAGCGCATCGGGCGTCGTGGCGGCGGCGAAGTCCGGCAGCGGGTAATCGGCGGGATTGAGACCGTCGGAGGCCGCATCCTTGAGCCGGGCGATCACGCCCTTGGCTGCAGCGGTCAGGCTGCCGCCTTGGGTCCAAACTGGTGCGAAATCGCGTGCGCCGTAAAACTTCTCGATCGCCGCGCGCTCGTTCTTGCGGTCGAAATAGCGCGCAGTCTTGGCGCCGACGATGTCCTTGAGCTTGTCGGCGACCGGCTGGTCGGCCGCGGGAACGTTGCTCGCGGCCTTCACCGGCTCCGAGGCCGGAGCAGCAGCGGTGGCGGGCGCGGCCGGCGTGTCGGCCTTGGCAGGTTCGGTCTTCGCCGTCTCGCTCTTCGGCGCCTCGGCGGCGGGCGTGGTGGCGACGTCGGAAGGCTTGGTGTCGACCTTGTTTGGCGCGGGAGCGGCTTCCGCATTCACGGGTTCCTTGACCGGCTCCTTTGCCGAGTCCTGAACCGTGGCGGTGGTGTCGAGCTTGATATCGGATGCGGTCGGGGGCGGGACGTTTGCGGGTTCGGGACGCGGGATCGCAGCTTCAATCGCAAGTTCGGCAGCGCTGCTGCGCGCCTGATCCTGCGCCAGGGCCGAGCTGGCCGATACCGTGAGGAAGGTCGCCGCGACCGTCATCAAGACGCGGTCAAAGCCTGCACGGTGGTTCAAACAGTCACGCATTGTGTCGCACCCCTCGGGTGAACTGTCCCCCATGGAACAGCTTCGTTATCGCCTATTGAGCTTCGGCTAAACCGCGCCGGCCTCTCGAAAGTTGCACGCCTGCACGCAACGATTCCCACGCAGACGATATACAGGCCCCGATTTCGCGGCCAGCGCTACCCGGGACAACTCACGACAAACTGACTTCAAGGAGGCCTCTTGGCAACGGATTGTGCGCTTCTGCCACGCGCTTTTCCCTGTGTCTGTCACTTACAAGTCACGGTTCAAATCGCAGTCGAATTCCGTCGTCATGCGAACGGCTTACAGTCGTATCGCACCGCCCGGACGAACCTCTGTTCGCGTCAGGCTCAGTGCGTCTCCTCACCGCTTTTGCCGCCATGGCCGGGAACCCCGGCTTCATCGAGTTTGCGGTAGAGGGTGGACCGGCCGATTTTGAGGCGGCGGGCGACCTCCGACATCTGCCCGCGATAATGCGAGATCGCGAAACGGATGATCTCGTTCTCGATCTCCTCCAGCGGCCGGACGTCGCCGGTCGCGGTCAGCATGGAGAGAGCACCAGCTTGGGGCAGCGGCGCAATCGGTATTTCATTACCTGACACAACGGAGGGGGCCGCGACTGGCTCCAGCATCAGCGGCGCGGTTGGAATGTCTGTTCCGGGATACGGCTGCGAGGCGATCAGGGGGAAGTCGTCGAGGCCAAGCTGGTCGCCGTCGCTCATCACCACGGCGCGGTAAACCGCGTTTTCGAGCTGGCGGATGTTGCCGGGCCAATCGAGCTGGGCAAGGTGCGCCACGGCCTCGCCGCTGATGCCGGTGATGGAGCGGTTCTCCTCGGCGGCAAAGCGGGCCAGGAAATGCCTGAGCAGATGCGGAATGTCCTCGCGCCGGGCGCGCAGCGATGGGATCGTCAGCGGCAGCACGTGCAGCCGATAGAACAAGTCTTCCCGGAAGTGGCCCTGCTTGACCCGCTCAAGCAGCTTGCGGTTGGTCGCCGAGATGATGCGGACGTCGACCTTGACGGGTTTGCGGCCGCCGACCGCCTCGACCGCGCCTTCCTGAAGCGCGCGAAGCAGCTTGACCTGCGCGCTCAGCGGCAGCTCGCTGACCTCGTCCAGGAACAGCGTGCCGCCATGGGCTTCGACGAACTTGCCGGTGTGGCGTTCGGTGGCGCCGGTGAAGGCACCCTTCTCGTGACCGAACAGGATGGACTCGACGAGGTTGTCGGGGATAGCGCCGCAATTGACCGCGACGAACGGCTTTGCCTTGCGCTCGCCGCTGCCATGAATGGCACGCGCGAACATCTCCTTGCCGACGCCGGACTCGCCCTCGATCAGCACGGGGATCGAGGAGTTTGTTGCTTTCTGCGCCGCGCGCATCACGCCCGCCATCGCCTCGGCGCGGGTGATGATATCGGAGAAGGTCAGCCGACCTTCGCGGCTGTGACGGATGCGCTGCAATTCGCCCTTGAGCGCGGACGAATTGAGCGCGTTGCGAAGAGAGACCTGGAGCCGCTCGAGGCCGACCGGCTTGACCACGAAATCGGCCGCGCCCGCGCGCATCGCCGAGATAACATTGTCGATGCCGCCATGGGCCGTCTGCACGATGACCGGGATGCTGAGGCCCGCTTCGCGGATTTTCGCCAGCACGCCCATGCCGTCGAGGCCGGGCATCACGAGATCGAGGACGACGCCGTCGATGGCCGCGTCAGGGGCGGTGAGGGCGGCGATCGCCGCGTCGCCGGAGTCCACCACGATCGTCTCATAGCCGCATTTCTGCACCATGTTTTCGACCAGCCGGCGGGCTACAGCGTCGTCGTCGGCGATCAAAATACTGGCAGCCATGGTGTTCCCCGCACGCTACTACTATCTGTCTCGAATCGGGGCACTCTGGCCGAAGCCGATTAACGCACTGTTAAATCCTGATGCCCCCGCCCGCCGTCGCGATTGTTGAACACAGGTTTCCCACACAATGAATTCGCGCTCCAAGTCTGCAGTTAAGAAGTCCGCCATCAGCAAGCCCGCTCTTCGCAAGCCGAACACCAAGACATCCGCAGCCAAGGCAAAACCCTCCAAGCGTTCACCCACCAAGCGTTCACCCACCAAGCGTTCACCCACCAAGCGTTCACCCACCAAGCGTTCACCCACCAAGCCTTCACTCGCCAAGTCTTCACTCGCCAACTCTTCGCCTGCCAAGCCTGCGAGCAAGACCGGCAAGCTTCCGGAGTGGAACCTCGCCGACCTCTATTCCGGGATCGATGCGCCGGAAGTGGCGCGCGATCTCGAAAGGATGGACGCCGATTGCGTCGCGTTCGAGACGGACTACAAGGGCAAGCTCGCCACAGGAACAGCAAAGGAAGATGGCGGAAAATGGCTCGCTGAAGCCGTGCGACGCTATGAGGCGATCGACGACCTCGCCGGCCGGCTCGGCTCGTACGCCGGCCTCGTTCATGCCGGCGACAGCGTGGACCCCAAGATTTCAAAGTTTTACGGCGACGTTTCCGAGCGCCTGACGACGGCATCGACGCATCTGCTGTTCTTCGCGCTCGAGCTCAATCGAATCGATGACGATATTTTGAACCGCGCGATGCAGGCCGCTGAGCTCGCGCACTACCGTCCCTGGATCGAGGATCTGCGCAAGGAGAAGCCGTACCAGCTCGACGACAAGCTCGAGCAGCTCTTCCTGGAGAAGTCGCAGACCGGCTATTCAGCCTTTAACCGGCTGTTCGACCAGACCATCTCGAGCCTGCGTTTCAAGGTCGGGCCCAAGGAGCTCGCGATCGAGCCGACGCTCAATCTTCTGCAGGACCGCGACGGCGCCAAGCGCAAGGCCGCGGCAGAGGCGCTCGCAAAGACCTTCAAGGCCAATGAGCGCACCTTTGCGCTGATCACCAACACCCTGGCCAAGGACAAGGACATCTCCGACAGCTGGCGCGGCTTCAAGGACGTCGCGGATTCCCGGCATTTGAACAACCGCGTCGAGCGCGAGGTAGTGGATGCGCTGGTCGCCTCGGTGCGCGCGGCCTATCCGAAATTGTCGCATCGCTACTACGCGCTGAAGGCACGCTGGTTCGGCAGGAAGCGCCTGGCCTATTGGGATCGCAACGCGCCGCTGCCTTTTGCGGCCACCGACATCATCGGCTGGCCCGACGCACGAAGCATGGTGCTCTCCGCCTATCGCGGCTTCTCGCCAAAGATGGCTGATATCGCCGAGCGCTTCTTCACCGACCGCTGGATCGACGCGCCGGTGCGTCTGGGCAAGGCGCCGGGTGCCTTCTCGCATCCGACCACGCCGTCCGCGCACCCCTACGTGCTGATGAACTACCAGGGCAAGCCGCGCGACGTGATGACGCTCGCCCACGAGCTCGGCCACGGCGTGCACCAGGTGCTGGCGGCCAGGAACGGCGCGTTGATGGCGCCGACGCCGCTGACGCTGGCGGAGACCGCGAGCGTGTTCGGCGAGATGCTGACCTTCCGGCGGCTGCTGGCGCAGACCAAGAGCGCAAAGCAGCGCCAGGCGCTGCTCGCCGGCAAGGTCGAGGACATGATCAACACCGTGGTGCGGCAGATCGCGTTCTATTCCTTCGAGCGCGCGGTCCACACCGAACGCAAGAACGGCGAACTCACCGCGACGCGGCTCGGCGAGATCTGGCTCTCGGTGCAGGGCGAGAGCCTTGGTCCGGCAATCGAGATCAAAGCGGGCTACGAGAACTACTGGATGTACATCCCCCACTTCATCCATTCGCCGTTCTACGTCTACGCCTATGCGTTCGGCGATTGTCTCGTGAACTCGCTGTACGCCGTCTACGAGAACGCGGCCGAAGGCTTTGCCGAGCGCTATCTCGACATGCTCGCCGCCGGCGGCACCAAGCATTATTCCGAACTGCTGCGGCCGTTCGGGCTCGATGCCAAGGATCCAAAGTTCTGGGACGGCGGCCTGAGCGTCATCGCCGGCATGATCGACGAGCTGGAAGCGATGGGCTGAGGCAGGCACGAGCCGGCTATCACCGGAGCGGCACGAGACGAGCCAGCCGGCTCAGCGAGCGGCCCGCCCCGGCGGACCGGTCTCGAACGAGCAGGCGCCGGCGGCGGCGCCATATTTTCAGCCAGCGCATTTCGCCGCGACGTTCGAGACGGCCTCGATATCCTGGTAGGGAGTATTGAACGTCCGAGCCCGAGGCGAGACTAACCCCGTAGATACCCGCTTTATTTTTACAATTATTGATTGCAGATCACCCTCTTGCCGCTCGGGAGGCCCGCATGCCCGATCAAGGACAGGTCCGCCTACCTGGCGCGCGGAACGCCGCTGCCTTCGAAGAGGAAACGCCCTGGTGCGAGAAGCACCAGCAGATCGTCCGCGACGAAATCGAGGCGATCAACACGCGCCGCGAAGAGGCGCGGCAAGTCGATCCGGAGGGCACAGAGGCGTGCCAGATGCTCGACGTGGTCGGGCTCGCGCTCTCCGGCGGCGGGATCCGCTCCTCGGCCATGTGCCTCGGCGTGCTCCAGGCGCTGAACCACCACGATTTGATCGGACGGATCGATTATCTGTCCACCGTGTCGGGCGGCGGCTACATCGGCACCTCGCTCAGCACGACCATGACGGTGACAGGGCGGTTTGTGTTCGGCCAGCGGTCCGCCGGGAGAGCTGCGACCGCCAGCGAGATCAGCGATACGCCATCGGTCGGACATATCAGGAATTATTCCAACTATCTGATCCCGGCCGGCTTCCGCGATCTCTTGACCGGGATTGCAATCGTGGCGCGGGGCCTGATCGCCAATATCGGATTGACCCTACCCGTCGTGCTGCTGCTCGCAGCTGTCACGATCTGGTCGACGCCGCTGCGGAGCTGCCTCACGGTCGCAAATTTCTTCGGCGTCGATATCGCCGAAGGCGCTTTGCCGCAGTGTGAGCTGCATCATTTCGGCTGGATCGCGGACCGCTTCGGGTTCACTGCGATCGGGGCGATCGTCGCGCTGGCGCTGCTTGCTTGCGGCGGGATCGCTTATCTGAGCTCGCGCACGGAGCGGGGCATCGGCCCGACCATCTTCCTGACCTATGCTGCGGCCATCGCGTTCCTGCTCGGCATCGCATGCGACTTCGCGCGCGTCCTTCAGATCGCGCATTTCGCGCTGACGCTGGCAACGGCGATCATCGGCGTCGCCCTGTTCTTCGGCTGGGCGCTCAAGCAGTCATTTGCAAGTCCCGAAAAGCGTCAGGAGTTCCGCTCGCATTGGCCGACCGCCGGCGCGACTTTCTTGGTCCTGCTTGCCGCGATTGCGTTCTTCGAATTCCAGCCCTTCATGCTGTCGCAGATGTTCGATGTCGCCGACAGCAACGCGATCGGCGGGCCGGTCCGCGGCGTCGCGGTCACCTGGATTCAGTCGCTGGCTGCAATTGCCGCGCCAATCGGTGTTTTCGTTACTGCTTTCAGGCAGCAATTCGCCGAATTCCTGAAGGGAGACAGCGTATCCTCGCAATGGGGCTCGATGATGCTCGCGATCATTGCCAAGGTCGCGTTGTGGACCGCCGGATTGGCGCTGCCACTGATCATCTGGGTCGCCTTTCTCTACTTGTCTTATTGGGGCATCGCCAACGATCCGATCGAAAAATGCCAGGCGCCTCTGACCGCCATGGCGCAGAAGGGTTGCCTAGCGGCCAACAAATCAACCGTGCCCGCGTCGGGCAATCTGTCGGGCAAGATCGAGTTCGACGCGAGCGCCGGCACCTTCTCGGCCGAGATCACGCCAACGGCCGCCGCAACCACCGCGACCACGGACTGGCTGACGCCCGTATCCCACGTTCCGGCCTGGCTCAGGTCTGGCGCGAGCAATATCGCACGACAATTCGACTGGTTGGATAGAGGCTCCGGCTATGCGCACAGCCTGCCCGTGGTGATCCTGTATACGCTCGTCGGCCTGCTGCTGTTTGCGATCTCATGGTCGCTGACGCCCAACGCGAATTCGCTCCACCGGCTTTACCGCGACCGGCTGAGCAAGGCTTTCCTGTTCGATCCGGGCCGGTCGGCAGACGGCAATATCGCGCGCGCCGAGGCCAGCCTCGATCAGGGACGCGATTTCAAGCCGCTCGATCGCATGAGGTTGAGCGAGCTCTATGCGGCCCCGAGTGACCAGGTCGCGACGGGGGACCGGCCTGCCGCGCGGAAGCTGGGGGCGCCCTATCATCTCATCAACACGGCGCTCAACATCCAGGGGTCGGACTTCGCCAACCGGCGCGGCCGCAATGCCGACTTCTTTGTGTTCTCGCCGCTCTATGTCGGCAGCGAGGCGACGCGCTACGCCAAGACCCCGGCGGTCGAGCATCTTGAGCAAAGCCTCGACCTCGCCACCGCAATGGCGATCTCGGGGGCGGCGGCGTCGTCGAACATGGGCTCGAACTCGATCAGGGCGCTGACGCCGACGCTCGCGCTGTTGAACGTGCGGCTGGGCTACTGGCTGAGCAATCCGCGCTATGTCGAGGCCACTGTCCGGCCGCAGCGCCGCTCCACGCCGCTCTTCCTGTGGTCGGAAATCTCGGGCCGTCTCTACGAGAATAGCGACGGCGTCTACCTCACCGACGGCGGCCACATCGAAAACCTCGGCGTCTACGAGCTGCTGCGCCGGCGCTGCAAGGTGATCGTTGTGGTCGACGCGGAAGCCGACGCGGCGATGAATTTCTCCTCGCTGATGAAGCTCCAGCGCTACGCCCGCATCGATCTCGGCGTCCGGATCGATTTGCCATGGACGCCGATCCGCGACCGCACGCGCGCCATCATGGCGGCGAACGCCGACAAGAAGTCCACACGAACCTCTCCTGAGACGCCGGACGAGGCCGGCGAGCACGTTCATGTGGCGATCGGCACCATCGACTATGGTGGCGATGACAGGGGCTATCTCGTCTACATTAAGTCCTCGCTCTCCAACGACGAGAACGACTACATCCGCGACTACGCGCGGCGTAACGATACGTTCCCGCACGAGACCACCGGCGATCAGTTCTTCTCGGAGGAGCAGTTCGAGGTCTATCGCGCGCTTGGTTTCCACATGACCCATGGCTTCTTGGCCGGGGACCACGTGGTGGCGGTCGGCCCCGGGACGGCCCCGCGGATGGCTCGATTCACCGAAGCAGGCGAGCCGGCGGTTGACGCGGTCCGCGAGGCGCTCGGTCTCCCGGTACCCCAGCGAGCGGCCGTGAACATCACCGCCACGATGATTGATCAGGGCTGAGCGGCTGTAGCGCGGGGCTTTCCCGCCAATCGGAATTCCAAATGACCTGATTTGCCGGGAAACCGCGCCCCCGTGCCGTTGCCCTGCCCGAAAGTTTGCGGTATCCAGCCATGAAATTCGACTTTCGACTGGGGACAATTCATGGCCGACCATAGCGAAGTGGCGTACAGCACCGCCGACGGCAACGACTACGTTGCCCACGAGCAGACCTACGAGGGCTTCATCAAGCTGGTGAAGTACGGCACGGTCTCGGTCGCGCTTATCGTGATCCTGATGGCGATCTTCCTGACCTGATCCATCCCCTGCAGCACCGCCAGCGTCGTCGGTGCCCATAAAATTTGCAATCAAGCCGGATTGAAAACCGGTATCCAACGTTGCGGGAGTAACGCTAAGTTCGCGTGCGCGCTTCTTCCCGCGTCGCCGGAGGGCCTATGAAGATCGCCGTTGCCAAGGAAATCGATCCGTCGGAGCCGCGGGTCGCCGCTTCGCCGGATACGGTGAAGAAGTTCAAGGCGCTGGGCGCCGAGATCGCCATTGAGCCGGGCGCCGGCCTCAAGTCGGGCCTGCCGGACTCCGAATTCACCGCCGTGGGCGCCACCGTCAGCGCCGACGCGCTGAAGGACGCCGACATCATCATCAAGGTGAAGCGCCCTGAAGCCTCGGAGTTGGCGCAGTACAAGCGCGGCGCGCTCGTCATCGCCATCATGGACCCCTACGGCAACGAGGCCGCGCTGAAGACGATAGCCGATGCCGGCGTCTCCGCCTTCGCGATGGAATTGATGCCGCGCATCACGCGCGCGCAGGTGATGGACGTGCTGTCCTCGCAGGCCAACCTTGCCGGCTACCGCGCCGTGATCGAGGGCGCCGAGGCCTTCGGACGCGCCTTCCCGATGATGATGACCGCGGCCGGCACCGTGCCCGCCGCAAAAGTGTTCGTGATGGGCGTCGGCGTCGCCGGCCTCCAGGCGATCGCGACCGCGCGCCGTCTCGGCGCCGTCGTCACCGCGACCGACGTCCGGCCCGCCACCAAGGAGCAGGTCGAATCGCTCGGTGCGAAATTCCTCGCCGTCGAGGACGAGGAATTCAAGAACGCCCAGACCGCCGGCGGCTACGCCAAGGAAATGTCCAAGGAGTACCAGGCCAAGCAGGCCGCGCTCACCGCCGAGCACATCAAGAAGCAGGACATCGTGATCACCACCGCGCTGATTCCGGGACGGCCTGCGCCGAAGCTCGTCACGGCCGACATGGTCAAGTCGATGAAGCCGGGGTCGGTGCTGGTCGATCTCGCCGTCGAGCGCGGCGGCAATGTCGAAGGCGTCAAGGCGGGCCAGGTCGCCGAGGTCGATGGCATCAAGATCGTCGGCTACACCAACGTCGCCGGCCGCGTCGCGGCGTCGGCCTCCAGCCTCTACGCGCGCAATTTGTTTAACTTCATCGAAACGATGGTCGACAAGACCAGCAAGGCGCTGGCCGTGAACTGGGACGACGAACTCGTCAAGGCGACTGCGCTGACCCGGGACGGCGCCGTCATCCACCCGAATTTCCAGCCGAAAGCGTAAGGAGAGCCGTCATGGAGCATATTGCACAAGTCGTCGACCCCTTCGTCTTCCGGCTGTCGATCTTCGTTCTCGCCGTCTTCGTCGGCTATTTCGTGGTGTGGTCGGTGACCCCTGCGCTGCATACGCCGCTGATGAGCGTGACCAATGCGATCTCCTCGGTGATCGTGGTCGGCGCGCTGCTGGCGGTCGGCGTCGGCATGATCTCGAGCGGTTCGGGCTGGGCGCGCGGCTTCGGCTTCATCGCGCTCATTTTCGCCTGCGTGAATATCTTCGGCGGCTTCCTTGTCACCCAGCGCATGCTGGCGATGTACAAGAAGAAAGTGAAATGAGCGGCGTGCACCTCGGGGTGACGAAGACAAAGGGGACCTGAGATGAACGCCAATCTGGCTGCAGTTCTGTATCTCGTGGCAGGTGTGCTGTTCATCCTGTCACTGCGCGGGCTGTCCAGCCCCGCCTCATCGCGGCAGGGCAATTTCTTTGGCATGATCGGTATGGCGATCGCGGTCGCCACCACGCTCGCCAGCCATCCGCCGGCGGACGGCCTCGCCTGGATCCTCGTGATCCTTGGTATCGCGATCGGCGGCAGCGTCGGCGCGGTGATCGCCCGTCGCGTGCCGATGACCTCGATGCCGGAACTGGTCGCCGCCTTCCATTCGCTGGTCGGTATGGCCGCGGTGCTGGTCGCTGCCGGTGCGTTCTACGCGCCGGAAGCCTTCGACATCGGCAGCCCCGGCAACATCCATCCGCAGAGCCTGGTCGAGATGTCGCTCGGCGTCGCCATCGGCGCGCTGACCTTCACCGGTTCGGTGATCGCGTTCCTGAAGCTGTCCGCGCGCATGAGCGGTGCCCCGATCATCCTGCCGTTCCGTCACATCATCAACATCGCGCTTGCGATCGCCCTCGTCGTCTTCATCGTCGGGCTGGTCATGACGGGCAGCGCGCTCGACTTCTGGCTGATCGTCATCATCGCGCTGGCGCTCGGCGTGCTCATGATCATCCCGATCGGCGGCGCCGACATGCCGGTCGTGATTTCGATGCTGAACTCTTACTCGGGCTGGGCCGCGGCCGGCATCGGCTTCACTCTCGGCAATTCCGCGCTGATCATCACCGGGGCGCTGGTGGGATCGAGCGGCGCGATCTTGTCCTACATCATGTGCCACGCGATGAACCGCTCCTTCATCTCCGTCATCCTCGGCGGCTTCGGTGGCGAGACCGCGGCGGCGGGCGGTGGCGGCGGCGAGCAGAAGCCGGCCAAGCTCGGCTCGGCCGACGATGCGGCCTTCATCATGAAGAACGCGCAGAAAGTCATCATCGTGCCCGGCTACGGCATGGCGGTGGCGCAGGCTCAGCATGCGCTGCGCGAAATGGGCGACATCCTGAAGAAGGAAGGCGTCGAGGTGAAATACGCCATTCACCCGGTCGCCGGCCGCATGCCCGGCCACATGAACGTGCTGCTGGCCGAAGCCAACGTGCCCTATGACGAGGTGTTCGAGCTCGAGGACATCAACTCCGAATTCGCGCAGGCCGACATCGCCTTCGTGATCGGCGCCAACGACGTCACCAATCCGGCGGCCGAAGAGGACAAGACCTCGCCGATCTACGGCATGCCGGTGCTCCAGGTCTGGAAGGCCGGCACCGTGATGTTCATCAAGCGCTCGCTCGCTTCGGGCTATGCCGGCATCGACAATCCGCTGTTCTATCGCGACAACACCATGATGCTGCTCGGCGACGCCAAGAAGGTCACCGAGAACATCGTCAAGGCGATGTAGCGCGGAGGCATGTGGGCGAATGCGACGCGCGAGCACGCGTCGCATGGAGCGCCGCTCAGCAGGCGGCGTGCGGCCGCCGCGCCTTTCCGGCGCGCCCTCGGGCGATGTCATGAAATTGCTGCGGAGCTGTCGCAAGCCCTGAACGGGGGCCGGGCCGCGTCATCATGACCATCGTCAAGTGGATCGCCATCCTGCTCGTGACCGTCTATTTCGCCGGTCTCCTCGTGCTGTATGTCAGGCAGCGCGAGATGCTGTTTCCGATCCCGCCCGTCGGTCGCACCACGCCGGACGCCGCGGGCCTCCCTGAGGCCGAAGAGCACGTCCTGACCACCTCCGATGGCGAGAAGGTCATCGTCTGGCACGTGCCGGCGAGGCTTGGCCGGCCCGTGATCCTGTATTTTCCCGGCAATGGCGATTATCTCGCCGGTCGCATCAGCCGTTTCAAGGCCATGACGGCGGACGGCACCGGCCTCGTCGCGCTGTCCTATCGCGGCTATGCCGGCTCGAGCGGGGCGCCGAGCGAGACGGGCCTGCTGCGCGATGCCGCGGCCGCCTACGCCTTCACCACTGTGCGCTACGCGGCGGAACGAATCGCCGCCTGGGGCTTTTCGCTCGGGACCGGCGTGGCGGTCGCAATCGCCTCGGAGCATCGTATTGGAAAACTCATCCTGGAAGCTCCCTACACATCGACGGCCGACATTGCAGCTTCATCGTTCTGGTACGTTCCGGTGCGCCTGCTGATGCGCGATCCATTTCATTCCGACGAGCGTATCCCGCGCGTCACTGTGCCGCTATTGGTGATGCATGGCACCAATGACCTTGCCATTTCGATCGTGTTCGGAGAGCGTCTGTTCGCGCTCGCGCACGAACCGAAGCAGTTCGTTCGCTTTGCAGGCGGGGGACACGACAATCTCGATGCGTTCGGTGCGATCGAAACGGCGAGGCGCTTCATTGCTTTCTAGACGGCTTGTCGTTCGGCGCGAGAGCGGGTTCATCGCCGCGATCCTCGTCGTGTTGTTGCCACAGCACGCATGGGCTGCGACCGGGCTCGACGGCGCGGCGATGGGCTGGCCCTATGCGCTGCCCTTTGCCGGCCTCCTGCTGTCGATCGCGCTCGGGCCGCTGCTGTTTGCAAAAATCTGGCACCATCATTACGGCAAGATCGCCGCGGCCTGGTCGCTGCTGGCACTCGCTTCGCTTGTCATGCTTGCCGGGAGCATGGCGACGCTGGCTGCGCTCGTTCACGCCATGCTCGCCGAATATCTCGGCTTCATCGTGCTGCTGTTCTCGCTCTATGTCGTGGCGGGGGGCATTCTCGTGACGGGCGACATCAAGGCGACCCCGGCGGCCAACGCCGGCATCCTCGCGCTCGGTACGGCGATGGCGAGCGTCGTCGGCACCACCGGGGCGGCCATGATCCTGATCCGCCCTCTGATCCGCGCCAACCGGCCGCGGCGCTACAACGCCCATGTCGTCATCTTCTTCATCATCCTGGTCGCCAATGTCGGCGGCGCGCTGAGCCCGCTCGGCGATCCCCCGCTGTTCGTCGGTTTCCTGCATGGCGTCGACTTCTTCTGGACCACGCGGACCATCTGGCTGCAGACGGCGATCGTTGCCGGACTGCTGCTCGCGATCTTCGTCGTCATCGACGTCTGGCGCTTCCGTAGCGAACCCTTGCTCGGCGCCGCCGGCGCCGCGAAGCCGGTCCGCATCCGCGGCCTCGTCAACCTGGTGCTGATCGCAGCCATCGTCGCGAGCCTGCTGGCCTCGGCGATGTGGAAGTCCGGCATCGCCTTCGACATTCTCGGAACCAGGCTGGAGCTGGAAGACATTGCCCGCAACGCGGCGCTGCTGGCGATAGCGGCCCTGTCGGTGTGGTTGACGCCGGACGAGCACAGGCAGGCCAACGGCTTCACCTGGGAGCCGATCCGCGAAGTCGCAAAGCTGTTCGCCGGCATTTTTATCGCGATCATCCCGGTCATTGCCATGCTCGATGCCGGCCATCACGGCGCGTTCGCCTGGCTGTTGTCGGCTGTGACCGGGCCGGACGGCGCGCCGCGCGAGGTTGCCTATTTCTGGTTCACCGGCCTGATGTCGGCGTTCCTCGACAATGCGCCGACCTATCTGTTGTTCTTCGAGCTCGCCGGCGGCGACCCGCAGGTGCTGATGCACGAGCTTTCGGGCACGCTCGCCTCCATCTCCATGGGAGCAGTCTACATGGGCGCGCTCACCTATATCGGCAATGCGCCGAACTTCATGGTGAGCAGCATTGCGAGCGAGAACGGCATCGAGATGCCGAGCTTCTTCGGTTATTTCGTGCGTGCCAGCGCGGTGCTGATCCCGCTATTCTTGCTGCTGACGCTACTACCGTTCGCGCCGATCCTGCGCTGGCATTGAATCTGCCGCCCGATTTGCTACTGCTCGGCTGAGACGATTGGAGCCGATGGATGAGCGCGCATAATCCGATGCCTCGGTCGGCCTGGATCTTTCCGGCGCTGGCCGTGCTGCTGTTCGTGGCCGTCAGCGCGACGGACTATGTGTTCACGCTGTCGTTCGGCGGGCTCGTCTTCGCCCTCCTGCTCCTCGTCATCCTGTTCGGCACGGTGTTTGCCGCGGTCCATCATGCCGAAATGATCGCCGAGCGGGTCGGCGAACCCTACGGCACGCTGGTGCTGACGCTCGCGGTGACCATCATCGAGGTGGCGCTGATCACCACGATCATGCTGGGCGACAAGCCTGCCCCGGAACTTGCGCGCGACACCGTGTTCGCCGTTGTCATGATCGTCTGCAATGGCCTCGTCGGGCTCTGCATCTTCATCGGCGGCCTGCGGTATCGCGAGCAGGGCTTTCAGCTCTCCGGCGCCAACGTCTATCTCAGCGTGCTGTTCGCGCTCGCGACCATCACTCTGATCATGCCGAACTACACGACGACCACGCCGGGCCCGGTTTATTCGGCGGTTCAACTCGGCTTCGTCGACGTGGTCACGCTCGCGCTGTATGGGGTGTTTCTCTACACCCAGACCGTGCTGCACAAGGATTACTTCGTTCACGAGCGGGCGGATGGCGGCAGCGGCGAGGGGCATCGGTCGGGCCGGACCATGGTGCTCAGCGTCGTGCTGCTGCTGATTGCGCTGCTGGCGGTCGTGCTGCTGTCCAAGAAATTCTCGCTGGTCGTCGATGCCGTTGGGGCCAGGATCGGTGCGCCGCCTGCCTTTGCCGGACTTCTGGTCGCGCTCCTGATCCTGCTGCCGGAAGGCGTCGCGGCCGTGTCGGCCGCCCGCAAGAACGACCTCCAGAAGAGCATCAATCTCGCGCTCGGCTCGTCGCTCGCCACCATCGGGCTGACCATCCCGGCCGTCGGTGTCGCAACCTATGCGCTCGACAAGGAGCTCACGCTCGGCCTCAGCGACCAGGGCAGCGTGCTTTTGCTCCTGACCTTCTTTTTGAGCATGCTGACCTTCGGTACGGGCAGGACCAATGTCCTGTTCGGGCTGGTCCATATGGTGGTATTTGCCGTCTACGTGTTCATGGTTTTCGTGCCCTGAACCGGTTTTCCGGACGTGCCCCCAGGAGAGTTCCGATGCTTGCCGCCAAGTCCGAAGTTCAGGTCGACAATGAGCAGGTTCGGGTGACCGAGTGGCGGCTCGCGCCAAACAGCGCCACCGGGCATCACACCCACGGCATGGACTACGTCATTGTTCCCGTGGTCGCAGGGGAAATGACCATCGTGGCACCCAGTGGCGAGCGGTCCAAGGCACAGCTCGCGGCCGGAAAATCCTATTTTCGCAAGGCCGGCGTCAAGCACGACGTGCTTAACGAAACCGCAACCGAGATCGTGTTCCTTGAGGTCGAGCTGAAGCCGTAATTCCGGCGTACCCCTTTGCCATTGATCCGTCGCAGTTGATCCCTCACTATGCCTCAAAGTTCCCGCATCAGATCGCGCGGGGAGTGGCCGGAATGCTGAAATACATCGCTAAAATCTCGATGGACATCTTCCCCTCGGTGCTCGCAACGATCATCGGGGCATACATCGTTAATCATTACATCAACGCCAAGCCGGCGGCGGATGCACCCGCGGCCGTGATGGCGCCCGCCGAGGCTGGCAAGAACGGCAAGCCCGCCGATCTGGCAAACCTGCCCGCGCCAGGCGTCAAGGCCAAGGGCATTTCCGAGAAGAAGGTGGCGGACAAGCCGGCGGCCGAGAAGGCTGCCGATCAGCCCACCGCGGAGTCGAAGACTTCTACGGCGGACGTGGCGCCGGCCGAGGCCACCCCGCGCGGCAAGCCGTCCGCGCGCGACAAGGCAGTCGCCAAGTCCACCCCGGCCGTCAGTGCACCCGCTCCCGCCACCCCGGTGGTGGAGGCTAATTCGGCGCCGGCTGCTGCCGCGCCGGCCGCCACCCCCGACGCCAATGATCTCGTGCGCGCCGCGATCGAGCGCCTGCGTAAGTCGCCTGAGGGCAAAGCGGTTGAGGCCAAGTCGATTGAAGCCAAGTCGGTTGAGACCAAGTCTTCGGAGGCCAAGCCGCCCGAGAAGACTCAGGAGCCTGCGGTGCGCGAAGCCGCCCGCACTCCGGAGGCCCCGCGTATCATCCCTCTGGATCCGTCAACGGTGCGTCCGTTGCCGCCGCCGATCACGGTCTCGACGCCCGCAGCCGAGGCCTATGGTAATGGCGGCTCGTCGCAGGCGAGCCCGCCCTACACGGCCTCGGTCGGCAACGAGAACCCGAGTCGGCTGACGCCTCCGGCTGATATTCCGGTCCCGATGATTGCGCCCCCGCTCGATCTACGCGCCGATGCCGGCGGGTCCATGCCGCGGCCGAAGACCAATGTCGCCGAAGACATGCTGTCGGGCGTCAAGTCCATGTTCCACTCCGTTCTGCCGAAGAGCGTCACCCCGGATTAAGACGGCGCCTGCGCTGCGCCAGGATCGTCAGCCGCCGACGCGGGCAAGGCCGCTGCGGGCGGCGTCGTCGCGTGGACGAAGCGAGACCGCCTTGGTGTAGGACGCCGCCGCCTTGGTCCTGTCGCCCAGCCGTTCATAGGCTTGCCCGCGTATGGTCCAGACCTGGGCATTGTGGGGATCGGCCTCGGAAGCCTCATCCAGATCCGCCGCGGCCTCCTTGACCTTGCTGAGGGCGAGATAGCTGATGGCGCGGCCGAGCAGCGGCTCGACCTTCTGCGGGTTGAGTCCGCTTGCGGCGCTGAAATCGGCGATGGCGAAGTCGTGCTGGTTCTTGCCCTGATAGATCAGGGCGCGGCCATAGAGCGCCTGCGCATTGTAGGGATCGAGTCCGACCGCGTGATTGAATTCATCGAGCGCAGCAGCTGCGTCGCCGGACTTTGCCAGGGCCTGGGCCTTTGCCGTATGGGCCTGGGCTTCGCTGACATTGCTGGCGCTGACCACGTTCTCGGCGGTCGTAGCCGCCTTGGGTGCCTCCTGCGGCTTGTCCTTCTCCGGCGTCAGCGACCCCAGGTCGAAGGAGCAGCCGCACAGCGAGATTCCCATCAAAGCCAGCGCAAACGGCTGCAGCAGGATCTGGCGTAACCGCGCCAAGCCGCGCTTGGGGAAAGGGGAGGCCATCTACGGTTCGCTCGCGCCAGTGCCGCATCGGTAGTGCCCCATCCCAGGAAGGCACCGCTCACAAAACAATAACGCGGGCCAGGGGCCCGCGTCATCGAAAACTGATGTGTCTCAAGTCCGGTAAATCAGCGCGGTCCGCGCGGACCGGCACTTGCACCGGCACCCGGGCCGCCGCGACCGCCACGATCACCGCCGGGGCCAGCGCCGAAAACCGGCTTCGGCTTCATCGGCAGCAGGCCTTCGCGCTGCAGCTTCTTGCGGGCCAGCTTGCGTGCGCGACGCACGGCTTCGGCCTTTTCGCGGGCCTTCTTCTCGGAGGGCTTTTCGTAGTGACCGCGGAGCTTCATCTCGCGGAAAATACCCTCGCGCTGCATCTTCTTCTTCAGCGCCTTGAGAGCTTGATCGACATTGTTATCGCGAACGAGAACCTGCACGCGGCATCCTCTTCAGTGGATCGGATTTGAATTCTGGTAAGTCAAAGGGGATGGCGAAACGCACAAGCCCTTAACCTTGAGGGCGCGGATGTATCAGACAAAACCTGGGATGTCCACCGGCCAAGCGGGTTTTCGGGCCAAGTTCAGCCATTAAATGAGGCGAAATACCTCTGTGCGGCCCTGATTTGGGAGATTTGACGCCAAGGGTGGGGCCGTTTTCGGAGCTTTGTTCCGGAATCTTTGAAAGCAGGGGACGACACATGGATATGAAGAAATACGCAGCCGAAGCTATCGGCACCTTTTGGCTCACATTCGCAGGTTGCGGAAGTGCGGTGATCGCAGCCGGCTTTCCGCAGGTTGGCATCGGTCTGGTCGGTGTCTCCCTGGCATTCGGGCTGAGCGTGGTCACCATGGCCTATGCGATCGGCCACATCTCAGGCTGCCATCTCAATCCGGCCGTCACCGTCGGTCTCGCCGCCGGCGGGCGCTTTCCGGCCGGGCAGATTCTACCTTATGTGATCGCACAGGTGGCCGGCGCGATCGTGGCCGCGTGGCTGCTCTACGTCATCGCAAGCGGAGCTCCCGGCTTCGACGTCAGCAAGGGCTTCGCGTCCAACGGCTACGACGCCCATTCTCCCGGCCAGTACAGCATGATGGTATGCTTCCTCACCGAGGTGGTGATGACCATGATGTTCCTGTTCATCATCATGGGCGCCACTCACGGCCGCGCGCCGGCGGGCTTTGCACCGCTGGCGATCGGGCTCGCGCTGGTGATGATCCATCTCGTCAGCATCCCCGTCACCAACACCTCGGTGAACCCGGCGCGCAGCACGGGTCCCGCGCTGTTCGTCGGCGGCTGGGCGCTGTCGCAGCTCTGGCTGTTCTGGGTCGCGCCTCTGATCGGCGGCGCGCTGGGCGGGGTGATCTATCGCTGGCTCAGCGACGAACCCTCTGGCGTCGTCGCGGGCGCGAAGACGGCGTAGCTGCAAAGCGGGATCGCGGCATGTGCCGCGGTCCCGTTACTTGCCAGTCGTGGGTCGCACTTCAGTGACGTGGCCCATCTTGCGGCCGGGACGCGGCGCGCCCTTGCCGTAGATGTGCACGGTCGCGCCCGGCACGCTCAGCCACTTGTCATAGTCGTTGATCTCGTCGCCGATCAGATTGGTCATGGTGACGACTTCGCCGTGGCGCACGGGCTTGCCGAGAGGCCAGCCGGCAATGGCGCGGATGTGCTGCTCGAACTGCGAGACGGACGCACCGTCGAGCGTCCAGTGTCCGGAATTGTGCACGCGCGGAGCGATCTCATTGACCAGCACCTTGGGTCCGGTGCCGTTGGCGAGCACGAACATCTCGACGGCAAGCACGCCGACATAATCGAGCGCGCCCGCGATCTTGCCGGCAATGCTCCGCGCTTCCTCGGCGAGCTCGTCCTGGATCCGGGCGGGCGCACGGGAGATCTTCAGGATGTGATCTCGGTGCTCGTTTTCGGTGACGTCAAAACACTCGACCTGGCCTGTGGCCGAGCGGGCGGCGATGACGGAAATCTCACGTTCGTAGGGCACGAAGGCTTCCAGGATCGCCGATTTGGTGGCGAGACTGGTCCACACTTTCGCAATGTCGTCGCCCTCGCGGATGATGGCTTGGCCCTTGCCGTCATAGCCGAAGCGGCGGGTCTTCAGCACCGCCGGAAGGCCGATCCTGGCGATCGCCTCGCGCAACGACGGGACCGAGGTGACGTCGGCATAGGCTGCGGTGCCGATGCCCAGCCGCGTCACGAAATCCTTCTCGGCGAGCCGGTCCTGGGTGGTCTCGAGGATCTTGCGGTTGGGCAGCACCGGGCGGCGAGCATCCAGCACCATCGCGGCCGCGGACGGCACGTTCTCGAATTCGTAGGTGATGACGTCCACGTCGTTGGCGAACAGCTCGAGCGCTTCGACATCGGCATATTCGGCGCAGGTCGCATTCAGGACGACGTCGAAGGCCGGTGAGTCCGGATCGGGCGAGAACACTTGGCAGCGCAGGCCGAGCCGGGCCGCCGCCATCGCCAGCATCCGCCCTAATTGTCCGCCGCCGAGGATGCCAATGGTGTCGCCGGGTTTCAGCTTCAACTGCTTTGCGTCAGTCACGCCTTGTCCTCCGGGCGCTCGGCAACGGCCTCGGTCTGCGCCTTGCGCCAGGCGGCGAGGCGGTCGGACAAGGCCGGGTCGGACAAGGCCAGCACGGCTGCCGCCAGCAGCGCCGCATTGATGGCGCCGGCCTTGCCGATGGCGAGGGTGCCAACCGGGATGCCTGCGGGCATCTGGACAATCGAATAGAGCGAATCGATGCCCTTGAGCGTCCGGGATTCGATGGGAACGCCGAACACGGGCAGTTCCGTGAGCGCCGCCGCCATGCCGGGCAGATGGGCTGCGCCACCCGCGCCGGCGATGATGACCTTGTAACCAGCCGTCTTGGCGCCCTTGGCGAACGCAAACAGCCGGTCGGGGGTGCGGTGTGCCGAAACGATGCGGGTGTCGGTGACAACGCCGAGCGCTGCAAGCGTGTCGGCGGTATGCCGCATCGTGTCCCAGTCCGACTGGCTTCCCATGATGATGGCGATTGGCGCGGTCATGACGTCAATTGTGCTCGAAAAACAGGAAGATAGGCCAGATTAGCGGTTCCGGCCGGTGGCTCGCAAGGCGGTGGCAAGGAGAAGGGAATGCACTATCCTGTCTTGGTGAATCCCCGCAAGCCTTCATTGAGCAGGATGCCCATGAAGAAACCGAAAAGGGCGAGCGCTGCGAAGGCCAAAAAGGGCCCGAAAATCGGCGCCGGTCGCTCCAAAGTTGCTCTCAAGCGTCAGGGCAAGAGTCCGGCCAAGAGTCCCGCCAAGAGTCCAGCGCGGCGTCCGAGCAGGCCGCCGCGGCGCGAAGCGTCTGCCGATGACGGCGCCAAGGCGACCATCAAGCCGGCCATCAACGCGACCATCCGTGACCTCCGGAGCAAGCTCAAGGGGGCGCTGCGGCGGGTCGCGGAGCTGGAGGCGGCCGCCGACACCGACTTCCTGCTCGAAATTCCGAACCGGCGCGGCTTCGAACGCGAGCTCGCACGCGCCGTCGCCTACATGAAGCGCTACAGCGCCAGCGGCGCCCTTATCGTGCTCGACGTCGATCGGCTGAAGCCGATCAACGATTCCTTCGGCCATGCGGCCGGCGACGAGGTGCTGAAGGCGATTGCCACCACGCTGACGCGGCAGATCCGCGCCTCGGATGTGGTCGGCCGGCTCGGCGGCGACGAGTTCGCGCTGCTGCTCTGGAACCTCAGCGAGACCGACGCCAGGGCGAAGGCCGCGGCCTTCGAGCAGGCCATCGACGAATTGTCCTTTGTCTTTCGCGGCCAGCACGTGAGCGCGGGCGCCTCCGCCGGGGTCGCCCTGCTCGGAGTGCAGTCCGACGCCGCGCGCGCCCTGGAGGAGGCCGATGCTGCCATGTATGTGCGCAAGGCCCATCGGCGACACGAGCCGCGCATCAGGCTCGTCAGCAGCTAATTACAGCGTGCCGAGGTCTTTCGGTACGTTGCCGAAGCTGCGGAGCAGTTTGGCGTCACCGAATTCGCCGGTCATGGGATCGCCGCTGCGGCTGAACGCGACCGCGCCGGTGTGGCCGGCGCCGTGCGACATAATCTCGGCGCGCCGTAACGCGGCCGCCACGCTCTGGCATTCCTCGGCCGCACCTGCGACCGGCGATCCGTCCTCGTCGGTGAGGAAGGGTAATGCAACGTAGTAGGTGACATCGGACATGGTCGGCTCCGATAGTTGACAGCTCAGGCGGCGCTGCTCTTGCTCCGCATCTTGCTGCGCGAGGTCTCCGGAATGCAGCCGGCGGAAATCGCCGCCTGCAATTCCTCCAGCTCGGCCTCCAGATATTCGTTGGCCATGATTAGCGCCTTGATGGTGCTGCGCAGATTGCCGTCGCACATCGCGATCGCCTGATCGCAGGCCTGTTCATAATGGCTGTTGTCGAGAAGGACGGTTGCCGACATCTGCGTTTTCCTTGGACGGTTTTCCGGGGCGTTGGTGCTCAAATGTTCTTATTTTGTTCCTTTCGAGTCAAGCGGATTCAGGTGCGGCGGGGCCGCCCTAAAGTTCTACCTGTGGATCAGGCGATGATGTCGGGCGTGATCTGGTCTTCGATGAACGCGATACGGTCACGCAACAACAGTTTGCGTTTCTTCAACCGCTGTAACCGCAACAGGTCGGGGGCGGGCGATTGATGCAGTGCATCGATCGCCGCATCGAGATCTCGGTGTTCCTGGTGCAACCGGGCGAGCTCGGATTCGAGTTCGCGCGCATCTTCATTGGTCATGTCTGCGGTGGCCGAAAAACCGATAGGCGTGAGATTAAGGCTGTGGATGCCCTGTGGAAACTATCGTCCTTGCGCGCCGTGATCGCAAGCGATCTCGGGCTGTCCCGCGTCGATCTCCCGCGAGATATTTCTGCGGTCGCTCCCGAGTTGCGCAAGCGCATTGATATCACGGATTTATCCCGCGTGGTTCCCTTACTCACGCTTCGTTACATATGAATTTTCAAAAATGACAGTGCGACGACGGATACCCCATCGACAGAACGAATCGGTGATGTACACTTCGTTGTCCGGTCGAATCCAAGGTTCCCCCCTACCGAGGAGGTTTCGAATGACAATTCAGGCACATCTGGTTGAATTGGAACGGAAGCATAAAACTCTCGAAAACGAATTGCACGAAGCTCTCGTGCACCTTTCAACAGACGACCTGCAAATTGTTGAGTTGAAGCGCCGGAAGTTGATGGTCAAGGACCAGATCGAGCGTCTCAGGCACGGCGACACGCTCCACTAGTAACCCCTGCAACAGCGTAGAGTTGAACGTACCCTTTCTGGCAGGGATGGGAGCCTTTGCGCTCATCCCTGCTGCGAGGTGCATCGTGCAAGGATTTGCGCGGCTCTAGATTCGTGTCTGGGCGCGGTTCTTCACGCGCAACCGCAATCCACTTCGCTTTAGAACACTAGATGTTTGCGAGCTCGGCGACGTGATCCGCGATCGCGAGCGATGACGTCAATCCCGGCGACTCGATGCCGAACAGATTGATCAGGCCTTCGACGCCGTGATCGCGCGGACCTTGCATCAAGAAATCCTGCGTGGCCACCGCCGGCGGCACGATCTTCGGACGGATGCCCGAATAGCTCGGCATGAGCGCGCCGTCAGGCAGCGTCGGCCAGTATTTGCGGATGGCCGGGTAGAAGCGTTCGGCGCGCGACGGATCGACCTCATAGTCGATCGTTTCGATCCACTCGACGTCGGGGCCGAAACGTGCCTGCCCTGCCATGTCCAGCGTCAGATGCACCCCTAGGCCACCGGGCTCTGGCACCGGATAGATCAGGTGCGAGAACGGCGCCCTGGCATTGCAGCTGAAGTAGTTTCCCTTGGCGAGGTAGGCCGTCGGAATCCGTTCCAGCGGCATGCCCTCGATGTTGCGCGCCACCGCGGTCGCCGAGAGCCCGGCGGCGTTGACGAGGAGGCTGCATTGCAGCGTCATCGGCGCTTCGCCGCCCGCCTCGATCTCGATCACGCCGGCGGTTGCCTTGGCACGGATCAGCGGGGTGTGAAACGCGAAGGCCGCGCCCGCGTCCTCGGCTTCGCCGCGCAGCGAGAGCATGTAGGCGTGGCTGTCGATGATGCCGGTCGACGGCGACAGCAGCGCGGCGTCGCAGGCGAGCGCCGGCTCCAGCGCAGATGCCGCATCGCCCGCGAGCAGCTGCATGTCGAGCACGCCGTTGGCCTCGGCATGCGCCTTGATCGATTGCAGCTTCTCGGTCTCTTTCGGATTGGTCGCGACGATCAGCTTGCCGCAATTCCTGTGCGGGATGCCGCGCTCGGAACAGTAACGGTAGAGCGCGTGCTTGCCGTCGACGCACATGCGCGCCATCCAGCTTCCGGCGCGGTAGTAGATGCCGGCATGAATCACCTCGCTGTTGCGCGAGGAGGTGATGGTGCCGATGGCATCGGCTTCCTCGAGCACGATCACCTCGCGCCCGGCCTGCGCCAGCTTTCGAGCCACCGCGAGCCCGATCACGCCGGCTCCGATGACAACGCAGTCGACCCTATCCATGGTTGTGCAGGACGTCCGTTCGAAGCGACGATGGCCTCACGCCTGGGGACGGCGGCGCGGGGGCGTTTTCCGTTAAGGAAGCATTTATCATGTCAGGGCAATTGCCGTATTTGATGCCACATTTTTCCGTTGCGCGTACAGGCGTTTACCCGATCCAAACCCGCGAGGCCAGACAATCCGACGTTGAAATCGCGGGTGGCTGATGGCTGAGAAGAACTGGCACGCGGGCAGCGCGCTTCCGATTGCGGTGCAGGCCGTCGTGTGCCTGGTCGCAGCGGTGGCGCCTGCGCGCGCCTTTGCCCTCTCCGACAGCTTCACTCCTCCGAGCTATCTCGGCCACCTCGATCCCGACGTGATCTGGGAAGCCCTGATCGCCGGCGTCGTGATCTGCTCGTTCCTCGTCGCGGTCGCGCTGTGGATCCATTCCTCGCTGCGCCGGACCAGGCGCCTGCAGCTGCGGCGCAATGCCTTCGTCTCATCCGCGATGAACAACCTTAACCAGGGCGTGGTGATGACGGATGCGCAACGGCGCATCATCTTCTGCAACGACCGCTATCTCGATATCTACGGCCTGATGCGGTCGGACATCTGGGCCGGAATGACCGGCCATGACATCCTTGAGCTGCGACGCAAGCGCGGAGTGCTCGGCGGCGCCTCCGACGAGGAGTTTTACGAGGAAGCGGCAAGCACCAACGGCCTGATCACCGAACTGCCGGACGGCCGGGCCATCCTGGTGAAGTATTTCGTGCTGCCCAATGGCGGCTCGGTGGCGACGCATCTGGACGTCAGCGAGCAGCGCAGGCTGTCTCGGCAACTCGCCTCCACCAAGCAGTTCCTGGAAACATTGCTGGACCACGTGCCGGCCTGCGTGGCCGCGAAGAACATCGATGATGGTCGCTACATCTTCGCCAATAGCGCCTATGAGCGCTTCTGGGGATTTTCGCGGGACCAGGTTGTCGGCAAGAACGCGCGCGAGCTGTTCGGGCCAAATTCGGCGGCCACCATCGAGGCGACCGATCGGGCGGCGCTCATCGCGCCCGCCGGCCAGTACCGCAACGAATTCGAGGTCGAGCGCGGCGCGACCCAGCGCATGGTAGCCTCGATCCGGATCGTGGTTCGCAACGAGAGCAACAAGCCTGAATTTCTGCTGGTGGTGTTCGAGGACATTACCGACCGCCGCTCGCTGTCGCAGGAGCTGGAGAGCACGAAGAAGTTCTTGGAGCTCGTGGTCGACAACATCCCGGTGGCCCTGATCGTCGAGCAGGTCAAGGACGGTCGCTATCTGCTCGCCAACCGCAGCGCGGAGACGATCCTCAACCGCAGGCGCGAGGAAGCCACGGGCCTGACCGCGTCCGACATCTTCAATCCCAAGGAAGCCAAGCTGATCATCGCGCGCGACGAAGCCGCGATCAAGAAGCGCGGGATGATCACCGAAGAGCACCCGATTTCCACCAAGGACGGGCTGCGGCTGTTCCTCACCCGCCGTGCCACCGTGCTGAGCGACACCGGCGAGCCGCAATATCTGATCAAGACCCACGAGGACGTCACCGATCGCCGGCAGACCGAGTCGCGCATGGCGCACATGGCCTATCACGACGGCCTCACAGATTTGCCGAACCGTGCCGCTTTCCTGCAGGCTTTGACCCAGATGATCGAGGCCTGCGAGGGCACCGGCGAAGAGTTCGCGGTTCTGTGTGTCGATCTCGACGGCCTCAAGGAGGTCAACGACGTCTTCGGTCATGCGCACGGCGACAAGCTCCTGGTCGAGGTGGCCCAGCGGCTCCAAGATTCCGCGCGCGGCGGCGTGGTGGCGCGCCTGTCCGGCGACGAGTTCGGCCTGATCATCGACGGCAAGCAGCCGGAGGCAGGTCTCGCGCTGGCGCAGCAGATCGGTAAAGCCATCGCCGAGGAATTCCAGATCGACGGCCGCCCGGTCCGCGCCGGTGTCACCACCGGCATGTCGATCTTCCCGCACAACGGCGCCGACGCCGCCTCGCTGCTCGCCAATGCCGGCGCGGCGCTGTTCCGCGCCAAGCAGAAATCGCGCGGCACGATCAGCCTGTTCCAGCCGGAGATGGACCAGCAGATTCGCGATCGCCGCGTACTGCACCAGGACCTCTCGATGGCGATCAAGAACGGCGAGCTCTCGCTCGCCTTCCAGCCGCAGGGAGCCGCGGGCCACAGCGTTGCGGAGAGCGAGATCATCGGCTTCGAGGCGCTGGCGCGCTGGCAACATCCGGTGCGCGGCCAGGTCTCCCCGGTCGAATTCATTCCGATCGCGGAGGAAAGCGGCCTGATCGTCGAGATGGGCGAGTGGATCCTGCGCGAGGCCTGCCGCGAGGCAGCGTCCTGGCCGACGCCGCTTCAGATCGCGGTCAACCTGTCGCCGGCGCAGTTCATGCACGGCGACGTGGTCGGGCTCGTCCATTCCATCCTGATCGAGACGGGTCTCGCACCCGGCCGACTGGAACTCGAGATCACCGAGGGCGTGCTGATCGAGGACTTTGATCGTGGTCTTGCGCTGTTGCGCCGGCTCAAGGCGCTCGGCGTGCGCATTTCCATGGACGATTTCGGCAGCGGTTATTCCTCGCTGAGCTATCTCCAGGCGTTCCCGTTCGACAAGATCAAGATCGACCGCGCCTTCATCATCAATCTCGGCCGCAACCCGCAATCGGCGGCGATCGTACGCGCGGTGATCGATCTCGGCCATGGCCTGGACATGTCGATCGTTGCCGAGGGCGTCGAGACGCTCGAACAACTCGCCTTCCTCGCCGCGGAAGGATGTGACGGCGTGCAGGGCTATCTGCTCGGCAAGCCCTTGCCGATCGGGAAATATGCCGGCCTCGTCGGCCGCGCCGAAGTCATGGAGCTCGCGCTCAAGACCGGCTAGTGAGGGTGGGCGCTTCTTTCGCTCTCATTCGACGGCCTCATGGCGGATTACGACCTTGCGATCATCGGCGGCGGCCTGAACGGTGTCAGCCTCGCGCGCGATGCTGCCGGCCGCGGCCTGCGGGTCATCCTGTTGGAGCAGGGCGATCTGGGCGGCGCAGCGTCCTCGGCAACACCGCGGCTGATCCATGGCGATCTCTCGGTCCTGGAACGGCGCGGCTTCCGACGGGTGCGCCGGGCGCTCGCCGAACGGCGGACCTGGCTTCGGATCGCGCCGCATCTGGTTCGGCCGATGCGATTCGTGATCCCGGCGCATTCCGACGAGCGCCCACCATGGCTGCTGCGCGTTGGCCTGTTCCTCTACGACAGCCTCACCAGCCGGAGCGGCCTGCCTGCAACGGCGGTCCTCGACATCACGCATCATCCGGTCGGCAACGCGCTGAAGCGACCGTTCGGCACGGCCTTCGAATATTCGGACTGCGTCGTCGACGATTCCCGACTGGTCGCGCTCACGGCACTGGATGCGGCCGAGCGCGGCGCCGTGATTCGGACTGGAGCGCGCTGTGTGCGCGCCGACCGAACCGACACATGGCGGCTCGCGGTGGTCGACCGCGGCCATCGCCGCACGATAACGGCCCGGGCACTGGCCAATGCCACCGGCGGCTGGACATCGATGGTCGCCGAGACCGTGCTGCGGCAGCCGCAACCCGCCATGGCGGCGATGCAGATGAGCCAGATCATCGTCCCGCGGTTGTTCGATTCCGATAACGTCTACGTTTTCCAGAACAGCGATGGCCGGTTGATCTTCGCGAGCCCTGTCGAACGCGATTTCACGCTGATCGGCACAGTCACGCACGATTTCACCGGCGATCCCGCGATCGTCGCGATGCCGGGGGCCGACATCGGCTACCTCTGCGAAGCGGCCAGTCGCTATTTCCGCGAGCGTGTCGCCCCGACCGACGTGGTGCGCGCGGTCTCCGGCGTCAACCTGACGCTTGCGTCCGCGCGCCGACGTGACGGCACGACGCTGTTCCACGCGCGGCGGCGCAAGGCGCCGCTGATCACGATGTTCGGCGGTGACGTCACCACCTCGCGCCTGCGGGCGGAGCGCGCGGTGGCGAAGTTGACGCCGTTCTATCCGATGTCGCCGCCCTGGACGGCTGGCGCTGCGCTGCCGGGCGGAGATTTTGCCTGGGATCGTTTCGACACCGAGGTCGATCTTGCGCGCGACCGCTGGCGCTTTTTGTCGGAGACGCAGGCCCAACGCCTCGTCGCGGCCTATGGCTCGCGGTTATCGGCTGTGCTTGCCGAGGCGAAGACCCGCGACGATCTCGGCCCCGCCTTCGGTCCCGAGTTGACCGGCGCGGAGGTGCGCTATCTCGTGACCCACGAATGGGCGCGTTTTCCCGAGGACATCCTGTGGCGCCGCTCCAAGCTCGGCCTGACGATGTCGGCGGAGGGATGCGATGCGCTGGCTGCGTTCATGGCGAATCCGATGTGAACGAACCGCCTCTAACCGGTTGAGTGAGGAACGATCGGCCGCTAGCGTGCGGCGGGATTGGGGTTGGCAGGGACCATGACTGACGAGTTGCCCGGAACAGACGCTATTGCGGAGGCGGTCGGAGAGAGGCAGTTCGCGGCCGGCGAGCCGCTGCTGCGCATTGAGGGCGTCGCCAAGGCGTTCGGGACGTTCCGTGCCGTGGATGGCGTGTCGCTCGACATCAAGGCCGGCGAGTTCTTTGCACTGCTCGGGCCGAGCGGCTGCGGCAAGACCACGCTGCTGCGCATGCTCGCCGGCTTCGAAGCGCCGGATCAAGGCCGTATCCTGCTCGGCGGCAAGGACATCGCGCAGGCGCTGCCGCATGAGCGGCCGATCAACATGATGTTCCAGAACTACGCGCTGTTTCCGCACCTGTCGGTGCGCGACAACATCGCCTTCGGCCTGAAGCGCGCCGGCATGGCGCGCGTCGACATTGCCACGCGTGTCGCGGAGATGGTTGCGCTTGTGAAGCTCGACGGGCTCGAGAAGCGCAAGCCCGACCAGCTCTCCGGCGGTCAGCGCCAGCGCGTGGCGTTGGCGCGCGCACTGGCGCGACGCCCGCAGCTCCTTCTGCTCGATGAGCCGCTCGCAGCGCTGGACAAGAAGTTGCGCGAAAGCACCCAAGGCGAGCTGATGGAGCTGCAGCGCCGGCTCGGCATGACCTTCATCATCGTCACCCACGACCAGGAAGAGGCGATGACGATGGCGAGCCGGATCGGCGTGATGAGGGACGGCAAGCTCGCGCAGGTCGCGAGCCCGCGCGAGCTCTACGAGGCGCCACGCTCGCGCTGGATCGCGGAGTTTGTCGGCGACATCAACCTGTTCGACGCCGAGTCCAAATTGCGCGACGGTCATCGTCTGGTCATCGGCACGCGCGATGCGGGACCGCTGGTGGTCGCGGAGCCGCGCGAGCCGCTCGGCGAGGTCAGATTATCGGTCGCGATCCGCCCCGAGAAGGTCAAGCTGTCGCGCCGTGGTCCCGTGAGGGAAGCCGGTCATGAAACGGCGATCAACCAGCTGGACGGCATGATCGCCGACATCTGCTATCTCGGCGGCACCACCACTTACAAGGTAAAGCTCGACGCCGGCGGGATGCTGCAGGCTTCGGTCGCCAACAGCGCGCGCCTCGACGTCGATGCCTACAGCCTGAACCAGCCTGTCGTCGCCTGGTTCACGCCCGACGACTGCGTGGTGCTGCCGTCATGAGCGCGCGCCGCATTTTTGCGCGACCGGCTCGCCTTGCCGCGATAGCGCCCTATGTCTGGATGGTGCTGTTCTTCCTGGTGCCGTTCGGCTTCGTGCTGAAGATCAGCCTGTCGCAGACGGCGATCGCGCAGCCGCCTTACGAGCCGGTGTTCGACCTGATGGCGGGATGGGGGGCGCTGAAGGCCGCCTTTGCCGCGCTCTCGACCGACAATTTCAAGCTGCTCGCCTCCGACGACATCTACGTGTTCGCCTATGTGCGTAGCCTCACAGTCGCCGTCACCGCGACCGCGCTGTTGCTCCTGATCGGCTATCCCATCGCCTACGGCATGGCGCGGCTGCCGGCGCGCTGGCAGGCCGTAGCGATGGTGCTGGTGATCGTGCCGTTCTGGACTTCGTTCCTGATCCGCATCTATGCCTGGATCAACATCCTCCAGCACGACGGACTGCTCAACCAGATCCTGCTGGCGCTGCATCTGGTCGGCCAGCCGGTGGTGTGGCTCTCGACCGACAGCGCGATGTATATCGGCATCGTTTATTCCTATCTGCCGTTCATGATCCTGCCGCTCTACGCCACGCTGGCGAAAATGGAGCCGGTGCTGGAGGAGGCCGCCTCCGATCTCGGCGCGCCGCGCTGGCAGGTGTTCTGGCTGGTCACCTTCCCGCTGTCGCTGCCCGGCGTCGGCGCCGGCGTGCTGCTATGCTTCATCCCCATCGTCGGCGAGTTCGTCATTCCGGATCTCCTGGCCGGCTCCAATTCCCTGATGATCGGCCAGACGCTGTGGCTCGAATTCTTTACCAACAAGGACTGGCCGGTCGCCTCGGCCGCGGCCATCGTGCTGTTGGTGGTGCTGCTGGTGCCGCTACTGCTGTATGAACGGCTGCAAAAGCGTCAGCTGGAACAGGGTCGGTGAGACGATGCGCAAGGTCTCCCGCCTGTCCCGCTTCAACGTCGCCTCGCTCTCGCTGGGTCTGGCCTTCCTCTATCTGCCGATCCTGATCCTCGTCATCTATTCCTTCAACGCCTCGCGGCTGGTGACGGTGTGGGGTGGCTGGTCGCTGCGCTGGTATCACGAGTTCTTCAATGATCGCGCCATGATCGAGGCGGCCTGGATGAGCCTGCGCGTCGCCGTTTCGTCGGCGACCATTGCGACCCTGATCGGCACGCTCGCCGCAGTGGCCCTGTCGCGCGGCGAGCGGTTCCGCGGCCGCACCCTGTTCTCCGGCATGCTCTATGCGCCGCTGGTCATGCCGGAGGTAATCACCGGCTTGTCGCTGCTGCTGCTGTTCGTGGCGCTGAATGCCGAGCGCGGCTTCTGGACGGTGACGATCGCGCACACCACGCTGACGATGTGCTTCGTCGCCGTCGTCGTGCAGTCCCGCCTCGGTTCGCTCGACCGTTCATTGGAAGAGGCCGCGATGGATCTAGGCTGCGATCCGGTGCGCGCGTTCGTGGCCGTGACGCTGCCGCTGATCGCGCCCGCGATCGTCGCGGGCTGGATGCTCGCCTTTACGCTGTCGCTGGACGATCTCGTGATCGCGAGCTTCACCACCGGCCCGGGCTCGGCGACGCTGCCGATCCGGATCTATTCGGAGGTGCGGCTGGGAGTGAAGCCCGAGATCAACGCGATCTGCACGCTGGTGATCGCCTTGATCGCGGTCGTCATCGTGATCGCCTCGCTCGCCTCGAAATTGTCGAGCTCGCAGGGCGAGAGCGCGGCGCCGCTGTAGCCGTTCGTCCGGTGAACCATGCGCGTACCGCGTCCTGAGCCGCAGCTCCAAGCTGCCGCAGCGCAAGGCTGTCGAGCGGAAATTCGAGCAGGATGTGGATCAGGCTCAGCGCCAGCAGGAAGGTGAAGCCGAAGGCGTAATCGTAGAAGTACAGCGCGGTCGAGACGGCGCTGTCGCCGGCCATCGCCACCAGCCGCGCCTTTGGCACAGCGGTCCAGCGGATCACGTCGGCTTTGATGAACCAGTTGAGATAGTGATAGGTATAGACGAAGGCGAGCAGGCTGGTCAGCCTGACATCGAGGACGAGTCCGGGCATGCCGAACAGCCGGCCGAGCGCCGGGCCGACATTGCCGAAATAATCCTGTCCGACGCGGGCAAAGCTCGTGATCCGGATTTCGGCGGTTGGCGGCAGCAGCAGGATCGTGGCGATCGCGACGAGGTAGACAGCCACCAGCGCGGCCTGCACGCGGCTGCCGGATCGGTAGGCACCGAGCACCATGAAAATCAGCGTGAACAGGCAGACGTGGATCAGGGTCGGAATCAGGATGCCGATGACCGCGAGTGACGACCCGCTCGAATACATGATCGCGGACAGCACGATGGCCGCCATGAACAGCAGCATGCTCTCGATCGCCGAGGTGGTGGCTGCCAGCATGGCGCACACGACCAGCGCGCCCCACATCGCAAAGCCGAACCATGACGCATTGTCGATCAGGGCGGCGACCACGGGACAATCGCCAGGACAGCGGCTATCCCGCGGTGAGGCAGATAGTAGCTGCGATCGTGCAGCCATGGGATCTCGGTGAAATAATGCGCCGGGCCGAGCACGACATAGGCCAGCAGCAACAGCTCGAACGGCACCAGATAGGACGCCGCGAGCGCCCCGAGCATCAGGCCGAGATGGAGTGCATCGTTGCTGCGCATGAGCGCCCCGCTGGCTTTGCGGGACGCAAGTTAGAGCAGACGCGAACAACTTGCAATTGTCCGCTAGCCTGCGCGAGCGCCTTGCTTGTGGCGTCCGGATCCGTCCTGTTGCGTCAGGACTTCACCGCACCTGCCGTGAGCCCGCCCACCATGTAGCGGCGGAAGGCATAGTAGATCGCCGCCGGCGGCAGCGCGTAGATGAAGCCGGTCGTCATCAGCAGCTCCCACGGCGAGTCGTCGGCGGCCAGGAAGTTGCCGAGTGCGACCGGCAGTGTGATCTCGCGGTCGTTCGAGAGCAGCAGGAACGCGTAGAGGTATTCGTTCCAGGCGAGCAGCACCGCGTAGGTGCCGATCGCGACCAACGAGGGCATCATCAGCGGCAAATAGACCAGGCGGAAGATCTGGAGGGTCGTCGCGCCGTCCATCACGGCGGCCTCGTCCAGCTCGACCGGCAGCTTGTCGGAGGCCTGCTTGAGCACCCAGATCGCGTAAGGGCTGGCGATCGTCACCATGGCCAGGATCAGCGACCAATGGTTGTTGAGCAGGCCGTAATTGCCCATGGTGCGATACATCGGCACCGCGAGGAACGCCGCCGGGATGAAATAGGTGAACAGCGCGAGGTTCATCACGATGCGCCCGCCGGGCACGCGCAGCCGCGAGATCGAGAACGCCGCCGCGGTCGCGATGACCAGTGTCAGCACGCCGACGGCCGCCGCGATCACCAGCGAATTCCAGAACTGCACATAGAAGTCGCGCAGGAAGTAATGCTGCTGTTTGAACACGATTTCGAAGTTGTGCAGCGTCGGATGATCCGGCCACAGCTTGCCCGAGAACGCGTCCTCCTTCGGCGAGATCGCGAACAGGAACATGTGATAGATCGGTATCATCGTCCAGAGCAGGACGGGAATGCCGATCAGGAGCAGCCGCGCCTCGGTCGCGACGTCACGGAGAGAGGGAAGCTTCATCGCGACAACCGTTTCATCATGAAGTACATCAGCGGCAGGACGAACGGTATCGCGCAGACGATGGAGGCCATCGCGAGCGAGAGCTGGTCGAGCCGGAGATAGCGGATGCCGAGTGTCGACAACACGTGCGTGAGGTCGGCCGGGCCGCCGCCGGTGAGCAGATAGACGCTGTTGAAGTCGCCAAGCGTCCAGATCATCGAGAGCAGCGTGCAGGTGATGTAGAGGGTCTGCAGCGACGGCCAGGTGATGTAACGGAATTTCTGCCACCAGCTCGCGCCGTCGACCTCTGCGGCCTCGAACAGGTCGTGCGCGATCGCAAGCCGTCCGGTCATCAGAATCAGCGTCCAGAACGGCAGCGACTTCCAGATGTGGACGCCGATCGCCATGGTCAGCGCCACCGTCGGGTCGTTCAGCCAGTTCGGACCGTCATCGCCGGTCAAGGAGAAGATGAGGTGGTTGACCATGCCCCATTCGGGGTTGAACATGAAGCGCACCGACAGAATGGTCGGGATCGACGGCACTGCCCAGGGCAGGATGAAGACCACCGAGAGCCATTTGATCCAGGTGCGCTGCTGCGCGAAGAAGCCGGACAGGAACAGCGCGATCAGCATCTTGATGTTGATGCCGATGACCAGGAAGATCAGCGTGTTGACGGCGGCGCGCGCGAAGATCGGGTCGTGATAGAGCGCGACATAATTCGACGGAGCCCGCGCCAGCCATAGTCCGTAACAGACGGGGTAGACGACGAAGGCGAGGAAAACGAGCAAATAGGGTGCGAGCAGCACGATGCCCCAGATTTGCGCCGGGGTCAGCCGCGACGACAAGGGCGGTGCGGGGATAGACTGATCACCAGAGAGCGTAATCGCCATTCTTTTTGGACTCTTCAAAGAGTTGCCGGCCGCGAAACGCGGCCGGTACTGTTCTTATACCTTCACCCGCAGGGCGGGGCGAGGGGATGATGACTTAACCCGCGACCTGCTTGATGCGGGCGATCAGTTCGTCGACGGCCTTGTCGACTGGAACCTTCTCGCTGACCACCCGGTTCATCGCCTTGGCCCACACGTTCTCGTTGTTGAGAATCGTGAACTTCCAGTTCTTGGTGAAGTCGAACGCAGCCGTGCCGCCGGTGAACTGGGCGTAGACCGCCTTGCGGTGCTTGTCGGCCTGCCAGAACGGGCTGGCCTGGCTTTCCTTCGTCACCGGGAACCAGCGGCCGAGCGCGCCCTCGATATAGGGCCGGACGTTCTCTTCCTGGAGCAGGAAGCTGATGAACTGCTTGGCCTCGGCCTTGTTCTTGGCCGCGGTGAACACCAGTCCGGTCTTGACGTCGGAGCGGTAGCGGATGGTCGAACCATCCGGCGCCTTCGGGAAGGACGCCGTAACGATGTCCTGCTCATAGGCCTTCTTGCCGGCGTCGCGCTGCTCCTGCGTCAGAGACTGATTCTGGGAATCCTCGAACCACTTCGCCGCGATCGAGATCGTGAAGTTGTGGGTCATCACGATGGTCTTGTTGTGGAAGGCGACGTTGTTGTCCGGATCCTTCCAGGTCGTGGAGGACGGCGGCGTGCAGCCCTTGATATAGGTGTCGGTGTAGTCCTTCAGCGCGCCGATCAGGTTCTCGCGCACCTTGGGATCGTCGACCGTGAGCTTGCCGTCGTCGTCGACCAGCTTGACGTGGTAGGCGTCCATGAAAGTGTAGAACGACTGGAAGGCGTCGGTGGATTCGACGCCCATCGGCTGGCCGACGCCATAGATGCGCTGGCCGGTGGCCTTGCGGATTCCCGGCTGCACCTTGTCGCACCAGAACGTCCAGTAGCCCGCCCAGTCGGTCGGGATGTCGGCGAGCTTGAAGCCGGCCTTCTCCAGCATGTCGTTCCAGATCTCGACATGCATGCTCTGCTGTTTCAGCGGGAAGCCGTAATAGGCCTTCTTCTTTGTGACGTCATTATAGAGGATCGACGCATCCAGCGTGTTCTGCACGAACCGATCCTTGATCGGCTCCATGATCTCGGAGAGGTCCTCGAGCTTGCCCTCATAGGCCCACTTGCCCTGCGCCTGCACGTCATAGGAGTCGGAATAGGCGACGTCGGGCACGGTGCCGGCATCGAGCGCGGCCACCGTCTTCGGAATCATGTCCTGGATCGCGTACTGCGACAATTCGACCTTGATGCCGGTCTTGGCTTCGAACTTCTTGATCGTATCGAGCAGCGCGTCGTCTTCGGAGCGGTAGAAGCCCTTGCCCCACCAGACCGTAATCGTCTTCTGCTGCGCAAATGCGGGTGCAGCGGCTGCGAACAGCCCGGCCGCAGCGACCGCCAGTGATACTGCGCCAATAACCTTGGATTTCACGTTTTTCTCCCTCAAACGGCCGGTGTTTTTAACCGGTCGTATAAAACACTAGCGCATGGCCGTGATACGATCTAGCGGCTTGTTGTCAGACATAGGTCGTGGGGGATCGCCCTGTGGAGATGCTTAATGTGCGCATCGATCCAATCGCCGCATCAATGCGCCCTGATCAATTCGCACGATCGGCTGGTGCCGCTTGATCGCCGTGCTTAATTGGACTTCGCGCCTTCCTTGGCGTTCTGCGCCGTCGGCGATTCGGCCGGTGCGGGACGTTTTCCGGTGCCGGTGATGCGCTCGATCGCGGAGCGCACCGCGTCGCCCGGCTTGCGGTCCTTCAGCATGTCGAGCAGGGGCGCAGAGGCCGGCGAGCGGCGGATCAGGCTTTCCGGATCGGGAAAGACGAGGGGATCGTCCCAGGGGCCCTGCACCACGAAGGGCAATTCGAACCCCGACGCGCTGTTGAGGCTGGCCACGCCCTTCATGTCGTATTCGCGCGTCGGCACCGAGGCGGTGCCGGTCATCGTGATCTTCGCTGCCGGTCCTTCGACGCGAATATCCTCGGCGGTGGCGACGCCGTCGGAGAACTTCACCGCGATCGTGAGATTGTCGTAAGGGGTGGAGCCGTTGCGGAAGTTGCCGCCACCGGACAGCGGCCGGCGCTCGAGCCGCTTCAGGAGTTGCTCGGCATTGAAGCCCGAGATCGCGCCGTCATGCCCGGTCACGGTGGCGCTGCCGTCGAGCGACTGCACGAGGCCGAACGGGCTCGAGCCGGACGCGAGGAGCGAGACGTTGATGTTGCCGCGCCCGGACAGCTTGTTGATACCGAACAGCTCGGAGGCGCAGGCCTGAAGGTCGACATCGGTGAACTGGAATTGCGCCTTGATGTCGGCGACGGTGTCGGAGCGCGCGATGCCGAACGAGCCCTTGGCGATGCCGCCATAGACCTGGGCCTCGCCGACCGAGAGCGCCAGCGTGCCGTTGCGTAGATTCGCGCCGATCGCGGTGCGGCCGAGTTTCGACGCCCCGACCGTCAGCTTGGCTGCCGACAGGCGCATGTCGAGGTCGGTGGTCGACAGGGCGTTGAGGTCGAACAGCTGCCTGTTCCAGTCGCGCGCGCCGCTCGCGAGCAGGCGGAAGGTCGAGATGTAGGGTGTGAAGTCGAGCGCGTCGGCTGCGAGCGTCGCCTGCAGCGTCTGCCGGCCGTTATTGGCGTAGGTCATCACGCCCTCGGCGGTGTTGCCGTCGAGCTCGACATTGACGTTGGTGAGTGCGATCGAGGCGCCGACGACATTGGCCCGTGCCTTCAGCGCGAAGCGGCCGAAGCCGCCGCTGGCGGGCTGCGGCTGGCCGGTCCAGCGCAACGCGTTGCGCAAGGACGGGCTGTCGATCGTGAGCGTGCCCTCCATCATCGGGCTGGTGCGGTTGGCGACGTTGCCGTCGAAGGCGAGCTTGAGCGGCGCGCTCGCGATCCGCGCCTTCAAGCCCGAGCGCTCGCCGGAGAGGGCGGCGACGAAATCGGAAAAGCTGATCGAGCCGTCGACCCGTTCGCCGCGCCAGTCGAACTGTCCGGTCGCGGCGAAGGAGCGCGAGATCGAGGGCCAGGCCAGCGACAGGTCGATGTCCTCGAACTTCTCGGTGCCGTGCGTGGCGGCATCCTCGTAATTGAGCACGCCGTCCTGGATCCGGATCTCGGAGAAAGACACCTGATTCTCGGCGCCGGGCTTCATGGTGCGCGCGATGGTCTGGATGAACGGCGTCCAATTGCTTTCGCCGTCCGGCTTCAGGCTGACATGGATGCGCGGCCGCAACAGCGTCAGGTCGGCGATCTCGAACCGTTGCAGCAGCAGCGGCAGCAGTCGCAGGTTCGCGGTAAGCACGTCGACACGGAGCGCGGGGTCGCTGGTGCCGCCGCCCTTCAGGCCGACGTCATGGAAGGAGATGTAGCTTGCCGGCAGCACCGAAATGTCGATCGCGCCTGCGACATTGACCTCGAGCCCGGTGACGTCGCGGATCTGCGTTTCCACGGCCTTGCGCAGCGCGTCGCGGTTGATGAGCCATGAGGTCGCGATCAGGGCGATCAGCGCCACGCCGAGCAGCGCCGCGATCGGCGTCCCGAGGCGCTTCATTCCTTGGGCCATGGTCAATGGCATGTCCTGATCGAGTTGGTCGCTGGAGCCAGAAGGCGGGCCGGGAAACCTGCGTGCCCCACGCCCAAGACCTATTGTGTTAAGTGCCGAAAGTTGATGGGTTTTCTTGTCGCTTTCAAGGCCGCGGGAACGGTTGCGCCCACAGCTTGGGCAGCTTCTATCACCCAGCGGCGGAGCGGAGAACCCCGTATCATTGACGGCTTTGGACGATTTCGCCTAATAATCGCCGCCAATAAGGCGCGACGCCTGCAAGCCGAAGGTTCAGTCGAGGTTTTTTGCATGAACAAGGTCTATCCCGACGCCAAGTCGGCTCTCGAGGGCGTTCTGAAAGACGGCATGATGATCATGTCGGGCGGCTTCGGCCTCTGCGGCATCGCCGACACGCTGTCGGACGCGATCCGCGACTCCGGCGTCAAGGACCTGACGGTGGTCTCAAACAATGCCGGTGTCGACGGCATCGGCCTCAGCCGCCTGCTCGAAACCCGCCAGATCAAGAAGATGATCTCGTCCTATGTCGGCGAGAACAAGCTGTTCGCCCAGCAATTCCTCGCCGGCGAGCTGGAACTCGAATTCAATCCGCAGGGCACGCTGGCCGAGCGCATCCGCGCCGGCGGCGCCGGCATTCCGGCCTTCTACACCAAGACCGGCGTCGGCACGCTGATCGCCGAGGGCAAGGAAGTGAAGGAATTCGACGGACAGAAATACCTGATGGAGCGCGGCCTGTTCGCCGACCTCGCCATCGTCCACGCCTGGAAGGGCGACACCGCCGGCAACCTCATCTACCGCAAGACCGCGCGCAATTTTAACCCGATGATGGCGACCGCCGCCAAGGTCACGGTGGCCGAGGTCGAGCATCTGGTTCCGGCCGGCGAACTCGATCCCGACCACATTCACACGCCCGGTCTTTTCGTAAAGCGCATCGTCGAGGTCGGAACGGCCAAGAAGCGCATCGAATTCCGCAACACCCGCCCGCGCACCGCCGCTTAAGCGTATCAGGAGAACCACATGGCCTGGACCCGTGAACAGATGGCTGCGCGCGCCGCGAAGGAACTGCGTGACGGCTATTACGTCAATCTCGGCATCGGTATCCCGACGCTGGTCTCGAACTACATCCCGGACGGCATGGATGTCAGCCTCCAGAGCGAGAACGGCATGCTCGGCATGGGCCCGTTCCCCTATGAGGGTGAAGAGGACGCCGATCTCATCAACGCCGGCAAGCAGACCGTGAGCGAGCTGCCGTCGACCTCGTATTTCTCGAGCGCGGATTCCTTCGGCATGATCCGTGGCGGCCACATGGATCTGTCGATCCTCGGCGCCATGCAGGTGGCCCAGAACGGCGATCTCGCCAACTGGATGATCCCCGGCAAGATGGTCAAGGGCATGGGCGGCGCGATGGATCTCGTCGCCGGCGTCAAGCGCGTGGTCGTGGTGATGGAGCATTCGGCCAAGGACGGTCCAAAGCTCCTGAAGCAGTGCAATCTGCCGCTGACCGGCGAGCGCGTGGTCGACATCGTCGTGACTGACCTGGCGGTCTTCACCATCGACAAGCACGGCAGCGGCGGCATGGCGCTGATCGAGCTCGCCGACGGCGTCTCGCTCGACGAGGTCAAGGCCAAGACCGAAGCCGAATTCCGCGTCGCGCTGAAGAATACATAAGGTCTTCGCGAAGGGGGCGCGCATGACGATACGGTCTGCGCGTCCCGAAGACGCCGATTTCATCGCACAAACCATCCTGTCATCGCAGCGCGGCTACCGGCTGCGCGGCTGGTTCGACGTTGCGCTCGGCTGGCCTGAAACACAGTGCCGCGAGTTCATCGCGCGTGTCGCGACCGCAGATGCAGTGTCGATGTGGCACGTCTCGCAATTTCTGGTCGCCGAGATCGATGGCAAGCCTGCTGCCGCCTTGTGTGCGCTACCGGCGGCCGGCACGGGACCAGCGGCCTGGCGTGCGATCGAGGAAGTCGCAGCCGCGTCCGGGCTCGCCCCGGCAGAGCTGGAGGCCATTCGCCAACGTGGCGGCTACACGCGCGCCTGCTGGGTTCAGGGCGGCGAGGGCGACTGGATGATCGAGCATGTCGCGACCGATCCCGCCTATCGCGGCCGCGGCCTGGTGCAGTCACTGATCGCGCATGCGCTGGAGAAGGGGCGGGCAGCTGGATTTGCCCGGGCGACGATATCGTTCCTGATCGGCAACGAGCCGGCCGAGCGCGCTTATGCCAAGGCCGGCTTCGTCCTTGCCGAGGAGAAGCGCGATCCTGCCTTCGAGGCGATCATCGGTGCGCCCGGCTTTCGCATGTTCGCGCGGGCGATGTGAATTCCCGGTGTCGTGCTGGCGAAGGCCATGACGCTACGATCCCTCACGACCTCGCTGCCCACGTCTTGCTCCACCGCGCCGACACGCTGGCGACCCACGACGTTTCCTCGCGAACCAGGCGGAAGCCGAGATTGGCGGGCGGGACGCCTTGCGCGCAGCCGCCGGCGCGGGCGTCGCGGATGAAATCGGTGACATAGGCGCGGTGCGCACCCTCGGCGACACGCACGCCGCAATTCACGGTGGGGCGGCCGGCATTGCCGGCCTCGTCGATCCGCGAGCGCACGAAGCAGGTCGAGGTCCACTCCCAGACATTGCCGGCGAGATCCTCGATGCCGTGCTCGTTCGAACCGAACCTGCCGAACTGATGGGCCGTCGTGTCGAAGAGGTCGCGCTCGGATTCACGCTCGTAGCGGCCGATCCAGCGCTTCGATGGATCTGCTGCGTCCACCGGAAGGCCGTCATCCTTGAATCTTGAGCCGGCCGCAAAAGCCCATTCCGCGTCGCTCGGCAGGCGGTAACTGTGACCGGACTTGCGCGAGAGCCAACCGGCATAAGCCTCGGCATCGTGCCAGCTCACCTGCACCGCGGGTCGATCGGAGGCGATTGCTACGTCGCGATCAAGCGCGCGACAAGCTCCCTCCTGCACGCAAATCTGGTAGTCGGATGACGAGACCTGATGCCGCAGTGCAGCGGCCTCTCGAAGCGCATCGCGCTCAGCGGCGCTTCCGCCTGCTGCCCGCCACGGGTGAAATCGCCGGCCTCGCGATAGGACAGGCTGCCTGGTGCGACCCTGACGATGGCGGGCTCCGTCACGGTGCCGCCAGGCCCGATGTCCGACACCAGCGGCGCTACCGCGATCGGCCCTGCGAGCCCGGCGGCGCAGGCGAGGAACAGTTTCAGCTTGAATGCGATCAGCATGGTCGTTCCCCAAGGAAAAAGGGGCCGGTCATCACCCGCCCCTCGTCGCGTCTAGTTGGTGTTGGGGGCCGGGATATCGGCAGGGGCCTTCACCTGCATCATCAGATCGTCGTTCCATTTGCCTTCGACCTTGAAGTGCGCGGTGGCGCCGAGGTCGGCGGCCTCGATCAGATTGTGCGTGACATAGGCGTAGATGCCGGGCTGCATGAACTTGTACAGCGCAGCTCCCGCCGAGCCGCCGCGGATGAACCAGGTCTCGAGCCCGGTCTCCGGCGCGTTGGAGAACTTGCCGGTCTCCCAGACATAGTCGCCATGGCCGCCGATCAGATGCGGACGGCTGTCGCGATTGGCCTGCGAATGCACGATCAGCACGTTCTCGCCGACATTGGCGGTGAGCGCGTTCTTGCCGGTGAGCGCGCCGATCTTGCCGTTGAACACGACATGGGAGGGGATCAGCTTCCTCATCACCTCTTCGGTGTCGGTGAAGGCTTCGCCGGGCGATTCATAGGACTTGAAATTGCCCTTGTCGTCGCGCGGCACGTACATGTCCTGCTCGCCGACATAGTAGACCTTGTCGTATTTCAGCGCGTGACCCTTGCCGTCGTTCAGTCCGTCGCGGGGCAGCACCATCACGGCGCCGTTCATTCCGGAGACGACGTGCCAGGGGATCATCGGACCGCCCGGTGCGCAATGGTAGACGAACACGCCGGTCTTGGTCGCCTTCCAGCGCAAGACGACCTGCTCGCCGGGATTGACCAGCGTGAGCGCGCCGCCGCCGAGCGCACCGGTCGCGGAATGGAAGTCGATGTTGTGCGGCATGGAGTTGGTTGCGGGATTGACCAGCGTCGTTTCGACGTAGTCGCCCTCGTGCACGACCATCATCGGACCCGGCATCGAGCCGTTGAAGGTCATCGCCTGGAATGTGGTGCCCTTCTCGTCGATGACGACCTTCTTCTCCTCGATCGTGAGCGTGAACTCCACGATCTTGGGGCCCTGCTTGGTCGCTTGCTCGTGCGCATGCACGAAGGGCGGAGCGACCAGCTCGACCTTCTGGCGCGGCAGTTTGAGATCGTCGGCAGCCAAGGCGGGGGTCGCCAGCATCAGGGCGGTTGCGGCGGCGCTGATCAATGCGGCTCGGCGGGTGAACATTGGAAGCATCCTTCATCTGAAATGGTCTTGATGACGGAATGCAGTGTGCGCCGATCGCGGCAAGTGTGTTTGTGCTGCGACAAGCTTTTGCCGAATTCGCCTCCGGTAAAATGCTTAGGCAGTTTGTTGAAGATCGCACCGGCGATACGAAAGACGCGATGGCGCCCGACGTCAGCCGCATCGGCCGCAAATCGCTCGCATGTTCAGTTGCGTTTATTGTGAATGGATTGTTGTCGACTAGAGCAGCTGGATCGCAATCCAGACCGTGCCCCAAACCGCGAGCGACAGCGCGGCGAAGACGGCGGCCGTGATGATCATCACGCGGACCACGTGGCCGGCGCCAATGGTGGGCGTAGAGGGGACGGGACGAAAATCGTCGAAGCGCGGGATATGGCCGCGAACGCCGGTGAGCCACAGAACGAGATCGAGCGCGAACGACGCCATAACCTGTCTCCAGAGGGCAATCATCAAATGTCACCATGGCTCCGATCCCGTGCTCGGACTTTGAGCGAGCGCAAGGTTTCGCACCCGAAAACGGGTAATTTGGTGCCATCCGGGATGCGCCCCGCTGCGCAGCATTGATTTACGAATGGGTAGGATATGAGGGCCGATCTTGCGGTGAGTTACGGCGAGGAACGACTGCCGCGCTACACGAGCTACCCGACCGCACCGCATTTCTCGCCGGCGATCGGCGCGGGTGCCTACGCCCGGTGGCTGGCGGAGCTCCCGTCGTCGGCCAGCGCGTCGCTTTATCTGCACGTGCCGTTCTGCCGCGAGATGTGCTGGTATTGCGGCTGCCATACCCAGATCGTTCGTCGAGACGGTCTCATCGCGGCCTATCTGCGTACGCTGCGCAGCGAGATCGCGCAGGTGTCCGAGACCATCGGCCGGCGCATCAAGGTCGAGCACATCCATTTCGGCGGCGGCACGCCAACGATCATGGCGCCGGAGGCTTTTGCCGAGTTGATGGCGGCGATGCGCCAATCGTTCTTCGTGGCCCCGTCGGCCGAGATTGCAGTCGAGATCGATCCTCGCACGCTGACCGCCGACATGGTCGAGGCCATGCGGCTCTCCGGCGTCAATCGCACGAGCCTGGGCGTGCAGAGCTTCGACCCTGTCGTGCAGCGCGCGATCAACCGGGTGCAGAGTTTTGAGCAGACGGCTTCCGTGGTCGACATGCTCCAGCGTGCCGGCATCAACGGGATCAATTTCGATCTGATCTACGGACTGCCGCACCAGACCGTTGCCTCATGCCTGGCTACGGTGCGACGTTCGCTCGAGCTTGGGCCCGACCGCTTCTCGGTGTTCGGCTACGCGCATGTGCCTGCTTTCAAGAAGCACCAGCGCATGATCAACGAGGCGGTGCTGCCCGACGGCCTTGCGCGCCACGACCAGGCCTGCGCGATCGCCAATGCGTTGAAGGAGGCCGGTTACGTGCAGATCGGGCTTGATCATTTCGCGCGGCCCAACGATGCCATGGCCGTGGCCTTCGAGCAACGCACGCTGCGGCGCAATTTTCAGGGCTACACCACCGACAAGGGCGAAGTTCTGCTCGGCTTCGGCGCGAGCGCGATCGGACATTTGCCGCAGGGCTATGTCCAGAACGAGGTGCAGATCGGCGCCTATGCGCAGAGCATTGCCGCGGGTCATTTGGCCACCGCGAAAGGCTATGGGCTCACCGACGACGACCGGCTGCGCGCCGACATCATCGAACGCATCATGTGCGAGTTCAGCGCCGATCTCGGCGACATCTGCGCGCGTCATGGCGCAGAGGCCGGGGCAATGCTGAAGTCGGCATCGCGTCTGAAGCCGCTGATTTCGGACGGCGTCGTGAGACTGGATGGCGACCGCATCGCAGTCGCCAAGGACTCGCGCTTTCTCGTGCGCAGCGTCGCGGCCGCATTCGACGCGCATCTCGATCCCGCGAAGCAGTTGCATAGCCGGGCGGTGTAGTCCCGTCATTCCGGGGCGCGCCACTTGGCGCGAGCCCGGAATCCATTTCACCTCTTGGTCTGCTGCCCGATGGATTCCGGGCTCGCGCTTCGCGCGCCCGGGAATGACAACCAGCTTGCGCTCCAACAAAGAAACCGCCGCCCACTCCGCTATCGTGGTTTCGGAACGGAGGTGGTGTCCATGCCTTTTGGATCCGACGATCTGGTCGATGACATCATGCGCACGGCGCCGCACACGATCCGCGTGTTTCTCGCCTTCAGGATGGCCTGCGTGGGCTGTCCGATCGCAACCTTTCACACGGTCGATGACGCCTGCCGCGAGCATGGCATCGATCGCGACAAATTCCTCGCCGCGCTGTGCGACCGCGTGCCGGCGTGAACCGGTCTGGACTTCGCGCGGGCCGCGCGCGGATTCCCGGGTGAGGGGCGCTTTCGCCGTAAGCGGACGCGACCCTCACCCCTGGCCTTAAGCCGCGCCGCTGTCCGGGCTTCGCTCCGCCAGCACGACGATCCCATGCGGATCGCGCAGGATAATGCGCTGACGGCCGCTTTCGACCAGCCCCTGCTGTTCCCAGCCGCTCAGGATCCGGCTCACGGTGTGCAGCGTGGTGCCGGTCATCTGCGCGATGTCCTGGCGGCTGATCGGGAAGTCGATCTCGATGCCGCGGTCGAGCTTCTTGCCGGATTGTTTGGCGAGGCGCAGCAGCGCATGCGCGACGCGCTGCTCGACCTGCTGGGTCGACATTTCCAGGATTCGGGTGTGGCTCTCCTGGAGCCGCGTGCCGACAGTCTGGAGCGTGTTGGCGGCGAGCGAGGGAAATCGCTCGACCAGTCGCGGCCAGGCCGAGGTCGGCCAGATCAGGGCGACGCTGTCGTCGACCGCGATCGCCGTGGCCGGATAGCGCGCGGCCCCGATCGCCATCGCGAGACCGAACGTTTCGCCCGGCGCGACATAGCGGACCACGATCTGCTCGCCGGTCGGTGTGGTCTTGGCCGCGCGAACATGGCCGTGCAGCAGCAGGAAGAAGGATTGCGCGTCCGCGCCCTGCTCGAAAATGGCGCTGTTCTTGGGATAGCGCGCCGAGCGGGCTTCGCGCAGGATCTCATCGAGGTCCTCCGGTTTGACACCCCCAAACAGCGGCAAATGCGCAACCAGCGATGTGTCGACCTTGGCCATCCTGCCTCCTTGGCGCTGAAAGTGTGATGACACCTGCAATCGTCAGGGTGTTTGCGATAGCTCAAAAACGAGCCGGCCGGACGGCAGTATTTTTCCAGGCGACGATTTGAATCGACTGGAGTTGACCCATGGCTGGCGCCCGATCCCGTAACTTTGAGGGCTGGCCGCTGTTTGCGAACAGCTTTCGGCCCTTTTTCCTGCTCGCCGCCATCCAGGCAGGGCTTTCGATCCTGGCCTGGCTGCCGATGTTCTACGGCGAATTGTCGGTGAGCTCCGCTTTCGCACCGCGCGACTGGCACGTCCATGAGATGCTCTACGGGTTCCTGCCGGCGGTGATCACGGGATTCCTGTTCACGGCGATTCCGAACTGGACCGGGCGGCTGCCGATCCAGGGGACGTCCTTGGGCGCGCTGCTGGCGGTCTGGCTCGCCGGCCGGGTCGCGGTGACGGTGTCCGCCGATATCGGCTGGGCGTTTGCGCTTGCCGTCGATGCAGCCTTCCTGACGCTGGTCGTCGCTGCAGCAACCCGTGAAATCATCGCCGGCGGCAACTGGCGCAATCTTCCCGTGGTGGTGCTGGTACTGGTGCTGCTCGCCGGCAATGTCGCCTTGCATCTCGAAGCGCATTATGCGGGTGCGGCCGATCTCGGCATCCGCGTCGGCATCGGCGTGGTCGTTTTGATGATCTCGCTGATCGGCGGCCGCATCATCCCGAGCTTCACCCGCAACTGGCTGGTCAAATTCAACCCTGGCCGTCTCCCGGTGCCGTTCGGGCGCTTTGACGGTGTGGTGATCGGCTGCAGCGCGCTGGCGCTCGTCTCATGGATTGTCGCGCCGTTGAGTACGGTCACCGGGGCGGCGATGGCCTTGGTCGGCGGGCTCCATCTGGTGCGGCTTGCGCGCTGGGCCGGTGACCGCACCTTCCGCGAGCGGCTGCTCCTGATCCTCCATGTCGGCTATGTCTTCGTGCCGCTTGGCTTCCTCCTGCATGCTTTTGCCGTCTTCGGCGCGTTGCCGCCGAGTGCGGGCATCCACGCCTGGATGGCGGGCGCGGCCGGGACCATGACGCTCGCGGTGATGACCCGTGCGAGTCTCGGCCATACCGGACAGGCGCTGACGGCTTCGCCGGCGACACAAGCCATCTATGCCGCGATCATCGTCGCGGCGCTGGCGCGGGTCGCGGCGGTGGCTTGGCCTGCGCACAGCGATGCATTGCTGCACCTTGCCGCCTGCGGCTGGATCGTTGCGTTCCTCGGCTTTGCCATCGCGTTCGGCCCGCTGCTCGCCGGCAGCCGTCGCCGCGCACTCGCCATCATGGGCGTGCCCGTCCCGGCACGCTGAATTCAAGCCGCGGTCGCCACGCTCGATGATTCCGGTGGCCGGACGCCTTTGCGCCATGCGGTGATGGTGCAGCCGAAGCGGCCGCGGAACCAGCGGGCCATGGCGCTCTGTGCGGAGAAGCCGAGCTGCACGGCGATGTCGGCCAGCGGCCGGCCGGGGTCGTGGATCAGCTGGACCACGAGATCGGCGCGCTGGGCGTCGAGAATGGCCGAGAAGCTGGTGCCGGCTTCGGCGAGGTGGCGGTGGATGGTGCGGCGGGTGCAGCCGAGGTGCTCGGCGACGCGCTCGACCGTGCAGTCGCCGCCGGCGAGCAGGAGACGCACGACCTCGTCGACCTTCTCCTCCCAGCTTGCCGGCCGCGTCTCGATCGCCTCGATCCGCTTCCGTAGATAGATCGCGATCAGCGGATGCGCGCTCGGGATCCGGCGCTCCATGTCGTGTGCCGACAACAGGATCGAATCGTCCTCCGCGTTGAAGGTCACACGACAGCCGTAGAACTCGCGGTAGCGCTTGCGGTCGTGCGGCGGTGGATAATGCAGGTGCACTTCCTGCGGCCGCCAATCGCTGCCGAACAGCGACTGGATGATGCGGTGGACGCTGCCGAGCGCCATGTCGATCGATTGGCGTGGCGCGGTCGGCTGCCGGCCGCGCAGATGCAGCGTGACGGTTACGGTTTGCTTGTCGCGGGTGACGTCCAGCTTCATGCCGTCGTGATGGATCGGGATGAAGCGCGAGAAGGCTTCGATGGCTTCACCAACCGTCGCCTGTTCACGCACGATCAAGCCGACCGCTCCGAAATTGGTCAGCCCGCCGCGCTCGGCAAGGCGCAAGCCGAAATCTTCGGCTCCGGACGCCTCTGCCGACAATTCGAGCAGACGTCGCAGGCCGGTGACGGCAATGGGCGTGTCGGGCTTGTCGAGGCAGGCTAGCGGCAGCCTGACCTTGCGCATCATTTGTTTGGGGTCGAGCCCGACCGACCGGGCGACCTCCGGGTAATAGCTCAAGCCTGCGCTACGAATGAGGTCGGTCATGCGACCCGTTCCTGCCAGCCATTCCCGCAGATGTCCCGAAATGTAAAGTTTATGTCCCGATCCGTCAAATCCGGGAACCAGGTGGAACATACATAAGTGAAACCGAAGCACGGGCGCGAATGCCGTGCATATGACGGCGCGGCGCGATGAGGCCCCGCTGCCGTCTCGGACCATTTGACCAAAGACATTGCTGGATCGGAATTATGCCGGGGAACATGCTTTCCAAGGGTGAGGTATTCGTCATCGACACCGATGCCGCCTCCCGCGAACAACTTTCCACCGCGCTTCAACAGAGCGCATACAACGTGATCTGCTTCGCCGACGGCGCATCTCTGCTCTCGGAAGCCAAGGCGCGGATGCCGGCCTGCGTGCTGCTGGAGATGCCGCCCGATCGCTCCGGTCTCGACGTGCTCAAGCGCCTGCGCGAGGAAAACTGCATGGCGCCGGTGCTGGTGACCGCGGCAAACGGCAGCATCGCCATGGCGGTCGACGCCATCAGGAGCGGTGCGGCCGACTTCATCGAGAAGCCGTTCCGCACCCGCGACATCGTCGACCGGATCGGTGCCGCCATCGACGAGTTCGCGCAGCCCGGCTCCAACCGGCAGCGCTGGTTGCCGGGCTGCGAACCCCTGAGCGCGCGTGAAGGCGACGTGCTCGAGCATCTCGCCGCCGGCCTGACCAACAAGGAGATCGCCCGGCGCATGCATCTGAGCGCACGGACGGTCGAGGGCTATCGCGCCGGCATTCTGAGGAAGGCCGGTGCCAAGAACGTGACAGACCTGCTTCGCCGCATCTTCGGGCAGGGTTCGTCCGCTCAGGATTAAGGGCTTCGTCGCGGGCCGACGACATATTGCGGGCCTTGCTGCCGCCGCGGCGACGCCCCACGGAAACCCCAATCGAACCAATTCCTTCCCTGCCGCGTCCAACCATGTTGGCGAGGCATTGGATCGCGCGTCCGGCTGGCGGCGGCGATGAGTTGGAGGAGGGACTTGATGCGCATCACCGCAAAATGTTTGGCAACGACGAGCCTGGTTCTGTTGACCACGGCATTCGCGTCGCCGTCATGGGCCGCAGAATTGGACGCCACATCGGCCATCGATACCGTCACCGTTTACCCCGATGGCGCGACCGTCACCCGCGTCATCGCGGTGGACCTGCCGTCTGGTGACTCGACGCTCATTGCCAAGGACTTCCCGCTTGGTCTCGACACCTCCTCGATCCGGGTGGAGGGCGAGGGGGGAGCGAAGCTCACCATCGGCACGATCGATGCGCGAACACCGCGTGCGGCGCCGGTCAATTTGCCGGAGCTGGACAAGCGCATCGAGGCGCTGAACGACCAGCGCGCCGACCTGCAAGGCGCGATCGACTCGGCCAATGCGCGGCGCAAATTCGCGGAGCATTTTGCGGAAGCGTCGCCCGCGGGCATTGGCGACAAGGGCGAGGCGCGGCCGATTGCCGAATGGCGCACGGCCTTTGCCACCGTCGGTGAGGAAATTGCGAGCGCCGATACCGCCGTCCGCGACGCCACGCGCAAGATGCGCGAGATTGATCGGCAGATCGCCCAGCTCGAAGTCGAGAGGAAGGCCAAGCCGCCGAGCAAGCTCGAAGTCCGCATGGACATCGCCGCGCCGGCAGCAACCAAGGCGACGTTGAGGGTCACCTACAATGTCCGCAACGCCCGATGGCTGCCGCTCTATGACGCCCGGCTCGACACCGGCGCCAAGGACCGCAAGCCGCAGCTCGAATTGGTCCGCCGCGCCGAGGTCACGCAATCAACCGGCGAGGACTGGTCCAACGTCACGCTCGGCGTCTCCACGGTCCGCATCGGCCGCGGCGGCAGCGCGCCGGAGCTGAATTCGCTGGTCGCACAATATCCGCAGGTACCGAGGCCGCGGGCGCTGGGTTCGCTTTCGGATTCGTCAATGCCTGCGGCGGCGCCAATGCAGCAGCGAAAGATGGAAACGTCCGCGGCCAAGGCGGCCGACGACATTCGCGAGCGCGCCGAAGAACAGCAGGCGGTCGCCGAGATCGGGGACTTCCAGGCTACCTACAAAATTCCCGGCCGCGTCAGCCTCGGCGCCGCCGAGGGCGCCAAGAGCCTGCGCATCGCCTCGGTGACCGTGCCCGCCGATCTCACGGTGCGCGCGGCACCGGTGATGGATCCCACCGCCTTCCTCGAAGCCAGCTTCAAGCAGGCCGACGACACGAGCCTGTTGCCGGGCAAGGTCGCAATTTATCGCGATGGAACCTTCGTCGGCCGCGGCAAGCTCTCGCCTTCGGCCAAGGACGATATTGTGCGGCTCGGCTTCGGCGCAGACGACAAGGTCAGGATCGAGCGCGCGGTGCTCAAGCGCAACGAAGGGTCGGCCGGTCTCCTGGTCACGACGTCGAAGACCGACGAGCGATCGTTCAAGACGACGATCCGCAATGGTCACGACTTCCCGATCAAGGTCGCGATCGAGGACCAGTTGCCGATCAGCGAGAGCGAGGACATCCTCGTCGAGATGCTGCCTGCGACCACGCCGCCGACCGCAAGCAACATTCGTGACCGGCGCGGCGTCCTGGAATGGTCGTTCGACGCCAAGCCCGGTGAGGTCAAGGACATCAACTTCGCCTGGCGCATCCGTTGGCCGAAGGACAAGAGTATGGTGATCGTGCCGGCGGGCTAAATTCCCGCCACAGGCGGCACCGCGCGCATCGATTGCGGCAACACGTAAGGTACGCCGTCGTCAGCCTGATGGACGACGGCGTCGATCTCGAAGATGTCGCGGATGGTCTCGCGTGTGACGACATCGGCGCGCGGGACGTCGGAGGCGAGCCGGCCGCGGTTCAGCACGACCAACCGGTCGGCAAATCGGATCGCAAGATTGAGATCGTGCAGGATCGCGATGACGGCGGTGCCATCCGCCGCGCGGCGGCGCGCGGCTTCGACGAGGTCGATCTGGTGACGCAGGTCGAGGCTCGAGGTCGGCTCGTCCAGCAGCAGAAGGCCCGGTCCGTGCTCGGCCTCGCCGCAGGCGAGCTGCACCAGCACGCGGGCGAAATGGGCGCGCTGCTGCTCGCCGCCTGACAGCGTCGGCAATTGTCGTTCGCGAAATTTCGTCAGGCCAACCTCGTCCAGTGCGGCATCGACAAGCGGACCGGGATCGCGCAAGCTGCGGTCGCCCGCGCCCATCAGCACGATCTCCCCGACCGTGAAGGGGAAGGTGACGTTGATGTGCTGGGACAACATCGTGCGGCGCGCGGCGAGTTCGCGTGGCGTATAGCTGCGGAGATCGCGCTGCTGCAGCCGCACCTCGCCTTCGCTCGGGCGGAGGTCGCCCGAGAGCAGCCGCAGCAGCGTCGACTTGCCGGCGCCGTTCGGACCGATGATGGCGACCATCTCGCCGGCCCCCACGCTCAGGTCGACGCCATCGAGTAGCGTCGCGCGTCCGGCGCGCTTGGTTAAAGCACGGGCTTCGATCACGGCGCTCATAGCGAGGCCAGCCCGCGCTGCCGCAGCAGAATCCCTAGGAAGAGGGGGGCGCCGACCGCGGCGGTCAAGATGCCGATCGGCATTTCCGCCGGCGCCACGATGGTGCGCGCCAGCGTGTCGGCGCCGACCATCAGGATCGCACCGAGCAGCACCGAGGCCGGAAGCAGCAGGCTGTGCGTCGGGCCGATGACGAGGCGCAACAAATGCGGCACGACAATGCCGACAAAGCCGATGACGCCGCTGATCGACACCGCGACGCCGGTCATGGCGGAGACCATGACGATCGAGATCCGCTTCAGCCGCTCGACGTCGACGCCGCCATGAAAGGCGTCGGCCTCGCCGAGCACCAGGAGATCGAGACCGCGCGCGATGTAGGTGCAGGCCAAGAGCCCGACGACCAGGATGGGCGCGAGCACGGCGGCCTTGGTCCAGGTCGCGCCGCTCATCGAGCCCAGCAGCCAGAACGTGATGTCGCGGAGCTGGCGGTCGTCGGCGACGAACACCAGCAGGCCGATGCCGGCATTGGTGATCGCGGTGATGGCAACGCCGGCGAGCAGGAAGATTGCGATCGAGGTCCGCCCCGAGCGGCTGGAGATGCCGTAGAGGGTCGCGGTCGTGACCAGCGATCCCGCAAAAGCCGCAAGCGGCAACAGCTCGGTCTGCAGGAAATGCAGCGTCTCGCCCAGGCGTGAATCGGTGAAGACAATGGCACTTGCGGCCGCGAGCGCGCCGCCGCTGGAGACGCCGACCAGCGCAGGATCGGCGAGCGGATTGCGGAACAGGCCCTGCATGATTGCGCCGGCCGCGGCGAGCAGGCCGCCGACTATCGCGGTCGCCGCGATCCGGGGGATGCGGATCGACCACAGTACGAGCTGGTCACGGGCAGTCATGGCATCGGCGGCTGCGTTGCCGGCAAAGCCGAGCGCGGCAGGCAGCCGCGAGAGGGGAATGCCGGCCGCGCCGACGGTTAGCGCAACGGTCGCCATGACGGCGAGCGCCGCGAGGAGAAGGGGAAGCGCAACCGACCCGAACCTGCGTCCCCTGCCGGCGCGTTGCGCAGCGCTACGCGCTCCAGTCCCGACCGCAACACTCATTGCCGGCAGTTCGCCGCCGACAAGGCCGAGGCGAACGTACCACCCCGGTCGGACAATGCCGGATAGAGCTTGACGGAGAGATCGCGCGCCGCCGCCGCGGTGCGCGGCCCGAAGCCGAGCAGGTAGAGCCCGTTCATCGTGATGAAACTCTTGTTGGCTGCGACCGGCGTCAACGCAAAGCCGGGATGGGCATAGATCGCGTCGGCCTGGAGTGAGTCCTTGCCGCGCTCGATCGAGAGCACGACATCGGGCTTCGCCGCTACGATCGCCTCGTCGCCGATGATCTTGTAGCCGTCGTAGTCGTCCACGGCATTGGCGGCGCCCGCGAGCTGGATGATCTCGTCGGCGGCGGTCTTGTGGCCGGCGACCATGGCGCGTCCGTTCTGGAGCGACATCACGAACATCACGCGGACCGGCTTCGTCACCTTGGCGCGCAGTGCGCGCAGCTGCGCGAGATCGGCGCTGACCGCCGCGCTCAGACATTCGGCGCGCGCGTCGACGCCCATGGCATGGCCGACCAGTCTTATTTTCTCGATCAGGCCGTCCTCAGTGAAAGTCTCCGGCACCAGCACCAGCGGCACCTTCGCCGTCTCCAGCAGGTCCATGGTCTCGCGCGGGCCCGACCCCTGGATCGCCAGGATCAGAGTGGGGTTGAGGCCGAGCACGCCCTCGGCTGAAATCTGGCGCATGTAGCCGACATTAGGTTTGTCGCGCAGCGCCGCTGCCGGATAAAGACTCGTGGTGTCGACACCGACCAGCCGGCTCTCGAGCCCGAGCGCATAGAGAATCTCGGTGATGGCGCCGCCGATCGAGACGGTCCGTGCAAAGTCGGCGACAGCGACATCGCGGTTGCGCGCGTCATGCACGGTGATACCGGCGGCGTACGCGCTGGACGCGAACGCGATCGTGCCGGAGAGCAGGAGCTTCTTGAGGGTGCGACAAAATGCCATTGCAGGTTACTTCGTCAGGATCAGCTTGTTCTGCGAGGTCAAACGCAGGCGATAATTGTCCTCGCCATGCGCGATGATGATCTCGCGCTCGGCCGCAAACAGCTCGCGGCTGTCGATCCGGCTCCCTCGCATAATGAGGGTTCTCGTTGTTGCAGAAGGGCTTTGTGTCGGCCCTGCCGCATCGCCGTCGCTGTCTCCGGACGTTGCTGACATGGTAGGTGTGATGCGCTTTCGAAATTTCAGATGCGTCTTGCTTGTATAAGCGGCGCGAAGCGCATTCCAACGGCGACGATTTACAATCGATATAAACTGCAACCTGATGTCATTGACCGTCGAAGTGTTGCCACGTAACCAATTAAGGCAGCGGACAGCTTGTCCGCGTCTCGAGAACATCAGCCAGCCAGTCGTTCGCTTTGCGAACGCACGCCAGCCAAAAGACTCCAAAAAGTGAAGTGCAGGCTGGGGCTGATATGGCTGACGGGGCTAGGTATTCGCGCGCCCTTATTTTGGGCGCGTCGGTGGTTTCAATTGCGGCATTGGTGACGGAGAGCGGCCTCGCGCAGACTGCTCAGCCGCAAGCCGAGAGTGTGTCGCCGGAGCGGCCGAAGCAGGCCAAGCGCAAGCAGCCCAAGCCGCGGGTCGCGCAGCAGGCGGCGCCCGATGCCATGAACGCCCGCGCCCAGGCCGGCGGCGTCGCGCCCGTTCAAGCGCTCGACACCATCACGGCCGCGGCCTCAAAGACCGAGGAGCGTGCCGTCGATGCGCTTGCGCCGGTCAGCGTCGTGACGTCGGCGCAGATCGAGGCGCGGCAGGCCAGTACCGTCGGCGATCTCATCTACAACGTGCCGGGCGTGTGGGTTCAGAATCGCGGCGACGAGCCGTCGACCTCGATCAACATCCGCGGCTTGCAGGATTTCGGCCGTGTCGCTGTCGTCGTCGACGGCGCGCGGCAGAACTATCAGCGGACCGGTCATTTCGCAAACGGCTCGTTCTTCCTCAATCCCGAGCTGATCGGCGGCATCGACATCGTCCGTGGCCCCACCGCCAACATCTACGGCTCCGGTGCGATCGGAGGTGTGGCGTCGTTCCGTACCAAGGACATCGAGGATGTCGTGCGCGCGGGAGAGCGATGGGGCGTGGACGTCAAGACCATCCTTGGCAGCAATTACGGGCGTGCGCTCGGCTCAGCCTTCGGCGGCGTCCGCGTCAATCCGGATGTCGACGTGTTCGCCGGCGGCACCTACTCCACGCAGGAGAACTACAAGGACGGCACGGGCTTCGAGGTTGCCAATACGGGCAACCGCCTCACGAGCGGCATCGCCAAGCTGACGGTGCGGCCTGCGGACGGGCACGAGGTCAAGCTCGGCACGATCTTCCAGGAAGACATCTACCGCGTGGGCCAGCCGCCACGGCGCGTCGGTGATCCCAACTCGACCAATGCGAACGGCACCAACAATCTCGGCGGCACGTCGATCTACGCATCCAATGTCAAGAACTACACCACGACGCTCGGCTGGAAATATTCACAGCCGGACAATCCATGGGTCGATTGGGACGCGAAGGTGTACTGGAATCGCACCGAGAACGATCAGGTCAAGAGCGCGCATACGAGCGTAACGCCGTCGGTCTATTGCGGCGGCGTGCCTGGAAATGCCGTGTCGGGCTGTATCGGCAGTAATCGCGGATATCTGCTCGACACGATTGGCGTCGACGTGCACAACACGTCGCGCTTCGAGACCGGAAGCTGGCGTCACGCGTTGACCTACGGACTGGACGCGTTCCAGGACAAGGTATCGTCGCGCGACACGACCGGCACGTCGGAGGTCACGACGCCCGGCGGTCAACGCACGGTGTCTGGCGGTTTCGTGCAGTGGAAGGCGAACTATACCTCGATGCTCGAGGTGATCGGCGCGCTCCGGTACGATAACTATCAGCTTTCCTCGGCTTCCTCGTCGTCCGGCGGCGATCGGCTGTCGCCGAAGATCACGGTTGCGCTTGTTCCCACCGCGGTCGTGACGCCGTATGTCAGCTATGCCGAAGGCTATCGCGCTCCATCGATCACGGAGACGCTGGTCAGCGGGCCGCATTCGGGTGCCACGATCAACGACTCCTTCTTCCGCTGTCCGTCAGGCACACCGGGACCGGGCGCGGATTCGACTTTCTGCTTCGTGCCCAATCCGAACCTGCGGCCCGAGGTCGGCAAGAACAAGGAGATCGGCTTCAACATCAAGAAGAATGACCTGTTCACTCCGGGTGATACGCTGCGCGGCAAGATCAACGTATTCCGCAACGACATAACGGACTTCATCGATCAGGTCGCCTACGGAAATCCCCTGGTCGTTCCCACCGGTCCGCCGCCGGCACCGAGCATCACCGTGCTGCCGTTCCTGCAATATCAGAATGTGGCGTCGGCACGCATTCAGGGCCTGGAAGCCGAGGCGATGTACGACGCAAACCTCTGGTTCCTCGGTCTCTCCGGCACTTATCAAAATGGCAAGAACCTGCAGACGGGGTTTGGCCTGTACAGCGTTCCACCGCAGAAGATCACCACGACGGCCGGCGTGCGCCTGCTCGACCGTACCCTGATCCTCTCGGTGATGTGGACATCGGCCATCGCCAATTACGACATCCCACTGAGCTACACTCCGGCGACCTCGTACGATCTCGTGAATCTCTATGCCCAATATCAGCCGACGTCGGACCTCACGCTCAATTTCTCGGTCGAGAATCTCTTCAACCGGTACTACCGGCCTTACGCCATTCCGGTCGGCAGTACCGGCGATACGCAGAACGACGTGAAATGGGCGAGCGCCGGCGCGGGGCTCGTGATCAAGGGAGGCCTCAAGTACCACTTTGGCGGCACCTAAACAGACTGCCGGCGATCCCGATGGGGGCCGCATCGGCCTCCAAAGCCACGCCGATGTCCCCGGCGTGGTTTCGGCGCGTTCTGAAGACCCGATCGGCGTTCGCCGATCTGCATGACTGACAGGAGAAGAGTCGAATGTTCATCGCCATGAACCGTTTTCAAGTGAAGAAGGGCGCGGAGACCGCGTTCGAAACCGTCTGGGCTACCCGGGAATCCTATCTCGGCAGCATGCCGGGCTTCGTCGAGTTTCATCTCTTGAAAGGCCCCGAGGCCGAGGATCACACGCTCTATTCCTCGCACACCACCTGGGTCGACAAGGCGACGTTCGAGGCCTGGACGCGCTCGGATCAGTTTCGTCGTGCCCATGCCCGCGCCGACAATCCGACCGGCGAGAGCCTCTATCTCGGCCATCCCAAGTTCGAAGGTTTCGAGGTGATCCAGAGCGAGCGCAAGGCCGCGGCTGCCTGAGGCAGCGCGAAACACGAAAGGAGCTGGACATGCTGAGCACCGATCTCGCCGATCTCAAGGCGTATATGGCCGACAACCCCGGCGCGGTGATCGAGGACGTCGCGCGCGAGCGCAAGGTCACGTCGCGTGCGGTGATCGAGGCGCTGCCGTCGTCGATGGTTCGGGTGGGGGGCGGCGGGCATTTCGTCGCCGCCATGCAGGACATTGCCGCGTGGGGCGAGGTGACGCTGATCGTGCACACGGATGACGCGATCTTCGAGTTCACCGGCGCGATTCCCGCGGGCGAGATCGGCCGCGGCTATTTCAACCTGATGCAGCCGAAGGGCTTGCACGGCCATCTCCGCCACGAGCGCTGTGCGGCCGTTGTTTTCGTCGAGCGTCCGTTCATGGGCAAGACTTCCGCCTTCGTCGCCTTTGTCAATGCGGACGGCGGCATCATGTTCAAGGTCTTCGTCGGGCGCGACGAGACTCGGGCGCTGCGTGCGGACCAGCTTGTGCGGTTCCGGCAGCTTGCGGATCGCACGGCCGCGCCGGCCGCGTAGCTTTCTCTGTCTGTCGGGAGATCAGGCATGCGAAGCATTTCCAGCCTTCGGCACATGATTGGATCCATCCTGCTGGCGGCGCTCGCACCGACTCCAGCTTTCGCGATCGACGAAGCGCTGTTGCCGCGCAATTTGTCGCCCTGGGGCATGTTCCTCGGCGCCGATATCATCGTGAAGACGGTGATGGTGGGGCTCGCCGTCGCCTCGCTGGTGACGTGGACTATGTGGCTCGCCAAGTCCATCGAACTACGCCGCAAAGGCGCGCTCGCCTTGCAGCGGACGCGCGCGCTCGAAGGCAACATCAAGCTGATCGAGGCGGCAGAACAGACCGGCGACGCACACGACGCCGTCGCCCAGCTCATCCAGTCCTGCGTGAAGGAAGCAGAGCTCTCCGGCGGTATCCTCGACGACGGCCTTCAGGAACGCGTGGCGTTGCGGCTGGAGCGGGTCGAAGCCGCGATGTCGCGGCAGATCGCGCGCGGCACCGGCGTGCTTGCGACCATCGGCGCCACGGCGCCATTCGTCGGTCTGTTCGGCACGGTCTGGGGCATCATGAATTCCTTCATCGGTATCTCCGAGAGCCACACCACGAGCCTCGCAGTGGTCGCGCCCGGTATCGCGGAAGCGCTGCTCGCGACCGCGCTCGGCCTCGTCGCCGCGATTCCGGCGGTCGTGATCTACAATCACCTCGTCCGCGGGATCGCCAATTACCGGGCGCTGTTGGGCGATGCCTCGGCGCAGCTCATGTTGCTGGTGAGCCGGCAGCGCGACCACAGGGAGTTCCGCATGGCGCGGGCGGCGGAGTAGGCCATGGCCGCGAAGCTCGGCGCACGGTCGGGATCGCCGCTCAAGCGCGGCGATCCGGATGATCTCGACGTCACCCATGAGATCAACGTCACGCCGTTCATCGACGTGATGCTGGTGCTGCTGATCATCTTCATGGTGGCTGCCCCACTTGCCACCGTCGACATCGGGGTCGAGCTGCCGGCGACCGCGGCCGAGCCGGCGCCGCGGCCGGACAAGCCGGTCTTCCTCACCGTGAAGCCGGATCTCTCGATCGCGGTCGGCGAGGACGTCGTCGCCCGCGATGCGCTCGGCACCTCGCTCGATTCCGCCACCAAGGGCCGCAAGGACGAGCGCATCTATCTGCGCGCCGACAAGGCCGTCTCCTATGGCGACCTGATGGAGGTGATGAACAGCTTGCGCAACGCCGGCTATCTGAAAGTTGCGCTGGTCGGCCTCGACGGACGCAGCTGATGGTCGCGAACGCCTTTGCCCTGCACGAGCCGCTCGGCGAGCGGGAGGGGGCACAATGGAGCGTAGCGGCCGCGGTGATCGTGGCGTTGCACGTCGCGGCCGCGCTTCTTGCGACGAGTTGGCTCAAATCGCAGCCCGAGCGGGGCGTCAGCCTGCCGGCGATCATGATCGATATGGCGCCGGTGACGTCGGCACCGCATTCGGTGCAGGACGACGTCGCGCCGGGACCGGTGATGCAGGAGGCCGACGCCTCGCCGCCGGAGCCGGTGCAGCAGCAGGCCGTCGAGGAGACCATCGCGCCGACGCCTCCGCAGGAGAAGCCGGACGTCGTCGCGCCGCCGGAGCAGAAGCTGGAGCCGACACCGGCCAAGCCCGAGCCGGCGCAGATCGCGCCGGTCGAAAAGCCTGCGCCGGCGAAGCCGAAGCTGGTTCGTCGCGAGGCCAGGAAGCCGTCGGAGGCGATGCCCGCACCGCGCACCAGCGCTCCGCCGCGCGCCGAGCGTGAGGTGCCGATGGCATCCGCGATGAGCGCCGGCGCGGTGGCCGCCGTGATCGCATCCTATAATCAGCGGGTTCGCGCGCATCTGATGCGCTTCCACCAATATCCGTCCGGCGGCGGCGGTCAGCGCGGCGTTGCCAGGCTCAGCTTCACCGTCAGCCGCAGCGGACAGGTCACGTCGAGCCGGCTCAGTGGCTCGTCCGGTGTTGCCGCGTTCGACGCCCAGGCCATGTCGATGGCCCGCCAGGCCTCGCCATTTCCGCCGATCCCGGACGAGATCAAGAACGGCGTGATGAGCTTTACGATTCCGGTGGAGTTTACGGTGAGGTAGCTCGGTCTCTTCACCTCGCCCGGCTCGCGGGGAGAGGTCGGCGCGAAGCGCCGGGTGAGGGGGGACTCTCCGCGCGTCGCACTATTGCCTGCTTCGTGGATAGAGCCCCTCACCCCAACCCTCTCCCCGCAACCGCGGGGAGAGGGAGAGGAGAGAGCGTCAGCTTATTTCGCCTTCAGAAAATCCGCGACATCGAGCAGCATGAACTCGTCGTCGTCGGCCTTGTTGGGATCGCGGCTGGACGAGAACGGCAGATTGTTGTCGTTGCCGACGATGATGTGGGTTTCATCGACACGATCGACGTTCTCGATGGTGAAGAACGGGAAGGTGTAGACGCCGTCATTGAGCGGCTTCTTCGCCTTCTTGTCGGGATCCCTGATCTTCAGGAGGTCGATATAGCCGATCTTGCGCACGGGCTTGCCGACATTGGCCTCCGTGAGCTCGATCTTGTAGACGCGCTTGAACTTGGCCACGTCAGGGAAGCAGTTCTCGCCGCGGGTGCCTTGCGGGCAGGCCTTGTCGGGCGTGCCTTCGCCGTTGTCGCGCTCGATGATCAGGCCGGCGCTCGGATCGATCATGTTGAAGTCGCCGATGGCATTGCCGTTCTGCTCGAACACATACTGCCAATAGCGGCCGGTGAACTTCTCCGCGGCGACGTCGAATTCGAGGATGCGCGAGGCTTCCTTGCCGTCGACTTTCTCCCAGTCCTTCTTCTCGGCATCCCACAGCGGGCCCTCGAGCAGGCCGTAGAGAAACTTGCCGTCCTTCGAGGAGGCGAAGCCCTCATAACCCTTGGAGCGACGCAGGTTGACGTTGCTGTAGGTTGCGCCCGGCGCGGCCGGGGTCGCCACCGCCCAATGATCCGGCGAGCGCACCGGCTTGCCGTCGGCGACCGTCTCGAACAGCCCGAGAATCTTGCCGGTCTTGTCGGCTTTCAGGATGTAGGGGCCGAACTCGTCGCCGATCCAGAAGGTGTCACCGATAATCTGAAAACCCTCGGTGTCGAAATCGGAGCCGGTGAGATAGCGCCTCTCGGTGTCTTCATGCACGATGCGAAACGGCACGCGTCTGTCGGGATCGTGCAGGAACACGGTTTCCATCCGCTCGATCTTGCCGCTGGCCCAATCCATCTTGTAGCGGTTGAGGTACAGCATCGAATCCGGTGAATTGGCGCGCGCGCCCATGCCGTTGTCGGTGATGACCCAGAAGGTGCCGTCCGGCATGGTCTTGATGCCGGAATGACCCTGCAGCGGCTGGCCCTTGAACGGCAGCGACACGCCGGTCGCCCGCTCATAGGACTTGCCCATCACCGTGCCGAGCGCGTCGACCCGCTTGCCGGTGGTGTATTTGCCGGATGTCTTGAGATCGGCGGGCGCGTCTGCCGGCGCGTCGATGAACGTGGCAGCCGGCATCACCACGTGGCCGGCGAGCTTGGCGGGGAATTCACCTTCGCTCTGCGCGAGCGCGGAGCTCGCGGTAAGAATGATCGTTGCGACGGTGCCAAGAAAAGTCGGGCGCATGTGCGTCTCCTGTTAACGGAGACCGTCTTATGCGGACTGCGCATTGCAGATTTGTGAAGCCGGGCCAAACGCCGCGGCCGACGGTTATTTTCTTCCGGAATGATCAGGCGATCTTGCGGGAGAGGAAGCCGCGGATCAGCGGGACCATTTCGTCGAACTTGTCCTCGAGCGCGAAATGGCCGGTGTTGATGAGGTGAAATTCCACTTGGGGCAGGTCGCGTTTGTAGGGATGGGCGCCATCGGCCGGGAAGATGAAATCGTTCTTGCCCCAGACGATCAGTGTCGGCGGCTTGTGCTTGCGGAAATAGGCCTGTACCGCGGGATAGAGCGGCAAATTGGTCCGATAGTCGTAGAACAGGTCCATCTGGATTTCGCTGTTGCCGGGACGGTCGAGCAGCGCCTGATCCTGCACCCAATTGTCGGGTGAAATCCGGCTGACGTCGGACATGCCGTCGGTGTACTGGAATTTCGTCGTTTCCAGCGTGACCAACTTCATCAATGCCTGCCGGCTGGCATCGGATCCGTCGGCCCAGTATTGCTTGATCGGATTCCAGAACTCCTTCAGCCCTTCATCATAGGCGTTGCCGTTCTGCACGATCAGGCCGCTGATGCGCTCCGGATTCTTGAGCGCGAGGCGCCAGCCCACGGGAGCTCCGTAATCCATGACATACATCGCATAACGGGTGACGCCGAGCTGGTCGAGCAGGCCGCCGACAAGCTCGCCGAAACGATCGAACGTGTACTTGAATGTCGCGCGCGGTGGCATCTCGCTCTGGCCATATCCAGGATAGTCGGGAGCGATCACGTGGTACCTGTCGGCCAGTGCCGGGATCAGGTTGCGGAACATGTGGGAGGAGGTCGGGAAGCCGTGCAGCAACAGCACAACCGGGGCGTCCTTTGGGCCCGCCTCGCGGTAGAAGATCTTGATCCCGTCGACGGTCGCGGTTCGATGATAGGTGACCGGATAGGCACTGGCGGTGTGTGCGTCGCGCTCCGGCTTCGCGGATGCTGCCGTCGAAGAAAATGCGACAGCCGCTCCGGACAACCCAAGAACGAGACGGCGACGATCGAGGAGCGATGGCTTGCGTGTGGTCTCCGCGGTTTTCATGTCAATGTCCTTTCAAAACGATGAGTTCGCCGATGGCCGCGAGGCGTTTTTCAAACGCCCTGATAGACCAGCCGGGTGAAGAAGCCGGGATCGATCACGAACTGCCCCCATATCGCGTCGAACGCCGCTGTCGGCTTCGCCGCAACGGTTTCATCCCGCGTTCGTCCCTGCTTCTTGAGGCGGGCGACGTTGTCGCGAATCCCGACGAGCATGTCGCGAAAAGCCTGGAACTCGGCTTTGTTGCCGACGGGTTTGCCATGCCCGGCGATGACGATCGTGTCCTTGTCCATCGCCGCGAGATTGGCGTCGCATGCAGCGATCATCCCGTCGATGCTGCCGCCGGTCGAATAGTCGATGAACGGATAGATGCCGTTCCAGAACATGTCGGCGACGTGAACGATGTTGGCTTCCGCGAAGGTGACGGAGATATCGCTGTCGGTGTGCGCGGGCCCGTAATACTTCAGGCCGATCGAGCTTCCGTTGAGCTTGAGCTCGCGGCTGTCGGCAAAGACTTCGCTGGGGATTCCGCCCGCGCCGAGCGGAAGGAAATTGTAGTCCCAGTCCTCGACCCGCTGCACTTCGGCAAGGTGTTTGCGGGTGTTTTCCTGCGCAATGATTTTGGCGCCGGCTGCATGCAGCCATTCGTTGCCATCGGCATGATCGAAATGCCAGTGGGTGTTGACGAGATGGGTGACGGGATCGGCGCCCAGATCAGCCAGCGCTTTGGTAAGCTGGGGGCGTGAGACGCGGATGCCCGCATCGATCAGGACTTTGCCATCTGGTCCGGTCAGCACGGCGATGTTGCCGCCGGAGCCTTCCAGCACGGTGATGTTGTTTCGGAGCTTGTGCGTGACAATCGGCGATACCGCAGCACTGTCCTTGATCAGGCTGACGATGCCTCGCGCTTCTGCGTAGGCTTGCCTGGGGCTGAGCCATCCCGAAGCAGCGGCGGACGCAGCGGCGCCGACGCAACACAGGCAGAAACCGCGTCGAGATAACGACGGGAGCTTTGGCGAACGCATGCAATTCTCGCTTTCTCGAGCGACAATCGAGGCGCCAATGATCGACCCCGCTGTCACGATGGAGCGTGGGGCCAATACAGCAAGCAGTCTATCACGATAGCACGATCGACTGCGCTTGCGCGCAGCCGCGGGTTACTCCTTTACCGCCCCCGTCAGCGACGACACGTAGTAGTCGACGAACAGCGAGTAGAAGATCGCAACCGGCAGCGAGCCGAGCAGCGATCCCGCCATCAGCGCCCCCCACTGGTAGACGTCGCCGGTGACGAGCTCGGTCAGGATCGCGACCGGCACCGTCTTGTTGGCGCCGCTCTGGATGAAGGCGAGCGCGTAGATGAACTCGTTCCAGGACAGCGTGAAGGAGAAGATGCCGGCCGAGATCAGGCCGGGCACCGCCAGTGGCAGCGTGATCCGGCGCAGGATCTGGAGCCGTGTGGCGCCGTCCACCAGAGCGCATTCCTCGAGCTCGTAGGGAATCGACTTGAAATAGCCGATCAGGAGCCAGGTGCAGAACGGCACCAGGAAGGTCGGATAGACCAGGATCAGGGCGAGCGGGCTGTCGAACAGGCCGAACTGCACGACCACGGTTGCGAGGGGAATGAACAGGATCGACGGCGGAACGAGATAGGCGAGATAAATGCCGAGGCCGACATAGGGGCTGCCGCGGAAGCGCAGGCGTTCGATCGCATAGGCGGCAAGCGTGCTCGCGATCAGCGACAGCGTGGTCGAGCCGATCGCGACCAGCATCGTCGTCCATAGCCAGCGCGGATAGGCGGTGTTGAACAAGAGGTGCTTGATGTGCGCCAGCGTCGGCGAGGAGATCCAGAACGGATTGTGCTCCTTGTAGTTCATCAGCTCTGCGTTCGGCTTGAATGACGTGATCGTCATCCAGTAGAACGGAAACAGGAGGATCAGCACGAAGCAGCCGAGCGGCAGATAGATCATCATCAGCCGCCGCAACCCGGAATCCCAGGCCATGGTGTCCGGCGGTGTGGTGGCGACGGCGGCCGGTTGGGCGGCGGTATCAGTCATTGCTCTCTCCCTGCTGCCATTTGCGGCGCGCCAGGCCGAAATAAGAGAACAGCGTCGCGAACACGAGGAACGGGATCATCGACACCGCGATCGCCGCGCCCTCGCCGAGCTCGCCACCGGCAATGCCGCGCTGGAAGGCCAGGGTTGCCAGCAAATGGGTCGAGTTGCCGGGGCCGCCGCGGGTGATGGCGTAAACGAGCTGGAAGTCGGTGAAGGTGAAGATGATCGAGAAGGTCATGACGATGGCGAGGATCGGCATCATCATCGGGAAGGTGATGTAGCGGAACCGCTGCCAGGCGCTGGCGCCATCGAGCATCGCGGCCTCGTAAAGCGAGGGCGAAATGGTCTGCAGGCCCGCCAGCAGCGAGATCGCGACGAAGGGAATGCCGCGCCAGATATTGGCGGCGATCAGCGAGAAGCGCGCCGGCCAGGGCGAGCCGAGGAAGTCGATATTGGTGGTGCGCCAGTGCAGCACGTCGACCAGAAGGTAGGAGATGATCGAGAACTGCGGATCGTAGATCCACCAGAACGCCAGCGCCGAGAGCACCGTCGGCACGATCCAGGGCATCAGGATGATCGCACGCAACAGGCTCTTGAACGGAAAATGGTTGTTGAGCAGCAGTGCGAGCCAGAAGCCCAGCGCGAACTTCCCGAAGGTCGCGATCCCTGTGTAGACCACGCTGTAGAACACCGCGTTCCACCACAGGGAATCGGTCAGCAGATACTGGAAATTCTCGAAGCCGACGAAGACGCCTTTCCTGCCGATCGTGGTGTCGGTGAAGGCGAGCCAGATGCCGAGGCCGAGCGGATAGGTCAGAAACACCGTGAGCAGCCCGATCGCGGGTGCGAGGCACATCACGATCAGGACCGGCTTGTAGTCGAACAGGCGCACCAGCCAGGACGGCTGCCGCTGTGCGAGGGCGAGAGTGGGAAGTGTGGTCACGGACATCGGTTTGTTGTCCCGTCTCTGGAAGTCACCACGCCCGTCATTGCGAGGAGCGAAGCGACGAAGCAATCCAGGCTGTGACCGCGGGAACAGGCTGGATTGCTTCGCTTCGCTCGCAATGACGTGCTTCTGTGCAGCGTTACTTCTGCCGCCGGAAGTACCGCTTGCAGCGCTGCTCGGCTTCCGCGGCCGCGGCTTCCGGCGTGGCAGCGCCGGTCGCGACGGATGCGAACATCTGGATCAGCACGTAGTCGGCGCTCACGGCACCGGTCGCAGTCGAGATCGGGCCCGCGTAACCGTCGTAATAGGTGCTGTTCATGGTGTTCTTGAACAGCTGCACCTTGGGATCCTGCGACCACACCGAGGCCTCGGCATAGGCGGCCAGCGGCTGGGACCAGTAGCCGGAATTGGCGTTGAGCCACGGCTCGTACTGGTCCTTTTCGAGCATGTATTGCAGGAAGGCCTTTGCGGCGTTGGGGTACTGGCTGTGCTTGAACACCATGGCGTTCAGCGTCAGGCCCGCCATCGGAGAGACCTTGGCCAAGCCCTTCGGCAGCAACTGATGCTCGCTGTCGTCGGCGATCGCCTTGGTCGCCGGATCGTTCTTCAGCGAGAAATACAGCGAGACGCCGTTGGCGGTCAGCGCGATCTCCTGCGCGGCGTAGGCGCGGTTGTTGCTGACGTCATTCCAGGACGTCGTGCCGGCGATGAACGTCGGGTAGAGCTGCTTGACCCAGTTCAGCGCGGCGATGGTCTCCTTGCTGTTGATGACGACGTTGCCCTCTTCGTCGAGCAGGGCCGCGTTGTGCGACCATAGCGCCCAACTTGCGAACCCGTTGCCGTCTCCCTTGGCGTTGCCGAGCGCGAAGCCCGCCGGCTTGCCGGCCTTCTGGAGCTTCTGGCAAAGGTCGAGAATTCCGGCATGGTCTTCCGGCACCTTGTCGAAGCCGACCGATTGCAGGATCGACTTGCGGTAGATCACGGGGCCCGCGGTGGCTCCGAACGGCAGCCCGATCCAAATGGGGCTCTTGTTCTTCTTGCCGTAGCGCTGCGCCAGCGGCAGCCAGCCGCCGTACCGCTTGCCGAGATAATCGGCGACGTCGGTCAGCTCGACCAGCTTGTCGACATAGATGTGCGGTGCGTCAGAAAAGCCGATGATGATGTCGGGACCGGCGCCGGAATTCGAGGTCACCGCGGTCTGCTGGTTGATGTCCTCCCAGCCGACGAAATCGACCTTGACCTCGACGCCGGTCTCCTTGGTGAATTTCGCCGCATTGGCGCGGAATACATCTTCGTCGGCCTGGACGAAGCGTACCGGTCGCAGCATGCGCAGGGATGCGCCTTTCTCGATCGGCAGTTTCGGTGTGGGGACGTCCGCGGCCTTGATCGCGGATTGGGCATTTGCCGGAGCACCGGTTGCCGCGATTGCCGCAGCGGACAGGCCCAGCGCCAAGGCATCACGACGTGTGATGTCGTTCCTCATCGGTTCCTCCCTATATGTTTCCCTTCCCGGCGTTGGTCGCCGGTGAAGGGTCTTTCCGGTTGCCGGCGCGCCTTCGCGGCCGCCCGCCTAGCTGTTCGGGCCGCGGTCCATGCTGACAGGCTGCCAGCGGCGGAGCGCGGTGTCTTGCAGCACCGACGGATTGACGCAGCTTACCGGCCACATGCCCTGAAGCACCAGTGACAATTCGTAGCCCACCCGGCGCTTGCGCGCCTCGTCAAACCGTGCCGAGGCGGAGGCGACATGGGCGGTCAGGGTGACGTTTTCCATGCCGAGCAGCGGATTGTTGTGCGAGGGCGGCTCTTTCTCCAGCACGTCGAGGGCGGCATGGGCGATCCAGCCCTCCTGAAGCGCCTTGATCAGGCTTTCCTCGTCCACGGTGGCGCCGCGGCCGGTGTTGATGAAGACCGAGCCCTTCTTCATCTGCCGGAAGTGCTTCTCGGTGAGCATGTGATGCACCTCGGGCCGTGCGGGGGCGTGCATCGAGAGGAAGTCGGATTGCGACAACACCTCGTTCAGCGTCGCCGGAATCACGCCGTGGTCGGACATCAGCGTTTCCTGGATGAAGGGATCGTAGGCCATCATCCGCAGGCCGAACGGAGCTGCGCGTTTCGCAACTGCACGCGCGACGCGGCCGAACGAGATTAAGCCGAGCGTCTGGCCCATCAGCCGCGGAATCTTCGACAGCGCCGGCCGGCCTTCGGCCCAGCGGCCGCTGCGTACCATCCGGTCCTGCTCGACCAGCCGGCGGAAGCCCGCGAGCAGCAGCATCATGGCATGGTCGGCGACCTCCTCGATGAAGGTGTCGGGGATGTTGGTGACGGGAATGCCGCGCGCGGTTGCGGCCTTGATGTCGACGCTGTCGACGCCGACCGAGCCGAGCGTAATGACCTTGCAGCTCTCCAGCGCGTCGATGATGGTCCTGGTGATCGGGATGCCCTTGGCGTAGATGGCGTCCGCTGTCTTCGCGGCGGCAATGAACCCGGCCTCGTCGGCCGGCGCCTCGACGATCTCGGCGTCGATCGGATCGAGCGCTTCGCGCTCGTAGGAATAATCGCTGCTCGCGACCGTGAAGCTCGCGCCCTTCGGCGTCACCACCCTGTATTTCGGCATATCCTGCTCCCGATTTGGTTTCTTGTTGTGACCCGGACTTTGCGCGGGCCTTTGCGTCTTTTACGCGAAATCAGGGCGGTTGCGTACAATCGGCGGTTGCCGTGGCGGCGATTTGTACGACGGCGCCGACGTTTCCTCCGGGCTTTTACGGGGCGCTCCGTAACAGGTTGCTAAGGGCTCGCCACTAAAAGTTGATTCAATTGCGATCGATTCCCTCGCGCGTCCTTATCCCTTTGTTGCCGGAGCATCCCGTGAAATTGAGCAATCTGAAGATCGCCCCCAAGCTCGGCATTCTCGTCGGCGTCACCTTGTTCGGCCTGTGCATCTCCGGATTTCTGGCCGGCTATTTGATGAAGCAGGAGATGGTGAACGCGCGTATCGAGCAGGCCAAGGCCATCGTCGACATGGGCCGTAACTATGCGGTGGCGCTGAAGAAGCGGGTGGATGCGGGCGAGATGACGAAGGACGCCGCGATGGCTGATCTTCGCCGCTACGGCAACGCGATGACCTATGACAAAGGCGCCGGTTATCTATTCGGGACGTCCTATGACGGTATCACGCAGCTGGCACCAGATCCAAAGCAGATCGGCACCAACCGCATGGAAGTTCTGACCAATGGCCGCAAACTGTCCTTGGAGCTGATGAACGGCGCGAAGGCTAACGGTTCAATCCTTTTGACCTATGAATACGCGAAACCGGGCCAGGAAGGCTTGATCCGGAAGATGGGCTACGCGGTGGCCGTCCCCGAACTCGAGATGTATCTCGGCACCGGCGCCTATCTCGACGACATCGACGCAAAGATGGGCCCGGTCTACTGGCTGCTCGGTCTCGCCATGTTCGGTATCGTCATCGTCGCCGGAAGCGTCGCCTGGCTGCTCGGCCGCAGCATCAGCCGTCCCTTGGCGCTGCTCGGCGCCCGCATGAAGGATCTCGCCGAGGGCAAGCTCGAGGGCGACATTCCCGGCGTGGGCCGTGGCGACGAAGTCGGCGCAATGGCGTCGACCGTCCAGATCTTCAAGGACAACGCACTGCGCATTCGCGACCTCGAGAGGACCGAAGCCGATGCGAAGGATCGTGTCGCGGAGGAGCGTCGCAGCGCGATGGAGGGCATCGCCAGCGAATTCGAACGCAGCGTCAACGGCATCGTCCGATCGGTCTCCTCGGCCGCAACGGGCATGCAAGCCACTGCGCAATCCATGACCGCGACCGCTAGCGACGCCTCTTCCCGTGCGGCGACCGTCGGCGCGGCCTCGCAGAGAGCGTCGGGCAATGTCGGCACGGTTGCCGCGGCGGCCGAAGAGCTGTCGAGCTCGGTTGCGGAAATCTCGCGCCAGGTCACCCGCTCGACCGAAGTGGCGAGCCGTGCCGTCAACGACGCCGAGCGCACCAATGCCACGGTGCAGGAACTCTCCACCGGCGCCGAGAAGATCGGCGAAGTGGTCAAGCTGATCCACTCCATCGCGGCACAGACCAATCTGCTCGCCCTCAACGCCACCATCGAGGCGGCGCGTGCCGGTGAATCCGGCCGCGGCTTCGCCGTCGTCGCTTCCGAAGTCAAGGCCCTGGCCAACCAGACCGCCAAGGCCACCGAGGAAATCTCCGCCCAGGTCGCGGCGATGCAGACCTCGACCAGCGATGCGGTCGCCGCCATCGGCGGCATCACCCAGACCATCGCCGAGATGAGCGAGATCACCGCGGGTATTTCCGCGTCGATCGAGCAGCAGGGCGAGGCCACCCGCGAGATCGCCCGCAACATCCAGTCGGTCGCCGCCGGCTCGAGCGAGATCAACGCCAATATCGGCAGCGTCACCTCGGCCGCGGAAGCGACCGGCACGGCGGCAAGCGACGTGCTCACCAATGCCCGCGAGCTCGACAGCCAGTCCGGCGCGTTGCGCAGCGCAGTCGACGGCTTCCTCGCCAAGATGCGCGCGGCGTAAGCCGCCACACCAGAGCGATCCATCTACTCCATCGTCATGCCCGGGCTTGTCCCGGGCATCCACGTTCTGGGACACCGTACGCGTCGATAGGCGTGGATGGCCGGGACAAGCCCGGCCATGACGGAAAATGCGGAGCGCGCAGCTTCGCGAGCCCCTACTGCTTCTCGATCCCCGCCTCCCGGATCAGCTTCTCCCACAACACCAGCTGTTCGTTCACGAACGTGCCGAGCTGCTCGGGCGTGCCCGAGAAGGCGTCCATGCCGAGGGTGGCGAGCTTGGCCTTGATCTCCGGCTGCTCGATGATCTTCCGGATCTCTGCATTGAGCCGCGTCACGATCTCCCTGGGCATGCCGGCGGGTCCGAAATAGCCCTGCCACGACGAGATGTCGAAGTCCCGCACGCCGGCCTCCTGCATCGAGGGCAGGTTCGGCACCAGCGGCGAGCGGTCCTTTGTCGTGACGGCGAGCGCGCGTAGCGCGTTGCCCTGGACATGCGGCAGGCCGGTCAGGATGTCCACGAACATCATCGAGACGCGGCCGCCCATGACGTCGTTGAGCGCCGGCGGCGAGCTCTTGTAGGGCACGTGCAGAAGATCGAGCCCGGCATTGTGCGCAAAGGTCGCGCCCGAGACGATCGCCGAGGACGAGCCCGAGGCGTAGCTCAGCTTGCCCGGATTTGCCTTGCCATAGGCGATGAGTTCGCCGACGGTCTTGGCCGGCACCTCCGGGTGGATCACCAGCATGAAGGGCAGGTCGCCGGTGCGCGCGATCGGGGTGAAGTCCTTGACTGGATCGTAGGTCAGGCTTTTGAGCAGATAGGGATTGGCCGAATGCGTGGTGTTGGTGGTCACCAGCAGCGTGTAGCCGTCGGGCGCGGCGCGCGCGACATAGGTGGCGGCGATCATGCCGTTGGCGCCCGCCTTGTTCTCGATGACGATGCCGACGCCGAGTGCCTGCGACAAATGCTGCGAGATCAGCCGCGTCGTGGTGTCGGTGCCGCTGCCGGCCGCGAACGGCAGCACCAGCGTGATGTTGCGGCTCGGATAGTTGTCGGCCTGCGCAGCGGATGCGGCGGCGAGACAAACGGCGGCCGTGCCGATGGCACGCAGGTTTCGGATCAACGCTGAAAGCATGTCTGTTCGTTCCCTCTTTTTTCGTTGGCGGGGAACCTAGCGTCTCCTCGTCGAAATCGGAAGGCGCGAGTTTGTCGCCTCGTCTCGCGGCGCGGAATTACTTCACCGCGGATCCCTGGCGCGAGGCGATCACAACGCCGGCGAGCACCAGCAGGTAGCCGATCAGGTGGAATGGCTGGATCTTTTCGCCCAGCAGCAGGATTGCCATCGCCGAGCCGAACACCGGCACCAGATGGAAGAACGGCGCGGCGCGGTTCGGGCCGATCAGCGCCACGCCCCGGTTGAAGAACAGATAGGCCAGCGTCGAGGGAAAGATCAGGATGTAGCCCAGCGTCGCCAGCGTCACCCCGTCGAGTTGCAGGACGCGGCCGCTCCAGGCCTCCCAGATCGCGGTCGGCAGCAGCATCGTCGCGCCGCAGCAGGTGGTGAAGGAGAGAAAGGACAGTTGGTGGATCTTCGGCCGCCGCGGGATGAAGGCGGAGTAGATCCCGAACGCCACCAGCGAGGAGGCGAACATGATGTCCCCCCTGTTGAAGCTGATGCTCGCGAGCGCGGCGAGATCGCCGCGCAGGATGATGATCAGCACGCCGAAAAGCGAGATCGCGATGCCGGCGAGCTGCGCACCGGTCAGCCGCACGCCGAACAGCACCAGCGACCACAGCGCCACGAACAGCGGTCCGGCCGACTGGATCAGCAGCGCGTTCAGCGCCTCCGTGTACTGCATCGCCCAGTACGAGATCGCGTTGTTGAAGGCAAAGCCCACCAGCGACAGGAACAGCATCAGGGGCAGGCTCTTGCGCAAATTCGGCCAGTCGCGCTTCAGGTGCGGCCAGGCGAAGGGCAGGAGGATCAGGAACACGCCGAACCATCGGATCGTGGTCACCGTCAGCGGCGGCACATGCGCACCGACGTGGCGCGCGAGCACGATGTTGCCGGCCCAGAACAGTGAGCTCAGGCTAAGCAGCAGATAAGGCTGGTTGTTGAGCCAACTGGCCGGATTGGAGGCCGGTGGCGCGGGCGAAGCGATCGTCATTGGCGTTGGATACAAGCTTGCGCCGGATGTACGTCGTGACACAAGTCACGCGGCCGCAATGCTACAATGCAGGCATGACCAGAGGAGGCGGGATTGGCGGTTAATATGTTGAACATCGACGGCCTGGAGCGGCTCGATCCGCATGCACCGGTGGTGATGTTGAACCTGATGCGCTTCCACGCGCGCTCGGGCGACGGCGACGGTTCCGGCTGGGACGCCTATTTGCGCTACAGTGCGGTCACGGTGCCGATGATCAAGGCGCGCGGCGGCACGCTGCTCTGGACCGGCGACGCCAAGGCGGTCGCGCTCGGCCCGCAGCAGGGCAACAACTGGGATTTCGCGGCGCTGGTCTATTATCCCACGGTTGCGGCTTTCGTCGACATGATGACGTCGGAGGCCTATGAGACCGAGGCCGATCCGCATCGCCTCAACGCCTGCGCCGAGCACGTCATCATTGCGACGAACGAAGCGTACAGCAAGTTCAAGACGAAATAGCCCTCGCTGCCGCGCCGCGCTTTTCCCTCTCCTACGGCGGAGAAGGAGGACCTATGCCGCCTGCTTCCGTGACGCCACGAACACGCCGGCCAGCACCAGCGCGAAGCCGATGAAGTGGAACGCCTGCGGGTGCTCGCCCAGAAATGCCATTGCCATGATGGAGCCGAACACCGGCACGACATGGAAGAACGGCGCGGCGCGGTTGGCGCCGATCAGGCGGACACCGCGATTGAAGCAGAGATAGGCGAGCGTCGAGGGGAACACCGCGACATAGAACAGGGTCAGGAGGTTCGGCCCGTCGAGCTTCATCACGGGGCGCGCGGACAACTCCCAGATCTCCAGTGGAATGAGACAGGCAGCACCGCAGCCGAAGGTGAAGGCGAGGAACGACAGGCCGTGCATCGGCGGCCGCTTCAGGGTCAGCACCGAATAGAGCGCGAAGATGATCAGCGCGACGACGAAGATGAGGTCGCCCTTGTTGAAATCGATGTTCGACAGCGTGGTGAAATCGCCATGCAGCAGAATGATCAGCACGCCGCACATCGACAGCAGCACGCCGAAGGCCTGCGCCACGGTGAGCCTGACACCGAGGATGGCGAGCGACCACAGCGCCACGACGAGCGGCGCGGCCGACTGGAGCAGCAACGTGTTGAGCGCCTGCGTATGCTCCAGCGCCCAATATTGCAACGTGTTGAAGGCACCGATGCCGGTGATCGAGAGCGTGACCATCAGGCCGAGCTTGCCGCGGATCGCGGGCCAGTCCTGCGCGAGGTGTTTCCAGGCGAACGGCAGCACCAGCAGGAAGGCGAAGAACCAGCGCAGGAACGACAGCGTCACCGGCGGGATGTGACCGGCGGCGAGCCGTCCGACGATGGCATTGCCGGCCCAGCACAGCGCGGTGATGCTGAGCAGCAGATAAGGCTGGTTGGCGATCCAGTTGTGGCCGGATGTTTCCGTGTTCGTGGTCTGGCCGGTGGCGGACATTGTGATTGTTGTGGCCCCGCGTCATGCGCCAAGCCTCCGGCCCGGCGGCACCCGGGCCGGCTCGTAACCCGGCTCCCTCAAAGACACGGAAATCGAGGTTGCATCAACGGGGGCCGGATGCATCGCGACCATGCAGCGGTGGAAGCAGCCTCTCACGCTTTGGTCGAAGCCATTGCGCTTGTCGCGAAGGGTTCTGAATTTTCCGGGGATATCAAAGGCTTGGAGCGCGCTCGCGGCCCCAAAAAGGCCCCGTTCTTGCTTGCTTACAGAGGCTGCATCCTTTATCCGGTTGGCTGCCTCGCGTTCGAGCGGCCCCGGCCGTGATTGGGCTGGGCGCATCTAACAGATTGCATAGGGATTACCCGCGAATGGCCAATGTTGTCGTCGTCGGCGCCCAGTGGGGCGACGAAGGAAAGGGCAAGATCGTCGACTGGTTGTCGGAGCAGGCGGACATCGTCGTCCGTTTCCAGGGCGGCCATAACGCCGGCCACACGCTGGTGATCAACGGCAAGACCTACAAGCTGGCGCTGCTGCCCTCGGGCGTGCTGCGCGAGCAGAAGCTGTCGGTGATCGGCAACGGCGTCGTGTTCGATCCCGCCGCCTTCCTCGACGAGGTCACCAAGCTGCGGTCGCAGGGCGTCGCGGTCAGCCCGGACAATCTGCGGGTCGCCGAGAACGTCACCCTGATCCTGCCGCTGCATCGCGAGCTCGACGCGCATCGCGAATCCGCCAATGCGGCGACCGCGATCGGCACCACCCGCCGCGGCATCGGCCCGGCCTACGAGGACAAGGTCGGCCGCCGCGCCATCCGCTTGATGGACCTCGCCGATCTCGACACGCTGCCGCACAAGATCGACCGGCTGCTGGCGCATCACAACGCATTGCGCCGCGGCCTCGGCCTGCCGGAGTTCGACGGCAAGGAGATCCTGAAGGAATTGACTGCGCTCGCGCCGCAGCTCCTGCCCTATGCCGAGACGGTGTGGCGGCTGCTCGACACCAAGCGGCGCGAGGGCAAGCGCATGCTGTTCGAAGGCGCGCAAGGCGCGCTGCTCGACGTCGATCACGGCACCTACCCTTACGTCACCTCGTCCAATACGGTGGCGGCGCAGGCCGCGACCGGCTCGGGCCTTGGCCCCGCCGCGGTCGGCTATGTGCTCGGCCTCTGCAAGGCCTACACGACCCGCGTCGGCCAGGGCCCGTTCCCGACCGAGCAGGACAACGCGACAGGCCGCAAGATCGGCGAGCGCGGCCGCGAGTTCGGCACCAATACCGGGCGGCCGCGCCGCTGCGGCTGGTTCGATGCGGTTCTGGTTCGCCAGGCGGTCCGGACCTGCGGCATCAACGGTTTGGCGCTGACCAAGCTCGACATTCTCGACGGCTTCGACACGATCGAGGTCTGCACCGGCTACAAGCTGGACGGCAAGGAGATCGATCATTTCCCGGCGGGCGAAGGCGCCCAGGCCCGGGTCGAGCCGATCTACGAGACCATCGAGGGCTGGAAGGAGCCGACCGCCAATGCGCGGTCCTGGGCCCAGCTGCCGGCCCAGGCGATCAAATATGTCCGCCGGATCGAGGAATTGGTGGGGTGCCCGGTCGCACTGCTTTCCACCAGCCCCGAACGCGAGGATACTATCCTGGTACAAAATCCGTTTGAGGCTTAACGATCTCTTACCGGGACGCGCGTATAATTGAGTAGAAATGGCTGATTACTATCCGCTGATCGCCCGCGCTATTGCCGCCCTGGACCCCAACGCTCCCGGCGAGAGCCGTCGCGCGCTCTACGAGCGGGCGCGTACGGCGCTGATCGCGCAGCTCCGCAGCGTGCAGCCGCCGCTCTCCGAATCCGAGATCACCCGCGAGCGACTTTCGCTGGAAGAGGCCGTCCGCAAGGTGGAATCGGAGGCTGCCCAGCGTGCCCGCGAGGCCTCGCGCCCGGGTGGCGGTGCCCGCAGCAGCGGTAGTGGCGATGCCTTCCGCCGCGCCAGCACCCGCGCCACCGAGGGCAACGCGCCCGCGCCCCAAACTTCTGCCCCGCCGCGCACCCGTCCGGCTCCGCCGCCGCCGCGCGCCGACCGGCCCTCCTTCAACGTCGATGACCAGGGCGAGGCCCCGCGCGCGCCGCGGGCTCCGCGTTTCGACGCGCCGCGGCAGCCGGGTCCGTCGGCACCGCCGTCGATGCCGGAGCCTCCGCCGCCCGGACGTGATCGCGCCAGCGGGCGCCGTCCGCCCGACATGGGACCTCCGCCGCCGCTGCCGCCGGCACCGGGCGTGCGCGGCTTCCGCGACATCACGGCCGACGCCAACGATCTCGGCGGCGCCGCCGCGCAGGCCAACCGTGCCGCGCGCCGCACTTACGCCAACGTGCCCTCGCCCTCGCCGGAATTCGACCGGCTTGAGCCGAGCCTGGAGAATCGCGCCGCCGGGGCGGACGCGCCCTACTCCTACGACGAATCGATCGAGGAGGCCGAGCGCTACGCGCCGCAGTCGCAGCCGCCGTCGCAACGTCCGCACATCCCCGTTCTCGACCGCGACACGAAGAAGAAGCGCGCCCGCACCGGCCGCGCCTTTCCGTTCAAGAGCGCGATCGCCGTCGGCATCGTGCTGATCCTGGTCGGTGCCGGCATCCTCTGGGGCAAGCAGCTGGTCCAGACCGCGACCAACCTGTTGAAGTCTTCGCCGACGCAAGTGGTGGAGGCGCCCAGGGATTCGTCTCAGCCGCAGAGCAAGCCCAAGATACCGGATCGCGTCGGCCAGCCCTCGGCCAGCGACCAGCCGGTCGCGCCGGTGGCGCAGAAGGTCGTGCTCTATGACGAGGATCCATCCGATCCGAAGGGCAAGCAGTATGTCGGCTCGGTGGTGTGGCGGCTCGAGCCGATCAAGGCGTCGGGCAACCAGAAGGCCGACGTCGCCGTGCGCGCCGACATCGAGATCCCGGACCGCAAGTTCAAGATGACGATGTCGTTCCGCCGCAACACTGACTCCTCGCTGCCGGCGAGTCATACCGCGGAGCTGACCTTCGTCCTGCCGTCGGACTTTCCGGGCGGCGGCGTCGCCAACGTGCCGGGCATCCTGATGAAGTCGAACGAGCAGGCACGCGGCACGCCGCTCGCAGGGCTCGCGGTCAAGGTCACCGACGGCTTCTTCCTGGTCGGCCTCTCCAACGTCGACGCCGACCGCAGCCGCAACGTCCAGCTCCTGAAGGAGCGTTCCTGGTTCGACGTGCCCCTGGTCTATGCCAACCAGCGCCGCGCCATCATCGCCATCGAGAAGGGCGCTCCCGGCGAGCGCGCCTTCAACGACGCCTTCGCGCAGTGGGGCGACTAGATCTCTACTCCGTGAGACCTCGGCCTGCATGGTTCGAGACGCCCGCCTAGGTGGGCTCCTCACCATGAGGGTTTGATATCTCGCCGCGAAACGCGACCTCATCCTGAGGGCCCGTCCTTGGGCGGGCGTCTCGAAGGATGGCCGCAGGTACGCTCTCTCTCTACTGCGCCGTGGCTTCCCGCTTGCGCGATCCTGTCGCGGCTGCGTGCTCGCGGTCCATCACGGCGCGACAGCCCGGGCTGACCTGAGCCTTCTTCTGCACCATGCAGGCCCTGATCCTGGGGATGTCGGGGATCTCACTCGAGCACAGCCGCATGGCATCGCCGGAGCACATCTGCTGCGCTTCGGACGAGAAGGAATGGCCGGGCGATGTCTGGAATGCGATGGCTGCGGTTGTGACGGCGAAGAGAGTTGCGATGGTCTGGTAGCGTGTCATGCGGAATGCGTCCCCGAGTTCCGTGGGTTGAGCCACTTGGTTTTGGGGCGCCGCACGCGGCTTGATCTGCCGCATGTCACAGCCTTCACGCCGGGACCTCAATCCCGCATGTGGTCGCTCGATCTCTCGTGATGTTCGAATCGAAAAGTGCTGCGCCGCCCGAATCAAGTATGCGCCATTGTCGCGCAGCTGCAATGGCGGGCAAAAAGGAATTCGCAATTGTTGCGCGCACGTCACGCACAATGCGACTCGCGTGCGATCAGATCAACCGATCGGAGGACACGCTCGCTTGTTCCGCATCGCTTGCGCCAAGCGCTGCGTGCTCCTCGACAGCAGTAACGCCCTTTGCCGTGAGCTCGAACAGATCGCCGTCCTTCATCACGTAACCGTCGGCGATCAGCTCGCCTATCTTGCCGTGCCGGTCGTCGGCAAAGGCAATGGATTGGCTGATGTCCCTGAGAATCGAGAGCTGTTCGTCGCGCAACATGGCTTCACTCTCCATTATCCGGGAATTGTTCCGGTCCTTACATGCCGTGGCTCTGAAACACCTTGCTGCAAGAGCGCGACAGCTTGGCTCTGTTGGCTTGCAAGCAGCCTTGCACCGCCATGTCATTGCCGAGGTCCTTGCGGCAGAAGCGCGAGGCGTCCCGCGAACAGGCCTGCTGCTCCTGCGGCGAACCCATATGGCCTTGTGCGAGAGCGGGCGCGTTCGACAGGCCGCTCACGGCCGTCAGCGCGATCGTCGCCAGGAAGAACAGTTTGCGGGACATCGGCGGCTCCAAATCTGACAGGTGAGTTTCAGGTCCTGTCTGAACTCGTCGCTGTGCCGCTTGTTCCCGACGCAGTGCCGTACCCCCGCTATTCAAGGTTCCCGCGGCCCTGCTATAAACGGGGCCAAGGATGAGGGTGCCTGATGAAACGCTATCTCGTGTTTGCGCTGGTCGGCCCGTTCGTGGGCGGGTTCCTGCTGCTGCTGACGACGACCTACCAGTCCGGCTATTGGACCCAGACCAGTCTCGGCGAGGTCGGCAAGCTGTTCGCGGTGTTCTTCAAAACCCTGCAATACAGCTATCTGTTCGGCTTTCTGCCCTCGCTGATGATCGGTGCGGTCGACGACATCCTGATCCACATCCGCCGGATCGGCCCGGTGCTGCGGATGCTGCTGGTCGGCGTGTTCGCCTTCATCCTGGCCTCGCTGACCTACAGCTCGCGCGGGCCGGACTCGGGCGCGGTGCAGTTCATCCTGTACGGCCTCGTCGGGTTCGTGCCGGCGGTGATTTCATCCTGGCTCGTGCATAGATATGTCGAGGAGCCGCAGCCGGCGGCGGCACAGACTTGAGGGCGCGACCTTCGATCACGCCGCAGCAACCTCCGCCGCGCTGGCGCGTTCCCTACAGGCCATGACCATGTCCGATGACGATATTCTTGCTCCGCGTCGATCCCGTTCGGGAAACCGCTCGGGTGCGGCCTCTTCGGGCATCGGGGGCCGTGGGCCGATCATCGATCAGGACGGTCACGAGATCCGGCCCGAAACGCTGGAGCAGGGCTTTCGCGAGTTTCGCTTCGAGTTCGGCAAGGACAGTCCCTTCGCTGGCAACCCGTTCGGCAATCTGACGCGCGAGCAGCGGATTGCGCGGATCGAGGCGATTGCAAAGCTGCTCGATGTCGCCTTCGTGCTGCCCGGGACCAATATCCGCTATGGCATCGATGGGTTGATCGGACTGATCCCCGTCGTCGGCGACATCATCACCACCGCGATCTCGCTCTGGCTGGTGCGAGAGGCGAGGGCGCTCGGGGCACCCTGGTACATCACCGCGCGCATGCTCGGAAATGTCGCCCTCGATGGCGTCGTCGGCATCGTTCCGTTCGCGGGCGACGCCTTCGATGTCATGTTCCGTGCCAACATGCGCAACGTGCGCCTGCTCCGCCGCTGGCTCGACAAGCAGCCGCGCATCTGACACCGCCCAAAACGCAAAAAGCGCGACGGCCTTTCGGCCATCGCGCCCTGAGCGCACATCGGAGTGGGCTTACGGAAACTTACGCCGCGTCAGCAGCGTCGGTGCTGGCTTCTACCGGCTTGCGGTGGCGGGGCAGCGGGAAGGCTTCGCTCTCATAGAGCGAGCGGATGCCGTTCTGGTCGAAGCGCGCTTCCTCGACCTGGAGATAGGCGCCGTTCAGCGAGTCCGTCGGCAACTGCTCCATCGCGAACTGGACGGCTTCGGCCGCGGTGCCGAACCGGCGATAGGTGAAGCCTGCACGCTTCTTCTTGCGGATCGCAGCGGGGAAGAGTTCGGCGGAAGTATTGAAGTTGAACGGACGCAGTGGACGCATGGTCAAAGACCTCGTGATCTCTCTGGGGCTTTAAGCGCGTGGGGTTTAGACGGGCAGAGGCCACGATTGAGTGGGCGCCGCACATGTCATTTTCGTCCTCTAATATAGCCCGTTTTGACAAAATTGCGACCCCCGCGATGCGAGATGATGAATCCGCGCATGGCAGCTCCGCAACCGAAAAAATCGTAATAATATCAGTGACTTGATTGGTTATAGCTTGCCAAGGAGCAGGAGCACGAGCAGCACCACCAAAACGAGGCCGCCGATCCCCATGCCGGAATGACCCATTCCGTAGCCGTAGCCACCGAGGCGGCCCGACAGGCCGCCGACGAGATAAATGATCACCAGGATGATCAGGATGGTCCCAAGCGTCATGGCATCCTCCCTGGCGGCCGCCGCAAGGCCATGGCCGGCCGCACCACCGGGGGAAGAAAAGCACATCGCGCCGCCGGGTTCCATGACGGAACCCGGCGGCGCGCAAGGTTTATTTGGGTTCGAGCTTCATCGCCGCGGAATTGATGCAGTAGCGCAAGCCCGTCGGTCCCGGGCCGTCGGGGAAGACATGGCCAAGATGGCCGCTGCATTTGGCGCACAGCACCTCGGTGCGGATCATGCCGTGGCTGACGTCCCGCTCCTCGTCGATATGGCCCTCGACGGCGGGCTGGGTGAAGCTCGGCCAGCCGCAGCCGGAATCGAACTTCGCGTCGGACTCGAACAGCACATTGCCGCAGCCGGCGCAGGTATAGGTGCCGGCGCGGTGGTCGTGCTCATATTCGCCGGAGAAGGGACGCTCGGTCGCCTTCTCGCGCAGCACCGCGTATTGCATCGGCGACAATTCGCTGCGCCATTGCTGTTCGCTCTTGATGACCTTGTCGTCCGTGGTTTTCGTCTTGGTGTCGGGCATGGGTCTCCCGTTTTTCGATGATCTTGTTTCGATGATCTCGCGATCAGTTGGTGGCCTTGCTGGCGCTCACCAGCGTCGGCTTCTCGATATAGTTATCCGCAAACAGCTTTTTCAGGTTCTCGACCTTCGGGAGGTCGTTGTAGGCGATATAGGGCTGGTTCGGGTGCAGGGTCAGATAATCCTGGTGATAGGGCTCCGCCGGATAGAACGCCTCAAGCGCGCCGACCTTGGTCGCGATCGGCTTGCTGAAGACCTTGGCGCCGTTGAGCTGGGCGATATAGGCCTCGGCCACCTTCTTCTGCTCGTCGGAGGTGGTGAAGATCGCCGAGCGATATTGCGTGCCGGTGTCGGGGCCCTGCCGGTCGAGCTGGGTCGGGTCGTGCGCCACCGAGAAGTAGATCTGGAGGATCTTGCCGTAGGAGATCTTCTTCGGGTCGTATTTGATCTCGACGGATTCCGCGTGGCCGGTCCGGCCGCTCGATACGGTCTGGTAGTCGGCCGTCGCCTTGGTGCCGCCGGCGTAGCCGGAGACCGCGTTGACGACGCCTGCGGTGTGCTGGAACACGCCCTGCACGCCCCAGAAGCAGCCGCCGGCGATCACGGCGGTCTGGATCCCGCTTGCGGGCGCCGCGTCAACCGCGGGAGCGGGGATCACGACCGCATCCTCTGCGGCCCGGGTCGGCGCGGCAAAGGCCAGCGTCAGGGCGGTGGTTGCGGCGAGCAGGGACAGGAGGGCAGGTCGGCGCATGGCGATCCTCTTTCCGAAGGTCTGACAGTCTAGGGCGGTTGGGGCCGGGCGAACAGCCTGCCCGGCATTTTCGGACATTCGAGATACGGGCGGACCGGGCGATTGTTACGGTCGGACGGACACGAGTCTGTGAAACGCGCCGCCTGGAGCAGCCCGGCTTGGCGAGGACAGGAACTCCGCGCTAGATGAACCGGCGCGATCGGTGATCGACTTAAAAGAATCGTGGCTGGAGCTGACCTGACAACATGCTGCGCGTCGCATCCCTGACCCTCGTCGCTGTGCTCGCCGTCCTGGCCGGCTGGAGTTCGATCGCGGCGGCCGATCCGAAACCCGGCGACGACCTCGCCCTTTGCCGCGACCGCCAGGCGGATGCGCAGGCGAGGGCGCAGGCCTGCGACAATTTGCTCAACGCCGACCGGCTCACCGGCAAGGACAAGGCCATCGCGCTCTCCGTGCGCGGCAATACGCTGATCAACAAGCGCGACTACATCCACGCGATCGAGACCTTGTCCATGGCCGTCGACCTCGATCCCGACAACGTCGTCACGCTCAATTTGCGCGGCCTCGCCTATGAGCGGACGGGCCAGGACGACCGTGCGATGGCGGACTACAACCTCGCGCTCCAGAAGCGCCCGACCTACGGTGTCCCCTATAACAACCGCGGCATCATCCAGGTGCGCCGGGGGGCGCTGCAAAGCGCGCTCGACGATTTCAACCTGTCGATCAAATACGCGCCCAAGTTTCTGCTCGGCTACACCAACCGCGCCCGCGTGCGCACGCTGATGAAGGATTTTGACGGCGCGCTCGCCGATTTCGCGGAGGCCGAGAAGATCGAACCGGCCGCGCCGCAGATCATTAGCAATCGTTGCATCACCTACGGCATGATGGGCAAGTTCGACCAGGCCTTCGCCGATTGCAACGGCTTGATCGAAAAGCAGCCGAAAAACGTGTACGCGATCAACAATCGCGCCGACGTCAACATGTTGAAGGGCGATTTCGACGCCGCGCTGAAGGACTACAACATTGCGATCCAGATCAACCCGAACAACGTCCGGGCACATTCGGGTCGCGGCCAGATCTACGGGCGCAAGAAGGATCTTGCCCAGGCCCGTGCAGACTATCGCGCGGCGGCCTATTCGTTGACGAAGTTCGACGAGTTCGATGTCGCGCGTGCCCGTGCGATCGCACAGGAGCGATTAGCCGCGCTGACCCCGCAGCCGTCGGCTGGATCCACGGGACGCCGCGTGGCGCTTGTGATCGGCAACGGTGCCTACAAGAACGTCCACGCCTTGCCCAATCCGCCACGTGACTCGAAAATGATCGCAGCCGTGCTGCGCGATGTCGGCTTCCAGACCGTGATATCCGTCAGCGACCTGACCCGCGACAAGTTCTTCGAAGCGTTGCAAACGTTTGCGGCCGAGGCGGAGAAGGCGGATTGGGCGGTGGTCTATTACGCCGGCCACGGTTTCGAGATCGGCGGCGTGAATTATCTCGTTCCCGTCGATGCCAAGCTCGCCGCCGACAGGGACGCCGAGACCCAGGCGGTTGCGCTGGAGCAGGTGATCGCGGCGGTGGGCGCTGCGCGAAAAGTGCGTCTGGTGATGCTGGATGCCTGCCGCGACAATCCGTTCGCGCCGACCATGCAGCGCACGCTGTCGCTGAAGCTGGTAGACAAGGGCTTTTCCAACATCGAGCCTGGCGCCGGCTTCATGGTGGTCTACGCCGCCAAGCACCACCGCGCTCGCCCGCGAAATCAAGGTGCCGCGCGTCGAGATCCGGAAACTGTTCGACATCGTCCGCGACGATGTCTGGCTTGTGACCAAGCACGTGCAGCAGCCGTTTTCATACGGCTCGCCGCCGGGAAGAGAGGATTTTTATTTCGTCGCGGGGAAGTAGGGATCGTAGGGTGGGTTAGCGAAGCGTAACCCACCACTGTTGCGATCCGAGGAGACAGAAGAGGTGGGTTACGCCTTCGGCTAACCCACCCTACGGGCCTCACACCACGATGCTCAGCCGCTTCGCCGCCCGCGTAATTCCCGTGTACAGCCACCTGGCGCGGCTCTCCTGAAAGGCAAAGCTCTCGTCGAACAGCACGACGTCGTCCCATTGCGAGCCTTGCGACTTGTGCACTGTCAGCACGTAGCCGTAGTCGAACTCGTCATAGGGCTTGCGCTGCTCCCAGGCGATCGCCTCGACGCCGCCCTCGAAGCAATCGGCGCGCACCGAGACCTTCGTCACCTTGTGGCCGAGATCCTCGTCCGGCGACAGCCTCATGCTGAGAATGCGGGATTTCGAGCGCGAGGTGTTGCGCGACTTCACGCGCCACAGCCCGCCGTTGAACAGGCCCTTCTTGCGGTTGTTGCGCAGGCAGACCAGCTTGTCGCCGGCGACGGGGAAGACGTCTTCGATGTTCTGGCGCTGACGCACCCGCATATTATACGCGCGCCGCGTGTTGTTGCGGCCGACCAGCACCTGGTCGGCGGCCATGACGCGATCGGGGTCGAGCTCCTTGCGCGATACCACCTCGCTCTCGCCGTAGCGGCCGATGTCGAGCTCGCGTCCCTCACGAACGTCCATCGACATCCGCACGATCGGGTCGTCCTGGGCCTGGCGGTGCACCTCTGTCAGCATCGCGTCCGGCTCGGTATTGGTGAAGAAGCCGCCGCCCTGGATCGGCGGCAGCTGCGCGGGATCGCCCAGCACCAGCAGCGGGCAGTCGAACGACATCAGGTCGCGGCCCAATTCGGCATCGACCATCGAACATTCGTCGATCACGATCAGCTTGGCCTTGGAGGCCGGGGCGTCGTCCCACAGCTCGAAGCTGGGTTGTTCCTCGCCGGATTCGCGGGTGCGGTAGATCAGCGAATGGATGGTGGAGGCTTCGTCGCAACCCTTGTTGCGCATGACCAGCGCCGCCTTGCCGGTGAAGGCGGCGAACTTCACCTCGCCGTCGACGCCGTCGGCGATGTGCCGCGCCAGCGTGGTCTTGCCGGTGCCGGCATAGCCGAACAGGCGGAACACCGGCGGCGTGCCGTTGCGCCCGGGTTTGGCCTTGAGCCAGTCGCCAACGGCCTTGAGCGCGGCATCCTGATGCGGGGTGAATGTGGCCATGTCTGTCTTGAGGAGGGGGCGAAACGGAGCGATTCGCCAGCCCCAAAACTAACCATTCGCACCGCCGGTTCAAGCCGCGCAAATCCGGTTGCCAGCGCCCCTATTGCCAGCCGGGAACGCCGCGCATGTCGGGCAGATGGTGGGCGATGCCCTTGTGGCAGTCGATGCAGGTCTTTTCCTTGGTGAACAGGAAGCGCTGGTGGGCGACCGAGGCCCGCGGCGACTGCTTGGTGATGTCCATGGAATCGGCGCTGTGGCAGTTGCGGCATTCCAGCGAATCGTTGGACTTGAAGCGCGCCCATTCATGCGCCGCCAGCTCGAGCCGGTGATCTTGGAATTTCTCGCGGGTGTCGATCGTGCCGAAGATCTTGCCCCAGACCTCCTTGGAGGCTTGCATCTTGCGGGCGATCTTGTCGGTCCAGTTGTGCGGCACATGGCAATCCGGACAGGTCGCGCGCACGCCGGAACGGTTGGCGAAGTGGATGGTCGACTTCAGCTCGGCATAGACGTTGTCCTTCATCTCGTGGCAGCCGGTGCAGAATTTTTCGGTGTTGGTCAATTCCAGCGCGGTGTTGAAACCGCCCCAGAAGATCACGCCGGCCATGAAGCCCGCCAGCACCAGCACGCCGAGCCCGAACACCGAGCTCGGACGGATCAGCACCTGCCAGAGCTCGCGCGCAAAGTCCAAGCTTCGCGCGACGAAACCGCCCTTGGCCTTCATTCCCTCCTCGGGCTCATCGGCGGTCGTCGTCATCGGCGGCCACCGGGGCTTGCGCGCGACAGCAGCGTGTCGATGTCGGTGAAGTCGTTGCTGACGGGTGGATTGGCGGTGTTCTGCGGCACGTGGCATTCGGTGCAGAAGAAGCGGCGCGGCGAGATCGAGGCCAGGAACTGGCCGTCGCGATCCATGAAGTGGGTGATCGAGACCATCGGCGCCTGCGATTCCGCGATGCGCGCCCGCGCATGGCAGGACAGGCACTTGTTGCCGTTGAGATCGACCTGATAGCCATCGATCGCATGCGGGATGACAGGCGGCTGCTCCGGATAGTTGCGCACTTCCCTTTCGGAGGTGTTGCGGTTCGGCAGCATCGGCGGCGCCGGCCCTTCGTCGTTGAGCGGCGTCGGGCCGCGCAGGCCTGACGTCACCGTCTGCGCGGTCAGCGAGCTCGCGCCAGCCGCGATCGCGATTGCGAGCAGCGCTACTCCAAATCGTTTCATCATGACACGTTCACCCGCTCGATGCGCACGGCGCACTTCTTGTAATCGGTTTGCAGCGAGATCGGATCGGTGGCGTCCAGCGTCACCTTGTTGATCAGCTTGGATTCGTCGAACCACGGCACGAATACGAGGCCACGCGGCGGCCGGTCGCGGCCGCGCGTCTCGACGCGAACACGGATGAAGCCGCGGCGGGAGACCACCTTCACCTCGTCGCCGCGGCGGATCTTCGCCTCCTGCGCGTCGTCAGGATGCATGAAGCACACGGCCTCGGGGAAGGCCTTGTAGAGCTCGGGCACCCGGCGCGTCATGGTGCCGGAATGCCAGTGCTCGAGCACGCGGCCGGTCGAGAGCCAGTAGGGATATTCGTTGTCGGGCGATTCCGCCGGCGGCTCGTAAGGCAGAGCGAAGATGCGCGCCTTGCCGTCGGGATAGCCGTAGAACTGCACGTCCGTTCCCTGCTTGACGTAGGGGTCGCTACCCTCGCGGAAACGCCATTTGGTTTCCTGGCCGTTGACGACAGGCCAGCGCAGGCCGCGCTCGCGGTGATAGGTGTCGAACGGCGCGAGGTCGTGGCCGTGGCCACGGCCGAAGGTGGCGTATTCCTCGAACAGGCCCTTATGGACGTAAAAACCGAACGCCTTGGACTCGTCGTTGAGGTAGCCCTGCTCGATGTCGGAGACCGGAAACTTGTCGACCTGGCCGTTCTTGTAGAGCACGTCGAACAGCGTCTTGCCGCGCACGTCCGGCTTCTTGGCGATCAGCTCCTCCGGCCAGACCTCCTCGATCTTGAAGCGCTTGGAGAATTCCATGAGCTGCCAGAGATCGGACTTCGACTCGCCCGGGGCAGCGACGAGCTGATGCCAGAACTGCGTACGCCGCTCGGCATTGCCGTAGGCGCCCTCCTTCTCCACCCACATCGCGGTCGGCAGGATCAAATCGGCGGCGAGCGCCGTCACCGAGGGATAGGCGTCCGAGACCACGATGAAATTGTCGGCATTGCGGAAGCCCGGATAGGTCTCCTCGTTGGCGTTGGGACCGGCCTGCAGGTTGTTGTTGACCTGCACCCAATAGGCGTTGATCAGGCCGTCCTTCAACATGCGGCTTTGCAGCACGGCGTGGGCGCCGGGCTTGTCGGGAATGGTGCCCTCGGGCACCTGCCAGATGTGCTCGGCCTTGGTGCGGTGCTCCTTGTTGGTCACGACCATGTCGGCCGGCAGACGGTGCGAGAAGGTGCCGACTTCGCGCGCGGTGCCGCAGGCCGAGGGCTGGCCGGTCAGCGAGAACGGGCTGTTGCCGGGCGAGGAGATCTTTCCGGTCAACAGATGGATGTTGTAGACGAGGTTGTTGCACCAGACGCCGCGGGTGTGCTGGTTGAATCCCATGGTCCAGAACGAGACCACCTTGGTCTTGGGGTCGGCATAGAGCTCGGCGAGGGCCTCCAAGCGATTGAGCGGAACGCCCGACATCTCGGCCGCCTTCTCCAGCGTGTACTCGGAGACGAACTTGACGTACTCGTCGTAGCTCATCTCGGTGGAATCGTTGGCCTTCGCCGCGCCCGTCGCCTTCTTCTGCAGCGGATGTTCGGGCCTCAAGCCGTAGCCGATGTCGGTCTGGCCGCGCCTGAAGATGGTATGCGCGGCAACGAAGTCCTTGTTGACCCGGCCGGTCTTGATGATGTGGTTGGCGATGGCATTGAGGATGTAGAGGTCGGTCTGCGGCTTGAAGATCATGCCGATGTCGGCGAGGTCGAACGAGCGGTGCTCGAAAGTCGAGAGCACGGCGACGCGGACATGCGGCGCGGAGAGCCGGCGGTCCGCGAGGCGCGTCCACAGGATCGGATGCATCTCCGCCATGTTGGAGCCCCACAGCACGAAGGCATCGGTGGCCTCGATGTCGTCATAACAGCCGGCCGGCTCGTCGATGCCGAAGGTGCGCATCATGCCGGCGACGGCGGAAGCCATGCAGTGGCGCGCATTGGGATCGATGTTATTGGTGCGGAAGCCGGCCTTGAACAGCTTCACGGCCGCATAGCCCTCCCAGACCGTCCACTGGCCGGAGCCGAACATGGCGACGCCGTTCGGGCCGCGCTTCTTGATCGCCTCCTTCCACTTCACCTCCATGATGTCGAAGGCTTCGGTCCAGGAGATGGGCGTGAATTCGCCGTTCTTGTCGTATTTGCCGGCCGTCTTGCGCAGCATCGGCTGCGTCAGGCGGTCGTGGCCGTACATGATCTTGGAGAGGAAGTAACCCTTGACGCAGTTGAGGCCGCGATTGACCTCGGCCTTGATGTCGCCGTGGGTGGCGACGACGCGATTGTTCTTGGTCGCGACCATCACGGAGCAGCCGGTACCGCAGAAGCGGCAGGCGGCCTTGTCCCATTTCAGTTCGGCGACGTCGCGCTCGGCGACGAGGTTGGCGGCGAGCACCGGTGCCGGCATGCCGGCGGCGGCAGCTGCGATTGCTGCAGCCTCCAGCTTGAGCATCTGGCGACGGTCGAGTTTTGGCGATGTCATGACGGCTCTCCCGGCCCTAAGCCGTTTCGATGGCGTGGAAGACCAGCGCTGCGGAATAGACGTCGGGCAGCGACTGGATGGTGTTAAGCAGGGTGCCGAGGCTGCCGGCATCAGGCGCCTCGGTCACGACGATGAGCTTGCCGCGCGCGTCGCGGCCGTGAATCTCGCAGCCGGCAAGGGCGGTGATCGCGGCTTCCAGCTGGTCCAGACGCTCGGGGCGAGCCTGCACGATGATGCTGGCGATTTCGCAACCGGGCGGCGCGACGATGCGGTCGGCGCTGAGCACCCGGCCGGTAATCAATGCGCGGCGGTTGAGTTTGGATTCGGCCATGATGCCTGTCTTTCGCTTCGAGGAGATCAATGCGGGGAGGGCGGCGGGCCGGGAGGGCCGGCGAACATCTGGTAGATCCAGACGCCGAGGCCGTATGAGCCGACCGTTCCGACCGCGAGGACGGGCATCACGATCGCGGTCAGGAACAGGAATGCGAAAATCTCCATGCGCTTGCGGCGCACGCGCGAAGTCGCGTCGTCGGGGGCCGACATATTCGGTCTCGTCTGAAATGTGGGGATTGGGACGGCATCCGGGCCGTTGCCTTGCTGCATTTTAGATGCAGCAGGGCCACCGACGCCTTGATCTGGATCAATCCGTCAGGTCGCCGGATTGTCGCAGCACGGCTTCTCGGACGGCGCGTTGCGACGCATGCGCGAAATCGATCTCCCGCACGGCGGAATTGTGTTCTCGTAGACAGCGCTGCCTCGCGCATTAAGATGAGCGCAACAAAGTAAGCGGGCAAAAAAATTGGGAGAGACGGCGTCATGAAGTTCGGCATCTTCTATGAGCTGCAACTGCCACGTCCCTGGGTGGCCGGCGACGAGCTCAGCCTCTACCAGAACGCGCTCTCGCAGATGGAACTGGCAGACCAGCTCGGCTACGATCACGCCTGGGTCGTCGAGCATCATTTTCTCGAAGAGTACTCGCACTCGCCTTCGCCGGAATCGTTTCTCGCAGCCGCGAGCCAGCGCACCAGGAACATCCGGCTCGGCCACGGCATCCTCCAGCTCACCACCAACCACCCTGCACGTGTCGCCGAGCGCGTCGCGGTGCTCGACCTGCTCTCCAACGGCCGCTGCGAATTCGGCATGGGCGAGAGCGCCTCCATCACCGAGCTGACGCCGTTCGGCCGCGACATGGAGACCAAAAAGGAGGTGTTCGAGGAGGCCGTCGCGGCGATCTTCCCGATGTTCAAGGACGCAGGAAGCGAGCACCACGGCAAGTATTTCGACATCCCGTTGCGCAACGTCGTGCCGAAGCCGGTGCAGAAGCCGCATCCGCCATTGTGGATGGCCTGCTCGCAACTCCAGACCATCGAACGCGCGGGACGGCACGGCTTTGGCGCGCTCGGCTTCCAGTTCGTCAGCGCGGACGCCGCGCATGCCTGGGTGCACGCCTATTACAACGCCATGACCAAGCGTCTCGCCAAGCTCGCCGATTACGAGATCAACCCGAACATGGCGCTAGTGTCGTTCTTCATGTGTGCAAAGACGGACGAGGAGGCCCGCGCCCGCGCCGACGGCGCCACCTTCTTCCAATTCGCGTTGCGCTTCTACGGCGCCTCGCAGAATCGCCAGCGTCCGGCGCCCTACACCGTCAACATGTGGGACGAGTACAACAAGTGGAAACGCGACAATCCGGAGGCCCAGGAGGCCGCGCTGCGCGGCGGCCTGATCGGCTCGCCCGAGACGATCCGCAGGAAGCTGAAGCGCTTCCAGGGCTCGCATATCGACCAGGTCATTCTGCTCAACCAGGCGGGCAAGAATAGCCACGAGCACATCTGCGAGTCCCTGGAGCTGTTCGGCCGCGAGGTGATGCCGGAATTTCAGAACGATCCCGCGCAGGCGGCGTGGAAGCAAGGCGTCATGAGCGGCGAGATCAAGCTCGAGGAAATCGACACGGAGGCCTTCACCGACCGCTACGGCAAGCTCGCCGTCAGCGTCGCGCCAGCGAAGGCGGCGGCGGGGTAGGGTGTCACGTCCTGCAACAAGCAATCCCGGAATGCTCATGACAAAACACCGGATCTATACCACCAGCTTCGCAAGCGTTTACCCGCTTTACGTTGCGAAGGCGGAGAAGAAGGGACGCACCAAAGCAGAGGTCGATCAGGTCATCTCCTGGTTGACAGGCTACGATCAGAAGCAACTGGAAGCTCAACTGGAGCGGGGGACGGACTTTGAAACCTTCTTTGCGAAAGCCCCCAAAATCAATCCTTCGCGGGCCCTGATCGAAGGTGTGGTTTGCGGCGTCCGGGTGGAAGATGTCAAAGAGCCGACGATGCGAGAGATCCGCTACCTGGACAAGCTGATCGATGAGCTGGCCAAGGGAAAGGCAATGGACAAGATTTTGCGAAAAAGTGCCGACTGAGGCGCTCCCTTCGTCCGCCTGCCTCGGCGACGTTGCGGCAGATATCCGGCGACACCCGCCTTCCGCTGCGCGGCCATTGCTGATAAATTTCATCAAAAGGCGATGGGGAGAAAACGATGCGCCCTCACGGGACGCCCGCAAATCCGGCAGCTGGCGATGTCACGCCCGCGGTGCTCGCCATCGGTCGACCGAATTTCCCTGATATCCTGATCGATACACTGCGCCGGGAGGCCGGGGTCGGGCATTGCATGGTGTTTTCGCTGAGCCGCGCGGGCGCCGCACACTGCCTGCTCGATGCCGGCAACATCCCGATCGGCGGCGATCTCGGCGCCGCCTATGCCGGGCAGTTCCACCAATCCGATCCCAACCGCGATGCGCTGTTCGAAGGCGAGGGCCGCGCGACGCTCGTGCTGCCCTCCTTCGCGCCGCGCATGTACGGCGCCCACTACCGAAAACTGTTCTTTGTGGATTCCGGCATCGTCGACAAATGCGCGACCGCGATCTGGGTCGACGACACCTGCTTCTACGTCAACTTCTATCGCATCGCTGTCCAGGGCCGCTTCAGCGACGTCCAGCGTGCGCGGCTTCAGGCCATCGCACCGGCCATCAGTGCGAGCGTGGCACGCCATTTCCAGCACAGCTCGGCGGCAACGACCGAGCAGTCTCTCGCCGCGCTCTTCGCGACGCGCGCGCCGCTCGCCAGCCTCACCCCGCGCGAGCAGGACGTTTGCCGGCGGATCCTCTCCGGCTTCAGCTCCGAGGCGATCTCGCAAGCGCTCGGCATCAGCCTGCATTCGACGCTGACCTATCGCAAGCGCGCCTATGAGCGGCTCGGCATCTCCTCGCAAAGCGAGCTGTTTGCGATCGTGCTACGCCTGCTCGCCGGCCCGCGCAGCCTGAACTGAAGCTGTCCCAATCGCTGGGGACAGACGGCGCCTCCTGAAGCCGCTAGCCTTGGCGGTGAACAGCAATGGAGCGAAGCTTGAGCACGGCGCCGCGCATCGACATCGACCCGGCCGCATTCTGGGCCGATCCCTATCCGATGCTCGCAAAGATGCGGAAAGAAGCGCCAATCGCCTTCGTGCCGCAGCTCGGCTCGACGCTGCTGACGTGCCGCGACGACATCTCGATCTCCGAGAAACAGATCGACGTCTTCTCCTCGCACCAGCCTGCAGGCCTGATGAACCGGCTGATGGGCCACAACATGATGCGCAAGGACGGCGAGGCGCACCAGGTCGAGCGCCGCGCGATGTTTCCGACGGTGTCGCCGAAGACGGTGAAGGCGCACTGGAGCGCGCTGTTCCAGGCCCATGCCAACTGCATCATTGACGCGATCGAGCCCGGGCGCATCGATTTCATGCGCGACTTCGCGCTGCCGTTCTCGGGCGAATGCCTGAAGTCGATCACCGGCCTCACCAATATCGGCTTTGCGGACATGGACGCCTGGTCACAGGGCATGATCGAGGGCATCGCCAACTACGCCGGCGATCCCGCGGTCGAGGCGCGCTGTCATGCGGCGACGTCAGGCATCGATGCCGCCATCGACGACATCCTGCCGGTGATGCGCAAGCATCCCGACCAGAGCATCCTCGGCGTGCTGCTCGCGTCGGGGATGGCGATGGCGAGCGTGCGCGCGAACGTGAAACTGGCGATCTCAGGCGGTCAGAACGAGCCGCGCAAGGCGATCGCCGGCACGGTGTGGGCGCTGCTGACCCATCCCGACCAGCTCGATCTCGTGCGCAAGGGCGAGGTGACGTGGCTCCAGGCCTTCGAGGAATATGCCCGCTGGATCTCGCCGATCGGCATGTCGCCGCGACGCATCGCAAAGCCGTGGACCATCCGCGACGTCGCATTCGAAACCGATGAACGCGTATTCCTGATGTTCGGCTCCGCCAATCGCGACGAGAAGCATTTCGAGCGCGCCGATCAGTTCGACGTGCGGCGTGACACGGCCAAGAGCGTCGCGTTCGGCGCCGGCCCGCATTTCTGCGCCGGCGCCTGGGCCTCCCGTGCCATGATCGCCGACGTCGCACTGCCGACATTGTTCGCCCGTGCGAGCCGGCTCGAGATCGCCGACGACGAACCGGTGCGGATCGGCGGCTGGGCGTTTCGGGGGCTGCAAAATCTGCCGGTGAAGTGGCTGCATTAGTCCGGCAAGGACCGGTCCATCCGCAACGCCGCCATGATGACATCCTGCTCCTGTTTTGCCCGACGAGTCAAACGCATTTCGGATAATACGTAAGTCATTGTTTTCGCACGGCCCGGCTACTGTGCATGGGGTTGTTTTCGCGATTTTTTTTATCTCGGCCGGGCGCGCGCGTTTTTTCACATTCGCGTGCGGAAAAATATCCGCTGCATTCGCTCCGTGGATTGAAAGATTAATCATGCGCTCCGCCACACCTGCAGTGCTTGCATCGCTATTTTTCCGCGCGTCTCGACACCTCCGATCAGCCGCACCATCATTCCCGAGCACGAATGAAGGACGGCCGCACGCGGTCGGGAGTGTCGGATGCAACGTCGGGACTTTCTCAAACTATCCGCTGGAACTGCGGCAGCCGCCGCATTCGCTTCAAGCGCCAAAGCACAAGGCGCGGTGAAGGAAATTCGTATCGGCTACCAGAAGACGGGCGTGCTGGTTATCACGCGTCAGCAGGCCGCCCTGGAAAAACATTTCGCGCCCTTGGGCATCGACGTCAAATGGGTCGAATTCTCGTCGGGACCTCCGATGATGGAAGCGATGAATGTCGGCAGCGTCGATTTCGGCGCGGTCGGGGATTCCCCGCCGGTGTTCGCCCAGGCTGCGGGCGCGGCGATCGTCTATGCCGCCGGCCAGCCCATCACCAACGGGCAGGGCATCCTGGTGCCGAAGGACTCGCCGATCCGCGGCATCGCCGACCTGAAGGGCAAGCGCGTCGGCTTCACCAAGGGCTCCAGCGCTCACAATATCGTGGTGCAGACGCTGGAGAAGGCGGGCCTCACCTATGCCGATATCACGCCGGTCTATCTGACGCCGCCGGATGCAGGGCCTGCCTTTGCCAATGGCAGCATCGAGGCCTGGGCGATCTGGGATCCGTATTTTGCGATCGGCGAGACCAAGCAGGGCGGCCGCATCCTGATCAATGCGCGCGACGTCACCAAGACCAATTCCTTCTTCATCGCCAATCGCGATTTCGCGAAGAGCCACGGCGCCATCCTGCAACAGATCATCGATGTGACGACCGCGGCTGGACAATGGGCCGAACAGCACCGCGATGAGGTCGCCAAATCGCTCGCCGCGATCACCGGCGTCCCGCTGGACATCCAGACCGTCGCCGCCAATCGCGCGAATTTCGTGGTCGGCCCGCTCACCGACGACATCATCACGACCCAGCAGGGCGTCGCCGACCGCTTCCACAAGCTCGGCCTGATCCCGAAGCCGATCGTCATTCGCGACATCGTCTGGCGCAACCCGGCAGCCTGATCGTGCCAACCAATCTCCCCATCTCAAAGGGTTTGAACATGAGGCGTATCGTTCAACGCGTAATCGCAGCCATCGTTATGTCGATCGGCATCGTCGCTGCCGCGGTCGGAACGACTTACGGCTAGGTTATCGGAGCACATCGATGAGCAACGCCAACATCCTCTGGTTTCTGCCGACCCATGGCGACGGCCGCTATCTCGGCACCGGCATCGGCGGCCGCGAGGTCAATTTCAACTATCTGCGCCAGATCGCGCAGGCCGCCGATCAACTCGGCTATTTCGGCGTGCTGCTGCCGACCGGGCGATCCTGCGAGGATTCCTGGATCGTCGCCTCCTCGGTCGCGCCGTTCACCGAGCGACTGCGCTATCTCGTGGCGGTCAGGCCGGGCCTGCAATCGCCGAGCGTGGCCGCGCGCATGACCGCGACGCTCGACCGCATCACCAACGGCCGGCTTCTGGTCAACGTCGTCACCGGCGGCGATCCCGTCGAGAACAAGGGCGACGGCATCATCCTGGCCCATGACGAGCGCTACGAGGTCACCCGAGAGTTCCTCAACGTGTATAGCGAGCTGCTCGCCGGCAAGACCGTCAATGTCGAGGGCAAGCACATCCATGTCGAGGGCGGCAAGCTGCTGTTTCCGCCTGTTCAGGCGCCGCGTCCGCCGCTCTATTTCGGCGGCTCCTCGGATGCCGGCATCGACGTCGCTGTCGACACCGTCGACAAATATCTCACCTGGGGCGAGCCGCCGGCGCTGGTTGCGGAGAAGATCGCCAAGGTGAGGGAAGTGGCCGCCGCACGCGGCCGAAAATTGTCCTTCGGCATCCGGCTCCACGTGATTGTCCGCGAGACCAGCGACGCGGCCTGGCGCGCGGCCAATGAGCTGATCAAGCATGTCAGCGACGAGACCATCGCGACCGCGCAGAAGAACTTTGCGCGGATGGATTCGGTCGGCCAGCAGCGCATGGCGCAGCTGCACGGCGGCAAGCGCGACCAGCTCGAGATCGCCCCGAACCTGTGGGCCGGCGTCGGCCTCGTGCGTGGCGGCGCCGGCACGGCGCTGGTTGGCGACGCCCAGACGGTCGCGGCCCGCATTAGGGAGTACCAGGACATCGGCATCGATACCTTCATCATGTCGGGCTACCCGCATCTGGAGGAAGCCTATCGTTTCGCCGAGCTGGTGTTTCCGCTGCTCTCGCTGGAGCAGCCCAGCAACGTGACCAGGCTTCACTTCAACGGCGGTCCATTCGGCGAGACCGTCGGCAGCGATTATCGTCCGCAGCAGCAGGTGTCGCAATCATGAGCCTGATCGACAGCGTTTCGCTTCCGCGCGGCTTGCGCCTGCCGCGCGTCGACGGCCTGATCCAGTGGGTCGTGCCGCTCGTCATCATCGCGATCTGGCAGGTCGCCAGCGTCACCGGCTTCGTGCCGACCCGGGTATTGCCGGCGCCGAGCGACGTCTTGCTTGCCGGCTGGAAGCTGCTGCTCTCCGGCGAGCTCGTGCGCAACATCTGGGTCTCGTTCTGGCGCGCCTCGATCGGCTTCCTGATCGGCGGCAGCATCGGCTTTGCGTTCGGCCTCGCCAACGGGCTGTCGCAGCTCTCGGCCAAGCTCACGGATACGACGCTGCAGATGGTGCGGAACGTGCCGCATCTGGCGCTGATCCCGCTGGTCATCCTGTGGTTCGGCATCGACGAGAGCGCGAAGCTGTTTCTGGTGGCGCTCGGCGTGTTCTTCCCGATCTACCTCAACACGCTGCACGGCATCCGCACCGTCGACCCGCAGCTGATCGAGATGGGTCGCATCTACGGCATGACCGATGGCGAGCTGTTCCGCCGCGTGATCTTCCCGGGCGCGCTGCCCTCGATCTTCGTCGGCATCCGCTTCGCGCTCGGCATCATGTGGCTGACCTTGATCGTCGCCGAGACCATCGCGGCGTCCTCTGGCCTCGGTTACATGGCGATGCAGGCGCGCGAGTTCATGTTGATCGACGTCGTGGTGCTCTCGATCCTGATCTACGCGCTGCTCGGCAAGCTCGCCGACAGCGCCTCCCGCGTGCTGGAGCGCCTGACGCTCTCCTGGCACCCCGCGTTCCAGAAACGTTGATCAGACATACTGGAAATCACATGCAGACAGCCCTTCGTACCTCCCTTCCGGAAACCGAGCTCGCCAGCCGCGCCAATTTCGCGCCTCACGCCCGCGTGGTGCGCGAGGAGCGCCCGGTGCAAACGAGCGGCCTGCCGCTCAGTATTCGTGGCCTGCGCAAATCCTATGGTGACAACGAGGTGCTGCGCGGCATCGACCTGCACATCCCCGCCGGCCAGTTCGTCGCCATCGTCGGCAAAAGCGGCTGCGGCAAGAGCACGCTGCTGCGCCTCATCGCCGGCCTGGAGAAGTTCGATGCCGGCAGCATCTCGCTCGGCGACGCCGTGAAGCCGGAGGATATCCGCGTGATGTTTCAGGAGCCCCGGCTGTTGCCGTGGGCCCGCGTTCTCTCGAATGTCGAGGTCGGCCTCGGCCGCGATCGCGCCTCGTCCGACGCGCATTCGCGCGCGGAGAAGGCGCTGACCGAAGTCGGGCTCGCCGACAAGCGCGACCAGTGGCCGTCGGTGCTGTCGGGCGGCCAGAAGCAGCGCGTAGCCCTTGCCCGCGCGCTGGTCTCGCGCCCCCGTGTGCTCGCCTTCGACGAGCCGCTCGGCGCGCTGGATGCACTGACTCGCATCTCGATGCAGCGGTTGCTGGAGCGCGTCTGGCGCGACCAGGGCTTTACCGCGATCCTGGTGACCCACGATGTCGCCGAGGCGGTCGCGCTGGCCGACCGGGTGCTGGTGATCGAGGAAGGGCGGATCGCCCATGACGTCGTGGTTAACACGGCCCGGCCCCGCGAACGCGGCTCGGCCGAGCTCGCGGGTCTCGAAGGCTCGATCCTGAGCCACCTTTTGTCGGCGGACGATCGTACCTAAATAGAGGGAACCCCGGTTCGGGGAGTATGCCATGAATGTAGTGCCCCGCGATCTCATGACTGAAATCCCCGTCTCGTCCGCCGATTTCCGCGGCGCCATGCGCCACCTCACCGGCGGTGTCAGCGTCATCACCGCCGGGCGGGGCAAGGACATCACCGGCATGACGGTCACCTCGGTCAGCTCGTTCTCGGTCGATCCGCCGACGCTGATCGTCAGCATCAACCGCGACGCCTCCTCCTTCCCGCTGATCCGGCGCCACGGCGCCTTCGGCGTGAACATTCTCGCGGCCGATCAACTCGACATCGCCGAGCGCTTTGCCGGCAAGGGCGGGCTCAAGGGTGCCGATCGTTTCGCGGGCGCCAGATGGGTGACCGCGGTCTCGGGTGTTCCGCTGCTGGTTGGCGCATTGTCCGCCGTCGATTGCGAAGTCGAGGAGATCATCGAGCGCCATTCGCACGGCATCGTCATTGGGCGGGTGCGCGACGTTAGGAATTCGACCCGCAACGCTGCGCTGGCCTATTGGCACGGTCAGTACGTGGCGGTGGATCAGGACGAAGACGCGGTCAGGCTTGCGGACGTCAGCGTTCCCACCCAGGTCCGGCGCGGCATTTGATCGCCGCCGGCCACAGTCCGTGCAGGCTGGCCTTTTCCCCGTCATCGCTCTAGAAGCGCTGCCTCAGCCTCCCGCCGGGACAGCAATGGAGCAATGATGAAACGCGTCGCGACCTGGGCCTTCTACGCGGTTGGCGCGCTCGCGATCGCCTATCTCGCGCTCTACGCCTATGCCATGTTCAGCGGCCATCCGATCGTGCCGGGCGACCCCATCCAGATCTTCCGCAGGCCGGATGCGCCGAGCTATTCGTGACGGCTCTCTCCTCGTCATGGCCGGGCTTGACCCGGCCATCCACGCGCAGCCGCGATTCCCGGAGAGACGTGGATGCCCGGGCTTCGCCTCGCCGAAGCGGCTTCGGCCGCGCAGGCGGGACAAGCCCGGCATGACGGCGGAGTGTGTGCGACTACCCCCGCAAAATCGCCAGCGCCAGCGCCTGCGCGCGCGGCACGATGCTGTCGAGCTCGAGATATTCCTCCGGCGTGTGCGCAAGTCCGCCGACCGGGCCGAGCCCGCAGATGGTCGGCGTCCCGACCGCGGCGGTGAACCCGGAATCGGCGCAGCCGCCGGAGAACTCGCCCTGAAGCGTGGTGAGGCCGGCCTGCTTTGCGGCGGCCTGATAGTTCTCGAACAGCGCATTTGAATCGGCGCTCTGCACCACCGGCACGAACTCGCCCTTGACCGTCAACATCGCGCTGGTGCCGGGCACGTAAGGTGTCGCGATGATCGTCTCGATCGCAGTCATCACCCTCGCGCGATCCGCGGGATCGACGTAGCGCAGGTCGATCTGCCCTTCCGCGTAAGGCGCCGTGGTGTTGACGGATTGCCCGCCCGAGACGAGGCCGACATTGAGCGTGATGCCCTTGTCGAGATCGGTCAGCGCGTGGATATGCACGATCTTGTGCGCGAGCTCGCCGATCGCGCTGAGGCCGGCGGCGAAATTCGCGCCGGAATGCGCGGCCTTACCCGTGATGGCGAAATGCATGAAGATGCCGCCCTTGCGTCCCGTGACGATATTGCCGGTCGGGCGGCCTGGCTCGGAATTGAACACGGCGCGCGCGCTGCGTCCTTCGCGCTCGATCACCGGCCGCGAGGACGGCGAGCCGATCTCTTCGTCCGAGGTGATCAGCAGCTTGATCGGGTGCGGGTTGCCGCCGAATTTGTGAAAGGCGGTTGCCACGAATATGTTCATGACGACGCCGGACTTCATGTCGGCAACCCCAGGACCATAGGCGCGCGTGCCCTGGATCGTGAACGGACGCCGTCCGGCCTCGCCCTTGCCGAACACGGTGTCGCGATGTCCCATCAACAGCACCGGCTTCTCGTTGCTGCCGGGCTTTGCCACCTCGGCATGGATCGCATCGCCGAAAGTACCGTGGCTTTCGCGCCGGAACGGAATGCCGTGCTCGGCGAAATGCCGCTCGAACCGCGCCCCGACCGCATCGACGCCTTCCTTGTCATAGGATCCGGAATCGATGTTCACGACATCGCGCAGCAGATCGATCATCGCCTGCCGCTGTGTCGCCAGCCAGTCCGTGATTTGAGCTTGAGACATGTTGACCCTCGCGTGGTTTCACGCGGAGTTATAGGGCCTTGCGGGGGCCTGACCTAGTCGCCGGATGCGGTGCGGCTATGTTGCGGTTCAAGGTGGGATATCTCTCCACCGTCGTCCCGGCGAAGGCCGGGACCCATACCGCGGAATCTATCGAGTACGGACGATAGGAGTACCGAACGACTAATCTTCGCCAAACTGCTCCCTGTGGCTATGGGTCCCGGCCTTCGCCGGGACGACACAGGGGTGTGGCGCGCGGTGGCGTTCTTCTCAAAGAAAAATGCCCGGGACCAGCCCGGGCATTCGTTTCTCTCAGTCAGCGTAGAGCGCCTACGCCCCCACCATCGGCATGCGCGGATATTCACCCGGCGTGCCGGCGGGGGTGATCGGAATGCCTCCGTCGGAATATTCGTTGAGCTTGTTGCGCAGCGTGCGGATCGAGATGCCCAGGATGTTGGCGGCATGGGTCCGGTTGCCGAGGCAGTGCTTCAGCGTCTCCAGGATCAGGTCGCGCTCGACATCCGCGACAGTGCGGCCGACCAGCGCCCGCGTCACCTGCTCGGCAGCCATGGTGGCATGCGCCACGGCCGGCGCGGTTTTGGCGAGGTCGAGGCGGTCGCCGTCGGGCGTGAGGATCGCATCGGCGCCGATCTCGTCGCCCTGCGCCATCAGGACCGAACGGTGCATGGTGTTTTCGAGTTCGCGGACGTTGCCCTGCCAGCGGTTGGTGGAGAGCACGCGGCGGGCTTCCGCCGAGATCGGGCGCATCGGCACGCCATTGGCTTCGGCGTATTTCTTCACGAAGTGCTGGGCGAGCTCGAGGATGTCGAGGGGACGCTCGCGCAGCGGCGGAATCTTCAGGTTCACGACGTTGAGCCGGAACAAGAGGTCCTCGCGGAACGTGCCTTCGCGCACGGCCTCGACCAGGTTGCGGTTCGAGGTCGCGATGATGCGGATGTCCACCGGGACGGGCTTGGTGCCGCCGACGCGGTCGATCACGCGCTCCTGGATGGCGCGGAGCAGTTTGGATTGCAGGCGGACGTCCATCTCCGAGATTTCGTCGAGCAGCAGCGTGCCGCCGGTTGCCTCCTCGAACTTGCCGATGCGGCGGGCGATCGCGCCGGTGAAGGCGCCCTTCTCGTGGCCGAACAGTTCGGACTCCAGCAGATGCTCGGGGATCGCGGCGCAGTTGATCGAGATGAACGGGCGCTTGGCGCGCGCCGAGCGGGTGTGGACGTAGCGGGCCAGCACTTCCTTGCCGGTGCCGGATTCGCCGGTGATCATCACCGAGGCGTCCGAGCCCGCGATCTGCTGGGCGAGCTTGATCACCTTGGCCATCGCCTCGTCGCGATAGACCAGCTCGCGGGAATCGTTGGCGACGGCAGCCAGCACCGCCGCGATCAGCTCCGGGTCCGGCGGCAGCGGGATGTATTCCTTGGCGCCGGCGTGGATCGCGGCGACCGCGGCGCGGGCGTCGTTGGTGATGCCGCAGGCGACGATCGGGGCGTGGATGTGCTCGGCCTCGAGCCGCATCACGAGATCGCGGATGTCGAGGGCGACGTCAACCAGCAGCAGGTCGGCGCCCTTGCCGCCGCGCAGCACGCGCATCGCCTGTTCGTTATCCTCGGCGTGGGTCACGGTGGCGCCGTTCGCCATTGCGATCTTGGTGGCGGTGGTGAGCTGGCCCTTCAATGTGCCAACGATGAGAAGCCGCATGTCAGTCTCCTGTCCGTCTGGTCGCGCTGCCGCGCGTCGTCGCTTTAGGCGCGTTCAGTCTTGATGATTTCGGTCATGGTCACGCCGAGCTTGTCCTCGACCAGGACGACTTCGCCGCGGGCGACCAGCTTGTTGTTGACGTAGATGTCGATGGCCTCGCCGACGCGCCGGTCGAGCTCAAGCACCGTCCCGGGTCCGAGCTTCAACAGCTCGCTGACGTCCATCTTGGAGCGGCCGAGCACGGCCGAAACCTGCACCGGCACGTCGAATACGGCCTCGAGGTCGGCGGCGGCGCGCGTCGCATATTCGTCCTCGTTGTAGCCGACGTCGGTGCCGGCAGGCGGCATCGGGCCGTTGAGATCGGGCAGCGGGACCTGTCCGTCGGTGTCGCTCATGGCTTAGCTCCCCCTGCGGGACGCAACATAGCGTCCCACCATTTCGTCAATCTTGGCCGCGATGGCGGCGCGCTCCAGCACGACGCCGCCATCGGCCCATTCGATCCGGCAGTCGCCGGTGGCAATCTCGGGCTCGGCCAGGATCACCAGCCGGCCTTCGAAGCCGTTCTGCCTGGCCAGCCGCTCGATGTTCTCGCGCGCGGAATCGTAGAGCGCGTCGTTGATGCGGACGACCAGATGCGGCGTCGCGACCAGATGCGAGAAGCAATCCTTGACCAGCGCGACGATCTCGCCGAGCGGCTCGGCGGCGACCAGATCGGCGCACAGCTTGCGCGCCACCGCGACCGCGACGTCGACCGCCTCGGTTTCCATCTTGGATTCGATGTTGCCGATGCCCGAGGCGATGCCCCGGATGGCGATGTTGATCTCTTCCATGGCAAGCGCGACACGGCGGTCGCTCTCGGCCTTGGCCTCGCGCTGGCCGGCGGCGAAGCCGTCCTGATAGGCGCGCGCCTCGGCTTCCGCGACCTTCTGGGCGATCTCGGCCGCGGTTGCGGCCTTCTCCCGCGTCCGGTCGGGCGCGGCGAAGTCGTTGTCGAACAGGAATTTTGCCGGAGCGGCCATCAATACACCAGCTCGTCGTCGGCGCGGTTCTTGGTCAGCATGATCTCGCCCTTGGCAGCGAGATCCTTGGCGAGGTTGACCAGCAGAGCCTGGGCCTCGTCGACGTCGCGCAGGCGGACCGGACCCATCGCCGCCATGTCGTCCTGGAGCATTTTTGCCGCGCGCGAGGACATGTTGCCGAAGAAGAAGTTGCGGACGTCCTCGTTGGCGCTCTTGAGCGCGACGCCGAGCTTGTCCTTGTCGACGTTGCGCATCAGGGTCTGGGCGGAGCCGGAATCGAGCTTCACGAGGTCGTCGAAGGTGAACATCAGCGCCTTGATGCGCTCGGCCGATTCGCGGTTGTCCTCTTCCAGCGAGGTGATGAAGCGGGTTTCGGTCTGGCGGTCGAAATTGTTGAAGATTTCCGCCATCACCTCGTGGGCGTCGCGTCGGCGGGTCTGTGACAAATTGGACATGAACTCGGTGCGCAGCGTTTTCTCCACGCTCTCGATCACTTCTTTCTGCACCGCTTCCATCTTCAGCATGCGGTTGACCACGTCGAGGGCCAGATCCTCCGGGAAGATGCCGAGCACGCGCGCGGCGTGTTCCGGCTTCAGCTTCGACAGCACCACCGCGATGGTCTGCGGATATTCGTTCTTGAGATAATTGGCGAGCACCTCTTCCTGCACGTTGGAGAGCTTCTCCCACATGTTACGGCCGGCGGGGCCGCGGATTTCGTCCATGATGCCGTTGACGCGCTCGGGGGCCAGGTATTGCTGGAGCAGCCGCTCGGTGGCGTCGAAATTGCCCATCAGCGCGCCGGAGGCCGACATCCGCGAGACGAATTCGAGCAGCATGTCCTCCACGGTGTCGACCTCGACGGTGCCGAGCGTCGACATCTCCAGGGAGAGCTGGCGCACCTCGTCGTCGTCGAGCAGCGACCAGATCTTGCCGCCATACTGCTCGCCGAGCGCCAGCATCAGGATCGCGGCGCGCTTCGGACCCGCCACCGCTTCGACCTTCGCGCCTGCACGGCTGCCGGCACGCTGACCGAGCGTGGAGATCACGCTGGTGATGTCGTTGGAATTGGCGTTTTGCAGGGCAGCGGCCATGTCAGATCACTTCTCGATTATTTCGTGGGTTCGGTCAGCCATTGGCGGATGATGGCGACGGTCTCGTTGGGATTGCGTTCGGCGAGTTCGCCGACGCGATGGACGGATTGGGCATGGACCTGGCCCTGGACGGTGGCGACGTCGATCGCGCTGGCGGCGCCGCTCGGCAGCAGCGGCTGGCCGGACGGGGCGGCCTCATCGCTCGCGGCGGGACCGGTGAGGACGCCGGAGATGGCGGCCGCGACTTCGTCGGATGCCAGGATGCGCCTGACCAGCGGCCGGATCACCAGGAACAGCACGACCAGGCCGAGCAGCATCATCACGCCGAGCTCGACGAAGTACATGACGTCGTCCTTGGTGAACTGGAGCATGCCGAGCAGGCCGCTTGGCTCCGCGATCGGGGTGGTGGAGGGGGCATCGGCAAAGCGCAGATTGACGACCTCGACCTGGTCGCCGCGCTTCTGGTCGAAGCCGATCGCCGAGCGCACCAGCGTGGCGATGCGGTCGAGCTGCTCCTTGGTGCGGTCCTGGTAGGCCAGATCGCCCTTCTCGTTCTTGGAGTAGATGCCGTCGACCAGCACCGCGACCGAGATGCGGTTGACCCGACCGGCCTCGGTCACCTCGGTCTTGGTGGTGCGGGAGATCTCGTAGTTGTTGGTCTCTTCGCTCTTCTTGCTCTGGTCCTTGGCCGCGACGCCGCCGTTCTGCTGGTTGCCCGGCAACTCGTTGTTGACGGTGACCTGGCCGTTGTTGTCGGCGGTCATGCTCTGCTCTTCGCGGGTCTGGCTCGAGCGCAGCACGCGGCCTTCGGGGTCGTACTTGTCCGAGGTCTGGGTGATCTTGTTGAAGTCGAAATCGGCGGAGAGCTGGACCCGGGCGCGCCCCGTGCCCACCACGGAGGAGACGATGTCCTCGACCTGCTTGCGCATCCGCTTCTCGAAGGCGGTGCGGCGCTCGTCGCCCATCGCCTGCTCCGGATCGGTCTGGGCGCCGTCGGCGAGCAGCTGGCCGGTCTCGTCGACGATCGAGACCCGCTGCGGCTTCAGCCCGTTCACGGCCGAGGCGACGAGGTGGCGGATGGCGCGGATCTGCTGGGCCTCCAGCGCGCCGCGGACCCGAACCACGATTGAGGCCGACGGCTCCGGCGCCTCGCGCGAGAACAGCGGGCGCTCGGGCAGCACCAGATGGACGCGGGCGGCCTGGATGCGGTCGATGGCGCGGATGGTGCGGGCGAGCTCGCCTTCCAGCGCGCGGAGATGGTTGATGTTCTGGACGAAAGAGGTGGTGCCGAGCGCATCCGACTTGTCGAACACCTCGTAGCCGACGCCGCCGCCCTTGGGTAGGCCGCCCTCGGCGAGCTTCATCCGCAGCCGGGTGACCTTGTCCTTGGGCACCATGATGATGGTGCCCTCGTTGCGCAGCTCGAACTGGATGCCCTGGCGCTCCAGGTCCTTGATGATGCCCGAGGAGTCCTCGACGCTGAGGTCGGTGAACAGCGTCGTCATCTGCGGCGTGGTGACGCGCATGATGACGAACGCAAAGAAGCCGACGAGCGCGGCGGTGACCGCGATCATCGCCCCGAACCGGGCGGCTCCGATACCCTTCAGAAAGTCCGCAAGACCTTGCAAGCAACCGCCCCGACAGATTCGGCTGCTTTCACAGGAAAGGCCGACTGGGCAATTATTGCCTAGGTGATGGTTTCGATATGGTTAACGAAGGTTAAGAGCTGCGACGAAAGTCGCGCCAAAACGAAACATGAAAAAAATCGGCCTCGCAAGGCGAGGCCGATTTTCGTCAAAAGCCGCAGATTTCCGGATTGCCTACTGGCGATATTGCTGGATACGGGTGGTGCGAAGTCCCGCCAGACCATGCTGGTCGATCGAAAACTGCCAGGAGAGGAATTCGTCAACCGTCAGGGTGTAACGGCTGCAGGCCTCCTCGAGGGAGAGAAGACCGCCACGGACTGCGGCGACGACCTCGGCCTTGCGGCGGATGACCCAGCGTTTGGTGCCGGGTGCAGGCAGATCCGCAATCGTCAACGGACTACCGTCCGGCCCGATGACGTATTTTACCCTCGGGCGATGGGGTTCTGTCATGGCGTACTCACAAACTCTCAACCACTGAACTCACTCAGGAACCCTACGCCCGCCGGCTTAAAAATCCGCTAAGCCTAAGGCTTCAATACAATTCTCGTTGAAAATGGCTGGAACGCAGCCGTCTCGACCGGCGGGACGGTGCGTCCAGGCGGGCCGAGGGGGTGTTCGTAAATACTTTACTAACGAACGAGGCCTGCGCGGGGTGTCGCAAGGCTCCAATTGTCGTCCTGGCGAAAGCCGGGACCCATTACCCCAGGGAGTAGTCGCTACGACGACTCGGGGTCACGTCCTCGCACCAAAACGGCTTGCGGTGGTTATGGGTCTTGGCTTTCGCCAGGACGACACCGATTATCCAGCGGCATTCCGCCTTTAATTGCTGGCCGTCGCGATGATGCTCTTGACCTGGCTCAATGTGTAGCTGGCGCCGTCGATGGTCAGCAGCGGCGGCGACTGGGTCAGGTCGACGGACGACACCGTGCCCTGCACCTGCGCGGCGATACCGACATTGTTGTTGGCGACATCCTTACCCGTGGCCGAGATCGTGTACTTGCCGTCGGGCCATTGCGTGCCGTCATTGCCCATTCCGTTCCAGGTGAACGGCACGTCGGTGCCCGCGCCGGCGGTGTATTTGCCGGTGAACACGGTCTGGCCGCTGGCATTGGCGATGGTGATGTCGACGGTGGCGTCGCTGGGCACGTTGAGATGCCAGGTCGCCGACGAATTCGTCATGGTCCCGGTCGTGCCGTCGACCAGGGCGGTCTTGCCGACGAAGCCGAGCGCCTGGGTCGCCTGCGTGGTCTGTTGCAGGGTGACGAGTTGGGACAGCGAGTCGTTGGTCTTGAGCTGCTGCTCAACGCCGGCGAACTGTACCAGCTGCTGGGTGAACTGGTTGGTGTCGAGCGGATCGAGCGGGTTCTGGTTCTGCAGCTGCGTCGTCAGCAGCGTCAGGAAGGTCTGGAAGTTGCCGGCCAGCGTCGCGCCGGTGTTCGAGCCCAGGCTCGTGTTCGACGAGGATTTCGGCAGGTCGGTCGTGCCGGAGACGACGGATGGGGCGGTGGCGGAATTCGTGGTGGTCATGTCTCGATACTCCTCACACTCTGATGTCGACGCCGCTGCTCGATCCGAGCATGCGGCCGTAGCTGCGCCCGACCGGGGCCGCGGGAACTGCGTCCTCGTCGCTGATGATCAGCCGGCGGGCATTGCCGCCATTGTCATTGTTCTGGCCGGAGTGCTGGCCCGATGAATTCTGGTCGCGCAGGCTGAAGGACAGCCCGTTGCTGCCGGTCTTGAGGCCGGCATCGTCGAGCGCGCGCTGCAATTGCGGCGCGTCCTGCCGCAGCATCTGCAGCGTCTCAGGCTTCTCGACGGTGAGATGCGACGTGACCTGGCCGTTGCGGTCGACATTGATGCGGACGTCGATGCGGCCGAGGTCGAGCGGATCGAGGCTGATGTCGAACTGGGTCTTGCCCGCGCGTGCGGCGGCGGCAATTTCGATCGGCACGCCGCTGATTGGAATGGCGTTGGCATTCGCCGCGGTCGCGGTGAGCGTCGCGGTCGAAGCGGTCGCGGCCGAAGTCGTATTGGTCAGCGGCGCTTGAATGGCGGAGGCCGCCTGCGCGCTGCTGTCGGTGGTGGGGACAGCGGCCTGCGTGCCCGCATGGGCATGATGAGTTGCCGTCGCCGGTGCCGCATCGGCGGTGCGGTCGGAAGTCCCAGCCTTGGCCTCGGCTGCGTTCGCGTCGATTGTCGGCTTGTCGGCTTGCGGATGCGCCGTGTTGGCGGACGCAGCCGTCGCCGAGGTCTGCGCGGCGTTTGCCTTGCCGGTGTCCTGGCCGATGTTGGAGACATCGCTCCCGCCTTGCGCGAGGGCTGCGGCCTTGAACGAGGTTTTTGGCGTGCCTTGGTCGACGGCGGCGATCAGGCCGCCATTGGTCTTCGCATCCGCCGCGGTCGAATCGGTCGCCCCGGTCGCGGCATCGGCCAGCGTTGCCGAGGTGTCGGCATCGACTTTGGCGCTTGCGGTCTTGGCGCTCTTGTCGCCCGGCGTCGCGGTATCGATCTTGGTGCCGGCGATCTGCGCTGCGATCGACGCACTGGCGGCGATGCCGGCGGCGGCGATCGCCAGCGGCGAGGAGGCAGCGCCGGCGCCCTGGTTCGCAGCCGCGTTGGGATCGACCGGCACGACCGCCGCGAGGGCGTTTGGATCGGGCACGCCGGCCAGCGTCGCGTCAATCTGCGCGGCGGCGGCGGTATCGACGGCGGCGGCGAGGCCATCAGTGCCGCCGGCCTCGTCCCCCTTGGTCTCGTCGGACTTGTCCGCAGACTTGTCGGCCGATTTGGCGTCGGACGCCTCCGGCTTGTCCTTGGTCTTGCTATCAGCCTTGGCCGCATCAGTGGTCGCGTCGTCCTTGGTGTCGCTCTTGGCGTCGTTTTTGGCGGACGCGGAATTGTCGGCGTCGTCGCTGGCCTTGCTCTGCGAGGACTTGTCGGTCGCAGAGCGATCGCGCGGGCTCTTGTCGGAGGCGGAGGACGATGAATCGGTCCGGCGCGGGGAGTCCTGCGCGGAGGACGCCGCGCTGTCGCTGATCGCCTGGGTGTTGCTGTCCACCAGCGAGCCGAAGGAATCGTTGGCGGAGCTCTCTTTCGGTGCTTGCGACCGGGCAGGCTTTTGCGGCGCGCTCTGGACTTGCACGCTTGCCACGACATCTGACGTACGACCGACCACAGGCAACCCCTTGGAAACATCTTCGCCATGAGAGGTAGCAAGGAGCGGGCCACCCTCGCGCGCAGCAATTTTATCAAGCAAAATCAAAGACTTGATTATTTGACGCTCTGCCGCTGGCCCTTCCCAAGCCCCGCCATTTCTGCCTCCCCGGCAAGAATTGCCGTAAACCTTGCGGGGTCCGTGATTGCTTCACCGGAAGGCCGCCTATATTAAAGAGACAGCTCTCAGCCGCTTTCGACCGGGCAGGCCGCGCCCTTCGGGAACTCTAGGTTCCCGGGGATCGCTTTTGTCCCGCCGGAAGCATCCAAGCGGATCGCCCAACGCGCCGTCCACAACGCTTTAAGGCCCATGCTCAACAGTCTGGATCTCGAAGGCCGTCCTGAGGATACCAGGGTCGTCGTTGCCATGTCGGGCGGCGTCGATTCATCGACGACGGCTGCGCTTTTGAAGGCGGAAGGCTACGACGTCGTCGGCATCACGCTGCAGCTCTACGACCATGGCGCTGCGACCCATCGCAAGGGCGCCTGCTGCGCCGGCCAGGACATCCACGACGCCCGCGACGTCGCCGCCAAGCTCGGCATTCCCCATTACGTGCTCGACTACGAGGATCGCTTTCGCGAATCCGTCATCGATAATTTCGCCGACAGCTACGCGCTCGGCGAGACGCCGGTGCCGTGCATCGAGTGTAACCGCTCGGTCAAGTTCCGCGACCTCCTGAAGACCGCGCGCGAACTCGGCGCCACCGCGCTCGCCACCGGCCATTACGTCGCCTCGCGCCGCCGCGCGGACGGCTCGCGCGCGCTGGTGTGTGCGGCTGACGCCGATCGCGACCAGAGCTACTTCCTGTTCGCGACCACGCAGGAGCAGCTCGATTATCTGCGCTTTCCGCTCGGCGACATGACCAAGCCCGAGACGCGCGAACTGGCGCGGCGCTTCGGCCTCGCGGTCGCCGACAAGCACGACAGCCAGGACATCTGCTTCGTGCCCACCGGACGCTACACCGACATCATCACCCGCCTGCGGCCGAACGCGATGGACCCCGGCGACATCGTCGATCTCGACGGCCGCGTGCTCGGCCGTCACAACGGCATCGCCAATTTCACCATCGGCCAGCGCCGCGGCCTCGGCATCGCAGCCGCCGCACCGCTGTTCGTGGTGCGGCTGGAGGCCGCCAACCGCCGCGTCGTCGTCGGCCCGCGCGAGGCGCTGAAGATGCACCGCATCGTGTTGCGCGACGTCAACTGGATCGGCGATGGCGACATCGACCGCGCCATCGGCAATGGTCTCGAAATGTTCGTGCGCGTGCGCTCGACCCGCGCGCCCCAGCCCGCTTGGCTGCGCGGTGCGAACGGTCATTACGAGGTCGAGCTCGTCGCCGGCGAAGAGGGCGTTTCGCCGGGACAGGCCTGCGTGTTCTACGACGCAGCCGGTGGCCAGGCCCGCGTGCTCGGCGGCGGCTTCATTCAAAGCGCCGCCGCGAAGGCCGCAAGCAGCACGACGAGGCCGCTCGCAGAAGCGGTCCGCGGCTAAAAAATATATAGGGCAGGGGGCATGGCAGCAGACATCTCGCGGGCCGGGGTCGAGAAGGCCTATGGCCGCTGGGCGCCGGTCTACGATCTCGTGTTCGGCAAGGTGTTCGACGCGGGAAGGCAGTCGACCATCGCCGAGGCCGACCGCATCGGCGGCCGCATCCTCGACGTCGGTGTCGGCACCGGGCTCTCGCTCTCCGACTATGCGCGCACCACAAGGATCTGCGGCGTCGACATCTCCGAGCCGATGCTGCGCAAGGCGCAATCGCGCGTGCGGAGCTTGCGGCTCTCCAATGTCGAAGTGCTCTCGGTGATGGACGCGAAAAACCTCGCCTTCCCCGAAAACTTCTTCGACGCGGTGGTCGCGCAATACGTCATCACCGCCGTGCCCGATCCCGAGGGCACGCTCGACGAGTTCGTGCGCGTCTTGAAGCCCGGCGGCGAGCTGATCCTGGTCAACCACATCGGCGCGGAAAAGGGTTTGCGAAAACTCTCCGAGCTCGCGTTTGCGCCGCTCGCCCGTCGCCTCGGCTGGCGCCCCGAGTTTCCATGGCAGCGCCTGGTCGACTGGACCGCCAAACACGGCGGCGTCACCCTGGCCGAGCGCCGCCCGATGCCGCCGATGGGACACTTTTCGCTGATCCGCTACCTCAAATCGTGATCGGGGGCGCGGAACACGCGGCGGCGCCCGCGCGTTTCCCTCCCATGCGCACCACATCAAAAATCATTCTGGCCAGCCTCCTGATCGCCGCCTCCGGCAGCGCGATCGCGCAGGCCCCGCCCGCCCCGGCGACGCCGCCGCAACAAACCGCGCCGCCATCCCCGCAACACGCCACCGGTTGTACGCCGCAGGACCGCCCGAACCGCTCCGCTGACGGCACCACCACCGGCCAGTCCCGGGAACCGCTCGGCGACAAATTGGCGAAATCGGACGGCGTGCTCTGCCCGCCCTCCGGCGTCGACCCCGAGATGCACGCCCCGGCGCCCAGCACGAACGGCGCCATGCCCGTCATCCCGCCCCCCGGCAGCCCCGGAGGCGACCCGACCGTACGGCCGAAATAGCTTGTCGCGCCGAAGCCTTGGCGTAGGCGGAGGCCTGTTCCGCATCCCCAATCTCGTCGTCATGCCCGGGCTCGTCCCGGGCATCTACGTTCTTGTGGCCCGCGAAGGTCGTGGATGGCCGGGAAAAGGTCGTGGATGGCCGGGACAAGCCCGGCCATGACGAATGTGGCCCGAGATTCGGTCCCAAAACACACCATCCATGCCTGCCCGCGGACTTGTCGCGCCGTAGCCTTGGCGAAGGCGGAAGCTTTAGCCAAAGCGGAAGCAAACTCGGATTGACAGCCCGCCGCCCCCTTCCTTATATGCCGCGCGTTCGCGAGATCGGCTGTTTCGGCCCTCGCGACCCTGTGGCGGGGTAGCTCAGCTGGTTAGAGCACGGGAATCATAATCCTGGGGTCGGGGGTTCGAGTCCCTCTCCCGCTACCAAAAAATCAGGCACTTCCTGCTAATCTGGGATCCTCGAACTTTCATGGTACCACATTAGTATCACGAGTTTTTCGCGAAGGCGGCGGTGGTACAGCGTTTGACGGTTCGGCGCCCGGAGTTGAAGCGTGGGCGCGCCTCAGCGGGCAGAACCCTTGCGATCTATTCTAAGGATGGGCCAGACCCACCAAGCACCGGGAAGCCAAGCGGGACAGCTATTGGTCCGAGTTTAGGATTTCCGGGAGTTTACGAACTGATCGAAACTTTCCGCGGCCTCTTCGGCCGAGCCGTGCTGCAGCCGAACGCGATCGTGCCAGAGCGCGGAACACGGGACAAACCTGAGCTCTGCCGATTGCGAATCCCTGCTGCGTGCTAACCGCTCGGAACGAGAAGACGGGCAAAAGGATTCGTCCGGGCGGAGCAAGTTCGATGCTGATGACGAAGGAAAGGCGGCCAGCGATCCGAACGCTGCGCGGATGGGCGCTCAGCGTGCTGCAGGAGGCGGGCGCCATCCACGAATGCGAGGAGCACGGCTGGGCGAAGGACCGGGCCGACCCGCATGCGCGCGAGCACGCATTGGATATCGTCAGGCAGGAACCACCCGAGGGCTTGTCTCCGGATCAGGCTGTCGGGCAAGTGGGCGAGGTTTTGCATTCGATTGGCGATACGTGCCCGGAGTGCCCGCCACGTTCCGATTAGGTCGCCTGCGCTGTCGCGCCGCTCGGATGGCAACGGATGCGTGCGAGCCTCAAAGCCTTCGACGAAGTTGGAGGACGTGAGGGATATCAACTGGCCGCTGCAAAGCCCTTCAAGCGAGCAAGTCTAGTGCGTTCTCGAGTGCTGCCCCGGCGGCGGTGTTGTCGAAGATGCACCAGGTCTCACTCGACAAAGACGCAGCACCGAGCCGCCGCTTCAGGGTCCGAAGGAACGCGCCGTCGTACGCGGAGTAGTAGATGCGCGGCGCTCCATGCAGTCGAAAATAGCACAGGCACGGCCACCCGCCCGGCAGGTCGGCATCGGGCACCCGCGCCGGATCCGCGGCGACGCGGCCAATCTGACGTTCCCTGAGCCAAGCGCCGACCTCGGGCGTGAACCAGCTGACGTGACGCGGCTCGCAAGCGAGAGCGGCCGAGGTCCTTTCCTGCAGTGCGCGGAACAGGAACTCCGCATCGGACTCAACGAACATTCTGCGAGGCGCAAACTGAACGAGCAAAACCCCGAGCTTCGCGCCAAGTCCGGCGCTCTCTTCGATGAATCGATCGAGTTCACCCCGCGCAAGCTGTGACGAATGAGTAACAGACTTCGGCACCTTTACCGAAAAGCGGAAATCATCTGGCGTCGCGTTCGCCCACTTCTCATAGGTCGAACGCCGGTGTGGCTTATGAAATGATGAGTTGATCTCCGTGGCATTCAACACCCGCGCGTAGCGTTCAAGTTGGCTACCTACCCCGCCAACTCTTTCCTTCGAGACTCGCGGAACATTCCATCCCGCTGTGCCGAGCCGCAGCTCAGCCCTGACATGCGCGACCTCTTCCATGTCAGTCCGTAACTGCCATCGGGCATCACCGGATGTTCACAAACTCACGCCGACTTCCTCCGCGCGCCTGCTGTCGGCTTCTTCGCCGCTTCCTTACCCGGCTTCTTACCGGCGATCGGCATCAGCATCTCCTTCTGAGCCGCGGCAGCCTTCTTCGTCTTCTTGGCAGGCTTTTTCGGAGCCTCGGTCTTGGCTGCTGCCCCGCCGACGCTCTTGCGTAGCGCGTCCATCAGATCGACGACGTTCTCGCCTTTCGGCCGATCCTTCGGCACGATCGGCTTGCCGGCACGCTTCTGGTTTATGAGCTCGATCAGCGCGGTCTCGTAGTGGTCCTCGAACTTCTCCGGCTCGAACGATCCGGCCTTCTGGTTCACGATGTGCTTGGCCAGATCGAGCATGTCCTTAGTGACTTTGACGTCCTGGATCTCTTCGAAGTATTCTTGCTCGCTACGGACCTCGTAGGGATACCGCAGCAAGGTGCCGACCAGGCCCTTGTCCATCGGCTCGAGCGCAATGATGTGCTCTCGGTTGGTGAGCACCACGCGCCCGATCGCAACCTTGTTCATCTCGCGGATGGTCTCGCGGATGACCGCGAAGGCGTCGTGGCCGACTTTTCCGTCCGGACGGATGTAGTAGGGGCGGATTAGGTAGCGCGGATCGATATCGGCCTTGTCCACGAACTCGTCTATCTCGATGGTCCGCGTGGATTCCAGCGCGATCTCCTCAAGCTCCTCCTTGGTCACCTCGATGAACTGGTCCTTCTCGAGCTGGTAGCCCTTGACGATGTCCTCGTTGGACACCTCGTCCCCGGTGTCGGCGTCGACTTTCACGTACTTGATCCGATGACCGGTCTGACGGTTGAGCTGGTTGAAGGAGATCTTCTCACTCTCCGACGTAGCCGGGTAGAGCGCCACGGGACAGGTGACCAACGAGAGACGCAAAAAGCCTTTCCAGTTCGCGCGGGGGGCCATGCTACGCAACACTCCATTACGGGGACTTGGACTCAAGACGAACGGCGCGGCACAGTTCCGACACCGCCCGCAGGTGTCCACCGCAAATTGATGCCACGTCCCGGTCAGGCGCTCGGAATACATGGCGGGCAGCCTTGACCGGCACGAACGAAATAAGAACACAGCGGTGACCAACCCATGGCAGATCCCTCGGTCATTAGACCTCCGTGGAAATCAGCCAATCCGTTGCTCTAAGGGGAGCGGCACCAGCCCCGTCGGGCAACACACCCCCGTCAACCCCTCTCCATAAAAATATTCCACTTTACCGAAATTCGGAATTGGCGTATGTGTCGCTCATCCCGGCTCATTCTTGAGGGGCGATCTTGTGGTCGTCACGTTCGCGAGCCGGGCTTGCGGTGGACGCGGCAGCGTTCGGGTGCGAGAGGCTAAGGGCAGGGCGGATTGCTCTCCGTGAGCCCAAGGCTTCGTTCCGACGAGCGGCGCTGCTAGGCTTCGTCTCGTCATCAGGTCGGCGGCAACGTGCACAACGTCGTCGAAACCGGTGGCGAAATGGCGGGCCGTGCGTACGGCAAAACCGTGTGGTCCTGGCCGTCGTTGCTACGGTCAAGCCCTGGCGAATGCGGCATCCGCGTCAACCGGCGCGGTGTCGGTGACTTTCGCGAGGACGAGGGAGGCCAAAAGGAACTCGGCTCCCGGGAGAGCACGGCATAAGCCGTCCAACCATCGCGCAGGGAAGGCCGAGTGATTGGCTACACCTGTATGCTGCTGTGCGGTTTCCTTGCGCTACATTTTCGCGCAGCGGACCGCGGGTGCCAGCCGGCACCCGGCCTTCCCTGTGCCCTCTTGGCTTTGAGGGTGGAGTGACCAGGCAAAGCTCGGGCGAAATGCGCCGCGAGAACGAGAACTCATGTCCACTGTTGGAAAGGTCGCTCTATCATTTGCCACGTGATTCCTTTTGGGAAAGCGGTTCGTTCTGCGGCTCTTGGAGATGGCCGCTTTCGTTCGGCATCCAAGGCTGTCGACCGGGGTCCGAGAATGGAAGCATCGCCATGTGCTTTTGCGATCGCATCCACCAAGCGTTTCCCTCTCCAACTGACCAAGCTGCTGCTGATGGCGCCATACCGCTCGTGGATCGCCCAGCAGCCGGAGACCCCGCCAAAGGCGACGGGGTGGCCAAGCCAGCAAATTTTCAGATCATTAACAATGTTGAATCACAGGCCGGAGCGGTTGCCCTACCGTGAACCTTTCCGCTGGGGCTTTCCATGATCGATACCGCGACCAAGGCGTTGTTGCGCACCGTTCTCGACGAGGTGTGTGAAGGTGTTCCACGCTGTGAGATTGGCGCCCGGACCCGCGTCGCATCGAAGCTTCTGGAGACTGCAAGCAGGGGTGACATCTGTGCGGATCGCCTCAAACAGGCGGCCCGCAATGCCCTCTCTGAAATCCCGACGATGTGACGATGGTCATGTGGGGGCGGGGGTGAATTTCCACGTGACGGTCCTCAAGATCCTGGTGAGCTACCCGGATGGGTTCGCCGCAATGGAGGATCTCAAGCGGGATATGGCCATTCTGGCGACCAGCGGTCGCGACTGGACGGAGCGTACCCGGCGGCTGGGCGCGCGGGTGCCCGGCCTGGACATCTTTTCGCAAGGGCTGATCGACCGGACAAATGGCGGGTGGCGCATCACGGCCAAGGGCCGCGCGGTGCTCGATCTGATGGAAGCTCGTCCGGACCAAGCCCCTATTGCGGCCGAACAACGCCACTCAGAGCCGGAGCTTGCCCCGGCAATCTCGCGGCACATTCCGGCGGAGAGGGTCCGAGGACGACTCGCGGCGCGCCGTCGCCGACGCAATGCCCGCAAGCAGGCTTGGGCTTCCTAGCGAGGAACGAGCGTCGCTCCCGAAGCTTGAGCAAACGCCTTGTGATGGAAGACGCTCATGCAAAGTTCCGACGCCACCTTGTCGACCGCCCGTCTGTCGCGCGCGACGGACGATATCTGGGTCGTGGACGACGCCCCGATCAGCGCCGCCGGTCTGAAACTCCCGGTGCGCATGACCGTCATTCGGCTGTCGAACGGCGATCTCGTGCTGCATTCGCCGGTGAGATATTCGCCGGCCCTCCGCGGTGAGCTGGAGCGGCTTGGGACGATAAGGTACTTGCTCGCGCCGAATATCGCGCACTGGATGTTCCTGTCCGACTGGCAGAAGGAGCTGCCACAGGTGACGATTTTCGCGGCGCGGGGCCTTTCGGCGCGCAGGCAAGTTCGAGCAGCACGCATCCGCATCGACCGCGAGCTCGGAGACACGACGCCTGAGGAATGGAGGGCCGACCTCGAAGCCGTCTCGGTGAACGCTCCGATGTTCTCCGAGATCGAGCTGTTCGACAAGCGCAGCCGGACACTGATCCTGACGGATCTCGTGCAAAATCTCGATCCCAATGATCTCAGCGCGCCAAACGAGGCCGCGGCGAACCTCCTCGGCATTTCCAAGCCGAACGGCACGGCGCCGGTCTATCTGCGGCTGCTGCTGCGCCTCGGCGGCCGTTCCGCGCGATCCGCAGCGGAGCGGCTCGTACGGCTATCTCCGGAGCGGGTGATCTTCGCGCATGGCGACTGGTTCGAAACGCATGGGGTCGAGCGCCTCCGGCGATCCCTGCACTGGCTGCTTCCGGCGAGCGGCTCCGGATCTGAGCCGCGGCAAATGACTGGCACGCGCGTCGTCATAACCGGCGCTTCCAGCGGAATCGGGCGTGCTGCGGCGCTGGCCTTCGCGGGCAAGGGCGCAAGCGTGGTCCTGGCGGCACGCCGTGCTGAAGTCCTGACGAGCCTCGCCGCAGAATGCCAGGCGCTCGGAGGCCGCGCGTTGGCGATCGCGACCGATGTCACCGATGCCGAGGCGGTGCAGCGACTGGCCCGGGAGGCCGACGACGCGTTCGGTGGCATCGACGTCTGGATCAACAACGCCGGCACGGGCGTTTTCGGGGCCTATCAGGATGCGGATATCGCGCTTCATCGCCGAACGATCGAGGTCAATCTCCTCGGCACGATGCATGGCGCTTTCGCGGTGCTTCCGATCTTCCTGCGCCAGAACCGCGGTATTCTGATCAACAACATCTCGCTCGGCGGCTGGGCGCCGACGCCCTTTGCTGCGGCCTATACGGCCAGCAAGTTCGGCCTACGCGGCTTCACCGCGAGCCTGCGTCAGGAGCTCAGGGCTCACCGCAACATTCATGTCTGCGGCGTCTTCCCGGCCATGGTCGACACGCCGGGCTTCGTCCACGGCGCCAATATGTCCGGCCGAACGCTCGATCCCGGTCCGCTGCTGTATCAGTCGGAGGACGTTGCCGAGACGTTCGTGAGCCTCGTTCGCGCACCCCGAGACGAGGTCGCCGTGGGCTGGCCGGCTCGTGCCGGCCAGATTGCCTATGCGATGGCTCCGCAGATCACCGAGAACATCGTGGGAGCTGCCTTCCGCTACCTGCTGTCGCGCGCGCACCCCGCAAAGAGCAGCGAGGGCACCATGATCGAAGCTGGTCCGCAGGGCACGTCGATCGACGGCGGTTGGCTGTCGCGCAAGCAACTCCCACCTGCCGGGGTCATCAGTCAGGGGCTCGCGGCGCTGGGACTAGCTGCGGGCGTGGCTCTCCTGGCTTCAGCAGTTGCGCGTCGCGCCGGCAGACCGGGACAAGGCGTGGGCAAGTACAAGCAAGTCCTGCCGAGGCAGATCACGGCAGCGCGTAGGCCCGCACGTAATCGCCGAGTTTAGTTCCGAACGAGCCGTGGCCGCCGTCGACCGTTACAACGTATTGCTTGCCGCCGGCCTCATAGGTCATCGGCGTCGACTGGCCGCCGGCAGGAAGGCGGTCCTGCCAAAGCTGTCGGCCATCGCGAACGTCAAACGCGCGGATGTAGTCGTCCATCGTTCCCGTGATGAAGATAATGCCGCCCGCGGTGACGATCGGACCGCCCAGCATGGGAACGCCGAGCTTGAATGGCAGCGGCAGCGGGGCCTGATCGCGGATCGTGCCGATGCGATGCTGCCAGACCACCTTGTGCGTTTTGAGATCGATCGCTGCGATATTGCCCCATGGCGGGGCAAGGCAGGGGATGCCGAGCGGCGAGAGAAAAATGCCGAGGTCGACGCCGTAGGGCGCGCCGTACATCGGCTGCACGCCGAGCTCGGTTCCCGGCGGATGCGCCGCATTCGGCGCGGCCGGATTGTCCTTCCCGCGCGGCACCAGGCGCGAGACGAAGGGAATCGATTGAGGGTTTGCGATCGCGATCTGGCGCTGCGGATCGACGGCAATGCCGCCCCATTCGAACATGCCGAAGTCTCCGGGAAACACCAGCGTGCCTTGTTCAGACGGCGGAGTGAACGGCCCCTCATAGCGCAGGCGCTTGAACTTGATCCGGCAGGCGAGCTGGTCGAACATCGTGCTGCCCCACATCTGCGCGTCCGTCAGCATGCCGGAGGGGCGGAAACTCAATTCCGAAAAAGGTTGGGTTGGCGACAGCCGGTCTCCCTTCGCGGCGCCCTGAGGCACCGGCTTCTCCGGTGCGGGCACCAACTGACGTCCGTCGCGGCGGTCGAGCACGAAGATGTCGCCGGTCTTTGCCGGGATGTAGATCGCAGGCGTGACGCCGCCGTTGGAGCGCAAATCGACCAGACTGGGCTGCGACGGCATATCCATGTCCCAGAGATCGTGGTGTACGTTCTGGAACGACCAACGCAGTTTTCCGGTCGAGACATCGAGCGCAATCAATGCCGAATCGTAGCGCTCGTTTTCGCGCGAACGGCCGCCGCCCCAGATATCCGGAGAACTCGAGCCGAGCGGCACGTAGACGAGTCCGAGCTTCTCGTCGACCGCCGAAATGCTCCACGAATTGGGTGAGCCGGCCGTGAAATGATGCGAGGCGGAGGGCATTTCGTTCGGATCGGAATTGCCGGCATCGAACGCCCAGATCAACCGTCCCGAATAGATATCGAAGCCGCGGATCACGCCCGACGGGACGCGATCGGAATAGTTGTCGATCACCGCTCCGCCGACGATCAGCACCTTGTCCGTGACCACGGGCGGCGAAGTGCCCTCGTAGAAGCCGAGTGTCTGGATCTCGCTGCCTTGCTTGAGATCGATCTGTCCCTGGTTGCCAAAACTCTGGCAAGGCACACCGCTCTGGGCATCGAGCGCGAACATCCGCCCGTCGTTGGTTGAGACGAAGATGCGTCCCGCACAATCGTTCAGGGCCGGCGCGCCGTTGGCAGTGACCGCGCCGGGCCTGGTCGCGTGATAGGACACGCCGCGGCAGGTCATGTGCTGGAACGCCTTGTTGTGCTGGACCTGCGGATCGAACTTCCAGCGCAGTTTTCCGGTCGCAGCTTCGAGCGCGAACACGATCTGGTGCGGCGAGCAAGTGTAGAGCAGATCACCCACCTTGAGCGGCGTTGCCTGGTTGGTGATCTCGTCGGGATCATCAGGGCCCTTGTGGTCGCCGGTGCGGAATTCCCAGGCGAGCTTGAGGTCCTTGACGTTGTCCTTGGTGATCTGGCTCAGCGACGAGAAGCGCGTACCGAAGCCGCTGCCGCCGTAGGCTGTCCAGTTCTCGCCGGCGTCAGGCCGGGTCGGCTCGGACCAGGCAACAGCGCCTGTCGTTTCGATCTCCGGTATCGTGCCGGCGATATCATGCCGGTCCCTCGCCAGAGAAACGCCGAGCACGACGACGGCTACGATCAGCACGAGGCCGAGCGCCCAACGTGCGGTCCGCATGCGCGGTGCCAGTCGACGCACAATGAAGGGCAACAGCAGCCAGACGCCGAGTGGTGCCAATACGTCGCCCCGCGGGGCGAGCGACCAGAAATCGAATCCGGCTTCCCAGATCGCCCACGCCATCGTCCCGCCCAGCAGCGCCGCATAAATCCAGAGCGCCTCGGCACGACGGCGCGCGAGCAGCCAGCTCGTGAGCAGAAGCATGATGCCCGCGATCAGATAGTAGATGGAGCCACCGAGGGCCGCGAGCCAGGCGCCGCCGGCGAGGAGGCCCAGTCCCATGATAGCGACGACCACGACGGTGACGGCCAGCAATGGCGCCTCACGGAACCAATTCGTCGAACGGTGTGTCGGTGTCATGATGGTCACTTCAGCGTGTAGAGAAACGCCGCGATGTCCCGCGCGTCCTTCTGCGGGATGCCCATTCGCGGCATGGCATTGCCCGGCAACGCCCGCTGTGGATCCTCGATCCAGTCAGCCATGTTGTCCGGCGAATTGTGGATGTAGCCGGCGATGTAGGTCCGCGTGCCGATCCGATGCAAGGGGGGGCCGACGTTACCGTCTGCACCGGCAATGCCGGGAATATCGTGACAGCCGCCGCACTGGTACTGCTTCACGAGGTCGGCGCCACGACGCGCGTCGCCCACGAAGTTGTCCGGGCCCGCAGCGTTGCAGGCGGCGCCTGTCGTAGCCAGCAGCGCGGTGACTAGCAATCTCGTGATCGGATTCACCATTGCTGCTCCGCTCGGCCGATCAGGGCTTCTGGCCGAAATTGAAAGACTTGGTGGCAGACCAGGGATCGGTCGTGGAGACCTGCTCGCTCGGGACCTGCTCGACCTCGGGCGACGGCAGATTGGCCGAAAAGGTGCGGCCCCATTGGTGGCTCGGCTCGTTGCTGATCTTGCCGATATAGGTGACCAGGTCCCAGATCACGCTGTCGGGCAGCACGCCGCCCCAGGCCGGCATTCCGTTTGGCCGCCCCTGGTAGATCGACAGAAAGATGTTCTCGGGCTGCGAGCCGTAAATAAAGATGTTGTTGCTCAGCGCCGGCCCCATGCCGCCACCGCCATTGGGCGCGTGGCAGCCGACGCAGTTGAAGTTGACATAGTAGGTCATCCCACGCTGCTGCGCGTTGGGATCGCCTTGCACTGGATTCTTGATTTGCGGCGGGTCCGGCTGCGCGCCGGGATGGAGGTGACTGACCGGAATCTGCATGAAGACGCCGGGGCTGCCATTGCCAACATTGCCACCGAAATTCGGGCGCGGGGACAGCGTCGGCATCTGCGCCTCCTGCGACTGCGGCAGGGTCTGCTGGGCGATTGCCGCGCCGTTCGGCACGGTCGCCAGCAGCAACGACAGGGCGCTCGCGCGCAGCACTGGAGCAGACATCATTCGTGTCCTCCCGATACCGGAGTCGGTTCGTCCACCAGCGGAACGCCGTAACTGCGCAGCAGTGACGCGATCTCAGTCCCGTGCTCGTCGATGAATGCATTGAGTCGGTCGCGCAAAACGTCGTCGCCTTTGCGCACCCCCATCGCGATGGCGAACCGGAATTGCTGAGATGGAAAGCGTTCGTAATCCCGGATCGGCGTGACCGTCAGGGGGACGGGAGAGCGCTGGGCGAAATATCCGCCGAGCGGCCCCCATGCTGCGGCGACATCGATCTTGCCGCTTTCGACCGCTTCGATCAGGCGTGCCGGCGGATCGGGTTGGCGATAATCACCGTAGATGGAGTAGCCGCGGAGGTTGTCGACGATGCCTTGGTCGCCGAGCGCCTGCGCGGGCGGCGGATTGTTGCCGTCATCGCCGATCAGATGCACGCCGATCACGAGGTGATGCAAGCGCGGGTCGAGCAGGGACGAAAGCTCGAGGTGCTGGTCCTGCCGTGTGACGAACACGTAGCTCGAGCGATAATAGGGCCTGGTCGTCTCGACGAGTTCATAGCCGGACGGCACGCCCATGACGACGTCGCATCTGCCGGCTTTCAGTGTGTTGCGGATGAAGCCGCGGCGCTGCGCCCACCAGGTGTAGGAGACCTGCTGGCCGAAATGCTCAGCCACCATGGCCGCGAGCCTGTTTTCGAATCCTGCTTCGGCACTGTTCGAGAACGGCAGATTGTTGGGATCGGCACAGACGCGAAGCTCACCCTCCGACGCTGCCGCTGCCGTTGTCGCGAGCGCGAAGAGAATGCCAAACGATATGCGGGGACGCCTATTTAGAGGGCGCATGGCTGGTGTCCTCACCATTTGCGCCGCCGAGTTTGAAGACCAGCAGCTCGCTCCCACCGGCGGTGTAGAACGGCAAATCCTGCGTCGCGCCGGTAAAGCCAAGGGCGCCGTTGCGCACCCGCGGATCGACCTCGGCATTGGCGACCACCCCCGGCCAGCCGCCGACGCCCGACAGGATCGCGATGTATTGCTGTCCGTCGGAGCCGCGATAGGAGATCGGCTGGCCGATGAACCCGGATCCAGCGCGGAATTGCCAGAGCACGCGTCCATCCTTGGCATCCACCACTTTGAAGAGCCTATCCATGGTGCCGTAGAACGCGACGTCGCCAGCCGTCACCAGCGCGCCGCTCCAGACCGGCAGCTTCTCGTGAATCTCCCAGACCTTCTTGCGCGCGATCGGATCCCACGCCATGAACTCGCCGCGATAGCCGCCGGGGCCGGCATACATGTCGACGTCTGCGCCGACATAGGGCGTCCCGGCGATGTAGCCGACTTGAGAAGCCTTGAAGCTCATGCAGAGATGCTGATGCGGAACGTAGAGAAGTTTTGTGCGCGGTGACCACGCGCTCGGCTGCCAATCCTTGGCGCCGGGCGCGCTCGGGCAGATGTTCTCGACTGTCTTGCCGACAAGCGGAGTCTTCTCCTCGTTCGGGATGATCTTGCCTGTCTTCAGATCGACGCCCTTGTAGCTGTTAACGAAATCATACGCGTCCGCCGAAATCACTTCACCGGTGGCGCGATCCATCACGTACATGTAGCCGTTGCGGCCGGGGTGGATCAGCACCTTGCGCGGCTGTCCATTCAGTTCGAGGTCGACGAGCACGTTCTCATTGATCTCGTCGTGATCGAACAGATCGTGCGGGTTGACCTGGTAGGCCCATTTCGCCTGGCCTGTGTCTGGATTTCGCGCGAAGATCGACGCGCTCCAGAGATTATCACCGCTGCGCTGGTTCGCGTTCCAGGGACTTGGATTGGCCGTGCCGTAATAGATCAGGTTCAGATCGGGATCGTAAGAGATCCAGCCCCAAACCGTGCCGCCACCGACCTGCCAGCGGTCGGCGGGCCAGCTCTTCACGCCGAGATCCTGGCCTTTGAGATTGTCGTAGAACGGCTTGAAATCGTCGCCGATCAGCACGTCCTTATCGGGCCCTGTTGAATAAGCGCGCCAGGCGATGGCGCCGGTGGTCTCGTCGAGTGCGGTGACCCAGCCGCGCACGCCCAGTTCGCCGCCGCTGTTGCCGACGAGAATTTTGCCTTTCACCACGATGGGAGCCATCGTGATGGTTTCGCCCTTGTTGATCTCGCCGAGCTTCGTGTGCCAAAGCTCTTTGCCGGACTTGGCGTCGATCGCGACGGTGTGGTTATCGAGCGTGTTGAGGAAAACCTTGCCATTGTCGAAGGCCAGTCCGCGATTGACGACGTCGCAGCAGGCAACGCCCGCGGCCGCGGGCTCCGGCTTCGGCGCGTAGGACCATTTCAATTCGCCTGTCGTGGCATCAAGCGCAAATACACGATTGGGGTAGGGTCCTGCATAGGGGCCGACCACATACATGGTGCCGTCCACCACGAGCGGCGCCGCCTCCTGGCCTCGATCGGCGCCCACCGAGAACGTCCATGCAAGCTGGAGGCGCGAAGCGTTGGACGTGTTGATCTGATCAAGGTCGCTATATCTGGTGTTGGCGTAGTCGCGCGCCGCCATCGGCCATTGGCCTGGATCCTTCATGCGGCTGGCCAGATCGGTCTGTGCCGAGGCGGATGACAGCAACGCGCAGGACGCGCACACCACGCTCACCAACTGCGTGAAGCTACGCACTAACATATGTAAAGATCTCCACGGCAGTGACGAGGCCGTGCGCCGTTGCAGGCCGGTTTACGGACGTACAAACGTTCCGCCTTTCCTTGGTTCCAAAATGCGGCGAGCGACGAAGCACTATCTCACGACATTGCCCGAAACGCCGGCGCCGAGATCTACCGCGATCTGATCCTCTTTGCCGTTGCACTTGGGATGACCGAATCCCGACGGGCTTTTGCCGTCAGGTCCGATGTCATAGATGATCGCGTCCTTCATGTTCGGGCTTACTCCGGCGGGCACCCGGTCGAGCCCGAGCTGGTGGCGCACGCGCCAGGCGACGTTGTGATCGGCGCAGGAACTGTCACCGCTCACACCCAGCGCACCGGCCACGCCGTTGCCGTCATAGAGCGCCAGCCCGCCTCCGAACACGATGGTGCCGCCGATCGGCTTGCCCACCATCGGATCCTGGGCCGTGCCGAAGCTGTCCGGAGATCCGGCGTACAAGGCTTCCGGGGACGGCGGGTTGCCGAGCGCCGCGCCGAACAGGAATCCGCCGGGCTGCGCACCGGCATAGAGATTGGCCGTCGCCATGGCCTTGTCCTTCAGGCTGAATGCATTCGCCGTATTGGCCTTCTCGGCTGCGATGGCCCGGCTGCCAAGCCACTGATCATCGGCCTCACTGCCGCTATAGGCGACGGCGCAGACGACACCCTGTCGATTGACGACGGCAGCCCATTCGTTGTTGTCGAGACCTCCGTTGCTCGGGCCGCCGCCCGGCTTGACACTCTTCTTGAGGATATCGGCGAGCTTGTCATGGTCGACCGGGCACGACATCCCTGGCCGGGGTGGGTCCTGCGCGTTCAAGGTTGCAGGCATCAAGAATGCCGCGGTGAAGATAGCCGTTGCCGCCATGACGGATCGTTTTTCCATGTGGCCTCCGTGGAGTGTCGCAGTCGACAGGCGAACGTCCGAACAGAAGTTGCGGTTCCTATGCAGCATCGCTCAGCCCGGATGTTGAAGAGAGCGGCAGGTGGGAATGGCCGCCGTTCGCAGTCAGCCACCGATGAGCGAAAAACAACGCCGCGCCGGTATAGAGTATTCCCATGGGCACCCACATCAGGATGCCGGCGAGCTGCTGATCCTCCAGTGCCGAGAGGCCGAATTCGCCAGCGAGGGCGCCCTGGCCCGGGATCCACAGCCGCGGCGACACCGTCAGCAGAGCCCCGAGCACACCCGAATGTAAAATCGTGATGAAGAGACACGCGACAGCGATGCCGTCACGAATTCGGGTGCTACGGCCCTGACCGCGGCCATGAAGCAGCACCCACCAGAACAACAGCGCGGTCGCGAAAAAGCTGATGTGCTGGAGACGATGGATCGCCGTATTCTCTAGCGCCCATGCATATAGCGGCGGTGCATGCCAGATCCAGAGCGCCGCACCGTGCAGGATGGTCGCGCTCATGGGGTGGCTTACAAAACGCCACGGCCACGCCAATATCGGCAGATTGAGCATGCGACCCGCCGCCGGGCGAAGCCGGGCCGGCAGGCTCCACAGCATCGGCCCATTGATCCGGGCGAACGCCATCAGCGGTGCCGCGACCACCATGAGCAGTTCGTGCTCGACCATGTGCGCGGTGAACAGACGCTCGCCGAGCCAGTGCAGTGGCGAGGTCACCGCGAGCGCGGCCACCAGCCATCCGGTCCAGAATGCCGCCACCTGGCGGAAGCTGACGCCACGGCCGCCGCCCGCATGGTGCCAGAGCCGCTGCGTTCCGACATAGAAGGCGATAGCGACGGCATACAGCGGGGCCATGAGCCAGGGATCGTAGCTCCACAGCGAGCCGGGATCGACCTCCGATAGTCCGTGCGCGGCGGCCGGTGCCGCGAGCAGCGCGAGCAGCAGTGCTGCGAAGCTCAGCGCAGGCATGGGCTGATCATGAGCGAGGCGGCGAACTGGTTCGCAATCACCAACGCAAACAGCACGCCGGAGCCGACGCCGAGCCAGGCCATGAACGTTCGTGGCCCGCCGCCTTGCGCATCCGTCCATTCAGCCCCAGCGCCGCGTTGAACGGCGCGGGCTGAAATGACAGTGCCTGCGAGAGCGACGATAGCTAGAACCGCACTCATGATCGCGCCACTGATCCTGGTCTGTTCGCAGGAGAAGTGCGCGAGCACGTAGACGCCCTGCAAATTGATACCCCAAGCGATGGGTCCGAGCGCAACGCCGGCCCAGTAAAGCAGTCTGGAATGTCGATCGGCTGCGGTCATAGGCGTGGCACCCAATCGAGCAAGACGTAGAGCGGCAGCCAGGCGAGCACGACGAAGTTCCAGTAGAACACGTTGTCGGTCACATCGCTGAACCGGCGCGGTTTCGCATGGCGCGTGAACATCAACACCGCCAGCACGACGGTGTCGCCGAGATCGGTGGCAAGGTGAGTCGTGTGCAGCCCCAGAATGAGCCATACGATCGAGCCGTAGGCTGAATTGTCCCATCGGGTGTTGAGATGCGCGAATTCGAAGCCGCGCAGCACCAGCAGAGCGATGCCGATCAGGGCCATCACGATCAGGCCGATCCGCACCTTCGCGAGATCCTGCCGGTGTGCGGCGCGGTTCGTGAACTCGTTGGGAATGATGCTCAACACATAGATCACCGTCTCGACCGTCCCCGGCCAGAGATCCGGCGGGGAGGCTCCGATCGGCCAGCTCGGGTTGACTGCGTAGAGATAAAGGTAGGCGCCGATGGCAACGGCAAAGCCCATGCCTTCGAGGGCCATGAAACCCATGGCGCCCCACCAGGGGCCACTGCGCGGGCCGTAGCCGTAAGTCGGCAGGTCCGAGACGTCGCGGACGATAGCCTGTCTCACTCCTCGTCCTCCTTGCTGCCGGTCGGCCAGAACCAGCCGATCAAAGTCACGGCCATCGGCGGCGTGCCCCAGAGCACCGCCCAGGGCGTGAAGATCGAGCCGATGAAGAAGATCGTCGTCGCGATCGCCGCGAGCAGTGGCCAGATGCTCGGCTCGGGCGATGCCTCGCGGATCTGCGGCTCCGCTTCCGCCAGCGAGGTCAGCAGGACTTCGCGCCGCTCTGCACTCAGGCCCGCGACCACGGGCAGGCTCTCGCTATCGGCCCACAGCGGATCGCGGTGCTTGACGACCGGAATGCGGTCGAAGTTCTGCGGCGGAGGTGGCGACGAGGTCGCCCATTCCAGCGTCGAGGCATCCCAGGGATTGTCGCCTGCGAGCTCGCCCTTGCGCAGGCTGTAGATCACATTGACCAGAAGCAACGCGAAGCTGAGCGCGAAAATCAGCGCACCGCCGCTGGACAAGAGGTTCAGGTGCGCCCAATCCATGTCGGCCGTGTAGGTGTAGACCCGGCGCGGCATCCCAATCAGCCCGAGGATGTGCATGGGAAAGAACGCGACGTTGAAGCCGATGAAGGCGAGCCAGAAGTTCCAGCGCCCAAGTCTTTCGCTCAGCATGCGGCCCGCGATCTTGGGAAACCAGTAGTAGACCGCGCCGATCAGCGGGAAAACAGCGCCGCCGATAAGGACATAATGGAAGTGGGCCACGACGAAATAAGTGTCGTGCACCTGGGTATCGATCGGGACCGAGGCGACCATGACGCCGGACAATCCGCCGAGCACAAAGATCACGATGAAGCCGATCACGAACAACAGCGGCGTCCGGTAGACCGGACGTCCGTCCCAGAGCGTTGCCAGCCAGCAGAAGATCTGCAGTCCACTCGGCACCGCGATCAGCATGCTGGAGGCGGTGAACAGGGCCGCGCCGAGTTGGGGCAGGCCCGTGACGAACATGTGGTGGACCCAGAGGCCGAACGACAGGAAGCCGGTCGCGATCAGGGAGAGGATCACGACGGGATAGCCGATCACCGGCCGCCGCGCGAACGTCGCGAGGATCGCCGAGACCATCCCCGTGCCCGGGATGAAAATGATGTAGACCTCGGGATGGCCGAAGAACCAGAACAGGTGCTGCCAGAGCAGGGGATGTCCACCCGATGAGGAATCGTAGAAGCGGGTATTGACGAGCCGATCCAGGATCAGTGACGTCGATGCAACCATGATCGATGGCATGGCGAACATCACCAGGAAGGCCGTCACCAGCATGGCCCAGACGAACAGGGGAATGCGGTCGAGCGTCATGCCGGGCGCGCGGAGCTTGAACACGGTGACGACGATCTCGACGGCGACTGCGAGCGCCGCGACCTCGGTAAAGGTGATCATCTGCGCCCAGACGTCGGCGCGCTTCGTCGGTGTGAACTGCAGGCTGGAGAGGGGAACGTAGGAAAACCAGCCGACATCGGGGCCGACATTGAACAGGAAGGAGATCCACAGGAAGCAGCCGCCGAACAGAAACATCCAATAGCTGAAGGCGTTCAGCCGCGGAAAGGCGATGTTCCGCGTGCCGACCATCAAGGGCACCAGATAGACGGCGAACGCCTCCATGACGGGCACAGCGAACAGGAACATCATCGTCGAGCCGTGCATCGTGAAGACCTGATTGTACTTGTCGGCGGAGAGAAACGTCTTCTCCGGCCCGGCAAGCTGAACGCGCATCAGGACCGCAAGGATGCCGCCGAGGAGCAGGAATACGAACGCCGTGACGATGTAACGGCGGCCGACCACCTTGTGGTCGACTGCCATCAGCGCGCCCATCCACCCGGACGGCGTGCGCCACACCCGCTCGAGCTGCGTCGAAAGCTGCAGGCCGTTCAGGACGTCATCCCGCAAATCATTTGGTTCAGCGGCGATGCTCACTTGAGCTGCTCCAGATAATGAATGATCGCGATCAGCTCATCCGATTGCAGCGGCATCTTCGGCATGAGATTGCCGGGCTTGATGTGCTGGGGATCGGCGATCCAGGCGCCGAGCGTCGCGGGAGTATTCGGCAGCGTCCCCGCCGCGATGGTCGTGCGGCTGCCGATATGCGTGAGATCCGGGCCGAGCTGCCCGCCGGCCAGCGTGCCGCTGATGTTGTGGCACAAGGCGCATCCGCGTCCCCGGAACAGAGCCTCGCCCTGTTTGCCGAGCTGATCCGCGGGGCTGTTCGCGCTCTGGTTTTCATGGTCACGCCAGCGGCCGAACTCGTCGGGAGACATCGCGATCACCGCGAACGCCATGTGGGCGTGCTGGATCCCGCAGAACTCGGCGCATTGTCCGCGATAGACGCCGGCATTCTTCGCCGTGAATTGCAGCTCGTTCTTCTGCCCGGGGATCAAGTCCATCTTGCCGGTCAGGCTGGGCACCCAGAAGCTGTGGATCACATCGGCGGATTCAAGCTCGACCTTCACGGGCTGGCCGGTAGGGATCCGGATCTCGTTGGCGGTCACGAAACTCTGGTGCGGACTGTCGGCCTCGTAGCGGACCTCCCACCACCATTGGTGGCCGATGATCTTGAGCGTGTGGGCTTTCTCGTCCTTGACGAAGACGGTGCGCTGACCGGCATAGCTGACAAGGGAGAGGCCGAGCACGATGACGGTGGTTGCAATCCCGAGCGCGAGGATGACGCGCCCGGAGCGTTCCTCAAACGCCTGGTGAAGATCGAGCGGCCGATCGGCCGAACGCTTCCGCCGCAACATTCCGATGCCCAGGACGATCACGACAGCGGTCCAGACCATCGCTGCCACGGCGAGAAAGATGAACAGCGTGTGCAAGATCTGACCGGATTGCGGCCCTTGAGGGTCAAGCGCCGACTGCCGGCCCGCGCACGCAGCAAGCGGCCAGGTCATGCACAACACCAGAACCCTTCGCACCCAGACCCGCATTGACGTTTTGTCGCACTCCGCTTCACAGGCGGAACCGGTCAGGCCTACAAAGGTTCCTATGCGCCAATCGGGGCGATCGGCCCAACAGGGATATGTCCGACATCGATCATCGGGCTAGAATGGCCAGCCCTTCACGGCGATCACGATCGCCGCGTCACCAGCGGCCATCAGCAACAGGACGGCAAGGCTGGCGATGATCGCGCCCGGCTGGGCAAGCACGCGCAACTCTCTGAGCATGTGTCGGCTCCAAAAACGCAGCAATGCCGCGATGACCCTGAGGGTTCCTGCGGACATGCCCGGAGTTGACGTGCGAGCGCCGGAACGAAGGCTTGAGATCGCGCGTTCCTGCGACGAATTTGAGGGTTCACGTGCCGCGCTATCATTTCGATCTGATCGACTCCAAGACCGTTGCAGACGAGGGGGGTGCTGAATTGCCTGACGACATCATGGCGCTGGATGTTGCCGAGGAGATCGCGAGGAGACTTCTTGCGGAGCGTCCCGAACTCAGGAACCGTCACTTTTCGATCCTGGTCACGAACCATGAGGGTGAGGAGATCGGGAAGGTACCCCTTGATGTCCTGCACTGAAGCCCTGGTCTGACATGGCATTGAGGATCGGAGTGATCTCCGACACGCACGGCCTTCTCAGGCCGGAGGCCGAACGCTGTCTTGCGGGAGTGTCGCATATCATCCACGCCGGTGATATCGGCGCGCCGGAGGTTCTGGAGAGGCTTTGCCGAATAGCGCCGGTCACCGCCATCAGGGGAAACGTCGACGTCGGCAGTTGGGCGATGCGCTATCCCGAAACCGAAACGGTGCACCTCGGCGCTCGTTGCTTCTACCTCCTGCACGATCTCAAGACGCTCGCCATCGACCCCGCAGCGCACGGTGTGAACGTGGTGATATCAGGACATTCGCATCGGGTGCAGGTCAACACGAGAGACAGAGTGCTTTTCCTGAATCCCGGGAGCGCCGGTCCAAGGCGCTTCAAGCTGCCGATCACGCTGGCGACGCTCGAACCGGATGAGGGCGGCGACCTGCGCCCCACCATCCATGAGCTCGACGGGTGAACGAAGTACGTGCGTGCCAGCTAGTGGGTATTCGATTTTTGCCACCGCTCCAGATCAATCGGGGGACGCTTTGGGTCGATCTGCTCCTTCTCGGGATTCCCCTGCCAAGGCTGGTCCGTCTGCCGGTGGGTCGGCAAATCGGTCTGCTGTCGCGGATCGTCGACCGGTGTTTCTCTCGGGTCGTTTTCAGGCGCTTTCGCTCTCGGCATAAGTTATCCTCTTTATGGTTCTGTCGATGCGGCGGCACGCGATCAGCGTACGCCAGCGATGATTGCCGCGACGCGGCGCGAATGCTGATCGACAATGACGAGATCCTTCCCAGCGATCAGGTATTGATCGCCCCAGAACCCGTTCAGCACTTGGGTGACTTCGGGCGGCAAGTCGGCCACCTCGGTCTGGCGCGGCACCGAAGTACCGATCATCATCTCGAAATTTGGACGATCCATCGTGGGGCCGTGCGCCGACGAGACGATGGCGCGGAGCTGTTCGCGCTGCTGATCGTTGAGGCCAGCCGGCTGGGCGGTCTGTTTGACGTCCCGCGCACGGGCGCCGGTCGTATCTTCATTGCCAGCCGGGTTTTCCTTCGCCGCTTTGCTGACCGCTTCGCGTTGCGTGGGAACTCCCGTGCCGACGGTTGTGGCAGGGGCACCTTTGTCGGCGCCTGTAGAGGGGCGGCCCAGATAGTCTGTTGTCCCGAACATCTGGGGCACGGCGAACCAGACGATGAAACCTACAAACAGGACGGCTGCCACCGCCGATCCCACCATCATCAGCTTCCGGGTGCCGTCCTTCTCCGCTTCACGCGATAGATCCTTGACCATGAACAAAAAGCCTTCGGTATGAACTGCGGGTCAACCCGCGCGGGAATCGTTCGTTCCTACGGGCATATGCATCAGCATCGATCAGGAACGACCGACGCCGCATCTCATTGCCAGCGCATGAGGTCGCGAGACTGAAACAAGGAGCATGCAATGACCAAAATGCCCCCCGTACCGCCAGAGCAGCGCAGCGACAAGGGACCCGGATCTGATCCAAAGATCGAGACGGACGAAAAGGTGCCCGGCCGCGAGAACTTCGACACGCAGGGACGTCACGGCAACATCAAGCAGAACACGACAAACCAAGGCTACCAGCAGGACCGATGAATGCCACACAAGAACTCAGACACTGAACGCTTCGGTGGTCCGGGCTCCTCGCGGCAGGACCGCAAGCACCCCGAAAAGGGTGGTCGCGAGCATGAGCGCCCTGCGCCGGGAACGCCCACCAACGACCGCAAATCACACGTCTCGGGAGGCGGTGGTGAGCGCGATCAACATCACACGCACAATGATCGTGAGAGGAGCTGAGCAATGCGTAGGACAAGTTCGAGCTTGATACTGATCGCCTTCCTGGCGAGCGCGTCGATAGGGGCCGCCTCGGCGCAGAGTGGCGGCGGCGGCGGTGGCGGTGGTGGTTCGGGCGGAGCAAGCGCGAGCGGCACGAGCGGCGGCGTCGGCGGTGCCTCAAGCCCTGGGTCGGCCGGCGGTGCCTCGAGCCTTGGGTCGGCAAGCCCTGGATCGGCAAGCCCCGGATCGGCAAGCCCTGGGTCGGCAGGCCTTGGCTCTGCAGGAGCTACAAACCAGACGGGGGATGTATCACCCAACCTGGGTAATCCAGCCGACGCGGCCGCGGCTTCGCGCGGCACGACGGCTACCGGCACGAACACCGCTGGAACGGCCCAATCAACCGGTGGCGGTCCGCGAGGATCGACAACCGTCGGGCGGGCCGGCAATCCCGCAGGAGGCACCAGCAGCGGGCGGATTGACGGAACTGCGACACCCGGTCCGTCGATGCCGGGCGACGCCGAAATACGCTCGGAGAACTCTCAGGACTCCCACGTCGATCGAAAGATCAAGAGCATCTGCAAAGGCTGTTAGATCGATGATCAGGACGCCGGGTTTCCCGGCGTCCAATCGAGGTCGTCTTCGCTTCGAGCTTCGGGGTCGGGCGAGCAGGGCTTGATCTGCAGGTCGTCCTCGAGCCTCGGCTGACCTCCGCCGCTTTCGACCAGACCGGCGTCGTCGGCCTTTTTCAGCGTTTCCTCTTTGGTTGAAAACGTCCGGCTGAGTTTTTCGTCGTCCTTGAACAGGGCATACGCCATATCGGCTCCTCGCGGTTTGAATCATCGACGACTTTGACGGCGGCCGTCACGCACGGCCCCGCCGCTCCTTTGTCGCTGGGGTAAAGCTCTAGCCGACTTCCCTGAGATTGCTCAGGATCGCCAAGTGACGCTGAATGATCGGCAGCGACATCTGTGCGACCTGCTGTTCGCCGGGGTTGCCGCCGGATCGCAAATACGACGCGTTGAGCGCGAGCAATTCACGGTGCCCGCGGATCTGCCCCTGCACATACATCCGGTCGAAGGGACCCGATGGTGTGGCCTGAAGGCGCTGAAAGAGGGCGGCATGATTCGGCCGCAGCGGTGCCGATCCCGGCGCTGCTCCGAGCGCGCTCGCGACCTGGACCTGTTCGGCGATCTCTGCATTCGCGAAGTTGACGATGTCGGGATTGCCGGTGCGCGTCAGGGCGAGCTGACTCGTCTGCATCGCAAACGCCCCACCCATCAGGTCGGCCGTTCGAAAATCCCGCTGTGGGGCTGGTTTGGATTGCGCAGCGTAGGTCGACAGTCCGAGTCCGCCCAAAGCAAGCAAGAACGATCTTCTCAGCATGATGAAGTCTCCAATGTTGAATTCACAAGACGCTGGGACCGTTTCGAACGTTCCTATCGTTGGCAGAGCAGCCGAGCGATGCTCCGCAAAGCGTCTTCGACGTCATGAGACGATCATGCAGGTTAACGCAGGTTATTGGCACCGGCAGTGCGTCATGATCATAGGAACGGCAGCGCTGAGGATGGTTTGTCCATCATCCAGATGCCGATCGGCGCACGAGTCAATTCATGCAAGACAACAATTCATCCAGCTTCCCGATTTCCGCGGGTGTCCTTCTCGGGCTTGGTCTGGGCGGATTTTTCGATGGCATCGTGTTTCATCAGCTGCTGCAATGGCATCATATGTTAAGCGGCTGGTACCCGCTCAACTCCATCGACAACATCAAGCTCAATACGACCTGGGACGGTATCTTCCACAGTGCGACCTATCTGCTTGTGCTGCTCGGCCTGTATGTCCTGTGGCAAAGGGCGCGCAGGTCCGACATTCATTTGTCGGGCAGCCGGTGTCTCGGAGCGGTCTTGCTCGGATGGGGCATCTTCAATCCGGTTGAAGGTGTGGTGGACCATGGGATCTTCAAGCTGCATCGGGTGAATGAGACAGTCCCCGACGAACAGCGCATCTTCTGGGATCTCGGCTTCCTGCTATGGGGTGCGGCCATGCTGGTTGTCGGCATCGCCATGACGCGTGCCGGCAAGCAAGGGAGGGTACATGCGGAAAGCAGTCTACAAGCTCGCTAGAGAGACTCCGCCGGCTCTGGTCCATGCCATTTTCATAGTGCTGCTGGCGCTCGCGACAGCACCAGCCTTTCGCATCGTGCTGTTTGGTGTGTCGCTGGATGATCTTCTGCAACTCCGTTGCTTCAATCTCGGCTGATGCGCGGTTCAGCTGCGCAAGTGGAGTTGAACGCCGCGGCCTTTGTCAACGCCTCATGTCCGCCCGGAGGTAACATGGTCGAGTTCAGGCTTCCGAAACACTCCCGCGTGGAAAAGGGAAGGATCTGGCCCAAGCCGGACAGCAAATCGTTGCGCGAATTCCAGGTCTATCGCTGGAATCCCGACGACGGTCGCAATCCCCGGCTCGACACCTACTTCGTCGATATGAGCGATTGCGGGCCCATGGTGCTGGATGGTCTGATCTGGATCAAGAACAACATCGATTCCACGCTGACGTTCAGGCGGTCCTGCCGCGAAGGCGTGTGCGGCTCCTGCTCAATGAATATCGCCGGCCAGAACACGCTCGCCTGCACCAAGTCTATGATCGAGGACGTCCCGCAAGGCGAGCCGCTGCGCGTCCTGCCTTTGCCGCACCAGCCCGTGGTGAAGGACCTCGTTCCGGACCTGACGAATTTCTACGCCCAGCTCGCATTGATCGAGCCTTGGCTGCAAACCGTGTCGCCCACGCCACAGAAGGAATGGCGGCAGAGCCATGAGGATCGGGCCAAGCTCGATGGACTGTACGAGTGCATTCTCTGCGCCTGCTGCTCGACATCTTGTCCAAGCTACTGGTGGAATTCGGAGCGTTTCCTCGGCCCAGCTGCCCTGATCCAGGCGGCCCGCTGGGTCAATGACAGCCGCGACGAAGCGACGGGCGAGCGCCTCGACAAGCTCGAAGACCCCTTCAGGATCTATCGCTGTCACACCATTCTCAACTGCGCGAAGGCGTGTCCCAAAGGCTTGAATCCGGGCGAAGCCATTTCCGGATTGCGCCTCAAGATGGTCGAACGGAAGTTCTGATCGGGGACGGACGCTACTGCGCAGAAGGAACGATGGCTGCGGCGTTGGCTTATCGACCAAACTGGAGGCGCCTGATGGGCAAGAAACAATTCGCCGCGTTGCCGTTCACGCTGAACAATTCCGAATTGCGCGTGATGCTGATTACGACCAGGCGCAAGGGCAGATGGAGTGTCCCGAAGGGATCGCCGATGCGCAAGACGGAGCCGCATCATACGGCTGCGCTCGAGGCGTACGAGGAGGCCGGTCTCGTCGGCGTCACCGCAAAGCGCGCGCTGGGCTCCTTCAAGCATCGTAAACGGAAGGGCGATCGCAAGCGGACCATGAACGTCGCCGTCTTTCCCATGAGAGTCCACGGGCAGGAGCGCTGGTGGCCGGAAAAGGGTGAGCGCGAAGCAATCTGGGTCTCGCCGAAAACGGCGGGCCGTCTGGTGCACAAGGCGCAACTTCGGCGTCTGATCGCCCGGTTCGCGGCGCAGACGGAGAAGACCGCTTCCCTACCGCTGGGCGATGGCCCAGGAACCCGCGTCTTGTCCAGCTATTCAAGGTAGATGAACCAGCAACCGACCGGACTAGCATTCGAGGAGCGACCGCCTCACGAGGTCCTGGCCGCTGCGATCAAGCGGCGCTGCGCCATCCTGTTCGTCGGCGCCGGCGTCTCGATGGCTGTCGGCCTGCCGTCCTGGCAATCTCTGATCGACCATCTGCTGGATGACCTTGGACTTGAGCGCGACGTGATCGATGGAATGCACGGCGGCTACCAGATGCTGGCGGAGTACTACCGGCTGAAGCGCGGCGGAATTGGCCCGCTCCGCAGCTGGCTCGATCGCAACTGGCGCGTCGACCCGGACAGGATCGCGGCCTCGCGCCTCCACAAGCTGATCGTGGAGCTCGATTTTCCGACCATTTACACCACGAACTACGACCGTAACCTCGAGACAGCCTTCGAGGTCCTGAAAAAGCCCTACGCCAAGATCAGCAACGCAAAGGACATTGCAGGCGCCCGTTCCGGCGTCACGCACATCATCAAATTCCATGGCGACTTCGACGACGATGCCTCGCTCGTCCTGACCGAGACCGACTTCCTCAACCGGCTCGCGTTCGATTCGCCGCTCGACATCCGGTTTCGGGCCGATGCTTTGGGAAGCACGTTGCTTTTCATCGGATACAGCATGTCAGATCCCAACATTCGGCTCCTGCTGCACCGTATTTGGCAGAGTTGGGACGAGTCGGGACACCGCCAGGACCGACCGAGGTCCTTCGTTTTCGTCACCCAGCGCAATCCAGTGCAGGAGGCGGTATTGGCGAACTGGGGCATCATCACTGTCGCGCCGCCTGACGGCGTCAGCCCGGATGATGGTGTTACCCGCTTTTTGCTGGACATCCGCGAACGTATCGACCGTAAGAAGTGAGGGCCTCGAACGCGCCGCCATGATACGCGCCAAGACCGAGACCGCCGGCGAACACGACGGCCGTGAGCGTTTGCTCTGATGCCATGGGGCGCTCGGCTCAGCGGCGGGATCGGTCAGAACGGGGGTCGATTGCCAGTCCGCAAGCGGGACTGGTCACCGATATCCTCTATAGCGCCGGGCATAGGCATAGCGCGGATTGACGCCGCAATAGGCGTTCGTTCCCGATGCAGTCGCCATGCACTGAGCGTAACTGGCGAACTGGCAGTTGCCCGGATAACCCCAGACGCGGCCCTGAAGGCAGTAGCGGTCTTGTGCGATGGCGGCCGTCGAGGAGCCGAAGCCCGTCACGAGCGCGAGAGACGCGGCAGCCAGGAGCAATCGATGCTTCATGGAAAATCTCCAATTTCAACATTGAACGTCTCTCGTGAAGCGGGGTTCCAAAGGGCAACGCTCACGGCTCCTTTTCTCCAGTTCGACGCGATCGTTAACCTGTGTGAAGCCGTTCGACGTCGATCGCGATTAAGGTGACCGATGTCCTCGATCGGAAGCGATATGCTTGACCAGTCTCCCAACTTGAGAAACTTCACCATCAACTTCGGTCCCCAGCATCCCGCCGCCCATGGCGTGCTGAGGCTCGTGCTCGAACTGGACGCCGAAATCGTCGCACGCGTCGATCCGCACGTTGGTCTTTTGCATCGGGGCACCGAAAAGCTGATCGAGGCCAAGACCTATCTTCAGGCGATCCCCTATTTCGACCGGCTCGACTATGTCGCTGTCGAGGCTCCGAAGGGCGAGTTCGGTGTGTTCCTCATCGCGGACGGCACGAACCGTCCCTACAAGTGCAAGATCAGGTCGCCGGGGTTCGCCCATTAGCAAGCGATGGACTTTCTCTGCAGGGGGCATTTGCTCGCGGACGTCTCCGCGATTCTTGGGTCGCTCGACATTGTCTTCGGCGACGTTGATCGCTGACTGGAAAACCGCACTGGAGGATCAGCATGGATATCAAAGAAAGCTCCGCCATGACCGAAGCGTCCGGTCTAGTGGACGATCAGTTCACTGCGCAGAGCGGCTCGCACGCGCCGCACGGTAATACAACGACAGGACTCGATGCGCCTTCCCAGGCGCCCTCGGCGCGATTGGCCGACCAACTGCGGAGGATGACCAGAGCAGCGCCACTGCAAGCGGTCTTTGCGGCGTTTCTGTTGGGCGTTCTGGTGGCTCGGCGTCGCCAGACGTCGGCCGGGGCCGTCCCTTTCGTCGGACGACCCCGGCCGTTACACGAGAATCAGGCCAACGCGTTCGTCACCGGCGGCTCGTTCATCTGCTCGACCTGTGCGCCGCTATCCGGCCGCGCCGGTCCGAGCACAGGCTCCTCGCCCAAAGGCTCGAACCCGGCGCGGAAGCTGAATGACCCCTGGCCGTCGAGCGAAGGGCCCTCGCAGTAGCGCCCCGGCTGCAGCGGTGCCGCATTGCGTTCGGTGCCCATGAACATGTAGCTGAATTCGGTCGCCTCCTTGCTGCGGTCGAAGCTGTTCGGAATGGGCAGGGCGGCATCCGCGCCCATTTCCTCGATCACCGCGAGCCATTGCTGTTGATGCATGGTGTCGCGCGCAATCAGGTAGCTCAGCATGTCCTGCATGCCGGGATCGCTGGTGGAATTGAAGAGACGCACGGCGAGGGTCCGGCCGGTGGATTCAGCCGCGACGTTGCAATACATGTCGGCGGCCAGATTGCCGCTGGCATAGACATGCGAACAATCGAACGGGACGCCGTCGCAATTGGCAGGGAAGGCGGCCATGCCGGTCGAGAGCAGATGCCGGTGCAGCATGCCCTCGATCACATGCCGCGGCCGCTCGCCGCCGTTCATCACCGCGCCGACGACCGGGTTGGCCTGCAGGCTGGTCTCCTGCATCGTTGCCGGCGCATTCTCCAGGTTCAACGCGACCGCGGTCGCGAGCATCTCGATGTGGCTGATCTCTTCGGTCGCGGTATTGAGCAGGACATCGCGATATTTGGCCGGCCCCCGCGCGCCCCAAGCCTGGAAGAAATACTGAAGGCAGACGCGGATCTCGCCTTCGACGCCGCCGATGGCTTGTTGCAGTTGGCGAGCGAAGATCGGATCGGGCTTCTCGACCCTGACCGGATATTGCAGTCGTTTGTCGAAATAGTACATGCGCAGCTCCTTTTGTGTTCACGCTATTGCGCAATGAGTGCTGCCGGGTTGCATTCCTATGGAGTTTCTAGCGACTATTTTGAAAGCCTTTAAGTTGAGACGTGAACGCGATGCGGCCCCGGCGAGGAGAGGGATCTCGCCGGGGCCGCTCTCATGCGCGCAACAGCAAGGAGCGTGCTTTAGAAAATTGCGAACCGTGAACCGCTAGCGGCGCGGCATGGTGCCGTTGGACGGAGGGGTCGTCTCGTTGCGCATGCCGGAAGGACTGGAGGCACCTTGTCCGCCCCGCTCGACATGCGTGATGCCGCCGCCACCCGATCCGCCGGCTCCGCCCGAGCCGGCTCCTGCACCGCCAGCTCCAGCACCGCCGGCACCTGCGCCGCCGGCACCAGCGCCCGCGCCGCCTCCGGCGCCACCCGCGCCAGCACCGGCGCCGCCGCCTGCGCCACCACCAGCGCCGCCGCCAGCACCTTGCGCGTATGCTGCGCCCACTGAAGCGCCTGCAAGCATCGCGGCCGTGAAGATCGTCAGGATTGTCTTACGCATGTTATTTCTCCTTGAGGTTTCGATGTCGGACAATCACGTGAAGCATCGACCGTTCCTAGCCGTGCCGTGTGATTAAGCTCCACGTCGATATTGCGAAGGCACGGCAACTTCGTCGAACCGTTGGGCGAGAGCATCGAGAGCCGCGCGCATCTGCGGCCCCTGCATGGCCGCGCCGTGCCCGGTGACGACGATCTCCGGGGCGAGCGCGGCAAGTGCGCGCACCGATCTCTTCGCGCTTTCCCAATCGGGGGTGAAATACATCGGGGGCCCGTGCATCTCCGGCGTTTGGGTCACTGCGGCGTAAGCGGATTCCTGCCGCGTCGTGATGAAGGCGTCGCCGGCGATCAGCACGCGATCGCCTTTGCGCCAGAGCGAGATATGTCCTGGGGTATGGCCGGGCGTATGGATCCACTGCCATTCCGGCATGAAGGGTACGCTGTGATCACAGGGAAGATCATAGAGGCGCGATGCGACGTTGACCGGCTTGGTCGGGAATAGCGGAGAGAGCCGAGCGAGCAGCCCGCCACCGACGCTGGGATCGGCCGACGGGTAGGATTGGCTTCCGTCAAGATAGGGATGCTCGGCCGCATGGGCATAAACCGGCACCTCCCACTCACTCGCCAGCGTTTCGAGCACGCCGACGTGATCGAAATGCCCATGCGTCATGATGATGCAGGCGGGCCGGCCGTTTCCTCCAAATCTGGCTTTCGCGGCGGAGCGGATGGCGCCAGCCGATCCGGGAATGCCGGCGTCCACAAGCACCCAATTGCCGTCGCCGGCGTTCTCGAAACCCACGAAAATGACGTTGACGATCGCAAGCTGACGATAGGCGACGTCAGCGACGATCTGCCGCGTGTTGTCGTTGCGGTCGAGGTCGGATTGCGGATGCTCCGCGTCGGCGGAAGAGGGAAGCGAGATCTGCGTCATGTCCATTCGGGTCCGATTTGGTCAGCTCACTAGCGCTCGATCGTGCCGATGCGCCGGATCTTCTTCTGAAGCAGCATCACGCCGTACAGCAGCGCCTCCGCGGTCGGCGGGCAGCCGGGCACGTAGATGTCGACCGGCACGACGCGGTCGCAGCCGCGCACGACCGAATAGGAATAGTGATAATAGCCGCCGCCGTTGGCGCACGACCCCATCGAGATCACGTAGCGCGGCTCAGGCATCTGATCGTAGATTTTGCGGAACGCCGGCGCCATCTTGTTGGTCAGCGTGCCCGCGACGATGATCACGTCGGATTGGCGTGGCGATGCGCGCGGAGCGAATCCGAACCGTTCGGCGTCGTAGCGCGGCATCGACATCTGCATCATCTCGACCGCGCAGCAGGCGAGCCCGAACGTCATCCACATCAGCGATCCGGTCCGCGCCCAGGTGATCAGCTCCTCCGCGGTCGCCGTGAAGAAGCCCTTGTCCGCAAGATCGTCGCGGATACTCATGAAGAACGGATCGGAAGTGTTGTCCGGTCGTCCCTCACCCGGCCGGCCAAGTCCAGGCCTGCCAAGCGAAGGGCCTGAGTTGCTGGCATGCGGAAAGCTGCCTGTCATTCTGGTCCCTGAACGCTGCGGTCGTTTGGAGATGCGACCACATGCTTCGGGAAACAGTCATTTGCATGCCGCGTTCCTGCGGCGGTAGGTGGATTTGTGTTCTGTTATCGCAGGTTAGCTTCGGGTCCGGCGGCCGGAACCCAGCGTTCGCGTCACGGATCACCCTAGGAACGATCCACCAAAACTGCGGTTGGCGGCAACAAGGCCCGTGAAATGGAGAATATGAGATGACGAACGCAGCCCGCGATACATTCGTGGTTGGACTACGCAATGCGCATGCGATGGAAGTGCAGGCGCGAGAGTTGATGGAACGTCAGTCGGAACGACTGGACGGATATCCTGAGGTCAAGGCCAAGGTCGCCGCCCACCTTCAGGAGACCAACGAGCAGCTGAAGCGATTGGAGAGATGCCTGGAAGCCTGCGGCGAGAGTACCTCCAGCCTCAAGGATACGACGCAATCCATGATGGCGAACATGCAAGCCATGGCACACTCGGTGGCCGGCGACGAGATTCTCAAGAATACGTTCGCCAACAATGCCTTCGAGAATTTCGAGATCGCTGCCTACAAGTCTCTGCTCGCCCTCTGCGGCGCCGCTGGGCTTGCGGAGGCCAAGGAGCCGCTCGAGACGTCCCTGAAGGAGGAGCAGCGCATGGCCGCCTGGATCGACTCGAACGTCGAGAAGGTGACGATGGAATATCTGGCGCATCAGCGCCAGGCGGCCTGATCGCACTCCATCCCCACCACGGCGAGATCGCCGGTCCCGCCGGTGCGAGACCGGCGGGTTCGGCCGCTGAGCCTGCCTGCGCTCTCATATGGGCCCGCAGGACCGAAACCCTCTCATCCGCGTTTTGCTGTCATGGCGCACATCATCTTCAGCGACTACCGCAGTCCTGCTGCCGAACAGGCCTATGAGATCGCATGGGACTTTCTGGCCCGCAGCGGGGCGATCCACGATGAGTTCGATGCGTGCGTATTTCTGGCTCAACGCATCACCATGATGGTCGAGGAAGGCCAGGCAAACCGGATCCGGATGGCCAACCGGGCGATCTCCGAATACCAGTACCATCTCGAAAACCTCTGCAAGCCGGCCCGTGGCGCGGCCGCTTCGCGGGCTTGAGGGCTCGCCCGGATTCCGCGGGCTCGTGGGCTCTTTCTGCCGTTTACTGCCGGTCGGCGATCGTCAGCTGGCCGCGTGCCCCGGTACGTCCGTTCCTGCGCGGTGCAATGGCCGGAACGAGTGCCGGCGCTTCCCCGGCCATGCGCATGGCAAAATAGGCGATGGTCGCGCGAAGACCGTCCTTGAGCGCCACGCGCGGGCGCCACCCCAACGCCTTCACGGCCGTGTCAATGACGGGCTTGCGGCGCTTCGGATCGTCTTTCGGCAGTTCCTCGAACCGGAGCGGGGAGGCCGATTCCGTATACGCCAGCACGTCGCGCGCGATCGCCTCGATGGTAACCTCGTGCGGATTACCCAGATTGCAGGGTCCGGTGACCGACGATGGACTCTCCATGAGCAGCTGAAGGCCGCGCACGAGATCGTCGACGAAGCAGAAGCTCCTGGTCTGCGTACCACCTCCATAGATCGTGATCGGCTCGCCGCGAAGCGCCTGCACGATGAAGTTGGAGACCACGCGCCCGTCGTTCTCCAGCATCCGGGGTCCGTAGGTGTTGAAGATGCGCGCGACCTTGATTTCGACCCCGTACATGCGATGATAATCGAACATCAGCGTTTCCGCGGCCCGCTTGCCCTCGTCGTAACAGGCCCGGGGCCCGATCGGATTGACGTTGCCGAGATAGGATTCCGGCTGGGGATGGACCTCCGGATCGCCGTAGACCTCGCTGGTCGATGCCTGCAGCACCCGGGCGCCTTTCCGTTGCGCGAGCTCCAGCATGTTGATGGTGCCGAGCACGCAGGTCTTCATCGTGCCGACCGGATCCTTCTGATAATGACGCGGCGACGCCGGGCAGGCGAGGCTGTAGATCCGGTCGATGTCGCCCTCGATCTCGACGGGATCGCGCACGTCGTGTTCGATGAAGCGAAAATTCGGATGATTGAGCAGCGGCCTGATGTTGTCGGTCGTTCCCGTAAACAGGTTGTCGAGGCAGATCACGGTGTGGCCGCGTTGCAAAAGCGCGTCGCAGAGGTGCGATCCGATGAAGCCGGCGCCGCCGGCCACCAGAACGGTGGGAGAGCGGCGGGACGCGTTGATGCGGGTCTGAACTGTCATGGTGCTGCCTTTCAGATTTGAGCGACCTGCATGGGACGCGAGGCGGGAAGTTGCGGGGCTTTCCGGCGGCGACGGACCGATGCCTCGGCGTAGTAGGTCTCCACTTGCCGAGCGCGATGGTCGGAGGTGTGGTCGGCCAGAACGCGGCGCCGTGCGTTTTCCGCGATCGTGCGCCTTCGCTCCTCGGGCATGTCGCGCAGGATCTCCACGACGTCGCGGGGGCTCGATGCGAGCAGGATCTCCCGGGAAGGTTCGAAGACGGTCTCGATTCCAGGCCACCGGTCCGAGATGACGGGCGTGCCGCACGCGGCCGCTTCGAACAGCCGAACGCTGGGCGAGAAGCCGAGCGCGCGCATGTCGGCACGGGTGGCGTTCAGCGTAAAGCGTTGCTCTGCGTAAAATCCCGGATGATGTTTGGGCGTAAGGTGCTCGATCCGGGCGACATTGGCCGGCCAGACCACCTCATCGGGATATTGCGCGCCGGCGACGACGAATTGCTCGCGCGACAGAGTGCGAGCGGGGGCGAGCAGCAACTGCTCCAGAACCGGCTGCCGGTCCTCGCTGTAGGTTCCGAGATAGCCCAGTGCCCACTTCTTCTCCGCGCGTTGCGGCGCATAGGTGTCGGTGTCGGCACTGCAATACAGCACCCGAGCCAGCGGACTGCCATAGTTCTCCTCGATCATGCCGGGCACCGGGCCACCGGCGAAGGACAAATAAAGGTCGAAGCGCGGGATCATCGCCGCGGAAAGATAGTCCAGGCCCTGCTCGAGCTTCGCAAGCGTGACCGGCGTGTCAATGTCGTAGAAGGCGGTAATCCCCCGGGCGTGGGTCGTGATCCATTCGGAGATCGCGATGCCGTCGGGCACGTAGGAGCCGATGACCACCAGATCGGCATCGCGGATCATCTTTCCAAAACGCTGCGGGATGTCCTTCAAGGATTGATAAAGCTCGACGGTCCAAGCGGAAGGCTTGGCAAGATCACGATGCTCGCGATACCAGGGAACGTCGCGTTCCAGAAACGTGACGTGGTGACCTCGTCGTGCCAGGGCTTCGATCAGGGCGCGATAGGTCGTGGCATGACCGTTGCCCCAGGACGAAGTGACCGAAAGACCGACGACGACGATGGTGAGGTTCATTCTGCTGCCTCGATTCGCGAACTGCTTGCGGCAAAGAGATCGTTGAACTGGCGCGCGCGCTGCCGGTAGGTGTGATGGCTCAGAACGCGCGCACGAGCGCGCGCTGCGATCGCCTGAGCCCGGTCGGGGCGCAGTGCAGCAAGATGCTCTGCGACCTCCGCTCCGGTCGCGGCCACCAGCACCTCGCGATCTGGCTCGAGAAAATGATCGATGCCGTCCCACTGGTCGGTGATCAGGCAGGCTCCGGCACCAATGGCTTCGAACACGCGTGTTGGCGGCGAGAAGCCGTAGCGCGCCATGCTGTCGCGATTGACATTCAGCGTAGCCAGACCGGAGCCGAAGAACGCGTTGTGGTCGCCGGTCCCGACATGCCCGACCTTGTGCAGATTGGCTGGCGTGTCTTTGGAGTCCCACCCCGATCCGCCGAGCACGAACGTCTTGTCCGGCAATTGGCGTGCGACGTCGAGAAAGAACCGCTCGACGCGCTGCTCGCGATCGGGGAGGCGGTTTGCCAGCAGGCTCAGGTCGCACGTGAAGTGCGCATTGGGCGGCGCAGGAAAGTGCGTGGCGGGGGCGAGCGCATTGTAGATCGGCACGCAGTCGCGCGCGCCGATGCCGCGATAGGCGGATACGACGGCATCGCCGCCGCCATAGGTCAAAACCATGTCGTAGGACCGGATCGCATGGCGTAGATGATGGTCTGGATTGTCCGCCACCGATTCCAGCGTCGCGGGGGCATCGACGTCCCAGTAGATGCGCATCGCATTCGACGGAATTTCGGCGACTGCGTTCTCCAGCTCCTGATCGAAGACGCCGACGCCGCTGGCCTTGACCAGCATGTCGGCCGAGCGGGCGGCTTCCTCAAGCGAGCTTCGCCACCCCTCGGGCGTCGCGGCGTAGACCACCACCTTCGCCCAGTCGGGATCGTCGATGTCGCGATGGGCCTGGCGCTCGAAAGCATCGGGCTCGAAGAATGTGACGTCGTGGCCGAGGGCCGCAATCTCCTTCAGCATGCCGCGGTAATAGGTGGCGGCACCGTTCCAGTAGGATGAGACGAGGCTGGACCCGAAGAAGCAGATCTTCATGCGGAGGCTCCGATGTATCGCTTGGGCTGTGTGGAGTGGCCTGTGGCCCGGAGGTCCTGCGCGATGCCGACAAGCTGCTCCGCCCGATGACGGCAGGTGTGACGCTCCTTGATCGTGCGGAGCCCGGTCTCCACCGTGGCGGACCACAACTCTCGGTCATCGAGCAGCGCACGAAGCGCCCGCTTCATTTCGGTGCCGTCGGAAGCGCTGAGATAGGCACCTTTCGGGAACAGGCCTTCCGCATCTGACCAGGGGGCCGAGACCAGTGGAATGCCGCACGCCATCGCTTCGAAGACCCGAATGGTCGGAATGCCCGGGAGCAAGCGGACATAGGGGCCGCGGGGAACGTGAACAGTCGCGCGTGCGCCGGCGAAAGCAATGGGAGCCCAGTGTGCGGGCAGCCAGCCGCCATACCGAATGCCTGCCGCCTGAATGGTCGCGAGCGCCGCATCTGAATAGCGGACGCCATAGACCCCCGCGCTCAGCTTCAGCTCGGCCACGGGTTCGACCAGAAATTCGTTGAGCTCGGCGCTGCGTTCGCCGTCGCCCCAATTGCCGATCCAGACGACATCGTCGGTGCGCTCGATATCTGGCAGCTGATGGTACAGGGCGATGTCGGCTGCCTCGTGCCAGGTGAAGGCCCGGTCGGCCCAGCCGAGCTTCAGATAGATTTGACGAAGGACCTCGCCGAAGGCGAGTACACCGTCGAAGCCGTCGAGGTCGAACTGCGCAAGCTCGTCCGGCGCGCTGACGGCGCGATGATGGGTGTCGTGGAACAGCAGCGTGAACGGACCGCCGTGAGCCCGTCTCGATCCGATGTCTGCGATCAGATCAGGCGAATTCCATTCGTGGACGACGACGAGATCGGCGCCGTGCAAGGCTTCATCGAGATCAAGGAAGGCGTCGTAGCGGCGGATGCCGATGCCGGGAAACAGCGTTGGAATATCCTCCATTGTCTGACTGCCACCCTCGCGGATCGCATTCAATCGGCTCCAGCCGTCGATCGGCTCGAACACCACGACCTCATGACCGAGCGCGTGAAGTTCGCGGGCGTAGCCGCGTAGGAAATGGGCATTGCCGTTGTTCCAGCAGGAGGTGAACGCATGGTAGAACAGAACGCATTTCATGCGCGTACCTCCATGGGGGCGGGCGCGCGATGGACGGCAAGCAGCTCCTCGTAGAGGCTGAGATAGGCGCTCGTGGTTCGGGTCAGCGAGTAGGTCAGGGAATGCTCAAAGGCGGCTCGTTGCAGCCGCACCCGCTCGCGATCGTCGGTGCACAGACCTCCGAGTGCCCGATGCAGCGCCTTGCTGTCGGTAGCGTCGACGAACACCGCAGCCCCGCTCCATAATTCCCCGAAGGTCGAAATGTCGGACAGGACGAGGGCGCATCCTGCCGCCGCGGCTTCCAGAACGGAGAGGCCGAACGGCTCATAGAGCGCGGGGCTGGCGAAGATGGCCGCGTGCTGCAAGTGCGCGCGCATGGCTTCGTGAGGCAAATGCCCAAGCCAGGTGACGGAAGCCGAAGGGCACTCATCCGCCGGCCCGGCGACCTGAACGGGCCAGTCCAGCCCAGGCGCCGCGGCCGCCAAGACCTCGATGTTCTTGGCGCGGTCCCAGAGCCGGCCCGCCGCAAAGATCATGTCTTGCTTCCGGCCCGCAAAGCCCTGAGGGCCAATTCCATTCCAGATCACGATGCCGCGCGAGCGAGGCCGATAGATTTCCGCAATGTCATCGTGGAAGGACTGGCTGGGACAAACCCAGGCCTGTGCCGTGTCGAGTGCGGCCGTCACCCGTTGGGTGTAGCCGCGCCATTTTGGTTCGCCGAGCCAGCTCGTATCGCGGCAGGCGAGCCCCCAGGAGTTGACGCAGGAATGCGCGACGACGACCACTGGAGCGCGCCAGGCGAAGGTCGCCTCGCGAAAACTATTGAGGTGAACGACGTCCGGCCTGATTCCGGCTTCGAGCTTCGCAAGGACGCGCCTGGCCTGGGACAGATCTTGTCCTTCCGGATCCTGCCACTCGAGTGCAAGGTCCGTTTCGATCAGGTGCACCCGCGAGCCACGCAGCCTCTCAAGCTGGCCGGCCCGCGCGCGGGGGCCCATCGTCACCAGGGTGACGTCGGCCCCCTGTGCAGCAAGGGACGAAGCAAGTGAGGACGAGTAGGTCCAGACGCCTCCGACGGTATCGGTCGTCATCAGGATCCTGAGCTGCGAGCTGCGGCTCATGATGCCACCTGCAGTTCGAGAGCCTCGAGCGGCACCGGACGATCGTTCTGCACGTCGCTGAACTGATCGAACATCGCGAGATAGTGCCGGTGTGCGCGCTCCCAGGCGTAATCGTCGGGCTCGCCCCACAGCTTCCGATAATCCGGCGAGCCCGGATAGGGATATAGCGGGACCGGATCGTTGGCCCAGATGCCGGCATCCTGCATGGTGCGGCGCCAGCGCTGCACGATGGGGTCATCGTCCTCTGGGACTTCGATCAAATTGGCCTGCACGAAAGGAACGTGACGGCGCGCCTCGACCAGCCGTTCGGCAAGCTGGTCGGTCGTCATCTTGCAGTTCTTGGCGAGCGCGGCGCGGCCCTCGACCGTGAGGCTCTCGATGCCGGCTTCAATCGAGACGCAGCCGGCGCGGCCAAGCAGATCCAGCATGTCCGGCTTCCAGAGGTCGATGCGGGTCTGCACCCCGAACTTCAGCCCGCGTGTGGTCAGCCCTTCCAGCAGTTCCGCGTTGGGAAGGAAAATCTCGTCGATGAAATAGACATATTCGATGCCCTGATGACGCAGGCCGTCGATCTCTTCGAGAACGATGGAGGCAGGCCGCTTGCGGTAGGCGTTGCGGAAGTTTTCCTTGGCGCAGAACGTGCAATTGTACGGACATCCCCTGGACGATTCGACCTCGGCGCCAGGTGCCTGTGGCTCGGCTTCGAAACGATGGTGGTGATGGTGATGCCGCCGGATCATCTCCTCCGGCCAGTCAAGCGGCGGCTGATCCTTGAATGCGACCGCCTGCGGGCCGCCATTGACGCGGAGCGATGCGCCATCGGCGAAGCACAGACCCGGAAAGTCCCGTTCGCCATTGGCAAGACGCAACAAGGAGGCCTCGCACTCGCCCATCACGATGAAGTCGGTGCCGAGCTTTCGAAGCGCGGCCCTTGGCACAGTCGAGCCATGGGGACCCACCGCGATGAGGATCGGAGCCAAGTCGCGCACCGCCATCGCAAGCTCTTGGGGAACGCGGAGCTCGGGAGGGGCGCAGCGCCAGAACAGATAGGTCGGTGCCGTCGTGATGACGATCTGATCGGGGCCAAACGCGCGCAGCTCGGCTTCGACATCGGCGAGAGAGAGGTCGAACATGTGGGCATCGAGCAGCAGCGTCTTGTGCCCGGCCGCTTTCAGGTAATGCTCGGAGATCCCGAGTTCGAGCGGAAGGTGAGGGGATCGGCAGCCGAAATAGATGCTGCCGCCAAAATCCCAGTTTGGGTTGATGAGGGCAACACGCGTCATGCCAGCGCCTCGCGGTTGCCTTGCGACGATCCGAACCGGCCGTCCAGCCAGCTGTGAAGGGATCGGAGGCCGTCTGCGAACGAAACCTGAGGGGCCCAGCCGAGCGCGCTGGAGAGCGCGCGCGTGTCGGTCACGTACCACGGCTGATCGCCGGGCCTCCAATCGGCAAAGCGATAGGCCACCTTGCGGCCGGTCAGATCGGTGATGCGGTCGATCAATTCCAGCAGACTGATCGCGTTGGCCGGACCGCCGCCGAGGTTGAATACGCGTCCACGGGCGAGCGCGATGCCATCGAGCACGGCGAGCCAGGCCGAGGCCGCGTCGGAGACGTGAAGCGCATCGCGGACCTGATGGCCGTCGCCATAAATCGTCAGCTCTTTGCTGCGGATGGCGCTCAGCAGGAAATGCGCGATCCAGCCCTGATCCTCGGTGCCGAATTGACGGGGCCCATAGATGCAGCTCATTCGCATCACCACGGTCTGGAGGCCGTAGACCCGCGCATAGTCGTGGACGTATTGATCGGCCGTTCCCTTGGAGCATCCATAGGGGCTGTAGAAGTCGAGCGGCGCATTTTCCGAGATGCCGGCGGCGAGCAGGCCGCTTGTCGGCGTGTAGCGGCGGCCGGTGAGCGCGATGTCGCCATCGTCGATCAGGCGTCCGTAGACCTTGTTGGTCGAGGCGAACACGATCGGCGCGGCGTTGTTGTGGAGACGCACCGCTTCGAGCACGTTCAATGTGCCCCGCGCGTTGATCTCGAAATCGGCGGCCGGATCGCTCACGCTGTCGGTGACGGCGACCTGGGCCGCCAAGTGCAGCACGGCGCGGGCTTCGCGGACGGCGTCGATCACCGGGATCGGCTCGCGAATGTCGGCCACGGTGATTGTGACCCGGTCGCCATGCCGGGACTTCAGCCACTGCGCATTCTCCCGCACGCCGGCGCGGGCGAGATTATCCAGGATCAGCACCGGCTCGCCGCGCTCCGCCAGCCGGTCGGCCAGGTTGCACCCGATAAACCCGCAGCCGCCGGTGATCAGGACGGGTCTGTTGTCTCGTTCACTCATCACGCGACCAATCCTCGTTGCTGCAGCTCCTTGGTGGCTCGCTCCGCCTGATCGTCAGCGATCTGGTCGGCGAGATATTCCGCCAGCTCTTCGAGCCCATCCCTGAATGCGACGCGCGGCTCGAAGCCGAGCACGTCGCGGGATTTTCCCATGTCGGCGAAGCAGTGCCGGATATCCCCGGCGCGATATTTCCGCGTCAGCTCGGGCGCAATGTCGCGGCGCCCCATGACTTCGGCCAGATCCTCCGCGACCGACAGAATGGTGCGACTCTGGCCCGAGCCGACGTTGAAGACATCGTGCGCGTGCTCCGCCTCCAGCGCCATCCGGCAGGCGCGGGCGACGTCATGCACATGGACGAAATCGCGGCGCTGCCGTCCGTCCTCGAAGACGAGGGGAGGGCGGCCGTTGAGCAGCCGGGCGGCAAAGATGGCCAGCACGCCGGTATACGGATTGGACAGGGCCTGACGTGGCCCGAACGCATTGAAGAAGCGTAGCGCCACGGTCGGGATGCCATACGCCTTGCCTGTGATCAGGCACATGCGCTCCTGCGCATATTTGTTGAGCGCATAGATCGAGCTCAGCGAAGGCTGCTTTGTCTCCGGCGTGGGAACGGGATCGAGCGGGTTGCCGGCGGCATCGCGCAGCTCCCAATCGCCGCGGCGAAGCTGCTCGACCCCCCGCTCCTCGCAGGCGACCACGCTCTGATCGGCGCTCCGGTAAAGGCCCTCGCCGTAAATACTCATGGACGACGCCACCACGAGCCGCGCGACCGGGCGCTTGGACAGTGTCTGCAACAGCACGGCGGTGCCGAGCTCGTTGGTCCTGACATAGGGTTCGATGTCGTACATGCTCTGGCCGACGCCGACTGCTGATGCGAGATGCAGGACCATGTCGGTGCCGCGCAACGCATGATCGACCGCGAGAGCGTCGGTGACGTCACCGACGACGAGCTCCGCGTCTTTGGCAAGATAGGCGGGACGCTGGCGGTTGCCTCCGTGGACCTGCGGCGAGAGATTGTCGAGCAGGCGGACTTCATAGCCGGCCGCCAGCAGCGCGTCGGCCGCATGCGATCCGATGAATCCCGCACCTCCAGTGATCAATACTCGCGTCATTCACCGCTCCGTGCCGCCGTGAGATCGATCCTGCGGGATCAATCCGTGATGAGAATGAAAGCGCGCTGCTGTTCTGGTCGGGCGACCGGCGCGCCAGTCACATTTGAAATTAGAAGCGATGCAAGGAATGTTCGTTCCTGCGAAACCTACAAACGAATATTTCTCTAACCTGGATCAATAACCCAGGTGAATCTGCCGAGTGCAGCGGAGCTAAAAATACACGCCGTGAACCGGCGCCTGCAGTTCGAGATGGCTCGCGACCGTCGCGCCAATGTCCGCAAATCCGGCGCGCTTGCCGATCGGAGAAGTTGACCGCGCGCTCCACGCCAAGATCGGCACCTGTTCCCGCGTATGATCGGTGCCGCTCCATGTCGGGTCGCAACCGTGATCGGCCGTGACGATCAGGAGATCATCGTCGCGCAGGCGGTTCAGCAGATCCAGAACGCGCGCGTCGAAGTTTTCGAGCGCCGCTGCATAGCCCGCCACGTCGCGCCGGTGGCCATACAGCGTGTCGAAATCGATGAAATTGGCGAACAACATTCCGCCCTCTGCGAGCGTGGCCAACCCATCGAGCGTGGCGTCGAACAGCGCTCGGTTGCCATCGCCGCGCAGGTTCCTCCCGGTCCCGCGATGGGCGAAGATGTCGTCGATCTTGCCGATCGTGACGATGTCACGGCCTGCGCTTTCCGCGAGATCGAGGATCGTCCGCTCCGGCGGCGGAACGGAAAAGTCCTTTCTGTGCGATGTCCGCTTGAAGTCGCCTGCCGACGTGCCGATGAAGGGACGTGCGATGACGCGCCCGATGTTGAGGGGATCGACCAGTCGGCGGGCAATGCGGCAGACCTCATAGAGGCGTTCGAGTCCGAACGTCTCCTCGTGCGCTGCGATCTGGAACACGCTGTCGGCCGATGTATAGCAGATCGGTTCGCCCGTTCTGATGTGACGCTCGCCGCATTCGGCGATGATCTCGGTGCCGGAGGCGTGACAGTTCCCGAGGATGCCTGGCAATCGAGCCTGTTCGCACAGGCTCTCCATCAGATCGCGCGGGAAGCACGGCTTGGCTCTTGGAAAATAGCCCCAGTCGAACGGCACCGGCACGCCGGCGATCTCCCAATGACCGGATGGCGTGTCCTTGCCTTTGGAGATCTCGCTCGCGCAGCCAAAGCGCGCATGCTCAGGCCGGCCATCCAGGCCCGGCGGCACGCGCCCGGTGGCAAGATGGCAAGCCTGGCCAAGTCCGAGCGCAACCAGATTGGGAAGTCGAAGCGGCCCCGCCCGGCGTGGTCCGTCGGCATTACCGGCCATGCACATTTCGGCAATATGGCCGACGGTGTCGGCGCCCTCGTCGCCGTAATTGATGGCATCGGGCGCGGCGCCGATCCCGACGGAGTCCATCACCAGGATCAGGGCACGCATGTCGGCTCCGAGATGGCCGGGCGCGAAGACGCTGCGGACGGCGCGAGCCCGGTTTTCGCGCAATAGCGTTCGACCATCTGTGCGCAGAAATCCGCGAACTCGTTCACGTCGAGCGGCGGGCTGGTGTGATGAGGCTCGATGCCCCGATGTTCCGGGGTGAAGCAGAAGGTCACCGTGACCTGAAACTCGGCCAGCGCGTCCATCTGCCGATCGAACCAGGCGAGCGCATTGGGACGGAAACTGTCGGCCCAGGACAGGCCGGTCCTGAGATGCTGCACGCCGAGCCGGCGCATCCAGCGCACGGCTTCATCGAGGCGGTGGTCCTCGAAATGAAACCACTGGCACAGGCCCATCGCAGCTGCATATTGGCTGAACAGGCCCGCGGCAGCTTTCGGCGTGCCGTCCTCGCGCAGCAGCCCCATGTGGAAGTGCCGGTAGTAGGAGGAGCCTTCAGCTTCCTTGTGCCGCGTGGTCGCCTCCCAACTCGAAGGAAGATCGTAGAGGCTGTACCAGTGAATCCGCGGCGCGCGGCCAGTCAACAGCTCGGCGGTCCGCGTCAGTCCCCAGGCCTGCACCTCCTCGGCACCGAAGGACGAGACTCCCACCTCCGTGACCCAGACCGGCAGCGAGGTGACCGCCTTGATCTCGTCGAGCTTGGCCGGCCATTCCGCGATCTGCCACAAGTTCCAGTCGAGCGGAAAGCCGTGCACGGCCACGGCATCGACATGATCGAGCACGCCGCGCGCCTGCATGTTGCGTATGAAGGACGGATCGATCGGCGATATGCCGCCAAGCACACGCGGGAGTGTGGGATGCGCGCTGCGGATCGCCTTTCCCGCAGCGAGCGCCAGGCTCGCGAACATGGTCCAATCCGGATCGATCAGGATGTCCCAGTGCGACTTGTTGTTGGGCTCGTTCCAGATCTTGGCGGCTTCGATCATCGGCCGGTCTCCCGCGACGGATAGACCGGACCTTCCGCCTGCGGCCTTGCCACCCGCTTGCAGAGATAGACTTCCTCTTCCGGATGCGCCGCGATCGCAAAGCCGGCGCTGCGCAGCATGGCTTCGGCGCAGGCGCGGTTCGGTACCCACCAATTGGTGGGGTCGTCGGCATATTTGTTCTCGATGAAGTGCAGCTTTGGATAGCCCGGCGAATCGAACTGATCGGTGGTCCAGAAGTCGTAGTTCTTGTCGAGGGAATCCACGCGGCTGTCGCCGCGCTGCATCGACTGGAACAGCAGGAGATCGCCGGCGACGTGCTCGTGGATCAGGTCGAGGGCCAGCAAAGGGTGCCGCAGGTGGTAGAGCACGCCCATGAAGATCACGAGATCGAACTTTTCGCGCAGCTGTCCGACATCATAGGCTGACATCTTGCGGAATTCGATCCTGAGACCGTTCACTTCGGCCGCGAAGCGGGCTTGCGCGAGATATTCGTCGTCGGTGTCCAGGCCGAGCACGCGCTCGGCGCCGCGCCGCTTCATCTCCATGGCGTAGAAACCGGCATTGCAGCCGATATCGAGCACGGTCTTGCCTTCGAGGCGGTCCGGAATGATCCCGGAAAAGCGGCGCCATTTCACGTTGGGATAGTCGCCGAGAAAATGTGAAGGCGCTGTCGGTACGCCGTTCAGGTCCAGATTGTGAAACCATGGCCCGAGCGCATCGACGCGCTGGCGGATTTCCTCGCGCGAGAGGGCGCCTCTGCTCATGCGGTCACTCCATTGTTCATTGCGTGGGCCGGGCGGGCTGCCTCCGGCGAACCGCCGGCCAGCAGTCGAGAGCGTCCGTTCCCGACGGAGCTTTCCGCGAGCAACGCCATTGCCGTCCGGTAGCCGTCGATGGTGCCGACGTCGACATAGGATTCGCCGGCCTTGACGCCGAGACCCTGGCCGCCGGCTGCGATGTAGGCATTGACCAGCGTCCCGAAATATTCATCCCGGCGCTCGCGCTTCGTCCACAGTGACTGGAGCTCGCGAAATCCGTTGCCGGACATCTTGAAGGCGCCCCATATCCATTTCGACGCCGCATCCGGCTGCTTGACCTGGATCTCCGTGACGCGGTCACCGTCGAGCACGACGGCATCGAAGAACTCGGGATGTTCGACCGGAAACAGCAGAAACGACAGGTCAGCGGCCGGCAGTGCCTGCAGGGCCGCCTTGGGGAACCAGACGGTATCCGGAAGTCCGACCAGGATGTCTTCGTCATGGCCAACGACCGTGCCCGCCCTGAACACGGCATCGCACAGCCCCGACGCATCGGGCTGCACGACATAGGCGAGCTGGGCGCTGCCATAATGATCGCCGAAATATTCGAGGATGTCCGATTTGCCGGGGGAGATCACGAAGCAGATCTTGTCGGCACCCCCAAGGATCAACCGCTCCAGCAGATATTCGGAGACGGCGCACGGACGGTCGATGCCGTCGTCCCGTTGGCTTCCGACCGGAAGCAACTCCTTGGAGAAGGCGAGCGGCTGGATGCGGCTGCCGCGGCCCGCGGCCGGAACGATGCCCCACATGATCAGGCCTCCTCGGGTTGCTGTCGGCGCGCGCCGAGGGATGCCGTCTGCTCGAGCAGCGAAATCAGTTCGGCCGCGCGCTTGTCGGATGTGTGCTGATCCATGGTCCGTTCATAGGCGCGTCCGGCGATGTGCTGAAGCTCGGCGTCGGCCATCGTCAACGCAGCAAGCGTGTCTTTCGCATCGCGTGCGATCAGGATCTCCTGTCCGGGTGCAAAGAATTGATCGATTCCCGGCCAGTCGTCGCTGAGCAGCGGGGCCTTGCAGGCGGCAGCTTCGAACAGGCGGCCGGAGGGGCACCAGCCCATCTCCGCCATGGCACGGCGCGTGACGTTGAGTGTCAGCCGGGACGACGCAAAGAACGCCGCGTGCTCCGAGGGCGGCAAGTGCTGCACGAAGTAGATGTTTGGCGACCAGGGAAAATCTTCCGGGTACTGTGCACCCCCGATCAGGAAGCGCCGATCCTGCCTGCTACGTGCGGGTTCGACGAACAGAGCCTCGAGCGCGCGCTGGCGATCCTGCGAATATGTGCCGAGATAGGACAGATCCGCACGGTAATGCGGCTGCGACGGCACGGGCCGATGGATGTCCGTATCGACATGGCCGTAGAGCGGACGGACATTGCAGGCGCCGAGCCTGTCGCGAAATTCGTTGCAGATGCGGGGACCGCCGGTGAAGCTCAGCACCAGCGCGAAATCCCGCAGGCCGCGCGGCCCGATATAGGGAACGGCCTCGCCGGCCATCAGCTTCGCCAGCGTGACCGGCGTGTCGAGGTCGTAGAACGCGGGCACCGCGCGACCCTCGGACAGGACAAGCTCCGTCGCGGCGATCGCGTCGGGACAATAAGAGGTCACGATCGCGACATCGGCATCTCGAATGTCGCTGCGCGCCAAAGGAAGCACATCGTCCCAGTTCGAGAACAGTCGCAGTTGGCCGCCGGGCAGTTCGTGCAAATCCCGCGCGCCGGCGTAGTAGGGCACGTCGCGCTCGAAAAAGACGACGCTGTGGCCGGCTTGCGCGAGATGCTTGCAAAGCCCTCGCCACAAGGTGGCGTGACCGTTGCCCCAGGACGAGGAAATTGTCAGGCCGAAAATGACGATCTTCACGCTGGCACCCGCTGATTGATCCCGGTGATCTTGATTCCGCGATTGTCCACGCTGAGGGTGCTGACGCTGCCGGGGTCGATCTCGATCGAGAGGAAGTCGTCGAGCTCTTTCCGGGAATAGTGCAGCAGCGCCGCGCGGATCGGTTCGGCATGGCTGACGGCGACAACGACGGTGCCGCTACCATGATCATTGCGCACCTGTTCCAGATGGGCGACGACGCGCTTCTGGAGCGACCGCATGCTTTCGCCGCCCGGCGGGCGGTTCGTTCCGCGTTGTTCGTTCCAGCGTGACCATCGGGGGTCCCGGGCGAGCGCTTCGAACGACAGTCCGGTCCATTCGCCGTAGTCGAGTTCGTCGAGTGCCGGCACGATCTCGACCGGCAAGCCGAACCGTGCCGCCAGGATGCAGGCCGACTGCATGCAGCGCCGCTGCGGGCTCGACTGAACCATGCTCGGTGGCGGCGTGAAGGTATCGGCGCATCGCGCGATTTCCTCACAGCCGAGATCATCGAGTTCTACGCCCTTCATCCGGCCACAGAGCGTGCGGCCGAGCAGGGCATGATGCCCGTGGCGGATCAGATGAATGATCTTCGCCATCAGGTGTACGCCTTGTCGTCAATGAAGGCGCGCGTTCGCCGTCCGGCTTCCTCGTCGGTGAACTGCTGAGGCGGCGACTTCATGAAATAGCTCGAAGGGCCCGTCAGCGCGCCGGCCTGCCCGCGGTCCATGGCAAGCTTGGCGCAGCGGACCGCGTCGATCACGACGCCCGCCGAGTTCGGGGAGTCCCAGACCTCGAGCTTGACTTCCGCGCTCAAGGGAACACCGCCGAACGTCGTGCCCTCCAGGCGGATAAAGGCCAGCTTGCGGTCGGTCAGCCACGGCACATGGTCGCTCGGGCCGACATGGATATTGTCGGCATCCATCGGCACGTCGAACTGGCTAGTCACGGCTTGCGTCTTGGAGATCTTCTTTGACGTCAGCCGCTCGCGCTCGAGCATGTTCTTGAAATCGGTGTTGCCGCCGACATTGAGCTGGTAGGTTCTGTCCAGCCGCACGCCGCGTTCGCGGAAAAGGTTGGCGAGCACACGGTGCAGAATGGTGGCGCCGACCTGGCTCTTGATGTCGTCGCCGACGATCGGCAGGCCTGCATCCTCGAAGCGCCGCCGCCAGTCGGGATTCGAGGCAATGAAGACCGGGATGCAATTGACATAGCCGCAGCCGGCCTCGATCGCGCGCGCGGCGTAAAATTCGCTCGCGCGCTGCGAGCCCACGGGAAGATAGGACACAAGTACGTCCGTGCGCGATGTCGCGAGCACTTCGGAGACGTCGGCTTCCGGAACATCCGCAATCGGAACGTCGTCCTTGAGATATTGGCCGACGCCGTCCATGACGGGGCCGCGTTGGACCATGACGCCGGTGGGTGCGACCTCGGAGAAGCGGTGCGTGTTGTTCGGTGCTGCGAAGATCGCCTCGGTCACGTCGCGTCCGACCTTGCCGGCATGGACGTCGAAGGCCGACGCGACCTGAATGTCGCTAATGTGGTAGCCGCCGAGATCGGCGTTCATCAACCCAGGCACCGGCTCATTCGATTTGGCGTCCCGGTAATAGGAGAGCCCCTGAACGAACGAGCTCGCACAATTGCCGACACCGACGATGCCGACGCGCACGCGCCGCCTGTCCTGAAGACGAGAATGCATGGATCTAGGCCCTCCGGAAGACGTGCAGCGTTAAGGCATGCAGTGTTGAAGGATATGCAGTGTTGAAGACTTGCAGTGTTGACGTAAGTACGTCGGCGAACGTGAGGAACGTATGTTCGTTCCTGAACTCACGGCACTATGTCCGCCTCACGTCAGATTCCGGCCAAAAAAATTTCGCGCCCTTAACCTGGGATAGAATCCCGGGCAGTTTGGCGGGAACGAAAAGCTTCCATGATGAAGATGAAGAAGATGATGCTCCGAGAGAGCCGACACCGCGAAAGAACAAATCCTTCCGTCCGGCGTTCACGGCGAACAGTCTGACGCGACGACCTATTCGTCGCTCGCTCTTTGTCAGCAGTCGAGGTGTCACATGTCAACCAAATCACAAACCAGCGAAGCCCAGCAGACCACCAGCCATAACGTCATCCGGAAATGGGCGGAGGAGCGCGGTGGAAAGCCCGCGACGGTCAAGACTACGGAGGAGGACGGACACGCCGGCATCCTGCGCATCGATTTCGATCCGCCCGACGAAGGTCTCGACCGGATCAGTTGGGACGAATTCTTCGCGAAGTTCGACGAGACCGGCATTGCGTTCCTTCACCAGGACCGCACCAAGGACGGCCAAGTGAGTCGCTTTCACAAATTCGTGCGGCGTTGATCGGATCGCCGCCCATGTCGGGCGGTTGGACGGAGGCGATGCGGGCAGGCGACTTCGAACGCGCCTGGGCGATCAGCGACCGCGATCTGATAATGCTTGCCTATCCACCAAAGCACACCGGGCCGCGTCACCTCCAGCGGATCTGGCGCGGCGAGGCCCTGGTGGGCAAGCATGTGCTCGTCCGTTGCTACCATGGGCTTGGCGATACCATCCAGTTCCTGCGCTTCATGCGACCGCTCCGTGATCTCGCGCGCAGCGTCACTGTGTGGTGCCAAGGCGAACTTCTGCCCCTGGTGGAGCGTGTGGCGGGCGTCGATCGTGCGTTTTCGATCCATGATGGTACGCCTGAGATCGACTTCGAGGTCGATATCGAGATTATGGAGGTGCCGCATGCTATAAGGGCGAAACGGGAGCAGGTCGAGATGCGTGCACCTTACGTATCGCTGCCGCCGGTGCTCGAGCTACCACTGCCACAAGGTCTTGCCGTCGGCCTGGTTTGGGAAGTCGGCAATTGGGACAAGCGAAGGACCATCCCGCCGTCCCTGCTAGGGCATCTTGCCGTTCCCGGCGTGACGCTCTGCTCGCTGCAACGAGGGGCCCGAACGTGCGAACTGGCCGAGATCGGCGCGAGGGACGTCAGCACGCCTGACATTACGGTTCTCGGTCATCTGCTTCAGCGGCTCGATCTGCTCATTTGCGTCGACACCATGGTGGCTCATCTTGCGGGCGCACTCGGCTGTGACGCGTGGGTCTTGTTGCATGCGGATTGCGACTGGCGCTGGCCGTCATGCGAGTCCCATTCCCCTTGGTATCCGAGCCTGCGCCTGTTTCATCAGAGGGCACCAGGCAATTGGGATGATGTCATTGGAGAGGCGCGGGAGGCCCTGATTGCACGCTCCGCAAATCTCCAAGGTGTCGTCGGAAACGGGCTCAAGCGAGCGCAAGATCCGCCGCGAGTGGTCTGAGACGCGAGGACGACGACTCGTCGCGGCTGGACGGAATGCCCAGGTAGGTCGGATCGAATCTTGCGAGCCGCACGAGTCCCGGCCAGTCCGTGATCGTTACCGTCTTACCCTGCCATCGCAGGAGGTTGCATCGTCGCAGTTCCTGAATTGTTCGGTTGGCGTGGACTGGGGAAATGCTGCACGCTGCAGCAAGGTCCGATTGGGTGAAGGGTGATGGCAGCCTGAGATCTCTCGCCAAGCCGACGCTTTGCAGGCGGGTGGTGATCTCGCACAGCAGATGCGCAACACGCGTCAAGGCATCGCGGCTACCCAGGTTCACTGTCCAGTTGCGCTGAATGGCGTGGCTGGTGAGCAGCATCAGCAGCAATGCGCGAGACATGGCGGGCGAACGCGCGGACAAATCGTGAAAGAAGCGGTGTGGCACGAGTGCGACGATGGCAGGGCCGAGCGCGATCAGGTTGCCGTCAACGCGAGGACGATACAGCGTGTGTAGATCGGCGATGTCACCGGGAACATGGAGCGACGTGATCTGCCCGTCCACGCTCTCGGCATCCTGCCAGGACAGATATCCCTGAAGCAGGAGACAGCAGTGGGTGGCATCGTCGCCATGCCGCAAAACGGCCTGACGCGAACTGAGATGCGCGATTGTGCTTGCCATGTCCGCAAGCAGGTGGAGATCGTCGGCCGTTACGGGAGTGAGGCTCGCCAACCGGTCGGCGAGCTTGGAGAACGCAAATCCTGCCTGCATTGGTCGCCTAATAACTCAGAGCCCGTCCCCAATCTGATCGATGAGAACGACCGAACGCATTAAACTTTGATACTTTCGCTCCACGCAGATCGTTGTCGGTCTCGGACGATCCGGGAACCGGAAGCGCGAGAGGCGCTCGAGTGGGCGAACGGCCTACCATCTGCGCCGAACCAAGATTTAGTATACTTACTTTCATATACTTAACTCTCGAGCCATCGCGTTTGTTCTGACTCCAAGGCTTTGACGGATGTGATGGCTGCCTGTCGGGCAACACACCCGCAATCCCGTCAACCCCTCCTCACAAAAATATTCCGCTTTACCGAAATTCGGTTATGGCGTATGTGTCGGCCGTCCCGGCTCAATCTTGAGGGGCGATCTTGTGGTCGTCACGTTCGCGAGCCGGGCTTGCGGTGGACGCGGCAGCGTTCGGGTGCGAGAGGCGTGGGCAGGGCGGATTG
>NZ_JBEPRI010000013.1:0-278873 GCF_040548265.1 Bradyrhizobium sp. F1.13.3 | reverse complement strand
GGAGAAGCTAACATGACCAAGAAGACCCAGTCCGGCGAAGGCGCCATGGTCGAATACGTCACCGCGATGATCGGCGGCCAGCTGTTCGGCCTGCCGATCTCCCGCGTCCAGGACGTGTTCATGCCCGAGCGCGTCACCCGCGTGCCGCTGTCCTCGCGCGAGATCGCGGGCGTGCTGAACCTGCGCGGCCGCATCGTCACCGTGGTCGACATGCGCGCCCGGCTCGGCCTGCCCAAGCCCGAGGACGGCAAGATCCCGATGGCGGTCGGCGTCGACCTGCGCGGTGAATCCTATGGCCTCTTGATCGACCAGATCGGCGAAGTGCTGCGGCTCGCCGAGGACGGCATGGAAGAAAACCCCGTCAATCTCGACCCCCGCATGGCCAAGCTCGCCGGCGGTGTCCACCGTCTCGACGGCCAGCTCATGGTCGTCCTCGACGTCGACCGCGTCCTCGAGCTCGCGCCCGAGATGATGGCGGCCTGATACGCCGGCACATCCGCCGACGTACCTGCAATTGGAAGTGCCCCCGCAAAAGCGGGGAGAAGCAGAGGTTCACATGCGAACTTGTCTCGTCGTTGATGATTCCAGCGTCATCCGCAAGGTTGCGCGCCGGATCCTGGAGGGCCTCGACTTCCAGATCCTCGAAGCCGAGGACGGTGAGAAGGCGCTGGAGGCCTGCAAGCGCGGCTTGCCCGATGCGGTCCTGCTCGACTGGAACATGCCGGTGATGGACGGCTACGAGTTCCTCGGCCATCTCCGGCGCATGCCCGGCGGCGACCAGCCCAAGGTGGTGTTCTGCACCACCGAGAACGACGTCGCGCATATCGCGCGCGCGCTGCACGCCGGCGCCAACGAGTACATCATGAAGCCCTTCGACAAGGACATCGTGACGGCGAAATTCCAGGAAGTCGGCCTTATCTGAGCGACCGCCCCGGAGGCTGAACGGCTCCTTCGGCGTTTGTTTTCAACTGACCGTTTCAGTCTGAGTTGGTGAGTAATGAGTGTTGCGTTCGCAGGTAATTCGACCCCGGGCTCGTCGCGGGAAGCCGGACCTTTGCGGGTGATGATCGTCGATGACTCCGTCGTCATTCGCGGACTGATCTCGCGCTGGGTCGGTGCCGAGCATGACATGGAAGTTGCGGCGTCGCTGCGCACCGGGCTCGAGGCGGTCAACCAGATCGAACGCATCAACCCCGACGTTGCCGTCCTCGATATCGAAATGCCCGAGCTCGACGGTATCTCGGCGCTGCCGCAACTCCTGGCGAAGAAGCGCGATCTCGTCATCATCATGGCCTCGACGCTGACCCGCCGTAACGCCGAAATCAGCTTCAAGGCGCTGTCGCTCGGCGCAGCCGACTACATTCCGAAGCCGGAATCGACGCGCGAGGCGTCGGCTGCGGACATCTTCCACCACGACCTGATCCAGAAAATCCGTCACCTCGGCGCACGGCTGCGCCGCAAGGCCGCGGTCGCGAGCCCGCCGCTGGCGCCCCCAAGCCCGGCTCCGGCTGCACGTGGACCGGTTGTCGCGCGGCCTGCGGCGGCTCCGGCGGTGCATGCGTCGTCGTCCTCGGTGCTGTCCACGCGTCCGTTCTCGACCCAGGCGCCGAAGGTGCTACTGATCGGCTCATCGACCGGCGGTCCTCAGGCGCTGATGGCGCTCGTCACCGAGCTCGGCCCCGTGATCGACCGCGTCCCGGTGCTGATCACCCAGCACATGCCGCCCACCTTCACCACCATTCTCGCCGAGCATCTGGCACGCACGAGCCGCAAGCCTGCGGCCGAGGCGATCGATGGCGAGCCGGTGAAGCCGGGCCGCATCTATCTTGCGCCGGGCGGCAAGCACATGCGCGTCGTGCGGAGCGGCGCCGACGTGGCGATCGCGCTCGACGACGGTCCCGCCGTCAATTTCTGCAAGCCCGCGGTCGATCCGCTGTTCACCTCCGCCATCGACATCTGGCATGGCGCTATCCTCTCCGTGATCCTGACGGGCATGGGCTCGGACGGCATGCGCGGCGGCAAGGACATCGTCGCCGCCGGCGGCAGCGTGATCGCGCAGGACGAAGCTTCCAGCGTCGTCTGGGGCATGCCGGGCGCAGCGGCCAATGCCGGCATCTGCGCGGCGATCCTGCCGCTCAACCAGATCGGCGCCCGGGTCAATCGCCTGTTCGCGGGAGACCGCTCGTGACGCCGGTTGACTACGACTATCTGCGCAAATTCCTGAAAGAGCGCTCCGGCCTCGATCTCTCCCCGGACAAGCAGTATCTGGTCGAGAGCCGGCTGCTGCCGCTGGCCCGCAAGGCGAGCCTCGCCGGGATTCCCGATCTCGTGCTGAAGATCAGGAACGGCGACGGGCGGCTTGCAAGCGACGTGGTCGAAGCGATGACCACCAACGAGACCTTCTTCTATCGCGACAAGATCCCGTTCGATCATTTGCGCGAAACGATCCTGCCGGGGCTGCTTCGGGCGCGCGCGGCGCGCAAGTCGCTGCGCATCTGGTCGGCGGCGTCATCGACGGGACAAGAGCCCTATTCGATCGCGATGTGCGTGAAGGAGATGGGCGCAGCCTTCGCCGGCTGGCGCATCGAGATCGTCGCCACCGATTTGTCGCAGGAGGTGCTGGAGAAATCCAAGGCCGGCGTCTACAGCCAGTTCGAGGTGCAGCGCGGCCTGCCGATCCAGCATCTGATGAAATACTTCACGAAGGCGGGCGAGGTCTGGCAGCTCAATGCCGACATCCGCGCCATGGTGCAGTTCCGCCAGCTCAATCTGTTGCAGGACTTCTCCCATCTCGGCACGTTCGACGTGATCTTCTGCCGCAACGTGCTGATCTATTTCGACCAGGACACCAAGGCGGTGATCTTCGAGCGCATGGCAAAGGTTTTGGAAGCCGACGGTACGCTGCTGCTCGGCGCCGCCGAATCCGTCGTCGGCATCACCGACGCCTTCCGCCCGATCGCCGACCGTCGTGGTCTCTATCAGCTCAATCCGACGCGCTCCGGCCGCCCGATGGGCGGATTGATGCCGCCGTCGTTGAGGGTGGCAGCGGCGCGGTGACACCGCCATTTGCATTGCCACCTGCATTATGGCGGACCGCTGCGCGCGCCACCGGACGAGGCCTGAGCACGACGCCGGCCCGGGCAACGCAACCCACCGGATATTCGACGTACTGGCAATATACGACCGCGGAGCGGCAGGTAGCTGCAAACTGGTGGAGTTGTCAGGCCGTCCCTCCCTCGTCGGATGCGCCGTCCAAGACGCCGATCCGCTCGGCAAGAGAGACCAGCTCGGCTAACGACCGAACCTGCATTTTCTCCATCAAGCCGTGGCGGTGAGCTTTGATCGTGCGCTCGGTCGTTCCGAGCGTGTGTGCGATCTGCTTGTTGATTTTGCCCCGAACGACAAGGTCGAAGACCTGTCGCTCGCGCGGCGTCAATTTAGCGAGACGAGCACGAGCCATGTTCAGCATGGTCTGCAGGTCTCGTGACGATCGATGGTGTGCCAAGGCTCCGGCGATTGCGCGAAGAAGGTCTTCTGAGCTTACCGGCTTGCTCAGAAAATCCTGCGCACCCGCCTTTATGGTTCGCACAGTTATTGGAATGTCGCGATGGCCGGAGAGAAATATGATCGGCAATGTCGAGCCGAGCTCGCTCAATTGTTTTTGGAGCGCAGGGCCGTCCAAGTCGGGGATTTGCACATCGAGAAGGATGCAGCTCGGAATGCTGTCGCTCGGCAGTCGGTCCAGCAACGCCTGCGCCGACGCATAGACGGCGACCTCGTAACCGGCGTGCCTTAAATGACGCTCCATGGCCGTCAGGAACGACAGGTCGTCATCAACGATATGCACGAGCCCCGGCACCGGTCCCCTCTCCGTTGCAAAGAGCGTACCGCGCTATTCAGGTCGCCTAAGTATCTTTGTGCGCACATTTAACACATAGCTGATCTGTCGCTGCGAAAAGTCTCTATGCACTTTGTGCCACGCCGCCGCGGTGCCCTGCCTTGTCGACGCGCGAGCCGCGAGCCCAACTGACACTTGAACTCGCGAATAGAACCCCTCATCCGGCGCTACGCGGCGACCTTCTCCCAGAAGGGAAGAAGGGTATCTTTCACAAAATCGCATGCGGCAGAAACCGCGAGCCGTTGCCGGTGATCGGGCTCTCGTCCTCGCGGATCGACAGGCCGCAGGGTTCGTGATCCACCAACCAGCTTCCCACCACTGGATAGAACTCTGAGAAGTTCGGCAGCGGTGCGAGCGCCTGTCGCACGAATCCCTCGGCGCCGTAGGGACCTGCCTGCTCGTCGAGCGGCATTCCGCCTGATACCAGCGTGACATTGGCGCCTTCGCGCGACAGCAGCGGCTTGCGCACATAGGAGCTGCCGAGCTCGGCTGCCCGCGGATCGTCCTCGAAGAACGCCGGCAGCAGATTGGGATGGTTCGGAAACATCTCCCAGAGCAGCGGCAGGATGCCCTTGTTGGAGAGCACCGCCTTCCACGGCGGTTCGATCCAGCGTGTCGGTGCGCCCTTGAGCTTTGCGCCGAAGCTGTCGTGGAACATCCATTCCCAGGGATAGAGCTTGAAGGCTAGCGCGATGTCGCGGCCGTCGAGATCGACGAAGCCGCCGGCATCATTGCGCCAGCCGATCGCCTCGACATCCAGGAGCGTGGTCGTCAGTCCCGCTTGGCGCGCGGTGTCTTCGAGATAAGCAAGCGTGCCGGCATCCTCCTCATTGCCCGTGGTGCCGGTGAGATGGACGTGGCGGCTGGCGGCAATCTGCTTCCACGCTTCGATCAGTCGTTCGTGGATGGAATTGAACTGGTCGGCCCGCGACGGGATGATGCGCCGTTCGATGGCCTGTTCGAGCCAGGTCCATTGAAACACCGCGGCTTCGAAAATCGAGGTCGGCGTATCCGCGTTGTATTCGAGCAGCTTTGCCGGCCCCTTGCCGTCAAATTTCAGATCGAGCCGGCCATAGAGGCTGCGGTCCTCTCGTGCCCAGCTCTCGGCGATCAGGCTCCAGAACGCGTCCGGTATCTTCAAGCGTTGCAGATGACGCTCGTCGCCGATCACGCGGCCGGCAAGCTCCAGGCACATCGCGTCGATCTCGCCGGTCGGCGTCTCGATGCCGCGCTCGATCTCGTCGAGCGTGAAGGCGTAGTAGGCGCGCTCGTCCCAATAGCGCTCGCCGTCGATGGTGTGAAAGGCGAAGCCGCATTGTTCGGCGGTCTGCCGCCAGTCGTCGCGCTCGGGGCAGACGATGCGTCGCATGGGTCAGCCGCCGCCAGAGAAGCCATGGCCAAACGAGCCGAAGCCGCCGCGGCTCACGCCGCCGGAGCCTGAATCGGACGACGTTCCGGACGAGGAATGGCTCGATGAATCGCTGCTGAAGAAACTCGATCGCGACGACCAGCGTGAGCTGCCGCCGCTGCCCGACGAGCTGCTTCTGCTGCTGCAGGCGGTGCTCGCCTGCACCGGCGCGGCTCCGGGGATCGTCGCCCCGGGAACGATCGCCCCGGCAGCAGAGGGCTCGCAATTCTGCCGCGGCATTAGCGTGTAGGCGGTGGTGCCGACCGCGATCGTGCCCATCACCAGCAGCGCGACACGGCCAGAGCGCTTCACCTGCTGCTGTGCGGGCGGCGGTCCCGCCGCCGGCCGGCGCTTGCCGAACTCCTTTTTGGAGGGCTTGTCGGCCATGTCAGTAGATCATGCAGGCGGCGTTGAGCAGGCCCGCGGCGAGCGAGGACAGCCCGAGCCAGATTGCGGGCGCAAGCTCGCCGGCGGCGATCCTCGCCGGCAGGTTCGGCACCGGCACCCTCACCAGAAAGAGCACGATGATCTGCACGATCAGCGCGATGATCGCCCAGATGAGGCAATCCAGCACATTGGCCGAATGCGCGATGGCGCTGACCAGCGGCGCGACGAAGCCGAGCAGGCTGAGGCCGAGTGCAATCGCCGCGGCCGGCTCGTTGTCGCGGATCAGCTGGAATTCGTTGTACGGAGTGATGCGGGTGTAGACGAACAGATACGCCACGATCGCGATCAGCCCGGTGCAGAAATAGACCAGGAAGGCGGGCAGGCCGGCGAGTGATTGCAGGATCATCGTTCCCCCATCGTGCAGCGACCATTCGTCGGCGGGGGAAGGGTAGCGGTTCAACGGCCGGAGGACGATGAGGCCGCGCTCGCATCCCCAAAAAACAAAACCCCGCCATTTGCGGCGGGGTCCAGGCTGGGAGGAGCAAGCCCCGAAGGGCTCGCGGGTAAACCCAGGATCAGGCGGGAATGCGCTCTTCGACCTCGTGCGGCTCGCGCAGCACGTAGCCGCGGCCCCACACGGTCTCGATGAAGTTGCGGCCTTCCGAGGCATTCGCGAGCTTCTTGCGGAGCTTGCAGATGAAGACGTCGATGATCTTCAGCTCGGGCTCGTCCATGCCACCATAGAGGTGGTTGAGGAACATTTCCTTGGTGAGGGTCGTGCCCTTGCGGAGCGAGAGCAGCTCCAGCATCTGGTATTCCTTGCCGGTCAGATGCACGCGCTGGCCGCCGACTTCCACCGTCTTGGTGTCGAGGTTGACGACGAGGTCGCCGGTCTGGATCACCGACTGGGCATGTCCCTTGGAGCGGCGCACGATCGCGTGGATGCGGGCAACCAGCTCATCCTTGTGGAAGGGCTTGGTCATGTAGTCGTCGGCGCCGACGCCGAGACCCTTGACCTTGTCCTCGATGCCGGCAAGGCCGGAGAGGATCAGAATTGGTGTCTTGATCTTGGAGACCCGGAGCTGCTTGAGCACGTCGTAGCCGGACATGTCGGGCAGATTGAGGTCGAGAAGGATAATGTCGTAATCGTATAATTTACCGAGATCGACGCCTTCTTCCCCCAAATCGGTCGTGTAGACGTTGAAGCTCTCAGACTTCAACATCAGCTCGATCGACTGCGCGACGGCGCTGTCATCTTCAATCAGCAAAACGCGCATGCCAGTTCCCCATAGTCGCCGCTCCTGGGCGTCAGGTCGGCCGCATTCGCGGCACACAACAAAACGCCTTTGAACAACTGATTCGGATCCTGACAACAGATGGTTAACAAATTCTGATTCTGGAACGCAAGCCCTGTAGATGCAATTTTCGTCGAATCGCCCTAAGGTCTTGTGTGCGAAGCAGCTTTCGTTATCCGGTTGCGTTCAAGTTCCACTTTAAGAGACGGGCCTAACCGACTCCCGCGACTCAGCCTTCTTCTGAAGGGGAGCCACGCTCAGTCACAAAGACAGTGACGCAATGATTAACGATGCGGGTAAACACGAAGTTAAGCGCCGTTCAGAAATATGGCGAAACTTAAGGTATTCGCCACGAAGCCCGGGATTATGAAGGCGATCACCTCATGAAGGCCCTCTTATGAAGGCTCTTGCCGAACAGATCGGCGACATTGACGGCATCAATATTTACGGCCGTGTTGTCGGCGTGCGCGGCCTGATGGTCGAGGTGGCCGGCCCGATCCATGCGATGTCGGTCGGCGCGCGGCTCGTGATCGAGACCGGCGGCAACCGTTCCATCCCCTGCGAGGTGATCGGCTTCTCCGGCAACAATGCCGTCGTGATGCCGTTCGCCGGCCTCGACGGCGTGCGGCGCGGCTGCAAGGCCGTCATCGCCAATGCCGCAAATCAGGTGCGGCCTTGCGCGGCCTGGCTCGGCCGCGTCGTCAATGCGCTGGGGGAGCCGATCGACGGCAAGGGACCGCTGCCGCAGGGCCCGGCCCCGATGCCGTACCGCAATTCGCCGCCGCCGGCGCACTCGCGCAAGCGCGTCGGCGCGCCGCTCGATCTCGGCGTGCGCGCGATGAACACGTTCCTGACCTGTTGCCGCGGCCAGCGCATGGGCATCTTCGCAGGCTCCGGCGTCGGCAAGTCGGTGCTGCTCTCGATGCTCGCGCGCAACGTCGATGCCGCGGTCAGCGTCATCGGGCTGATCGGCGAACGCGGCCGCGAGGTGCAGGAATTCTTGCAGGACGACCTCGGCGAGGAGGGCCTGGCGCGTTCGGTCGTCGTGGTCGCGACCTCCGACGAGCCGGCGCTGATGCGCCGCCAGGCTGCGTATTTGACGCTCGCGGTCGCCGAATATTTTCGCGACGAGGAGCAGGACGTCCTTTGCCTGATGGATTCGGTGACGCGCTTTGCCATGGCCCAGCGCGAGATCGGCCTGTCCGCAGGCGAGCCGCCGACCGCCAAGGGCTACACGCCGACCGTGTTCACCGAGCTGCCGAAGCTTCTGGAGCGCGCCGGTCCGGGCCTGGGCGAGGGCGCCATCACTGCGATCTTCACGGTGTTGGTCGATGGCGACGACCATAACGAGCCGATTGCGGATGCCGTCCGCGGCATTCTCGACGGCCACATCGTGATGCAGCGCTCGATCGCCGAGCGCGGCCGCTACCCCGCCATCAACATCCTCAAATCCGTCTCCCGCACCATGCCGAAATCGGCCGACCCGCAGTTCTGGCCGACCATCCAGAAGGCGCGGGCGGTGATGGCGACCTATGCTGACATGGAGGAATTGATCCGTCTGGGCGCCTACCGCGCCGGCTCCAGCCCCGAGGTCGACGAGGCGATCCGCCTGCACGAGCCGCTGGAGGCCTTCCTGCGCCAGCGCAAGGACGAAAATGCGTCGCTGGCGGACGGCTACCGTCAGTTGGCGCAAATCCTCGGCAATTTGGAAACGGAACGCTAACTTTGTCCCGTCATCATCCCATCCCACAGAGTAGCAGAGCCGGTCTTGGCCCCCGTCGGGCCTGTGGGGAGACCGGTGTTGTCCCACGCGCAGCCAAGGGACTTCTGGGGAGTACGAGTCGATGAAGTCACGTGATACCCTCATCCGCCTGAAGAAGTTTCAGGTCGACGAGAAGCGCCGCCGGGTCACCCAGATCGAGACCATGATCGCCGACTTCCAGCGGATGTCGACCGATCTTGAACGCGAGATCTCGACCGAGCAGGAGCGCGCCGGGATCAACGATCCCTCGCACTTCGCCTATCCGACCTATGCCAAGGCTGCCATCCAGCGTCGCGAGAACCTGACCCGCTCGGCCGACGAGCTGAAGGGCCAGCTCGACGAAGCCAAGGCTGCGCTGGCCGAAGCCTTCGAGGAGCTGAAGAAGGTCGAGCTCCTCGACGAGCGCGATCAGGCCCGTGAACGGGCCGAGGAAAACGCCCGCGAGCAGGCCGATCTCGACAGTATTGGCCTGATGCGTGCCCGCATGGGCGCCGTCGCCTGAGACGCTAGCCGCCAGACCTGCGAGAATTTGCAAAACCCGGACCCCAAAGGTCCGGGTTTTCGCATGTGCTGTCCACAGAGTGGCGCCGCGCCCCCTTGGTGGTCGGCTTTGTCGCGCGCTATGGTGGCGGGGTGCCAGGGCCCGCGCGGAACGCGAGGGCCGCGCATTGGGGGACTGAATGCTGACGCCAGCAGAGCTGGTCGGGCTGATTGGGGCGGTAGCGCAGGGCGATCAGGCCGCGTTCGAGCGCCTCTACGTCGCCACGCGCGCGAAACTCTATGGCATCGTGCTCCGTATCTTGCGCCGACAGGATCTAGCAGAGGAGGTCATTCAGGAGGCCTACGTCAAGATCTGGAACAGCGCCGGCCAGTTCAATCCCGCTCTCGCGTCGCCGATCACCTGGATGGCGTCGATCGCGCGCAACCGCGCCATCGACATCGTGCGCAAGAAGACGGAAGTCTCCATCGAGGAAGAGCCGCAGGCGATGGAAGTCGCAAGCGATAGCCCCGATCCGCTGGCGCGGCGGGAGATGAGCGAGGAATTGAAGCGGCTCCTGGAATGTATCGGCCGGCTCGAACCGGACCGTCAGAGACTCGTGCTTCTCGCCTATTACAACGGCTGGAGCCGCGAGCAATTGGCGGAGAAATTCGCAGCGCCCGTCAACACGGTGAAGACGTGGCTTCGGCGCAGCATGATGGATATTCGCGAATGTCTCGGGCTATGAGGTTCGAGCCATGAGAGCTCGTACTGTGAGGATGGGTCTGGACCGCAAGTGATGGCCTATACGGAGGACCATATCGCGCTCGCCGCGGAATATGCGCTCGGCACGCTCGACGCCGGCGAGCGCGCGCAGGTCGAGACCATGATGGCGGTGGACAAGGCGTTCGCCGATGTTGTGCAGGCGTGGGCATTCCGGCTCGGCGTCCTCAACCAGATGGTCGGCTCGATCCAGCCGCGTCCGATCGTATGGGAGAACATCAGGTCCGAGCTCGCGCGGACGGCCTTTGCGCAGGAGCCGCCAGCGCTGCCGGATGTCGCGCCGCCACCTGTGCCGGAGTTTTCCTCGCCCGATACCGTGCCTCCGCAGGTGCCGTCGGAGACTATGCAGCAACCGGGGCCGCAGCCGCCCGAAGCGGAGCAGCCCGATCCGGCGCGACTTGCGTCCGATGCGCTTCCCGATGTCGCGCCGATATTCATGCCGCAGGTCCACGCGCCGGACCCGGAGGTCGTGCGCGCGCCACCGCCGCCGGTTGCCGACAACAGCAACGTGATCCAGCTCGAGGGCCGCGTGAAGCGCTGGCGCACCATCGCATCCGCCGTCGGCGCGCTCGCGGCCGCGCTGCTCGTGACGCTGTCGCTTCAGATCTTCCAGCCCGAGGCGCTGCCGGGCGGCTTGCGACCGGCGCCACGCATCCAGACGGTCGAGGTGAAGACACCGGCGCCGCTCCCGGCGGCGGCGTCGCAATATGTGGCGCTGTTGCAGGGCCAGGGCGGCGGTCCCGCCTTCATCCTCACCATCGACGGTGCGACCAAGAACTTTACCGTGCGCAAGGTCGGCGCGACACCGGAGCCCGGCAAGAGCTTCGAGCTCTGGCTAATCTCCGACAAGCTGCCGCGTCCGCGCTCGCTGGGTGTGATCGGCGCCGGCGATTTCACCGCGCGACCGGTGCTCGGTTCGTACGATGCCGACGTCGTCAACGGCGCGACATACGCGGTCACCGTCGAGCAGACCGGCGGTTCGCCCAGCGGCCAGCCGACCTCGGCGCCTGTATTTTCCGGCAAGCTGATCGAGACCGTGCCGCCGTCACAGCCGCAGGCGCCCGCGAAGAAGTAGGTTTCTACTGTCGTCCTGGCGAAAGCCAGGACCCATTACCCCAAGAGCTTGTCGCAAGAATGAGTGGTGGCAACACGGGTGAGCAACCATCGGCGCTCGCTCTGCTCGCTTGTCCAGGACGACACCGGGGAGGCATTGGACGCTTCAACATCGTCGTGGCAATGCCTGATCGTTTCCTGTCGCCACGGTCCGTCCCGCCGTCGTATCCCGACAAATCCCGCAGAATCCGCCCTCAATTTGAACCTCTCTGCATGTCGCGGCGTCAAATGCCCGGAATTTGCAGTCGGCGCCCCCCAATCATGGTGCCGGAGAGGGGCGAGAAATCAGATGGATGCAGCGAAAACGTCGGGCATCTTCATTCACCAATATGCGGGGCTGCCACACGGCCCGGCCTTCGAACATTGGCGCGAGCGGACTTTCGGAGCCTGCGGCCTGGATATCGGGCCGAGCCGGGGCGATAGCATCGATTGCCGGCTTCAGGTCAGCGTGGTCGACAATATCGCGCTCGCCATTCCCGAAGGCGCTTCCGCGCAATATTCGCGCACCCAGAGCCACCTTGCCGACGGCAGCGACGATCTCGTCCTGATCGCGGCACATGCGGGTCTCGTCCGCGTCGGGCAGAACGGCCATGCCGTGGAGCTTGCGCCCGCGCAGATGGTGCTCGTCGACATGGGCATCACCGGCACGGTCGGCCACACCGAGGAAGATCGCTTCACCACCATCCGCATGCCGCGCCGCGCGCTGCTCGACATCAATCCGCGCGCCGAGGACAAGCTGTCGCAAGTGCTCTCGGATGGCGCGGTCGCCGAGACGATTTTCCGCTACCACTCCCTAGCGGCCCATCACGCGCCGCATCTCGACGCCGTCGGCCAGCGCCTGACCGCGCAGCACATGGTCGATCTCGTCGGTCTCCTGCTCGGCACCGATGCCGAACATGCAAGTCTCGCGCGCGGGCGAGGTCATGCGGCGGCCCGTCTCGATCTCATGCGCGCCGACGTGATGGCCGCGCTTGGCCGCAACGATCTTTGCCTGTCCGAGATTGCCACGCGCTCGGGCCTGAGCCCGCGCCAGGCACAGCGCCTGTTCGAGCAGGCCGGAACGACCTTCACCGAATTCGTGCTGGAGCAGCGCCTGCTGCAGGCGCGCAAGCTGCTCAGCGATCCCCGCGCCAGGACGCGCAAGATCAGCGACATCGCGCACTCATCCGGCTTCTCCGATCTGTCCTATTTCAACCGCGCCTTCCGCAAGCGCTTTAGCGCGACGCCGTCGGAACTGCGCGAGGCCTAAGCCGCGCCGACAATTTGTGCGGCGCGGCGGTGCCGCCGCCGTTGGTGCGCCCGGCCGGATGAGCTATATCTGTCTGCGCGGTCAGACGGCTTGATCGTTCGTCGCTTCCTCGTCGCTCTCTTGGGAAATGCAGTCAACGGACATGGCGCGTATCGTCGTGCTCGGCGCCGGGTTTGCAGGTCTGTGGGCGGCCATCGGTGCCGCACGCAAGCGCGAGGAGATCGGCGCGGCCGGCCGTGACATCGAGATCCGTGTCGTCGATCGCAATCCCTATCACAACATCCGCGTCCGCAATTACGAGGCCGATCTCAGCGAGGTCGCGCTGCCGCTGCCGCAACTGCTCGATCCGATCGGCGTGAGTCACGGCATCGGCGCCGTCGAAGCCATCGATCCGGAACGGCGCGAGATTTCGCTGGTCACGGGTGGTGGCGACGAGACGCTGGCTTATGACCGGCTGGTGCTGGCGCTCGGCAGCGAAGTGATGCGTCCCGACATTCCCGGCCTTGCCGAGCATGCTTTCGATGTCGACACTTATGCAGCGGCGCTCCACCTCGAGGGCCATCTCACTTCGCTCGGACGCAGCGTGCCCGCGCCGGGGCGCTCGACGATCGTCGTGGTCGGCGCGGGCTTCACCGGCATCGAGGTCGCGGCCGAGATGCCCGACAGGCTGGCGCGTGCCGGCATCACCGGCAGCCACCGTATCATCCTGGTCGATCCCAATCCTGCCGTGGGCGCAACGATCGGCGCGCATGCGCGTCCCGTCATCGATGCGGCGTTAGCCTCGCTCGGCGTCGAGACACGGCTTGGCGTCCGTGTCGTCTCCGTCGAGGCCGCCGGCCTGCGCCTGAGCTCGGGCGAGGTCATTCCGACGCGGACAGTGATCTGGTGTGCCGGGATGCGCGCGAGCCCCTTGGCCGCGAGCTTCCCGGACGCACGCGATCGCCTTGGGCGCCTTCTCGTCGATCCCATGATGCGGGTTGCGGATGTCGGCGGCGTGTTCGCGGCCGGGGATGTCGCCTCGAGCGTGGTCGACGGCTTGCATCCGACCGTGATGTCCTGCCAGTTCGCGCGTCCCATGGGCCGCTTCGCCGGCCACAACGTGGTCGCCGATCTCGCGGGCCTGCCGATGCTGCCGCTCCGGATCGACTGGTATGTGACCGTGCTCGATCTCGGCGGCTGGGGCGCGCTCTACACGGAAGGATGGGACCGCGAAGTCCGCGCCACCGGCGCGGCCGCGAAGGCAACCAAGCAGACCATCAACCGCAAGCGCATCTATCCGCCGCTCTCGGGGCGCAAGGATGAACTGTTCGCCGCAGCCGCGCCGACCGTGCAGGCGCCGCCGCCGACGTATGGGGCGCGGTAGTCCCAATTCGGTGTCATCGTCCGCGAAGGCGGACGATCCAGTATTCCAGAGACAGCGCGGGAATACGGAGAGGCTGCGGCGTACTGGATTCCCCGCCTACGCGGGGAATGACAGCGCCAGTAGCACACAGTTGCCCGTGCTACATACGCCAGCAAACAATACCCCAGACATGAGAAAGCGCCCGTGGGGGGCGGGCGCTTTCTGTAGTCGACTTGGGGTTGGGGTCGTCTACATATCCACGTGGCGACTTTGGGGGGCTGATAAAGAGCCGCGTGAATTCCTGAAACTCAAATCTCCTTAGCGAACGAGCGAAACGTTCGAGCTGGTGATGGCGATCGGCTTGCCGGCCTTCATGACGCGAGCGGTCTGGGTCAGGCCTTCATCTGAACTCGTTCGCGCGGTGATCCCGAGACCCGCCACCGCGATGCCGGCAACGAGCGCGACAACCACGATCTTGAGGTGGGTCGAGCGATCTGCGCTGTAAATCGAGTGGTTCATGGAAGGCTCCTGCCGCCACCTACCCGAAGTAGTCGCCTGCGTGTTTGGGCAGGTTCATGCTTCCGGTGCCCAACAACCTAGTATTGGGGGGATTCGTTCCCAAGGGGCGATCACAAGAGCGTGACAGGACGTGAGAAGCCGCGATCAAAAACGGCCCTTGATCGTGCAATTTCGCAATTATTTCAAAGCTGTAATGTGTCTGCCAGGCGCCTTGCCGGCCGTCGATCGGCAAGGCGCCAAAAGCTTAAAAACCATTTGCCTGTGGCCAAAAAACACACGGCTTCTTAAGGCAAATCAGATGCTTCCGACCGTTTTCAGTCTCGCCCTGGGGTGGATTTCAGCCTGCGACAGCACGGTCGTCTGGGCCCGGAACCGCTCGACCAGGGAACGCACGAAGGGACGAATTGCCGCAGAGGTGACCAGCACCGGGGCCTCGCCCTCGCGCGCGGCGCGCTCGAAAGCTTCGCGCACGCCGGTCATGAACTCCGACAGTTTCGAAGGCTGCATCGCGAGGCTGCGCTCCTCGCCCTGGCCGATAATGGATTCGGCGAAGGCTTGTTCCCACCGCGCCGACAGCGCGATCAGCGGCAGATAACCGCTGTAGGAGGTGTTCTGCGCACAGATTTGCCGCGCCAGGCGGGCGCGGACGTGCTCGACCATGGTTGCGGGATTTCGCGAGAAGGCGAGCGAGTCCGCGATGCCTTCGAGGATGGTCGAGAGGTCGCGGATCGAGATGCGCTCGGCAAGCAGCAGCTGCAGCACGCGCTGAATGCCGGAGACCGTGACCTGTCCGGGCACGATGTCCTTGACCAGCTCGCCCTGCTCCTTCGGCAGCTCCTTGAGTAGCTTCTGCACCTCGCCATAGGAGAGCAGGTCCGACATGTTGGCCTTGAGCAGCTCGGTGAGGTGGGTCGAGAGCACGGTCGCGGCGTCGACGACGGTATAGCCCTTGAGCGAGGCCTCCTCCTTGAGGCTGGCGTCGACCCAGGTCGCGGGCAGACCGAAGGTCGGCTCGGTGGTGTGGATGCCGGGCACCTGAACCTGGCTGCCGCCGGGGTCCATGACCATGAACTGGTTCGGCCAGATCTTGCCGGTGCCGGCGTCGACCTCCTTCATCTTGATGATGTAGGTGTTGGCCTCGAGCTGGACGTTGTCGAGGATCCGCACGGCGGGCATCACAAAACCCATCTCGATCGCGAGCGAGCGGCGCAGCGCCTTGATCTGCTCGGTGAGGCGGTCGGTGCCGTCGGGGCCGTTGACCAGCGGCAGCAAGGCATAGCCGAGCTCGATCTTGAGGTCGTCGATCTTCAACGCCGCGGAGATCGGCTCCTCCGCCGCAGCGGAGCCCGGTGCGCCCGGCATTCCCGGCGCAGGTGCGGTCTTCGCAACTTCCTCAGCCCTGGCAGTCGCCCGGTTGCGGTTGCGGGCGTTCCAGGCGAGCGCGCCGGCGCCGGAGCCGAGCGCCAGGAAGGGAAGGGTCGGGATGCCCGGCAGGGCCGCCAGCACCAGCATGACCGCCGCGGACATCGCGAGCGCCTGCGGATATCCGGAGAACTGCTTCATCAGCGCCTTGTCGGCGGCGCCGGAAACGCCGGCCTTGGAAACGAGCAGGCCGGCGGCGGTCGAAACGATCAGCGCCGGCACCTGGGTGACGAGGCCGTCACCGACGGTCAGCAGCGTGTAGCTGCGGCCGGCATCGGCAAAGGACATGCCCTGCTGCGCCACGCCGATGATCATGCCGCCGACGACATTGATGAAGACGATCAGGAGGCCGGCGATGGCGTCGCCGCGGACGAATTTGGAGGCACCGTCCATGGCGCCGAAGAAGCCGCTCTCGTCCTCCAGATCCTTGCGCCGCTGCTTGGCGACCGCCTCGTCGATCAGTCCGGCGGAGAGATCGGCGTCGATCGCCATCTGCTTGCCGGGCATGGCGTCGAGGTGGAAGCGCGCCGCGACTTCGGCGATACGGCCCGAACCCTTGGTGATGACGACGAAGTTGACGATGATCAGGATGGCGAAGACGATGATGCCGATGACGAAATTGCCGCCCATCACGAAGCTGCCGAAGGCTTCGATGACGTGACCGGCGGCGTCCGTGCCCTCGTGCCCGTGCGACAGGATCAGGCGGGTCGAGGCCATGTTGAGCGACAGCCGCAGCATGGTCGAAATCAGCAGGACGGTCGGGAAAGCGGAGAATTCCAGCGGCGCCTGGATGAACAGCGACGTCATCAGGATCAGGATCGAGAGCGTGATCGAAATCGCCAGAAACAGGTCCAGCACGATCGCGGGCAGCGGAAGGATCAGCACCACCAGGATGGTGAGCACGCCGAGAGCCAGCGCGATATCGCCGCGTTTGAGGATATTGCCGATCTCGGCAAGGGTGGGGAAACCGGCGTTTGTGCCGCCTACGCCCTGTCCCGCGGTGACGTCGACCATGGTAGCTGCCCCTCCGCGCGACTGCCGTCCGCGCGCCCCAAACGTCTGCGCGGCGGCCGAAGGGCCGCCGTTTCGAAAGTGAGGCACCGCACTGGCGTCCACGGGAGCTCCCGTTCTACGCGGCTGACGACACTCGACTCCACTGGGCAATTCTTGCCGGGTGTATGGTTAGCAAAGGGTTAATAAGGGGTGCGGCATGGGGGCTGACTGCGGTATTTCGGCCATCTGGCGGGCAAGCAGCCGTCATGCCCGGGCTTGTCCCGGGCATCCACGTTCTTCATGCCGCGCCGAAGGCGTGGATGGCCGGGACGAGCCCGGCCATGACGTTGTGGAAGCGTCTGGCGCCGAAATTCGGCGGACGGAGGCAGTAGCCCTACTTTGCCTTCTCCATCCGGGTCACCGTATAGCCCGAGGCCGCCTCCTCGGCTTCGAAAGTCACTTTGTCGCCGACCTTCACCTGCTTGAGCACGGCCGGGTCCTTGACGCGGTAGACCATGGTCATGGGTTCATCCATGCCGAGATTCTTCGCGGGCCCGTGCTTGAGGGTGATCTTGCCGGCGCCCTCGTCGATCTTCTTGACCTCGCCGCTGATCGCGGCGCCTTGGGCCGCCAGGGCACCTGTGGCAAGGCCGATGGCCAGCGACAGCGCTGCGGCGATACGGATGATGCGGTTCATGGGAGCCTCCTTGCGTTACTTTACGGTGACGTGGCCGACCATGCCGTAATCGCGGTGGTCGGGAATCAGGCACGAAAATTCGAACGTGCCGGCCTTGCTGAACTTCCAGAGGATCTCGGTGGTCTTGCTCGGTGCGAGCCTGACACCGTTGGGATCGTCGTGCTCCATGTGCGGATGCTTTTTCATCTCCACCGCATGCGCGAGATTCTCCTTTGTGGTGGCGAGCAGGAATTCATGGTCCTCCTTGCCGACGTTGCGCAGCACGAAGCGGATCTGCTCGCCGCGTTTGACCTCGATTCTGGCGGGTGTGTAGTCCATCTCGTTCAGCAGGATCTCGATCGTGCGCGCGGATTTTTTCGGATCGCCGGGCTCGCCGGCCGAAAAGGTGCCGTGCCCGTGCTGGTCGTGGGCAAAGGCCGGCGCGGTCGAAAGCGCGGCCAGCGCAAGACCGAGCTTGATCGTCGTCTTCATTGATATCTCCAGTTGGTGGTGGTTCATCGAAACGCTCACATCTTCATGTTCTTCATCGGCGGTCCGCCCGGTTGTTGCCGCACGGGCTCCGGGGCCGGCGGCGTGACCTCGTAGGCGACGGTGCCTTGCGGGAATTGGTAGGGGCCGGGATCGCGATAGTCGTCGCGCGCGAGGCCTTCGCGGATCTTCATCACCGTGAACATGCCGCCCATCTCGATCGGGCCGAACTGACCGGTGCCGGTCATCATCGGCAGCGTATTGTCGGGCGCGGGCATCTCCATGTTGCCCATCGCCATGCCGGTCGAGCCCATCGCCATGCCGTCAGGGGCGAGCTTGCCGACGGCCTTGGCGAGATCCTTGCGCGACACCCCGATCATGTTGCGCATGTCGTGTCCCATCGCATTCATGGTGTGGTGCGACTTGTGGCAGTGGAACGCCCAGTCGCCGGGATTATCGGCGAGCACGTCGAACACCCTGACAGCACCGACCGGTACGTCGGTCGTCGTCTCCGGATATTGCGCGCTCTCCGGAATCCAGCCGCCGTCGGTGCAGGTCACGGCAAAGCTGTGGCCGTGCAAATGGATCGGATGGTTGGTCATGCTGAGATTGCCGATGCGCACGCGCACCTTGTCGCCGAGCCTGACCGGCAGCGGATCGATGCCGGGAAACACCCGCGCATTCCAGGTCCACATGTTGAAGTCGGTCATCTCGTTGACCTGCGGCAAGTACGTGCCGGGATCGACGCGATAGGTACTCATGACGAAGACGAAGTCGCGGTCGACCGGACGGAAGTTCGGATCGCGCGGATGCACGACCACCATTCCCATCATGCCCATTGCCATCTGCACCATCTCATCGGAATGCGGGTGGTACATGAACGTCCCGCTCTTCCTCATCTCGAACTCGTAGACGAAGGTTTTTCCCGGCTGGATGTGCGGCTGCGTCAGTCCACCGACACCGTCCATGCCGCTGGGAATGATCATGCCGTGCCAGTGCACGGTGGTGTATTCGGGCAGTCTGTTGGTGACGAAGATGCGGACCTTGTCGCCCTCGACGGCCTCGATCGTCGGGCCCGGCGACTGGCCGTTATAGCCCCACAGATTCACCTTCATGCCCTCGGCGAATTCGCGCACCACGGGCTCGGCGACGAGATGGAATTCCTTCCAGTCGCCGTTCATCCGGAACGGCAGCGACCAGCCGTTCAGCGTAACGACGGGGCGATAGTCCGGTCCACTGATGGGGTGGAGCGGCGGCTGCATCACCACCTTGTCCATGTGCGGGGCTTCCGGAATGGAGGCGGCCTGCGCGCGGCCGCTGACGACGGATGCGCCGGCGAGCGCGGCGCTGCCCAGAAATCCTCGGCGGGAAAACATGTTGGCCTCCATGTCAGTGACGGCCATCGGCAGGCGCTGCCGCGGCGAGAGTGGTTGAATTGTCGCCGTCGGCAGGCGCGCCGCCGCCATTGATGGCGGTCTGCAGGTCGGACTGGGCAAGGAAAAATCTTTGCCTGGCATCGATTGCACCGCGCAGCGAGGCGAGCCGCTGCCGCGCCTCGGTGAGCAGCGCAAAAATATCGACCTGCATGCTGGAGAAGCGGAGCTGCATCTCCTCGGTGATGATTTTTCGCAAGGGGATGATCTCGCGCTGATAGTGGCTGGCGATGTCGTAGCCGGAGCGATAGATCCGGTAAGCATCGCGCGCCTCGGAGCGTACATTGACGGCGCGCTCGGTCAGCCGATTGAAGGCGAAATTGTAGGTCTCCGCCGCCTGCCGCACCCGCACCTCGCCGCCGTCGAAGATCGGGATCTGGAACTGCACGTCGAAGCCGCGCTCGCGGAACGGCGCGCCTTCCGGATCCCGGGTGCGGCGGGAGATGCCGGCGAGATCGAGCAGGGTCACGAAGCGGGTCGCCTCGGTGAGGTTCAGCGATTTCGCCAGCGCCGTCAGCTCGAGCCGCGCGATCTGAAGGTCGATGCGATGGGCGACCGCGTCGGCCTCGATCGAGGGTAAAGCCTGCGGCCGGCGCGGCAGCGGCGGCAGCTGGTTGGGCAGCCGGAAGTCGAGGCCGCCGTCCCACAGTCCCATCAGGCGCGCCAGCTTTTCGCGCCCGCTCGTCGCCGTCTGTCGCGCGGTGGCGAGGTCGGCGGTGGTTTCGGCGTAAAACACCTGTTCACGGGCCTGATCGAGCTTGTTGATCGAGCCGGTTTCGCCGAGCTTGACCGCGAGCTGCGCAGTCGATTCCGCCGTCGCCTTCGCATCCGTCAGCAACGCCACCATCTCGTTGCCGCCAACGGCGCGCCAATATGCGCGGCGGACATCGGCGGCAAGCCGCAACGTCGCCAGACCCGCGCGCAATTGCGCCTGGCGAAAACGGTCGCGGGCGATCTCCGAGCGGAACGGCAGTGTGGCGAGCGCGAGGATGTCGCCGACAATTTGACGCTCGATTTCGCTGGCGCCGTTGCCCGAGATCCGCGAGACCGAGAACACGGGATTGGGCGGCAGGCTCTGCTCGACGAGATCGGTCTCGGCCAGCGCCAGCTCGTTATAGGCGGCCTGGAGCCCCTTGTTGTTGAGCAGTGCGATCTGCACGGCGGTCTCGACGCTGAGTGTTCGCGAGAGCAGTTGGCGAACGCGCGCGTCGGCCGCGCCAGCTCCCTCGGCCGTTCGCACGAAAGCGACATCCTTGTTGATGGTCTGGCTCGTCAGCTCGGAGACGGCATTCATGCCGCTGTCGGGCGAGAAGGCGGCACAGCCCGACAAGCCGAGCGAGGCAAGAACGAGCAGGCTTGGCGCGAGACGGTGTGTCATGGCGCGCTCCTACCGGTCTTGCTTGGGCTGCGGCGCGACGCTCTGGTTGCGCTCGCGCCATGGTGCCGGGGTTGCTGGCCGCAGGCTGGTGTAGGGCGCAATCGTCGAATGATAGCCGGCGCGCGCGACCTTGGCCGCCGGATTGGCAGGATCAGCGCCGGCGATTTGTGTCGTTGCCGGCATGCAGCCGGACAACGCCAATGCGGTCGCGGCCAGCAGCGGCCAATTGAATCGAAAGTGTCGCCCCCGCGCTGCGGATGCAGCGGCGGACTTCGCCCCGGAAAGCGTAAGCATGACTCATCCCTGATCTGTCTGGAGACCACAGGCTCACGCACGCAGATGCGCGCTCGGCCTGACGTTGTCGCGCGTCAGATCAGATGATGGGAGGGCGGTAGTGCAGGGGCGGCGCCGCGCTGTGCAGGCTGGCCACGATCTCGGGCGAGCAGGCGGAAACCGGCTGAAGCGGCTTTGCGACGCTGGGCAGGTCGGCCGGCAGCGCGCTCACACACATCATCGCGCAGCACGGTCCCGGCGTACCCTTGCCGTCGTGACGATGAGGGGCGGGGGGCGCGTCCTGCGCGGCGGCCTGGTGATGCGCATGTGCCCCTGCGTGGTCATGCGAGGCGCCGTCATGCGTGTGGCCGGCGTGGATCTGGTGATGCACCGGCCCGAGGTCGGCGAGGAGCGTGTCGTCGAGGCACGGTGCTGGACCGCTACCCCAGGCGAGGCTTGCGGCCGGCGCGAGCACGCAGAACAGATAGGCGAGGGCAATGAAGCGCCCCACCCTGATCCGCATCGATCGTGTCAATCGCAGCAACATTCCGCCGACTTGCTCTTCGCGCGGCCATGTAGCACGCGCTGATTTGCAAAATAATGACAAAACGCGCGTTCGCCAAGCTCCTTCTTACCGCAGTGCACCGTGCATGCCCAATATCGCGCCACAATGCTTGACCCTGTGGCGATCCGCGGGCCATGGTCCCGCCCGTGCACGCGCCAAATCAATCAGGACAAACACCCGAAGCATTCACCCCTGATTCGCGTCAGGCCTGGATGCGCCTTGTTATTGCACTTGTGATCGGTTCGATCGGCGGCGTCGGCATGTGGGCGATCGTGGTCATGATTCCCGCGGTGCAGGCCGAATTCTCTGCCACGCGCGGCGCGGTGTCGCTGGCTTTCACCCTCATGATGTTCGGCTTCGGGCTTGGCGGCGTCATCGCCGGCCGGATCACCGACCGGTTCGGCATCGTGGCGGCGATGGCAATCAGCATCGCCTTTCTCGGCGTCGCCAATGTCCTGGCGGGTCTGTCGACCCAGCTCTGGCAGTTCGTGGCAGCGTATTTCTTGATCGGGCTCGGCACCTCCGCGACCTTCGCGCCGCTGATGGCGGAGGCCTCGCACTGGTTCGAGCGCTATCGCGGCCTGGCCGTGACCATTGTCGCCAGCGGCAATTATGTCGCCGGCACGATGTGGCCGCCGATTGTGAATTGGGGCATGCAGGAGGTCGGCTGGCGCCACACCCATATCGGAATCGGCCTTGTCTGCGTCGTCCTGATGACGATCCTCGTGCTGGTGCTGCGCGCGCAGATCGGTCACGACAAGGTCCACGACCATGCCAATGCGCCGCCGCCCCGGGTCGATCTCAAGCTGTCGACCAACACGCTGACGGTGCTGCTCTCGATCGCGAGCATCTCCTGCTGTGTCGCCATGGCAATGCCGCAGGTGCATATCGTCGCCTATTGCGGCGATCTCGGATATGGCGTGGCTCGCGGCGCCGAGATGTTGTCGCTGATGATGGCCTGCGGCATCGTCAGCCGGATCGGTTCGGGCTATCTCGCCGACAAGATCGGCGGCATCCCCACACTGCTGATCGGTGCGGTGGCCCAGGGATTTGCGCTCGTATTCTACCTGTTCTTCGACAGCCTGACCTCGCTCTATTTGATTTCCGCGATGTTCGGCCTGTTCCAGGGCGGCATCGTGCCGAGCTATGCCATCATCGTGCGCGAGGCGATGCCGGCGAGCGAGGCCGCAACCCGCGTCGGCATCGTGATCTTCGCGTCCGTGTTCGGCATGTCCTTCGGCGGCTGGGTCTCGGGCGTCATCTTCGACGCGACAGGTTCCTACGCGGCTGCGTTCGCCAACGGCGTGGCGTGGAACGCGCTCAATATAGGCATCGTCTTGACGCTGCTGATCCGGTCGCGGATGAATGCAGTCAGGACCGGTCCGGGTCTTGCGACCTAGACTGCCTGTCCCGCCTTCAGCAGCGAACAACCCGTGATCTTGTAGCTGCCGTCCGGTTGCTGCTCGAGCGTGTAGAGCGCTTCCCAGGCTTCGCCATTGGCATCGATGATATGGACGTGCTGGGCAATCCGGCTGCCGTCGCTTTTGCTGTCGCCAAATTCAAAGCTCTTGTGCCGATAGACCGGCGGGTAGCCGTTCTGCACCATGGACATGAAGATGTCAGGCGCGGGGAAGATCTCCCGGATCGCCGGCGCGGCGTAGGAATAGGCCGCGCTCGCGTCGTCGCGGCCGAATGCCTGCTCCTGGGCGCGGATGATGTCCCGTGCCGTCGCGACATCGTCGGCGCGCGCTGAGATGGGACCGAAGACGACACTGAGAAAGACCAGCAAGGCGGCGATGCGCATGACAGGCTCCGCGTTGAATTCCCGGCCGCGCCGATCCTAGCACATCTCGCCGGCTATCGCTTCCGCTTTGCAGCCGGCTTCGCGGGCTTGGCGGCCGCGTGGACCCTGGCTTTCACGACAGGCTGCACCCGCAGCCCGTCAACGAACACGTCGAGCATTCGCAGCACCGAGGATTGCCAACCGGGCTGGTCGTGCATGTAGCACATGCCGAAGAACGCGCGCAGCAAGTCCTCGGGGCTGACGTCTGCCCGCATGGCGCCGGCCGCGGCTGCGCGATCGAGCAGCGAGCCGATCGCCTTGGTCAGGCGTTCAAAGGAAAAGGCATGCAACTCCGACCCGCTCTGCACCGCGAGTGCCAAGGCTGCCACCATGCCCTTCTTGGTGGCAACGAATTCGACCCCTGAGCGCAGCCAGCGCCTGAGCGCGTCGACGGGGTCCTTCGCGTTCTTCAACTGCTCGGCGAGTTCGCTGAGCTGCTCGACCTCGCGCCGGTACACCGCCTCGAACAGATCCTCGCGGGTCGGGAAATGCCGATAGAGCGTGCCGATTCCCACGCCGGCGCGTTTTGCCACCGCCTCGAGGCTCGCCTCCGGCCCGCCCGCGTTGAACACGGCCTTGGCCGCCTCGAGCACGCGCTCGCGATTGCGCACGGCATCGGCGCGGGGCTTCCGGGTCTGGTCGGTGTGCTCGTCCATCCACGCAATGTAGATCACGAATTGGTTAGATTGAACCCTTACGGGGCTGCATCGCGTTGATGCGCACGGGCTTTTGACGAATTCCAAATATTTCCCGCCGGCCCTTGTTAAGCGGAGGCTGCCTCCGTATCTTCGCTGAAGACGTTGGCTCGGACGATGTTCGGGCGGCGCTTGTCGACGGCGGCCACGGCGGTGGCGCGCTGCGCGACGACTCATGTCCATATCTGATCGGAGCCTTGTATGAACCACTCCATCAGCCTCACCGTGAACGGTGCGCGGCGCGACTTCGTCCTCGACGATCCGCGTGTCACGCTGCTCGATCTCTTGCGTGAGCGCCTCCATCTGACCGGAACCAAGAAGGGATGCGACCGCGGCCAATGCGGCGCCTGCACCATTCTCGTCGACGGCAAGCGCATCAACTCCTGTCTCGCGCTTGCCATCAGTCATGACGGCGCCGACATTCTTACCATCGAGGGCGTGGCGCGCGGCGACCAGCTTCACCCCGTGCAGGCCGCCTTCATCGCCCATGACGGATTTCAGTGCGGCTTCTGCACGCCCGGCCAGATCATGAGCGCCATCGGCATGATGAGCGAGGCGCAGGCCGGCAACGATCCCGAGCGCATTCGCGAATGCATGAGCGGCAATCTGTGCCGCTGCGGCGCCTATGCCGGCATCGTCGATGCCGTGCTCGACGCGCAGGCCGGCATGGACGAATCCAATCAGAGGCGCTCCGCATGAAGCAGTTCGATTATGTCAGGCCCGCCACGGTCGCCGAGGCCGTCGCTGCCGCGGCCCAGCCGGGCGCGGTCTATCTCGCCGCCGGCACCAACCTGCTCGATCTGATGAAGGGCGGCGTCAGCCGTCCGGATCGTCTGGTCGACGTCACCCATCTCGACGGGCTCGATCTAATCGAGCGCCTTGCCGACGGTGGCATCCGCATCGGCGCGCTGGTGAGCAACGCCGATCTTGCGCATGACGCCGACTTTGCAAAGTCCTATCCGGCCGTCGCCGAAGCGCTGCTCTCCGGCGCATCGGCGCAACTGCGCAATGCCGCGACCGTCGGCGGCAACCTGCTGCAAAGGACGCGCTGTGCGTATTTCTACGACACCGCCAGCCGCTGCAACAAGCGCGAGGCCGGCAGCGGCTGCGACGCGCGCGACGGCGAAAACCGCACCCACGCCGTGCTCGGCTGGAGCGAAAACTGCATCGCCACGCATCCGTCCGACTTCTGCGTGCCCCTGGTCGCGCTTGACGCCATCGTCGAGATCGAGGGCAGGAACGGGCGGCGCGAGATCGCGCTCGACGAACTGCATCGCCTGCCCGGCGATGCGCCCGAGCGTGAATCGGCGCTCGAGCCGGGTGATCTCATCGTCGCGGTGCGTCTGCCGCCCGCTGCGCGCGGCTTTGCCGCGCATGCGCGCTATCTCAAGGTCCGCGATAGAACGTCCTACGCGTTTGCCGTCGTCTCGGCTGCCGCTGCGCTGCGGATCGAGAATGGCAAGATCGTGGAGGCGCGGCTTGCGCTCGGCGGTGTCGCCGCAAAACCCTGGCGCGCCCGCGCTGCGGAGGACGTGCTCAGGAACGTGGCGCCCACGGTGGACGCTTTCCGGGAAGCCGCCTCGCGCGCGCTTGCCGACGCAAAACCGTCCGGCGACAACGCCTTCAAGATCGAGCTCGCGCGCCGCATCGTCGTGCGCGCGCTGAGCCTCGCCGCCGCCGGTACGCTCGCGCGCATCCCCGCGCTGCCGGCCTCTCCCTTTGCCCCGACGTCCGGAGCCATTCATGCCCGAGCTTAATCTCACCAGCGCGCCCGCTCATCTGCGCCACGGCTCGAACATCGGCCAGCCGCTGACCCGCCGCGACGGGGTCCTCAAGGTCAAGGGCCAGGCGACCTACGCCGCTGACAATCATCCGCCCGGCATGCTGTTTGCGGTGATGGCCGTCGCCAGCATTTCGCGCGGCCGCGTGACCTCGCTCGATGTCGCGGCTGCCAAGCGCCATCCTGGCGTCGTCGATGTCATGACGTCAGACCACAAGCCTGAACTCGCGATCGACCCCGAGATCAAGACCAATCCATTCGTATTCCGGATGGAAGTGTTGCAGAGCAATGAGGTCCGCTACGCCAACCAGCCCATCGCCGTCGTGATCGCCGAGACGCTGGAGGCGGCGACGGAAGGCGCGGCACTGCTGGCGCCGCGCTACGAGACGCTGCCCGCGCTCATCGGCCTCGATGCGGGTGAAAGCTTCGTGCCGCCGGTCGTCGGGGTCGGCAACCCGACGGAAAATCACCGCGGCGATGTCGAGGCGGGACTTGCGTCTGCCGACAAGCGGATCGACGCGGTTTACGAAACGCCGCCCCAATATCACAACGCAATGGAGCCGCATGCGATCGTGGCGGCCTGGGACGGCGATAGTCTGCAGATCGACATGCCGACCCAGGGCCTCATGCTGTCGCTCGCGCGCGTTGCCGAATTGTTCGGCATCGCGCACGACAAGATCCACATCCGCAGCCCGTTCCTCGGCGGCGGCTTCGGCTCGAAGGGGCTCATGGCCGGTCCTCCGGTTCTCGGCATCATGGCGGCAAAGCTCGTCGGCAAGCCGGTCAAGCTGGTGCTGCGTCGCGAGCAGATGTATGGCCCGGTCGGCCATCGCGCGCCGACGCGGCAGCGGCTGCGCATCGGCACCGACAGCGAGGGGCGCCTGACCGCGCTCGATCACCATGCGAGGACCGTGTCGAGCACGTTCGATGATTTCTACGAACCCGCAGCCGATGCCTCGCACACGCTCTATGCGGCGCCTGCGATCCGCACCTCGCACGATGCCGTGCGCGTCAACACCGGCACGCCGTTGTTCATGCGCGCGCCCGGCGAGGCGACCGGCTCGATCGCGCTGGAGAGCGCGATCGACGAGATGGCCTGGGCCTGCGGCATCGATCCGCTCGCCTTTCGTCTGAAGAACTATGCCGAGGTCGAGCCGATCACCGGCAAGCCGTTCTCGTCCAAGGCATTGCGTGCCTGCTACGAGCAGGGCGCGGCGCGCTTCGGCTGGGCGAAGCGACCGCTCCAGCCGCGGCAGATGCGCGACGATGCCGGCCTTCTGGTCGGCTGGGGCATGGGCACTGCGACGTTCCCGGCATTGATGTTCCAGGCCGAAGCGCGTGCCGTGCTTCGCCGCGACGGCTCCGGTGCCATGGAGATCGGCGCGCATGACATGGGGCAGGGCGCCTGGACGGCGCTGGCCCAGATCGCGGCCGACGAACTCGGGCTCGAGATCGACCGCGTCGAGTTCAAGGCGGGTTCATCCGACCTGCCCGATGCCGGCATTGCCGGCGGCTCAGCACACACGGCAACCGCGGGTGCTGCGATCCACAGCGCAGGCGCGGCCGTGATTGCAAAACTCGCCGATCTCGCCACCGGTGACGAGCGCTCGCCGCTGTTCGGTGCGGGCAATGCCGGCGTGATCGCGCGCGATGGCCGGTTGATCCGGCGCGACGACGAGAGCCGCGGCGAAAGCTATTCCGAGATTCTCGCGCGCGCCGGCGTCGCCGAGGTCGAGGCGCGCGGCACCGGCGCGCCGAATCCGGCGGCGATGGAGGAGTATGCGATGCACGCCCATGGCGCGGTATTCGCTGAGGTGAAGGTCGATCCCGAGCTCGGCCAGATCCGCGTCACCCGCATGGTCGGCGCCTTCGCCGCGGGACGCATCGTCAACCCGCGCATGGTGCAGAGCCAGCTGTTCGGTGGGATGATCTGGGGCCTGTCCTTCGCCTTGCACGAGGAAGCCATCACCGACCGCCGCACCGGAAGGATCATGAACGCCAATCTCGGCGAGTACCATATCCCGGTGAATGCCGACGTGCCGCCGCTCGACGTGATCACGGTCGAGGAGCACGATCCGCATGTGAACGCGCTCGGCATCAAGGGTGTCGGCGAGATCGGCATCACCGGCAGTGCAGGGGCAGTCGCCAACGCGGTGTGGCATGCGACCGGTGTGCGTGTGCGCCGTTTCCCGATCCGGATCGAGGAGTTGCTGAAGTAGCTTTGAGGCCGCGGCGGGCGAGGCCTTCTCGCCCCCGCGTGCTAGTGCAGCTTCTTGCGAAGAGCCTTGAGCGCTTCTCGCTGCGACTCGATGTAGTTCGCGATGGCCTTGCGCAGCTCCTCCGAATGGAGCTTGTCGCTGTCGCGCTGCACTTCATCGAGTGCAACCTCTGCATTTGCGAGCGTGATCTTCATAGCGAGCCCTGTTACGAAGCGGCTCCGGAAAGCGGAGGCTGCTTGGCTATGGCTCGAAACATATAGAGGATCAGGCCGCGGAAATTGAGATGGCTCAAGCTCCGTAAGATACCGGTGGCTCCGTAGGATTGCGGACAACTTCAAAACGTTGGAGGCGTGCAGGCCGAGATCACCTCGCACGGCTTGCCGCCGACGCAGCGGAAGCGATGCGGGCGACGGCTCTCGAAATAGTAGGCATCGCCCGGATTGAGAATGCGGCGCTCGTCCTCGACGGTGACTTCGAGCTTTCCCGAGATCACGATGCCGCCTTCCTCGCCGTCATGGACGAGGTGAACGCGTCCGGTGTCGCTGCCAGGCTCGTAGCGCTCCTTCAGGATCTGCAGGCTGCGACCGAACAGATTGTCGCCTACTTGCCGATACGAGATCGGCTTCTTGCCGACCTCGGTCAGCTCTTCACCGCGGTAGAATATCTTGCGCCGGCTCTCCGGCTCCAGCGCGAAGAACTCGGCGAGCCCCATCGGGATGCCGTCGAGAATGCGCTTGAGCGCTCCCACGGACGGGTTCATCTGGTTGGATTCGATCAGCGAAATCGTCGAATTGGTGACGCCGGCGCGCTTGGCGAGTTCGCGCTGCGACAGCTTCTGGCGCGCCCGGATGAATCGCAGCCGTCCACCGATATCGACGCTCATGTCCCTGTCCCGTGTTGCAGGTGTTGCGGATCTCGCAAATATGGACCGGCAGCCCCAGTCAAATCAATGGCTTGCAGCTCATCAGAAAAGGACTTGTTGCGCTTTTCAAGCCGTGCCTCTGGTAGCAGGTCAGCAAAGGAGCGTGGCCCGTGACCCTTCATCAGATTCCGAACACCATCAAGACCGACTCGTTCTGGATGCCGTTCACGGCCAACCGGCAGTTCAAGAAGGCGCCGCGCCTGTTCTCCTCGGCCGAGGGCATGCATTACACCACCGTCGACGGCCGCAAGGTGATCGACGCCTCCGCCGGCCTCTGGTGCGTCAATGCCGGCCACGGCCGCAAGCAGATCGCCGCCGCCGTCGAGCGCCAGCTGATGACGCTGGACTTCGCACCGTCGTTCCAGATGGGCCATCCGCTGGCATTCGACTTCGCCGAGCGTCTGGCCGAGATCGCACCGAAGGGCCTCGATCGGATCTTCTTCACCAATTCCGGCTCCGAGTCGGTCGACACCGCACTGAAGATCGCGCTCGCCTATCACCGCGCCAACGGCCAGGCGAGCCGCACCCGCCTGATCGGCCGCGAGCGCGGCTACCACGGCGTCGGCTTCGGCGGCACCTCGGTCGGCGGCATGGTCGCCAACCGCCGCGCCTTCGCCACCCTGCTGCCGGGCGTCGACCACATCCGCCACACCCATGATCTCACCCGCAACGCCTTCGCCAAGGATCAGCCCGAGCATGGCGCCGAGCTTGCCGATGATCTCGAGCGGCTGGTGGCCCTGCACGGCGCCGAGACCATCGCGGCCGTCATCGTCGAGCCGGTGCCGGGCTCGACCGCTGTGTTGCCGCCGCCGAAGGGCTATCTCCAGCGCCTGCGCGAGATCTGCGACAAGCACGGCATTCTCCTGATCTTCGACGAGGTCATCACCGGCTTCGGTCGCCTCGGCACGCCGTTCGCCGCCAACTTCTTCGGCGTCACGCCTGATATGATGACGACGGCCAAGGGCATCACCAACGGCACCGTTCCCTGCGGCGCCGTGTTTGCGAGCCGCAAGGTGCATGACGGCCTGATGGTCGGCCCGGAGAACGCGATGGAGCTGTTCCACGGCTACACTTATTCGGCGCATCCGGTCGCCTGCGCCGCGGGCATCGCCACGCTCGACATCTACAAGGACGAAGGTCTGCTGACGCGCGGTGCGTCGATCTCCGAATACTGGCGCGATGCGCTGCATTCGCTGAAGGGCCTGCCCAACGTCGTCGACATCCGCAATTGCGGCCTGATGGGCGCGGTCGAGCTGTCGCCGCGTGACGGTACGGTCGGCGTGCGTGGCTACGACGTCATGGTCGACTGCTTCAATCGCGGGCTGTACTTCCGCATGAGCGGCGATAGCTTTGCGCTGTCGCCTCCGCTCATCGTCGAGAAGAGCCACATCGATGATATCGTGTCGATCCTCGGCGACGCCATCAAGCGGGTGGCCTGATAATTGCTCTCGCCGTTGCGGAGTTTCCTCTTGCAGCGGCGAGCGTGATGCCGCGGGAGTTTGACGAAGCGTGAAAGTTCTGATCCTCGGCAGCGGTGTCATCGGTGTCACCTCTGCCTACTACCTCGCGCGTGCCGGCCATGAGGTGACGGTTGTCGACCGTCAGCCCGAACCGGCGCTCGAGACCTCCTTTGCCAATGCCGGCGAAGTGTCGCCCGGCTATTCCTCGCCCTGGGCCGGTCCCGGCGTCCCGGTGAAGGCGGTCAAATGGCTGCTGATGAAACACGGCCCGCTGGTGATCCGGCCGAAGCTCGATCCCGTGATGTGGGTCTGGCTGCTCAAGATGCTGCGCAATTGCACCAGCGAACGCTACGCGATCAACAAGAGCCGGATGATTCCGATCGCGGAATATAGCCGCGATTGCCTGCGCGACCTGCGCCGCGACATCGGCATCCAGTATGACGAGCGCTCGCAGGGCACGCTGCAGCTGTTCCGCTACCAGGCCCAGCTCGACGGCACCGGTGAGGACATCGCCGTGCTCAAGGAGTACGGCGTGCCCTTCGAGGTGCTGAGCCGAGAGGGCTGCATCGCGGCCGAGCCGGCGCTGGCGGGCGTGAAGGAGAAGTTCGCGGGCGGACTCCGCCTGCCGCAGGACGAGACCGGCGATTGTCACATGTTCACGCAGGCGCTGGCCAAGCACGCCGAAGCGCTCGGCGTGCGCTTCATGTTCAACACCGGCATCGACCGCATCGTCACCGACGGCGCGCGCGTCAGCGGTGTCGCGACCAGCGCCGGCATGTTGCAGGCAGACGCTTACGTGCTCGCGCTCGGAAGCTGGTCGTCGCGGCTGGTCGCGCCGCTCGATATTTCGCTGCCGGTCTATCCCGTGAAGGGCTATTCGATCACGGTGCCGATCAAGGACGCTTCCGGCGTGCCGGAATCGACCGTGATGGACGAGAGCTACAAAGTCGCCATCACGCGCCTCGGCAATCGCATCCGCGTCGGCGGCACCGCCGAAATCTCCGGCTTCTCGAGCCAGCTCTATGATGCGCGCCGCGCCACGCTCGATCACTCCCTGACCGATCTGTTCCCGCGCGGCGGCGACCTCTCCAAGGCGACGTTCTGGAGCGGTCTGCGCCCGATGACGCCGGACGGCCCGCCGGTGATCGGCCCCACGCAGTATGCCAACCTTCACCTCAACACCGGCCACGGCACGCTAGGCTGGACCATGTCCTGCGGCTCCGGCCGCGTGCTCGCCGACATGCTGTCGGGCAAGAAGCCGGACATTGATGTGAGTGCGCTAACGGTGGACCGGTACAAGTACCGGTTTGGCTAAGTGAGGCCGTCATTCCGGGGCGTCTCGAAGAGACGAACCCGGAATCTCGAGATTCTCAGGTGCGCAATTGCGCACCATAGTTCGATGCTGCGCATCGCCCCGGAATGACGGCTGCGCTACCCCACCGCGGTCACGCAATTCACCCACAACACCACGGCCTTCGCATTCTCGGCCGGATTTGAAAATCGGTGCGGCCTCCGGCTTGCAAACCGAAAACTGTCGCCCGTCTTCAGTGACCATGTCTCGTTGTCCACCGTCAGCATCATCTCGCCTTCGAGCACGAGGCCGGCTTCCTCGCCGTCATGGGTATAGAGCTCGTCGCCGGTGGAGCCGCCGGGCTCCAGATGCACCAGGAACAGGTTGAGCCGGTTGTCGGTGCTGGCGGGGCTCAGCAATTGCTTCGACACGCCGGTGCGCCAGAGCTTCAGTTCGGGCCGCTGAAGCCCTCGCGTGACGATTTGGTCGGATGCGCCGTCGGCATTCGGGCTCGCGCCGAACAGCGCGGCGATGCCGACGCCGAGCACGTCGGCGAGCGTGGCCAGTACGCGCAGCGACGGCGACGACAGGCCGCGCTCGATCTGGCTGAGGAAGCCGATCGAGAGATCCGTGCGCGAAGCGACCGTCTCCAGCGAGAATTGCCTGATGCGCCTGAGATCGCGAATGCGGCGGCCGACCGCGACATCCATCGCCGGCTCGGCCGCTCTCGCAATAGTCCTGGTGCTGGCGCTGGCTTTCACCTTCACCTTTATCTGCACCTTCTTCACCCGCTTTGCGGCGGCCGGTCTGCGCATTCTTTTGCCACCGCTCACGTCAAACCGCTTCCTTCATGTGCATGAAAACCGCTTGCATCGGCCGTAAAAGTGTGACCAAATTTTCATACTGGTGAAAATAGGCCGAAACGGCTTGGCCCGCAACGTCTGCGATGACGAGATCTGCGAGCGCCGCCATCGGCCGGGCCCAAGGGGGATGCGATGAAGCGTTTTGGTCTGGCCGCGGTTGCGGCACTCGCGATTGCCGCAATGGTGCCGGCTTCGGCGCAGCAAGTGCTGAAGGTCGGCTCGACGCCGACAGGCATTCCCTTCACGTTCCTCGACACCAAGACCAATAGCATCCAGGGCATCATGGTCGATCTTGTCACTGAAGTGGGCAAGGATGCCGGCTTCAACGTGCAGATCGAGCCGATGCAGTTCTCGGCGCTGATTCCATCGCTGACATCGAGCAAGATCGACATCATTGCGGCCGCGATGTTCATCACGGCGCCACGCAAGGAGGTCGTCGACTTCTCCGATCCGATCTACACCTATGGCGAAGGCCTCGTGGTCCCGAAGAGCGATTCCAAGGCCTACGCCACCCAGGACGATCTGAAGGGCGAGACGGTCGGCGCCCAGGTCGGCACCGCCTTCGTCGACGCGCTGAAGAAGTCCGGCCTGTTCGCCGACGTCAAGGCCTACGACACCATCCCCGACATCCTGCGCGACGTGAACACCGGCCGCCTCAAGGCCGGTTACGCCGACTATCCGATCCTCGCCTACAATCTGAAGCAGGGCGGCTTTCCCGAGGTGCGCCTGGTCGACGGCTATAAGCCCGTCACCGTCGGCTCGGTCGGCATCGGCGTGCGCAAGGGTGAGACCGCGCTGCTCGGCAAGATCAACGCCTCGCTCGCCAAGCTGAAGGCCAACGGCACCATCGACAAGATCCTCGATAAATGGGGCCTGAAGGCACAGGGTTGATCGCCAGACGCCAATCGATGAAAGCTGATTGATGAAGGGCTTCTGGCACGACGCGGCCGAATTCTTCCCGATCCTGATGAGCGGCGTCGTGCTGACGATCGTCGTCACCATCGGCTCGCTGCTGCTATCGACGGTGCTTGGCCTGGTCTGGGCGATGATGCGGGTCTCCGGCATCCGCGTCCTGTCGCTGCTCAGCGCCAGCCTGATCAACGTGATCCGCGGCATTCCAATCATCGTGCTGTTGTTCTACCTTTACTTCGTGATGCCCGATCTCGGCGTCACGCTGTCCGCGTTGCAGGCCGCGATCCTCGGGCTCGGCATCGCCTACTCGGCCTATCAGGCGGAAAATTTCCGCGCCGGCATCGAGGCGATCGACAAGGGGCAGATCGAGGCGGCGCAATCGATCGGCATGGGCTGGTGGCTGACCATGCGCCGGGTCGTGCTGCCGCAGGCGGTGCGCATCGTGCTGCCGCCCTATGGCAACGTCATGATCATGATGCTGAAGGATTCCTCGCAGGCCTCGACCATCACGGTCGCCGAGCTCGCCCTTCAGGGCAAGCTGATCGCGTCCTCGACCTTCAAGAACACCAACGTGTTTACGATGGTTGCGCTGATGTATCTCACCATGAGCATTCCGCTGATCCTGCTGGTCCGTCACTTCGAGAAGCGGGCCGGCAAGAAATGATCGAGCTGACCGACGTCCACAAGAGCTTTGGCGAGAACGAGGTGCTCAAGGGCATCACGGCGTCCGTGCAGAAAGGCGAGGTGGTCTGCGTCGTCGGGCCCTCCGGCTCCGGCAAGTCCACCATTTTGCGCTGTATCAACGGGCTCGAAAGCTATGACCGCGGCGAGATCAGCGTCGAGGGGTTGAAGGTCGATCGCGACGCTCCGTCGATCGTGAAGGTCCGCACCCAGGTCTCGATGGTGTTCCAGCGCTTCAATTTGTTTCCGCACCGAACGGTGCTGGAGAACGTCGTTGAGGGTCCGCTCTATGTGAAGAAGGAGCCGCGCGCTGCCGCATTCGAGCGTGGCCGCGCACTGCTCGCTCAAGTGGGCCTCGCCGAGAAGGCCAACGAACATCCGCCGCAGCTCTCCGGCGGCCAGCAGCAACGCGTCGCGATCGCGCGGGCGCTGGCGATGCAACCCAAGGCCATCCTGTTCGACGAGCCGACCTCGGCGCTCGATCCTGAATTGGTCGGCGACGTTCTCGGCGTGATGCGCAAGCTCGCCGATGACGGCATGACCATGGTCGTCGTCACCCATGAGATGGGCTTTGCCCGCGACGTCGCCGACCGTGTGCTGTTCATTGACGGCGGTGTTATCGTCGAGCAGGGGCCGGCAAAATCGGTGCTCAATCAACCGCAGCATGCGCGGACGCAGGACTTTTTGCGCCGCGTGCTGCATCCGCTCTGACCGGTTCTTGCCATGACGCGCCTGCCGCTGCCACCCTCGCTCTACGCCGACACCGCCGTGGCGCCGGTTGCGACGCCGCCGCTCGACACGGACAAGAATGTTTCCGTCGCCATTATCGGCGGCGGCTACACCGGCCTGTCCACCGCATTGCATCTGGCGGAGCAGGGCGTCGAGGCACTGGTACTGGAGGCGCAGGAGCCGGGCTGGGGCGCATCCGGCAACAATGGCGGCCACACCAATCCCGGACTGAAGCACGATCCCGATCAGATCGAGGCCGATTTCGGCGCTGAGCTCGGCCGCCGCATGGTCGCGTTCTCCTACGGCACGACGAACTTCACCCACGATTTGATCCGTCGCTACCAGATTCCGTGCGAAGCGCGGCAGAACGGCACGCTGCGCGCGGCCTATAATGAGGCCAGCGCCGCCGCGATCGAGACAACCGCACAACAGTGCATCGCCCGTGGGATGCCGGTGACGTACCTCAATCGCGAGCAATTGCGCGAGATGACCGGCACCGATCGCTACATCGGCGCCATGCTGGATACCCGCGGCGGCGACCTGCATCCGCTCAGCTACGCCCGCGGCCTTGCGCGCGCCGTGATCTCCGCGGGCGCGCAGGTGCATGGCGAAACACCGGCACTATCGCTCCGTCGCGAGGGCAGCCGCTGGCGCATCGAGACTCCGCGCGCGGTGGTTCATGCCGACAAGGTGCTGCTCGCGACCAACGGTTTTACGGACGATCTCTGGCCGGCGCTCCGCCGCACCATCGTGCCGGTGTTTTCCTCGATCGCCGCCACGGCGCCGCTGTCTGATGACGTGGCACGTTCGATCATGCCGACGCGACCGGTGCTCTACGAGAGCGGCCACATCACCGTCTATTACCGCATCGATCAGCAGAACCGCCTCTTGATGGGTGGTCGCGGTCCGATGCGCTGGATCAATTCGCCGCGCGACGTCGCCTATCTCATGCGATATGCCGAGCGGCTATGGCCGCAGCTCAAGGGCGTTGCCTGGACCCATGGCTGGAATAGCCGGCTCGCCATCACAGGGGATCATTATCCGCATGTGCACGAGCCCGCGGACAACATCCTGATCTCGCTCGGCTGCAACGGCCGCGGCGTCGCGCTCTCGACCGCGATGGGCGCGCAACTGGCGCGCCGTCTGATCGGTGGCGCCAAGGCCGAGATCGACATGCCCGTCACCGGCATCAAGCCGATCCCGATGCATGCGTTGTGGCCGGTGGGCGTGACGACGGCAGTGATCGCTGGTCGCGTGCGGGACCGGCTGGGGATCTAAGCCTCAGCCCTCGACCACCGCGTCGGCCCACGGCTGGAAAATCTCGACTGCGCCGGAATTGGTGTCGCCGTCGCGCATCACCACGCTCGGGCAGGCGAACTTCTGCGGCAAGGACTGCACCCGCGCTTCCTCATAGTCGAAGCGCGCCGCGAGCGTCTCGCGTGTGCCCGCAGGCAACCTGGTATCGCCGATCACGATTGCGCCTTCGCTGGCATCGATGCGCGGCTGATGGATCGCGGCATCGAGATCCATGCCAAAATCCATCGCAAACGATACGATCTGCATCACCGAGGGCAGGATGCGGCGACCGCCCGAGGCGCCGACCGCGAGCCGCTTGCCGTCCTTGGCCTCGGCGATGACAGGCGTGTAGTTGGTGAGGCAGCGCTTGCCAGGGGCGAGCGAGTTGGTGGTGCCCGGCGTCGGGTCGAACCACATGATGCCGTTGTTCATGGCAATGCCGGTGTGCGGCGTGACGTATTTCGAGCCGAAGGATGACAGCAGCGTCTGCGTCACGGCCGCGATGTTGCCGTGGCGGTCGACCACGGAGAAATGCGTGGTGCAGGCGGGCGCCAGATAGTCCGCCCCGAGCGAACGCTTGCCGTCCGCATCCCCCATATCCTTGAGCCGCTCGCGATAGGCTGATTGCAGCGCGGCGGCATATTCGACGTAGGCGGCTGCATCGGGCGCGCTTCCCGGCTTAAAGTTCTGTAGCAACAGGCGCAGCGCATGCGCCATCGTCGGCCCGGCCGTGAGCTCTGGCGTCGCAAACACTTTGCCGCCGCGATAGGGGATCGCCAGCGGCTCGCGCGGATGGGCGCGGAACGCGGCGAGGTCCTCCACCGACAGCGCGCCGCCGTCGGCGCTGATGTCGGATGCGATGCTCCTGGCGAGATCGCCTTGGTAGAAATCGCGCGGACCGGCGTCGGCAAGGTGCAACAGCGTCGCCTTCAGTGTGTCCAGCGGCAGTCGCGTCTCTGACTTGATGCCCCATGGCGCGCTTGGCGGGAGGCCGTCCTTCAGGAACGTTGTCGCACTCGCGGGATAGCGCCGAAGATCGGCCGCCGACGCCGCGATCGTCAGCGTGGTCCACCAATCGACCAGCAGGCCTTCACCGGCGAGGGCCGCGGCTGGCGCGACCAGATCTTTCCAAGGCAGCCTGGCGTGACGACGATGCGCCTCTTCCATGCCGGCGACGACGCCGGGCACGGCGATCGAGCCGGGGCCGTGGATGTTGCGGTCGTCCTTGACCCGCTGCCAGGGAAACAGATCGGAAGCCGCGCCTTCGCCGCTGAGCGGATAGTCGGCGGTGCGCAGGCTTTGCGGGGCGCACATGCCGTAGTCGATCACTTCGTAGCGATTTTCCGCCGCACGGTAGAGCACCATCGCGCCGCCGCCGCCCATGCCGCTGTTCCAGGGCTCCAGCACGTTGAGCGCGAAGGTGGTGGCGACGATCGCGTCCACACAGTCGCCGCCTGCCGCCAGCACTTGCGCCCCCACTTCGGCCGCCCGCCGCGATTGCGCAGCGACGATGCCGCCTTTGGATGTAACGGCGGGCTTGCGGACGGTTTGGGCGTGGCTGAACTGATGAGGCATGATGATGTCTGTGTGCTGTCTTCGGTTTGGCTTCGTTGCGCTGAGCTCCGCAATGGGCGGGAGCGTGCGAAGAATGGCACATCGCCCCCACCGAGAACATGGAAAGGGAGGCGCGACATGGCTGGTGTGAAGCAGGCGGGGGAGGCGCCAACACGTGAATGCCCGGGCAGGCCCGGGCATGACGAGTTGTGAGACCGATCAGTGGAAAGCAGGAGCCGCAGGGCTCAGCGGGCGCGATCCAGCCGGCTGGCCTGATACTTGGCGTGCCATTTCGGGCCAGGCCCGCGCATGTAGTGGAGCTCGGGCCGGTAGGGATTGCCGGCGATCCGGATCAGCGTCTGCCATTTGCTGGCGACGAAGCTCAGGGGCTGGCGGAGCAGGGTCAGTGACGCGAGCAACATGGCATCACCTCAGTGCGGCTTGCCGAGCATGGCAGTGAAGGGGAGATCGAAGATCTCCTCGCCGTCGGAGCCGCTGACATGGATCACCCAGTCGCGCCAATCCTCAGCGCCGGGCGTCAGGATCATCGCGTTCATGATCTGGGCGGCACGGTCGCGCGCCTCGGTCAGATTGGTCACCGCTGTGCCGCTGCGATCGATCAGCGTGCCCTCGGTATTTGAGCAGTGAAAATAGACCTGGACCATATGCGTCTCCTATTGGGAGCGATTGGGACGGCAAACCGATACCATTCCAAGCCTTCGCGAAACATTCGGGTCGAGCCCGGTAAGGGAATCTACGGAGATTGGTCGGCGCCAAGCCCCCTGCTGGTTTGATCACAAGGGGGTGTTGATCAACTGGACGGCATTCCCACGGCATGGAACAACCCTGGACGGAAAGCCCGGGAGGCGCCGTGAACCACCTCACATTCTGGCGTGAACGCCGAAGCCTGCGCGTATGCGCGGGCGCCTTGGTGATCCTCCTGACCTTCGCCTCGGTAGGCTCGTCAGAACCGGTCCGCAAGAGCGGCTATGCGATCGGCCCGGAGACCTGCGGCAGCTCCGATCTGGTTTTTCCAAGAATCCAGATCGACATGAAAGCGGGATTTTGCGCCGGCCTCGTCGCCAGCGAGGAGGATCGGCTGAAATTCCCGCGCTCGATCATCCAGGTGCCCGGTCGTGACCTGTTCGTGGTCGCGGACATGGCGGGCTGGGGCCATACCGACGGGCGGCTGCTGTTGCTCGACCCGCGTGCACCTGAGGGACAGCGGTTCAAGGAGCTGCTGACTGCAATCGAATATCCGTTCGGTCTCGTGATCGGTCCGGACAAGAAGCTCTATGCCTCGAGCGCGGAGACGATCTTCCGGTTCGATCCGCTCGCCGACAAACCGCGCGATACGGTCGAGACCATCGTCCGTCACATGCCGGGCCGCCGGATCACATTGCCCGACGGCACCAGGGTCGACGAGAGCGCGCATCCACTCAAGCAGTTTGTCTTTGATAAGAACGGCCGCCTGTTCGTCAACATCGGCTCGCACAGCGACGACTGCATCACGCCGGCGCCGATCACAAAGCCTTGCGCGGCGGCCGAGGGCGCTTCCGCGATGGCGTCGATCTGGCTGTTCATGCCGCCGCCGGGCGGTATTTTCCCGGCGTTGAAGCCTGGCGATGCCGACCCGCCGCATAGCGTCTATGCGCGCGGCCTGCGCAACTCGATGGCACTGGCGCTGCACCCGAGCTTTCCCGATGCGGGCTATGCCTTCCTGCAAGGCGAGAACGGTCGCGACCTGCCTGACATTTTCAAGCCGAACGAGGAGATCAATGCGATCGAGCAGGGTCGGCATTACGGCTGGCCCTATTGCTACGATCTGTCGACGCCGAGTCCCGAATTCAGGATCGTCTTGCAGGCGGGAATCTACAAGTCGCTGTGCACCTCCAACGTTCTCTACAAGTCGCCGTTCTCGCTGCTGCCGCCGCACGGTGCGCCGCTCGCGATGCTCTATTATCACGGCGTGAAATTTCCGGAGCTCGAGGGCAAGCTGCTGGTCGGCCTGCACGGCTATCGCCCGACCGGCAGCCGCGTCATCGTCTATGACGTCGACGACCACGGCTTCCCGAAGCCCGCCCCGGCGCCGGTGCGCTATCATGTCAGTTGCGCGGCCGATCCGACCCACAGCTTTCACACCGAGGCCGGCGACGTCGCCGCGGCGCCGTTCGAGGAGCTGATCGCAGGCTGGCACCGCGTCAACGGCGCGCGGCCGCAAGGTGCGCCCGTCGGCATGACGGTCGCGGAGGACGGCGCAATCTGGTTGGTCGAGGACAAGAACCAGACCGTGATCCGGATCGACCGGGCCGCGGGCGATGCGCCCGCGCCGTTGCCCTGCGACATGCGTAGCCAGGCGCTGATCGATCAACTGGCGGTCTTCGTGGCCAGGGACGCGCAGAACAGCGTCCGGCTTACCAATTTGCGCAAGGGCCTCGTCGAGAAGCATTGCGTCGGCTGTCACTCGGATTTCGGCTTGAAGCCCGGCCAATCGGACGCACAGAAGGACGCGACGGTGCTTCGCTTCATGCTGTCGCAGGATGGCTGGATCTATCCTGGCGATCCCGACTCCGGCAAGTTGCGCACGCGGCTTCACGGGTTAGGCGCGGAGAAGCTGATGCCGCCGGGTGGCGAAGGCTTGCCGAAGGCCGAGCCTGGTTACACGCGCCTGCTCGACACGGCGGATCTGCTGGTGTCAAAAATGGTTCCAGGCATCCGGATGCGGATCAAGCCCGGCCCGCCGCAGCGCAAGTTCTTTGGGAAAACCAACAAGGAATGCGGCGAAATACCGGCTGCCAAGGTCGTCGTCGTGACACAAAGGAACGCTGTAGACAAACTTGGCTTCAGCCGCTTCTTCCGGCCGGCCGATCCCTATCTGAATGGCGAGTGCAGCGACGGCGATGGCTATTACATCCGGCAGGAATTTTTGGTGCCTGTGCAGTAGCGTTGTTCTCGTCCTTGCGACGGCACCGGCCCGAGCGGAAACGAAACTGTTCGAAAGCGTGCAGGTGACGCCATCAGGCGAATACACGTTCGGCATCGAAGGGCCGGCCGCCGATCTCGATGGCAATCTCTTCGTCGTCAATTTCGGCAAGCCCGGCACCATCGGCAAGCTGCCTGTCGGCGGCGCGGCGTCCGTGCCGTTTACGGCTTTGCCCGAGGGCAGCGTCGGCAACGCCATCCGCTTCGCGCGCGATGGCACCATGTTCATCGCCGACTACAAGAAGCACAACATCTTCGCGATCCCGAAGGGATCGACCGAGCCCGCCCTCTGGTTTCACTCCGACGAGATGAACCAGCCCAACGACATCACCATCGCCCGCGACGGCACGATCTACGCGAGCGATCCGAACTGGAAAGGTCGCGAAGGTCACATCTGGCGCATCGCGAAGGGAGCCGACGGAACGGTGCAGGGACAGCTCATGTCGGCGCCGCGCGCGATGGGCACCACCAACGGCATCGATCTCAGCCCTGATGACAAGACGCTCTATGTCGGGGAATCCAGCAGCGGCCAGATCTGGTCCTACACGGTCGGCGCCAATGAGCTCACCAGTCCGAAACTCGTCAAGGCGTTCCAGCCCGACACCGTCGACGGCCTGCGCACCGACATGGCCGGCCGCCTCTATGTCGCGCGCATCCTCAAGGGCACGATCACGTTGATGAAGGCCAGTGGCGCGGTCGAGCGGGAGATTGCGCTAAGGGCCAAGGAGCCGACCAATCTCGCCTTCGGCGGCAGCGACGGCAAGACGATCTTCGTGACCCAGCGTCAGGGCGGCTTCGTCGAGTCCTTCCGCACCGACCAGCAGGGCCGCGAGCACTGTCTTCAGCGCGGGCGCTGCTGAGTTTCACGAGCGATCTGCTTCCGGCGCAGGGCGGCGCGACACGGGCGGCATTCTTCTTGCTTGCATCTCGCCGCCGCGGGGATTTAGACATCTGTGGCACCGTCAAAGCGACCACGGAGTGTTTGAGTGAAAGCCGTCCATACCGAGCTGCATCGCAGCCACGATCCGCAATTCTTCCTGGTTCGTGGTGTGGTCAAGCGCACAACCGAGCAGCCCGAACGTGCCGACCGCCTGCTCAAGGGGCTCAAGGACGGCAAGCATCAACTGGTCGAGCCGACCACATTCGGGCAGGGGCCGCGTGCGCGCATCCACAGTCCGGAATATCTGTCGTTCCTGAGCGAGGCCTGGGAGGCCTGGACCGCGCTCGGCGATTCCGGCCCGGAGATGATTGGCAACATCCATCCGGTGCGCCATGCCGCGACTTATCCCACTCACATCATCGGCAAGCTCGGCTGGCACACCGCCGACACCGCGGCGCCAATCGGCCCGGGCACCTGGGCCGCGGCCTGCGCCGCGACCGACGTCGCCGTCACCGCGGCGCAGATGGTGATGGACGGCGAGGATGCGAGCTACGCGCTCTGCCGTCCGCCCGGCCATCACGCCTATCGCGACATGGCCGGCGGCTTCTGCTTCCTCAACAACAGCGCGATCGCGGCGGCGCATCTGCGGCAGAGGCACGAGCGTGTCGTGATCCTCGACGTCGACGTCCATCACGGCAACGGCACGCAAGGCATCTTCTACGCGCGGCCGGACGTCTACACGGTCTCGATCCATGCCGATCCCGTCGCGTATTACCCTTACGTGTGGGGCTATGCGCATGAGCGCGGCGAAGGTCCCGGCCTCGGCACAAATCTCAACATCCCCCTGGCGATCGGCACCGGCGATGACGGTTACATCCAGGCGATGGACGTCGCGCGCAAGGCGATCGAATCCTTTGCGCCCGGCGCCCTCGTCATCGCTCTCGGCCTCGACGCCTCCGAGCACGATCCGCTGAAGGGTCTCGCCGTCACTACGCCCGGCTTCCGCCGCATCGGCCAGGCCATCGCGAAGATGGGCCTGCCGACCGTGTTCGTGCAGGAGGGCGGCTATCTCTCGGATATCCTGGGCGCGAACCTGACCTCGGTGCTGGCGGGATTCGAAGAGGCGCGGTGATTCTCGCTGAGTAGCCCATCATTCTCCGTCATTGCGAGCGTAGCGAAGCAATCCAGAATCTTTCCGCGCAGGGACTCTGGATTGCTTCGCTACGCTCGCAATGACGATGTGATGGTTAGATCGACTTCATCAACAACTCAAAACATCCCGCTTGCCGCGAGCGCCTTGCAGACGTGCTGCATCTCGGTCTCGTCTGCGACCATGTCGAGCATGATCGTGGTCAGCCCTTTCGCGGCAAATTCCTTCAGCTTCGCGCCGATCTCCGCGTAGCTGCCGACGAGGTAGGGGCAGTCGGCCTGGAAGGTCAGGAACGGCAGCAGCCAATAGCCATTGTCCGCTAGCTCGCCGCTCTGGCCCTCGTAGAGGCGCCGCTTCCACACGGAATCGCTGTTTTCCACGGTGAGTGCGAGCAGTTCGCGATCGTCGGCATTATCGCGGAAACGCGCCTTTGCCGCTTGTCGTGCCTCGTCGCGTCCCTCGCGGGCGAAAATTCCAAAATTCACGCCCGGCGCATCGAGGCCGCGGTCGAGATCGGGCGGCAGCATCTGCATCTTGATGCAGCCGGTCTCCTTCGCCACGCGCTGTGCCGGCTCGGACTGGCCTGCGACCAGAAATTCCGGCATCAGCTCCGGCGGCAGGCGCGGCCGCAGTTGCAGGTTGCTTGCGCGGTAGAACCGGCCCTCGAAAGTCGCCGGCCGCGGGCTTGCCAGCAGCTGGCGCATCAGCGCAACGAATTCGCCGAGCCGGACATAGCGGTCGGCATGCGACTGCTCGTCGCCGAGCCCCTGCAAATCGCTGACCGCCGTCCCCGTGATCATGTTGAGATAGACCTTGCGGCCGTGGAGCTGCGCAAAGGACGAGACAAATTTCGCCGCCGTGAACGGGTGCATGTAGACCGGATTGACCGCGATCAGCGGCGAGGATCGGGTCGTCTCGCCGATGATGTGCTGGGCCATCGCCCAGGGCTCGACGAACACGTCGTTGCCTTCGAACAGCAGGATGCCTTCGAAGCCGTTGCGGTCGGCGAACTGCGCGACCCGCATCAACTCGGCGACGTATTTCTTGGGGTCGCGGTTGCGCGAAATCGCGGGAAATACGCGCAGCCGCCGCGGCGTCATTCAGCCGCCTCCTGCAGCTACGCGCAGCCGCCGCGGCGTCATTCAGCCGCCTCCTGCAGCGGCCACGCATTGCGGGTGATGGGAAGGCCGCCGGTGGCGCGGGAGCCATCGGCAATCGCGAGACGATGCGAGGGCGACGGCGAGATCAGCTGGAATCGCCACCCTTGCGGATCGTCGGCAATATCGGGCTTGAAGCTGATCTCGATCGCCTCGCGCGATACCTGCATCGCGAAGGCATCGAGCGGCAAATTGAGGCCGAAACCCCTGGCCTTCAGATAGGCCTCTTTCAGCGTCCAGTAGTCGAAGAAGCGCTCGGTCGCGGCGGGCTCCGGCAGCCCGCGCAGCGTTTCGACCTCTTCCGGCGCGAAGAACCGAAGCGCCGTCGACAGCGGCGCCACCCGACGCGACACGGTCTCGACATCGACGCCGACGGTCTCATGCCCTGACACGACGCAGGCGACGCAGCCGTCGGCATGCGACAGGCTGAAATGCAGCGCGCTCGAGGTCTTGGGCGATGCGACAAACGGCCGCCCGTAACGCCCGGCCGCAAATGACCAGTCGGTGGGGGCGACCTCAGGTGCGACATGCGAGAGCGCAAGGCGCAACATCGCATGCGCGAAAATATACTGCCGCTGGTGCCGCTCGAACATGAAGCGGTGGGCTCGTACCCGTTCGTCGACCGAGAGCAGGCGCCGGCACGTATCAACCGCATCCGGCGCGTCAAAAGTCTCGATCAGTCCGACAAACAGTTCAATTCTGTCGTCTGCCATCAATTGGGCCCATGGCGTCAGGCCGGGGCCAAATCCCCTGCCATGACGGAAGAATCAACTGAGCAAGAATCAACTGAGCGGACCGCTTCTAGCGGTCCACTCGGGCGAATCCTTGTCGATTGCTGGCCGGTTTACGGGCGCAAGCTTGTGCGAGACCCCAACTCGACACGCGAGCGGCCAAATTTGAAAGCTGAAGCCCGAAAACTGAAGCCCGAAGATTCGTGCGGCGTCCCGGCCGACGAGTCTTACGTCTTCTTCTTCTTGGACTTCTTTGAGCCGCCCAACATCGAGATGCTAGCGTCGACGTCCTTCAGCGCGGACTGCAGCTTCTTCTTCTCGGCGCCGAGCAACTTCTGCAGGGCCTTGCGGTCCTTGTCGCTCAACGAGGTGCCCTTGGTAAATTTGATGAAACCCATAACGAACTCCCCGGTTGAAAATAATCGTCCAAATCAAAACGCGAGAATAATCTTGCGCGATGGCGCCAAATAATCAAGATGCAACTTGGTCATTCACAGCTTTGACGAGTGACCCCGTATTCGTCCGTGCTTTGCGGCCGGTCATGCCGCCCTGCGATTGAGCAATCGGCCGAGTGGCGCATTGGGTTGGACGAGAGCAGCCCCGAGCAGCGCGACGAGATCCTCCATCCACTGGCCGACCGTAGCGCCGTCGAGCAGCTCGCTCTTGTAATTGCATGAACCGGTGATACCCGTCGACCGCTCCTTGAGCATCAGCGACAGCCATGTCTGGTCGATCGGCAGCACCGGCTGGCCTTCGCGGGCGATGTTGCCGATCGATGCTGTCGCGAGATCAGGCAAATCGAGCGGCTGGCGCAGCGGATTTTGCAGGGTGAAATAGACCTGGAGCAGCGAGGCTGGATTGACGCCCTCCTGCTCCAGATGGTCGGCCAGGATGTTGAACGGCAGCTCCTGGCGCGCATGCGCGTCGAGCACGCTCTCGCGGACCCGGGCCATTGCCTGCGCGAACGACAGCTCCGGCGTGATTTTGGTGCGAACCATCACCGTGTTCTCGAACGGACCGACGATCCGGTCGGTGTCCGGCTGGGCGCGATTGGCCATGGCGGTGGCGATCGAGATGTCGTTGCGGCCGGTCCGCGCCAGCAGCAGGGCTTTCAAACCGGTCAGCAGGCACATGAACAGCGTGCAATTGTGCTGGCCGGCGAAAGCCGCGAGCCGGCTGATCAGCTCACGCTCGAGACTGACCGGATGGTGCCCCCTGGACGGGCCCGGGCTTGATTCGCCCTCGAAGAGGGGAGGCGCCCCGCGCAAATTCTCGGTCCAGTCGGCCGCCTGACGGCGGGCGGCATCGGTGCCGCACCACCAGCGTTGCCAGCGCGCCACGTCCGAAAAAGCCGGCGGCGGTTTCGGCAGCGGCACCGACCGATAGCCGGCCAGCGCCGCATAACGGTTGGATATTTCCTCGAACAGCACGCCGATCGACCAGCCATCGACGACGGCGTGGTGCAGTGTCAGCAGCAACACGTGATCGCCGTCGTGAAGTCGCAGCAGCCGGGCGCGCAGCAGCGGCGCGCGCGTGGTGTCGATCGGGGTATAGGTCTCCTGTTCGATCAGGAGATCGATCTTGCGGAGCTCCAGCGCCTTGCGCCGCTTGTTGTTGTGGGGCTGACCGTCGCCGATCGTCTCGACGGCCAGAACACGGCCGAGGGCGCCGGGCGCGGCGATGCGGCTGACGGGCTCCCCGCCGTTCCAGCCGAAATGGGTCCGCAGCGATTCGTGCCGGCGCACGATGTCGTCGATCGCCTGCGCCAGAGCAGCCAGAATGAGCGGCCCCTGGAGACGGAAGGCGAAAGGCAGGTTGAACAGCGGCAGTCCCTGAAGATTCTGCTCGATCCGCAGCATCTGGTCCTGCGCGATCGAGAGCGTGGGAGGGCTGCCTTCGGCCAGGCTCGCTGTAGCCAGCCTTGCGAAACTTGCGGCCGGCTTGCGCGGCTTTGCCGCCACGGCCTCGTCGACCCGCCGGGCAAGCTCGTCGATCGTCGGTGCCTCGAAGATGGTCTTGATCGGCAGCGACACGCCGAGCGCCCGAGCGACGCGCGCCATGACTTGGCCCGCCAGCAGCGAATGGCCACCGAGGTCGAAGAAATTGTCGGTCACGCCGAGGCTCTCGACCGTCAGCAGGTCGATCCAGATGTCGGACAGTACCTTTTCGGTGAAGCGCCGCGCCGGCACGGTCGTATCCGGTCCGAACGTTTCCTGCTGCGCCGGCGCCAGCAGCGCGCTCCGGTCGATTTTGCCATGGGCATTGAGCGGCACCTGATCCAGGAACAGGAACGCGGACGGGATGGCGTGTCCCGGCAGCCGGCTCTTCAGGAAGTCGCGCAGCTCGCTGGCGCTGCTCCGGCTGCCGGATCTTGCGACGATATGGGCAATCAGCCTGGCATCGCCGCTCGCTTCGCGACGCGGCTCGACGATGCCAGCGCGCACACCCGGATGGTCGGCAAGCGCGTTCTCGATCTCCTTGAGCTCGATACGGTAGCCGCGGACCTTGACCTGATGGTCGGCGCGACCGAGGCATTCGATCGTGCCGTCGGCGCGGCGGCGGGCGAGGTCGCCGGTCCGGTACAGCCGGCTGCTTGCTTTGCGCGAGAACGGATCGGGCAGGAAGCGCTGCCGGTTCTGCGCGGGATGGTTGACATAGCCGCGGCCGACACCGGCGCCGCCGATGCAGAGCTCGCCGGTCACGCCGACCGGCTGCGGCTGCAGGCTTGCGTCGAGCACGTAGAGCTGCATGTTCGGAAGCGGCGCGCCGACCGGGACATGGCTCGTGTCGGTCGCCGGCGCCCTGGTCAGGCGATGCAGCGAGACGTCGTCGGAACATTCCGACGCACCATAGGCATTGATCAGCGGCACTTTCGGACAGCGGGCGAACCAGGCCTTGCAGAGATCGATGGGCAGCGGCTCGCCCGTCGAGATCAGAAGCCGCAGCCTCGCAAAGGCGCGTCGGACCTGTGCCTCGTCCATGCGATCGAGGATGACGCGCAGCAGCGACGGGACGATCTCGAGCACCGTGATGCCCTCGCGCTCGATTTCCTGCGCAATCAAAATCGGGTCCTGCACGATCGCGGTACTGCAGACATGGACGCGCGCGCCGACCATGGGCCCCGCGAGGAACTGCCACACCGAGATGACAAAACTCTGGGGCGCGGTCTGCGCGATCACGTCCCGGGACGAGAGGTTCAGCTCGGAGATGAGCGAGGCCAGATGGTTCGAAAGCCCGCGCTGCTCGATCATGACGCCCTTCGGCGCGCCGGAGGAGCCGGAGGTGTAGATGAGGTACGCAAGGCTCGAAGCCGCGCGCCGGGCCGCGCGGGCCGGCTTGGTCGACGCTGGCGCAATGGCGTCCTCGAGCTCGGCCATTCGGATGCGCTCGACCAGCGGTTCGAGCAGCGCCTCCGCCATGGACGACTGCGCCCGTCCGGTCAGCAACACGCGGGCGCCGCTCGATCCGAGGATGGTTGCGAGCCGTGCCGGCGGCTGGTCGGGATCGAGATTGAGGAAGGCAGCGCCCACGCGTTGCACCGCGATCATCGCGGCAAGCAGGTCGGGCCCGCGATCTGCAAGCAGGGCGACCACGACCTCGGCGCCGATGCCTTCGAGGGCCAGCCAGCGCGCGGCCGCCTGGCTGCGGCGCGCCAACTCGCGATAGCTCACGGATGTGCGGCCGTCCGACACGGCGATCGCGTTCGGCGTCTTCTTGACCTGGCGGTCGAAACGTTCGCTCGGATTGCTGCGCGTGGCGAAATTGGCCCGCACGCCCCGGCCCTGCGCCAGCAGCTGCCGGCGTTCGGCCTCGGTCAGGAGTGGCAGGTGCGAGATGCGCTGCTCGGGATCGGCGATGACGGATTTGAGCAGGGTTTTGAACTGAGCGGCCATGCCCTCGATCGTCGCCGCGTCGAACAGATCGGTGGCGTATTCGAAGAAGCCGGTGAAACGGCCGTCGGCCTCGACCAGTTCGAGGGTGATGTCGAATCGCGCCACCTTTGGATCGATCTCGAGCCGCCGCGTCGACAGACCGGAGAAAGATGCCGCCTCGATCGAGGCGTTCTGGAGGATGAACATGATCCGGAACAGCGGATTGCCATCGCTCCTTCGCGCGATCTGAAGCGCGCGAAGGACCTCTTCGATCGGGAGGTCCTGATTGCGATAGGCATCGAGCGTGACCTGCCGTACCCGGCGCAACATGTCGCCGAAGCTCGGATCGCTGCCAAAATCATTGCGCAGGATCAGGGTGTTGGCGAACAGTCCGATCAGACGCTCGCTCTCGATCTGGTTACGGTTGGCGATCAGCGATCCCGTCGCGACATCCTCGTGTCCGGTGTGGCGGAACAGCAGGCACTGGAACGCCGCGAGCAGGGTCATGAAGGGCGTGACGCCCTGGTTCTGGCTCAGCGCACGCAGGTCGGCCGACAGAATTTTGGAGAATTCCAGATAGTGACGGGCACCGTGACCGCTCCAGACCTCCGGCCTTGGCCGGTCGGTCCACAGCGGCAGCGTGGTGACGCCGTCGAGATGCGTCCGCCAGTAATCGAGCTGCTCCTTTGCCGCCGGCGTCTTGGCCCAGCTTTGCTGCCAGAGCGCAAAGTCGCGGTACTGGAAGGCGGGCGAAGGCAGTGCCGCCGCGTCCTTCTTGCGCGCTGCCGAATAATGGGCGGCGAGTTCTTCCCAGAACAGCCGCTGCGACCAGCCGTCGGTGACGAGGTGGTGGACGTTGACCACCAGCGCGTGGCTGCTCTTGTCGAACGAGAGCAGCGTGACCTTCAGCGGCGCCTCATGCGCAAGGTCGAACGGATGTTGCGCGAGCCGGAGCGCTTCGCGCCTGACGACAGCGGCCCGCTTGTCCGCAGGGCAGGGCTTGAGCTTGATCCGCTCGAACTGCGGCGGCGATTGCAGCACAAGCTGCACCGGCTCGCCCTCGCGTTCAACGATGATCGATCGCAACGCCTCATGGCGCGCCGAGATCGCGGCGAGGCCAGTAGAAAGTGCGGAGACGCCGAGCCCACCCTTGAGGAGCGCGACTTCGACGACGTTATAATTGTAGCGCGTGGGGTCGAGCCGCGAGAGCACGTACATCCGCTGCTGCTGGAACGAGAGCGGCGCGTCTGCTTCCGTGGCCTGGCGCCAAGCCGGCAGCAGCGTTTCGCGATGGGTTGCAGCGGTCTCGATCCGGGCCGCAAGCGCGGCGGCCGTGGCGCAATCAAAAACGTCCTCGAACGAGAAGTCGACATTGAAGCGTTCGCGCAGGCGCGAGCGCATCTGCGTCACCGCGAGCGAGTCCGCGCCGAGCGCGAAGACGTCCTGATCGCCCCCGACCTGCGGCAGCTCCAGCAAATTGGCCCAGATCCCGGCGAGCTCCGTCTCCAGCGCATTGCGCGGCAGACGAGCCTCGTCCTCGCCGCCGCCCCCTGTTGCGATCAGCTCGGCCAGCGCATTGCGCTTAACCTTGCCGCTGGCGCCTTTCGGCAGCGTCGCCACGCTGCGGATCAGGCTCGGCACCTTGTAGGCCGCGAGCCGCTTCCGGGCGAACTGACGCAACTGGTCCGAGGTCGCCTCGGAATTAGGCCGCAGCACCACGATTGCGGCGACGTTCTCGCCGAGCTTCTGGTGCGGGACGGCAAACACGCCGGCCTCCAGCACCCCCGGATGGCTGAGCAGAACCTCTTCCACCTCGAGGGGCGAGATCTTCTGCCCGCCGCGGTTGATGACGTCCTTGATGCGGCCGACGATGAAGAGATAGCCGTCGGAGTCGAGATAACCGAGATCGCCGGTCCGGAACCAGCCGTTGCGAAAGGCAGCCTGTGTCGCCGCCTCGTCATTATAGTAGCCGCGGCTCATATTGGGTCCGCGCAGCGTGATCTCGCCATGCTCGCCGCTGGCGAGCGCGCGGCCCGTCTCGTCCATGATTGCGATCTCGGGGCCCGCGGCACGGCCGACCGATCCAATCTTGCGCAGCTCGAACGGGTTGGCCGCGATCTGTGAGGCCGCCTCCGTCATGCCGTAGGTTTCGAGCACGGGAACGCCGAACGTCGCCTCCAGCCCGTCGAGGATCGCAGGCGCAAGCGATGCCGAGGCGGAGCGGATCACGCGCAGCGACGACGATCGGGCAAGATCCGGGTTCGCCTCCGCCGCCGTCAGCAGCGCGCGATGGATGGTCGGCACTGCCGTGTACCAGGTCGGTTGCAGCTGCCGCATCCAGCCGAAGAAGGAGGATGCGTCGAAACCGTCGGTACAGATCACGCTGGAGCCCGCGGCCAGCGCCGTCAGCAGGCCGGAGATCAAACCATGGGCGTGAAACAGCGGCAGGACGTTGAGCAGACGATCGTGGGACGCGAGCGACAGCACGCGGCCGGCGTTGTAGGCGGAGAGACACACATTGCGATGCGTCAGCGGCACCATCTTCGGCCGCGCCGCCGTGCCCGATGTCAGCAGGATGAACGCGTCATCGTCGCCGCGCGAGGCGCCGATGCTGCTCGCCGGTCCAACCGCAGGCCCGACGAACGCGCAGCCGCCGAGATCATCTTGCGGCCCCGGCATGAAATCGATCACGGCAATATCGAGCGCCTTGGCGACATCGCGGGCGGCCGAGTTCGTGTCGGCCCTGGTGACGAGCGCCGTCAGCTTCAATTCGCTGAAATAGCGTTGCAGCTCGTCCGCCGTCAGATCGGGATTGACGGGGACGCAAGCGCAGCTCGAGGCGACCGTAATCAGAGCCAGTGCGCTGTCGGCACCGCGCGGCAGCGCAACCGCAATGCGGTCGGCAGGTGCAATGCCAAACCCGCGCAGCGTGCTGACGAGCTCATGCGTTCGCTCGGCAATCTCGCCGTAGTTGAGGACCGGCCGGCCGGGGGCGAGGAGGGCGGGGGCCGCCGGCGTCTTGCGGGCATGGAAATCGAGAAGGCCGCCGATATGCGCGAATATCTTCGTTTCGGCCGTCGTGCCGGCTGATTCCTGCGGCGCTGGGCGTGTGGCGTCCGACAATTCCGTTCCCTTTTGATCCGATTGGGCTATTCTTCCAAGAAGTTAAGGAACGCGTCCAGTCTGAGGTGAAGTTTTGGCCCCAAAATCTGTGGTTGCGGGGCCCTGAGCCCTTCGACGGAGTGATTGGGTCGGGCAGAATCGCCATGCTGGAGAATGAGCCGGGCACGGGAGCGGAAGGCGGGCTGAAGCGCTGGCTCGAGGGCATCGGTCTTAGCCACTATACCGATCTCTTCGCGCAACACCGTCTCGATCTCGACGTCATGGGGGACCTGACCGAATCCGATCTGGTCGAGCTCGGCTTGCCGCTCGGCGATCGGAAGCGGCTCCAGCGGGCCATGACCGCGCTGTTCCGGGCCGAAACCGCGGAGAAGGCCGACGCGACGGTGCGCCCGCAAGTCCGGACGGAGGTCGGCGCCGAGCGACGTCAGCTCACCACCATGTTCTGCGACATGGTGGATTCCACCTCGCTCTCGGTGCAGTTCGATCCGGAAGACGTGCGCGACATGATCGCGAGCTTCCGCGAAACCTGTGTCCGCGTGGTGAAGCATTACGAAGGTTTTGCCGCCCGTTTCGTCGGGGACGGTATTTTGGTCTATTTCGGCTATCCGACCGCACATGAGGACGACGCCGAGCGCGCCGTGCGTGCGGGGCTGGAAATCGTCCGGGTGCTGTCCACCGCCCGCGCGATCGAGCCACGTGGCGCGCTCAGCCACTCACCCGCCGTCCGCATCGGCATCGCGACCGGTATCGTCGTGGTTGGCGACCTCGTCGGACAGGGCACGGAAGAGCGCGACTCCGCGGTCGGAGAAACCGTCAATCTCGCCGCGCGCCTGCAAGGTCTGGCGCCGCCCAACGGTGTGGTGATTTCCACGTCGACCCAGTCGCTGCTGAAGGGGAAGTTCGACTACCGCGATCTCGGCGTCCACGCGCTCAAGGGCATCTCGGAGAAAGCCCAGGCCTGGCACGTGATGCGCGCCTCGCGGGTGGAGACCCGCTTCGCCGCCGCGATGGGCACGCGGCTGACCCCGCTCGTCAACCGCGAGGAGGAGATTGCGCTGCTGATGGGGCGCTGGCAGCAGGCCAAGGAGGGCGAGGGCCAGGTCGTGGTCAAGTTCGGCGAGCCCGGCATCGGCAAGTCGCGCATCATCCAGGAAATCTTCGAGCGGATCGCGGGCGACCGCCATGGACAGGTCTCGTTCCAGTGCTCGCCCTATTACACCTCCACGGCGTTCTATCCGTTCGCCGAGCAGCTCAAATTCTCTCTCGGTCTCGATCGCGAGGATGCGTCCGTGCAGTCGCTGGCGAGCCTGGAGACCGCGATCGCCGCCGCTCATGGCGACATCGAGCAGGTTGCGCCGCTGCTTGCCGCGCTGTTGTCCATTCCGACCGGCGACCGCTATCCGCCGCTGGAGCTGTCGCCGCAGCAGCAAAAGGATGCAACCGTCGCGGCGCTGGTCAATCATTTCCTCGGCCTTGCGCGCGAGCAGCCGCTGGTGATCGCATTCGAGGATCTGCACTGGATCGACCCGACGTCCCGTGAGGTGATCGATCTCCTGGTCGACCGGGCACAGAACCGGCCAATCCTGGTCATCATCACCGCGCGCACCGAATTCCAGCCGAGCTGGAACGCCCATTCGCATATCACGACCCTGGTGCTGAGCCGATTGAGCCGGCTGTTGCGCGCGACGCTGGTCGAGCGCGTGGCGGGACGCGAACTTCCCAAGGAGGTCATCGAGGAGATCATCGTCAAGACCGACGGCGTGCCGCTGTTCCTGGAGGAGCTGACCAAGACGGTTCTCGAATCCAACCTCCTGACCGAACGGCACGGGCGCTACGTGCTGTCGGGCCCGTGGCGGCAGCTCGCGATCCCGGCGACGCTGACGGACTCGCTGATGGCGCGGCTGGACCGGATGGGGCCGTTCAAGCGGATCGCGCAGATCGGCGCCACTATCGGCCGCGAATTCTCCTACGAGACGCTGCACGCGGTCGCCAACACGCCCGCCGAACAGATCGAGGCCGCGCTCAATCATTTGGAGGAGGCCGGGCTGATCATGCGCCGCGGCCATCCGCCCGACGCGCTCTACTCCTTCAAGCACGTGATGATTCAGAACGCCGCGCATGCGAGCTTGCTGCACAGCGAGCGGCGCAAGCTGCATTCCCGGATCGCGCAGGTGCTCGCCGAGATGTATCCCGAGAAGACCGAGCGCGAACCGGAACTGCTCGCCCATCATATGACTGAATCCGGCCAGAGCGAGAGCGCCGCCAGCTTCTGGCTCAAGGCCGGCAAGCAGGCGGCCAAGAGTGGCGCCAATCTGGAGGCGATCGGGCATCTGGGCCGCGGCCTCGGCGTCGTGCAGGCCAATGCGCGCATGCAGGGCGCCGACGAGATGGAGCTCGAGCTGCGCATCGCGCTCGGCAACGCACTGATCGCCGCCAAGGGCTATGCCGTGCAGGAGGTCGAGGAGAACTACGTTCGCGCCCTCGAACTCGGCCAGCAGCTCGACGACGACGAAAAGGCCTTCGCCGCCACGCGCGGGCTCTGGGTCTGTCATTTCATCCGCGCCGATCTGACCCGCGCGCACGATCTCAGCGTCGAGCTGTTGAAGTTCGCCAAGCGCGAGCGGCTGAACGAAGGGACGCAACCGGCGCAGCAGACCGGCTATCTGATCGAGGCGCATCGCTCGATCGCGATGACCATGCTCTATCGCGGGCGCTTTGCCGCGTCCCAGCACCACCTGCACCGCTGCATCAACCTCTACAGCCCCGACCTGCACTCCGATCTGATGGAGCGGCACGGCACCGATCCCGGCGTCGTCTCGCTGTCCTATCTCGGCTACCTGCTGTGGTTCCTCGGCCGGCCCGACGCGGCGCGCCAGCACAGCGAGCAGGCGATCGCGAACGCCGAGAAGATCCGCCACCCCTTCACGCTCGCCTTCGCGCTCGTGTTCGGCGCCTATCTCTGCCAGCATTTACGCGATGTCGAGGGCACGCGCGACCACGCCAACCGCGCCATGATCATCGCCACCGAGCACAATTTCCTGCACTGGAAGCAGCAGGCGGCGATCCTGCGCGGCTGGGCGCTGGCGCAGCTCGGCGAGGCCGACGAAGGCCTCAGCCAGATGCGGTTCGGCCTCGACGAATACGAAGCGATGGATTCCTGGCTCGCCGGCTGCTGGTTCCGCTGCCTGCTCGCGGAGGCCTACGCCAAGGTGGGGATGCGCGACGCCGCCCTGCGCGCGCTGGACGGTGCGCTCGCGACCGCAAGACGGACCGGCGACCACTCCTACCTCGCCGAAGTCTACCGCCTGCAAGGCGAGATCACTCTGTCGGACGGGAATCCAGCCTCGGTGCAGGAGGCCGAGGACCTGTTCAACCTGTCGCTGGAGATCGCGCGCAAGCAGGGCGCACTGTCGTGGGAGCTTCGCACCGCCGTCAGCCTCGCGCGCCTGTCGCACGAGGCCGGCAAGCGCGAGCACGCTAGTCTCCTGCTCGTACCGATCGTCGGCAGGTTCAGCGAGGGCTTTTCCACGCCGGACCTGAAACAGGCGATGCAACTGATCAGCGAGCTCGGAGCGGACGCGCCTGTTCGCGAACAGGCCATCCCGTGAGATGAGCGACCTTGCCGCCGCGCGTGCGCGTTACGTGGAGCTGATCGCAAGGCGCGAGCGCATCTCCTCGACGCGCCTGCTCGAAGCCCTCGCCATTGTTCCGCGTGAAAACTTTCTGGCGAAGGGGCCGTGGCGCATCAAGAGCGAGGCGGCCCGCAACTATCGGCTGACGCCGGATGCCGATCCCGTTCATCTCCAGGACAATGTGCTGGTCGCGATCGATGCGCGCCGCAAGCTCGACACCGGACTGCCGAGCCTGTGGGCGCACTTCATCGATTTGCTCGACGTCGGGGAAAAAGACCGTGTCGTCCAGATCGGCTGCGGGCTCGGTTATTTCTCGGCCGTGCTGTCGAAGATCGTGGGCCCGAAGGGCAGGGTGCGGGCAATCGAATGCGACGAACGGCTTGCGTCGCGCGCCGCGAATTATCTCAGCGCCTATCGCAACGTCGCGGTCGTCCATGGCGATGGATGCGAGGACATCGGCGAACCCGCCGACGTGATCATCGTTCATGCCGGCTTCTCGCAGCCGCATCCGCTCTGGCTTCGTTCGCTTCGTCCGCGCGGCCGGCTTCTGGTGCCGCTGACCCAGCGGGACCGCGAAGGCGCCGCCCTCAAGATCACCCGCAAGGGCAAGGGGTTCGAAGCCGAGGCGGTGCAGCAGGTCCGGATCTTCCCCGGCCAGGGCCGAGGTGTGACCGCACTCGACGACCGCGTCGCCGACTGGTGGCAGCGCGCCTCCGCGCTGGCCCCGCTGCGTTTTCGCGGCATCGAGCAGGGGCTGCCATCGGATGGCTAATGCTTCGTTTCATTTTACCTTGATTGCGAATGTAAGTATCCAACGCGTCTCGACGCCGCTATGACTGCGGCCTGATCGCCATACGAGCGCGTGCCATGCATTCCGTTGCCCTGCTGACCGCCAGCTACGCCAAGGATATCGAACGCTTTTCGCTGCTCAGCGAGAGCATCGACACCTGGTTGACGGGCTACACGCGGCATTATGTTCTCGTTAACGATGAGGATCTGCCGCTGTTCGCGCGGTTCGCTTCCGACAAGCGTGTCATCGTTCCGGCCTCGCTCTATTTGCCGAAATGGCTGTGGGCGCTGCCGCCGGCTCTTCAGTTCATCAGCAAACGGCGCGTCTGGCTGTCGTTGCTGTCGTCACCCGTCCATGGCTGGCACATCCAGCAGATCCTCAAGATCGCCGGCGTCCTCAACGCGCCCGAGCAGCGCGTCTGCATCCTGGATTCGGACAATCTGTTCTTCCGCGAATTCGACGTCAGCCAATACGCCGGCGCCGAGAAGACGCCGCTGTTCGTCACGCGCAACGGGATCGACGCCGCCCACCCCTTGCATGTCCTGTGGCTCCGCACCGTCGATCAACTCCTTGGTATCAAGAACCGGTCCTTCCCCGCGGACGACTATGTCGGCAACGCACTGGTCTGGGACAAGGACACCGCGCGCGCGATGACCGACGGGATCAAGTCGGCGACGGGATTGAACTGGGTTCTGGCACTGTGCCGGAAGAAGAAGTTCTCGGAATATCTCATGTACGGCCATTTCGTCGCGAACTCGCCCGCGCATCTGGCCACCCATCGGATCACGGAAGACAGCATCGCGGTCTCGCATTGGGACGACACGCGCCTCGACCGCCCGGCCATCGAAACGATGATGCGCGCCGCTTCGCCCGACCAGGTGGCGCTGTGCATCCAGTCCTATTCGTCGACCTCGATCGACGATATCCGCGACGTGTTCCGCCTCAGTTCGCGCGACCGTCGCGCTCCGAGCCTGTCGCCCGAACACATGGGCGAGGAGGCTCAGTTCGAAGTGCCGAAAGCTCGCTAGACCTTACACGTCCCTCGTGAACTTGCTGATCACGTTCATGAACGGCTTCGGCTTGAACTCGCCGTCTAGCGGCAAAGGACGGTTCGGCTGCTTGTCGGCGCGGGCAAAGGTGCCGTTGATCCAGCTGTAGCGGTCCGACAGGCCCCAGGTCAGGATCGAGCGCACCGGTCCGCTGGTCGAGATCGCGGTCAGGAGGTCATTAACGCGCTTGGCAACGATGGCATCGCGCTCCGCCGGCGTCCCCGTCAGCTTCTGGTCGTCGACGTCGAGCTCGGTGACGAGCACCTCGAGGCCCCAGGCGCGCAGCTCGGTCACGAATTCCGCGAGCCCATGGGTGTCGATCTCGAGTTCGGCATGCAGATGCGACTGCAGTCCCACGGCGTGCAACGGCACGCCCTGGTCGAGCAGGTCCATGATGAGATTGCGGTAGGCCGCGCGCTTCGCAATGAACGTGTCCTTTGCCGACTCGATGTCGTATTCGTTGATCGCGAGCTTGACGAAGGGGTCGGCCGCGGCCGCCGTACGGAACGCCAGCGGAATCCAGCGATTGCCGAGGTGCTGCGTCCAGAACGAGTCGCGCCGGTCTTTTGAACTGCGCGGATTGTCCGGGATCGGCTCGTTGACGACGTCCCACGACGTCAGCTTGTCCTTGTAATAGGAGACGACGGTGCCGATGTGGTCGACATAGGCGCGCTCGACGCCCTTGCTATCCTTGATCTGCTTGGTCCAGTCCGGAATGTCGTGATACCAGGCGAGCGCGTGGCCGCGCATCGTCAGGTCGTTCTGCCGCGCGAAATCCAGGATCGCGTCGGCACGTTCGAAGGCAAAGGTGTGCGCGTCGGGACGCAGCATCGGCCATTTCAGCTCGAGCACCGGAACCACCTGCGTGCAATAGGTGCTGATGGCTTCGCCGAGCCTGGGATCGGCTTGCAGATCCCAGAGCGTGGCCGCGGCACCAAATCCCTGATGGCGCTGGGCGAGTTTCGACATCGGCGCTGCGGACGCCGATGCGCCCGCCGCGAGTGCGGCGGCGCTGCCGACAAGAAATTCGCGTCTGTCGAGCCTGGTCACGGCATTCCTTATCGAGCCAACGCGCCATCGTACCAAGCGACGCCTTGCAACGCCGGGGTTTCCCCTCGTTGGGTTAACTTTGCCATTTCCAAAACACGGTTCCTTTCGGTAGCCACGCCCCAGTCAGGGAAGGGCAAATTTAACGCTAACCCGCGAAAGCGGCCTCAAAGCCGCATTCGCCGCCCGATCTCCAGACTTATGTGACACTGTTGAAGGATGCTGCGGCGCAATTCGTTCGCCCCGCCATGGTCCAATTGATGAACGGCCGTCACACTCGCAACAATGTTGCCGGTCCCGTGCTCGCATGCTGAACCGCCATTTCTCGATTTATCTCGTCGCCTACATCCTGCCCGCGGCTGTGGGCTTCTTCGCCGTCACGGCCTACACGCGGCTGCTGACGCCGGCGGAGTACGGCGTCTATGTCGTCGGCATCAGCCTCGCCGGCATCCTGGGCGCGATCTTCTTCGCCTGGATCAAGCTGTCTGTGTCGCGCTATCAGGCGATGTCGGCCGAGGTGGATTTTCGCGGCACTGCAATGGTCGCCTTCGCGCTCACCGTTGCCGTCCTCTGCGCCACCACGCCGCTGGTCTTCCTGTTCCGCAGTGATCTCAGCGTTGGGCTGCTGCTTGCCAGCATGTTCGTCGCAATCATGGCGAATGCCGTCGATGTCGGGCAGGAGTTCGAGCGCGCAAAACTGCGCCCTTACAGGTTCGCGGCGATCTCGATCGTGCGCAGTGTGTCGAGCGTCGGTTTCGGCCTGCTCGGCATCTGGCTCGGCTGGGGTGGATTGGGACTGCTCGCCGCATTCGGCCTGGGTTCGCTCGCCGGGATCATCCTGAACCTCGTCGGGGACCGCACCAGGATCGCGCGCTTTCAGCGCAGCCAGTTCGTGCAGCTGGCGCGCTACGGCCTGCCGCTGACGCTGGCCGGATTGTCCGTTGCGGTCTACTCGGCCTGCGACCGCCTCATCGTGGCTTATTTGCTCGGCAAGGACGCCGCGGGCATCTTTGGCGTCGCCGCCGATCTGCCGCGACAGTTCATGGTCATGATCGCCTCCAGCGTTGCTGCGGCGACAGTCCCGCTGGTATTCCGGTCATTGTCGGACAAAAATACCGAGACGACGCGGGAGCGGCTGACCGAGAGCCTCGAACTTCTCCTCGTCGTGGTCGCGCCCGTCGCCGTCTGGCTCGCGCTCGCAGCCGACCAGGTCGCCGGCACGCTCGTCGGCGTCGACTTCCGCGCCGGCGTATCGGCGCTGCTGCCGACCCTGGTGCTCGCCCGCTTGTTCGGCATCGCCAATCAATTCTACGTGCAGATCAGCTTCCAGCTTGCCGAGCGGCCGTTCATGCTGGCGGCGCAGTCGTTCCTGACGCTGGTCGTCAGCGTGGCGTTGATGTTCGTGCTGGTGGCCGGCCATGGCCTCTACGGCGCGGCGCTGGCGACGCTTGCGACCGAAGCAATCGGCTTCCTCGTTGCCGTCGTCCTGATGCATCGCGCCTACCCGGTCCCGTTCGACATCCACCGCCTCGCCGGCGTTGCCGTGTCCGCCGCGGCGATGGCGGCTGCGATTCTCGTGGCACGATCTCAGGTCAATGGCTCCGGCCTCGTCCCGCTCATTGTCGTGAGCCTTGCCGGCGGGCTCGCTTATGCCGCCGCCGCGTGGTTGCTGAACGTCGCCAATGTCCGGACACTGTCGCTGCGTTTCCTGCGAACCTTCAACCGCAAGGCGCTGGGCGTTTAGCCGCGGTCTCTGACGAGACTCGGCCTCGCTGTCTGAAGCTCTGAAAGCGCCGCCTGGCTTGGCAAGGGCCCTGTTCCGACCGGAAGCGTACAGCCGCCGGCTCCAGGGCAGGGCGATTCTGTTGCGTCGATGGCCATAACCGTGCTTCTTGGGCGCCATGTCGGGAGCAGAGCAGGTATGACCCAAGAAACGCCGGAAATCCGCGCATCGGCGCAGTTGCTTGCCCCCTATCGCGAGCCCGACAATGCGCGGGGTGTCCTCGAACTGGCGATTACGGCGATACCGTTCGTCGTCATCTGGGCTCTGATCTGGGCCGCTCTTGACCAGGGCTATTGGTTTGCCCTCCTGCTGGAGGTGCCCGCGGCGGGTTTGCTGGTCCGCCTCTTCATGATCCAACACGATTGCGGACACGGCTCGTTCTTCCGCGGCCGCGTTGCCAACGATTGGGTCGGCCGTGCCATCGGCGTGATGACACTGACGCCATACGGCTACTGGCGGCGTAACCATGCGGGCCACCATGCGAACTCCGGCAATCTCGATCAAAGAGGGTTGGGCGACATCGATACGCTGACCACGCGTGAATTTCTCGGGCGGTCGCGATGGCGTCGGACGCTGTATCGCTTGTATCGACATCCCCTGGTGATGTTTGGCGTCGGTCCCTCGTATTTGTTCATCTTGAAGCACCGATTGCCGGTGGGGATGATGCGTCGCGGCTGGAAACCCTGGCTGAGCACGATGGGCACGAACATCGCCCTCGCGGTTCTCGTCGTAACGATGATCCAGCTGGTCGGCTATGGGCCGTTCCTGCTCGTGCATCTGCCGATCGTTGTTCTGGCGGCATCGATCGGTGTCTGGCTGTTCTACGTCCAGCACCAGTTCGAGCACACGCACTGGGCCCACGACGAAACCTGGAATTTTCACGACGCCGCGCTGCACGGCAGCTCTCACTACCAATTGCCGGGTGTCTTGCGATGGTTCACGGCAAATATCGGCGTCCACCACATCCATCATTTGTCCAGTCGAATTCCCTCCTATCGCTTGCACGACGTGTTGCGCGACCATCCGCAGTTCGCTGGTGTCGGGCGGATTACGCTGCTCCAGAGTTTGCGGACCGTGCGGCTGACCTTGTGGGACGAGGAGCGGCAGCGGCTCGTCTCCTTCGGAGAGGCGGCCTTGTTTGGCAAGACAGCCGTGTTTGGAGGGGCCGCCTTGGCCCCAGCGGCTTCGCTCACGCAGCCCCCGCGCGGCTGACGAATGTCGTGAGCGTCCGCCCCCCGGTCATTCTGCCGCAGCGATAGACCGCCAGCTTCGGCCGCACGCCGCCCTTCCGCCTGCGCCAACCGTCGTATATGAGATTTATCGCCCAAACGTGCCGAATCTCGCCACAGACGGAACGTAAGGCGGCTGCGATTTCTTAATTCAAAGATCGCAATCTGATCAATGACCGGCGGACTGGCATTTCGACCGAGGATGGCATGAGAAACCTGATGACGACGGCGCAATCCACCGTGGCGATGCGGCGTTGGGGGCCTCCAGGGATTGTGATCTTGGCGGCAATGCTCGCCTTTGCGGCTGTGGGCCCGGCCAATGCGGCCAAGCAGGCGCGCCAGCCGGCCGAGGCGGTGGCGCCGCGCGAGGCCGGCGAGCCGATCATGGCGATCGTGTCGATCAAGAGCCAGCAGGTCACCTTCTACGACGCCGAGGGCTGGATTTTTCGCGCGCCGGTGTCCACCGGCACGACGGGACGCGAGACGCCGGCCGGCGTCTTCGCCATCGTCGAGAAGGACAAGGACCACCGCTCGACCATGTATGACGACGCCTGGATGCCGAACATGCAGCGCATCACCTGGAACGGCATCGCGCTGCATGGCGGGCCGCTGCCCGGCTATGCCGCTTCGCATGGCTGCGTGCGGATGCCGTTCGGCTTCGCGGAAGGCCTGTTCGACAAGACCAACATCGGCATGCGGGTGATCATCTCGCCGAACGACGCGGCTCCGATCGACATCGTTCATCCCGCATTGTTCATGCCGAAGCGGGACGCCATTGCGGCGGCGCCGGGCCAGATCGGCAAGCTCTCCGGCGAGGCCGAGGAGGCCACAAGGGCGGCCGACGAGGCCAAGAAGGCCGCGACTTTGGCCGCGAAGGAGGCGGCAGCGCTGCCGGCGTCGCTGCGCAAACTGGAACAGCAGAAGACCCGCGCTGACGCCGAGTTCGCCTTCGCCGACAAGCAGCTCGCGGCCGCCAAGACCGATCAGGCCCGCGCCAAGGCCGAGGAGCTGAAGCAGAAGGCCGCCACCAGGGCCGCCGACGCGGCGACGCAGCTCGATGCCGCCAAGGCCGCCGCACAGCCGAAGCGCGATGCGGTCGCGGCCACGAAGGAGGCGGCCAAGGCGGCAGCGGCCAGGAAGGCCGATGCCGTGAAGGCTGCGACCGACGCAAAGCTCGCGCTCGAACCGGTCTCGGTCTACATCAGCCGCGCGACGCAGAGGCTCTACGTGCGGCGGAACACGCACAAGCCGGCACCGGACGGCGGCGGCGAGGTATTCGACACCAGCATCGAGGTTCCCGTCACGATCCGCAATCCGGATCAGCCGCTCGGCACGCACATCTTCACGGCGATGGCGAAGAACGATACGGGCCTGCGCTGGAGCGTGGTCACGATCGAAGACGGCGACACCGCCAGGAACGCGCTCGACCGCATTACCATCCCGCAGGAGGTGCTCGATCGCATCGCGCCGACCGCGTTGCCGCGGTCCTCGATCATCATCTCGGACGAGCCGCTGAGTGCTGAAACCAACTACCGCACCGAGTTCGTCGCGGTGCTGAGCAACCAACCCCAGGGTGGTTTCATCACGCGCAAGCCAACCGCGCCTCCGATGGCCATGGCGAGCGACGACGGCTGGGACAATGGCGGCAATGGTTTCGGCTTCTTCTTCCAACGCGATCCGAACCCGCAGCCCGTCAATCCGCGCCGGCGCGGCCAGTATCAATATTATCAGCCGGCACAGCCGATGCAGCGGGGCTTCTGGTAGGAGGCGGGCAGATCGAAGCCCGTCACGACCGCCGCGCTTCGATCACGATAGCCTGGATCTTGCCTTCGATCGGTCCGGACCCATGGCGCGTTCGGATCGCCTCGGCAACGATGTCGGTCGCAGCCTGAAGCTTGCTGGCATCGCGTGCCTCGATCTCGCTGCGCAGCGGCGTGCCCTGGCAGAGCGCGATCGCGACGTGCTCCGGCGACGGCGCCCGGCTTATTTCAGTTCGCGTTTCGATCGATATGTCACGAAAACCTGCGTGTTCGAGGTCGGTTCTGATGACGGCCTTGTCGTGATAGCCGTGCGGCGTCCGGGCCATGAAACGGGGCGGGTCGTCGGGGAACAATTTTTCGAGCGCGACCGTTGCTTCATGCGTCAGCACATTGTCCTCGATGCGATCCCAGACGTTGAACACGAACGTGCCGTCGTCCTTCAGGACGCGCTTCACCTCTCCGTAAGCCTTGACGCGGTCCGGAAAGAACATGGCGCCGAACTGGCAGCAGACCACGTCGAAGGCGGCATCCTCGAAGGGCAGGGCCGCTGCGTCGGCCTGGCGCCACGAGATGCGATCGTCATCTGACTGACGCTGCGCCGCGACGGCGAGCATCGGCTCGTTGAGGTCGGTCGCGACATAACGGACGCCGCGCGGCAGTGCCGCCGCCACCGCGCGCGTCACTGCGCCGGTGCCTGCCGCGATCTCGAGCAGCACGGAGGGAGAGCGGGCCGCGACACGCCTTGCGATGTCGTCGGCGTAGACGGCGAAGATCATCGGTACCAGATATTGGTCGTAGAGCTTTGGGATCGAGCCGGCGAAAACCTTGTCAGTGTTGGACATGCTTGCCTCGCTGAAGGTTCGGACACGAGGCTCATATTACCATGGATTGCGGTCTACCGCGCCAGCAGCGCGGTGAACCCGGCCGGTTCCTGCATCGCCTTGCGGGCCTCCGGCGTCATCGGCTCGCACCGACCTCACGGATCGGCCGCGTGCCGTCCCAGTTGGCCGCGGCCTGTCGGACCTTCTCGAAGAACGGCCCCTTGGTGCCGCTGATGTCGGAGATCTCGATCACGGTGCCTGGATGGGCCTGCGTGTCGAAATAGGCAAAGCGCCCCTTGTCGCCGCCGATCTGGCCCTCATGGCCGATCCTGTAGCCGAGCCCGAGCGCCCGGTCGTAGAGCGCCTGGTAGTCGTGGCTCCAGTAGGACATGTGCTGGAGGCCTTCGTGGCCGGACTCGAGGAATTCCCGGTACAGCGAGGGCGCGTCGTTGCGCTGCTGGATCAGCTCGATCTGGAGATCGCCGGAATTCGCCAGCGCGATGCTCATCTCGACGGCTGAGTTTTCTCCGCGATGGCGAAACCAGTCGGTCTTGACGCGGTCCATGTAGTACCAGGGGCCGACGCCCATCACCTCGATCCAGTGCTTCATCGCGGCGTGGATGTCCCGCACCACATATCCGTTCTGGCGCACCGCGCCGAAGATGCGGCTCATGCCGGCGCTCCCCTTGTCACTTGGCTCACTTGACCTCCGTTCACTTCACTTCAATGCCCGCCTCCTTGGCAACCTGCTTCCAGGCCGCGATGTCGCGGGCGTTGATGTCGCGCTGCTCGTCGCCCGGCACGAATTGCGGCGTGATGCCGAGCCCCAGCAGCTTCTGCTTCACTTCGGCATCGGCGAGCGCGTCCTTCAATGCTGCCGACAGCTTTTTCGCAATCGGTTCGGCAAGGCCCGCAGGCGCATACATCGCCCAGGACAGGCTGCGGTCGAACGGCACGCCCTGTTCCTTGTAGCTTGCGACATCCGGCAGGCTCGGCGAACGCTCGCCGCAGGCGGCCAGCGCCTTGATCGAGCCGTCCTTCACCAGCGGCGTCGCGGTCGCCATGTCCAGTGTCGCCAGCGAGATGTGGCCGCCCAGCAAATCGCCGGCCAGTTTGGCGATGCCGTTGAACGGCACGTGGTCCATCTTGATTCCGGTCTGCTGCATCAGGATTTCCGCGCAGAATTGTCCGGTCGAGCCCACGCCCCAGCTTCCGTACTGGATCGGTTCGCCCTTCTTGGCCAGCGCAATCAGGCCCTTGATGTCGTTGGCGGCAAAATCCTTGGTCGCGACCAGCATGATCGAGGACGTGCCGATGCGTCCGATCGTGGTGAAATCCTTGATCGAATCGTAGGGCAGTTTCGGATAGATCGCCGGCGCCAGCACATGTGTGGTCATGCCGCCGACTGTGATGGTGTAGCCGTCATTCGCCGACGCCGCGACCATCTGCGTGCCGAGCGTGCCGGCGGCGCCGGTGTGGTTCTCGATATAGATGCTCTGTCCGAGCGTCTTGCCCATTTTGTCGCCGAGCAGCCGCCCGATCACGTCGCCGCCGCCACCGGCCGCATAGGGCAGCAGCATCCTGATCTTGTGCGTGGGATAGGCGGCCGGATCCTCGGCCCGCGCAGGCAGCGCTGCCGAGAGCAATGCGAGCAACGACAGTGTGATAATGCGCAGCTTCATGGTGTCTTTCCCCCTCAATCCTCGAACCGAAACCGGAATGCCTCGCCGTGCCGGATCACGCGCCCCGCGGTCGGCACCGGAAAATGGCCGGTGAGCAGATAGCTCGGCGTGTCCGCGAGCTCTTCGAGCAGCGCCATCCGTGTCGCGATCGCAGCAGCCGGATCGACGTCGGCCGCATTCGACAGCCAGGGCGCGGCGCACTGGATCGGATGATGGATGACATCGCCCGACATCACCGCGTGATCGCGGCCGCCATTGAGATGGATCTGCATGTTGCCGGCGGTGTGGCCCGGCGCCGGCGCGAAGCGCAAGGCGGCATCGCGATCGTCAAACAGGCGATGATCGGTCTCGACGAATTCGGCAAGGCCCGCGGCGACCACCGGCAGCACCGAATCCTCGAACGAGCCGTGGTTCACCGGGCTGTTTGGCGCGGCATTGTGCGCGGCCTCGAAGTGGCGATATTCGGCGCGCCCCATCAGATAGCGCGCCTGGGGGAAAGTCGGTACCCAGCGGCCGTCGAGGAGGCGTGTGTTCCAGCCGACGTGATCGACATGCAGATGCGTGCACATTACGAAGTCGACCTGTTCGGGCCTGACGCCGAGCGCCTGCATGTTCTCGAGATAAGGCTGGTCGAGGTTGTTCCACGCCGGGACGCGCGGCCGCTGCTTGTGATTTCCGCAGCAGGTGTCGACGATGGCGGTCCAGCGCGGCGTGCGAACCAAATATGAATGGTGGCTGAGGATGAAGCGGCCGGTCTCCGGCTCGATATAGCGGTGATCGAGCCAGCTTCGGTTCGCCTCGATCACCTCGTCGGTGACGTTGGCGAACAGCCAGGCCTTGTCGAACGCGAGCGCTGCGATCTCGCTGACGAGATCGATCCGCATGCTGCCGATGCGCACCTGCCGCATCGCTCAGTTCTTCAGAAGATCGCCGAACGGCATCCAACGCGTGCCGTCGAAGCGGATCAGCTGGAGGCTGGTCATGGGCGTGAAGCGTTCGGGCGAATTGCTGACCGCGGTGCCGTTGATCAGCATCGGCAGGCGCACGTCCTTCATGGTCGTTGCCTGCTTCATCACGTTGGCGCGGGTGAGGTCGTTGCCGGCGGCCTTGAGCACGGTCACCAGCGTCTGCGCGATGGTGTAGCTATAGACGTTGAGCCAGTCGCTCTTGTTGGCCTCGGGCAGGTACTTGTCCATGAAGGCGACCCACTCCTTGAGGCCGGCATCGTCCTTCAGTGCCGGATCGGTCGCGTCCTTCAGATACTGGCTGGAGATGACGCCGGTGGAATTGTCCTTGCCGGCCGGCTCGAGCACGCCGCTGATCGAGGCCGAGACGTTGGAGATGATGGTGACGGGCTTCCAGCCGATCTCGCCGATCTTGCGGATCGCCTGCGCCGCAAACTTCGGCGTTGCCGCCACCAGCACTACGTCAGCGCCTGCGGTCTTCAACTGGAGGATCTGGGTGTCCACGGTCGGCGCCGAGGTTTCATAAGCCGCGCGCGCGACGATCGCCTCGCCGTTGCCGAGACCTTCCTCCAGCGCCTTCAGATAGTCCCTGCCGAGGTCGTCGTTCTGGTAGAGCACGCCGATTTTCGCATTGGAATGGCTCGCCTTGATGTATCTGGCATAGGCGATCGCCTCGTCGCGATAGGTCGGCTGCCAGCCGACGGTCCAGGGGAAGTTCTTCGGATCGTCCCACTTCGCCGCACCGGATCCCAGGAAGAGCTGCGGCACCTTGCGGTCGTTGAGGTATTTGTGCACGGCGCTGTTGGTCGGCGTGCCGACACCGCCGAAGATCAGCAACACGTCCTCGCTCTCGACCAGCCGGCGCGTCTGCTCCACCGTCTTCGGCGGGCTGTAGGCGTCATCCGCGATAATCATCTGGATCCGACGCCCGTTGATGCCGCCGTCGTCGTTCACCTTGCGGAAATAGGCCTCGGCGGATTTCGCGATCTGCGCGAAGGCCGACACCGGGCCGCTCAGCGGCGCGGTGGTGCCGATCTTGATGGTCTTGTCGTCGGCGCCGGGGTCGTATTTGTTTTGGGCGTGAACGGTGCTGGCTGCGAGCACCGGCAACAGGATGCAGGCCGCGCGAAGGCGGGCGAAGCGCGCCATGACGTCGTCTCCCCAAGGTTTGCTCTCCGCTTCTCTGAGGCGCGGAGTAGAAACGAACGATCGTCCGTACGGTTGACTAGCGAACGATCGTTCGTTAGTCAAGCCGCATGGCTGTCCACACCACCAGCGCGGCGGAAGCGGCTGCGCCCACGACCCGCGAGCGCATCCTCACCGAGGCGCTCGATCTGTTCGCGCAGAGCGGCTACGGCGGCGCCTCGATGCGCGAGCTCGCGCGTCGCGTCGGCATTCGCGAGAGCAGCCTCTACAATCACTTCGCCGGCAAGGCCGCGATCCTCGATGCGATCGTTGCCGAGCACGGTCCGGCCAGCTCGGCGAGCCGGCTGGAAGAGCCGCGCTACAAGCAGCTTGCGCGCCAGCCTGCCGCGTTCTGCCGGCAGTTTGCATTGGATTTGGTCGAGCAATGGTCCGATCCGCGCGAGCACCAGTTCCAGAAAGTCATCACCGCCGAGCGCAACCGCGTGCCCGGCATCCGCGCCAAATTCGCCGATCATTTCTACGCGCGCGAGCAGAGCATGATGACGGATTATTTCCGCGGCTTTGCGCTCGCCGGTCTGGTCTCGACGCCGGATCCGCGCGAGACCGCGCGGCTGTTCGCGGCCGGGCTGATCTACATCCGTCTCGAGCATTACGTGATGGGCGCGGCACCGTCGCCGCGGCCGAAGGTGATCGAGGCGATCGACCGCTACCTCGCGTTCTTCCTGTCGCTGATCGCGGCGGATGGCGGGACAAACGACAACAAGAAACGAAAAGCCAAGGGAGAGAATCGTGGCAAGGCTGCCCCTGGTTGATCCGGAGACGACCAGCGGCGATATCCGCGCGTCGTTCGACCGCATGCCGGTCAAGCTGAATATTTTCCGCATGATGGCTCATGCCGAGGCCAACATGATCCCGGCGATGCGGCTCGGCAATTCGATCCTGCACAAGCAGAAGCTCAGTGCGGTCAATCGCGAGCTCCTGATCCTGCAGGCAGCCCAGCTCGAAGGCGGCGCCTATGAATGGCGCCAGCACGTGCCGATCGCGCTCGGAATCGGCTGCACGCAAGCACAGATCGATGCGGTCGAGCGCGCCGACTACGATGCCGCCGGCCTAGGCGATGCCGAGCGCGCCCTGCTGAAATTCGGCCGCGAAGTGGTCGAGAACGTCCGCGTTCCCGAGGCGATCTTCGCCGCCATGCGCGAGTATTTCAGCGACCAGGAGATCGTCGAATCCATTGTCGCGCTCGGCTTCTACATGATGATGGCGCGTCTCACCGAGGCGACCGAGACCGATCTCGATCCGGCAGCTGGCATGAAGGTCTATGACGGCGGCAAGAAATAAGGCGGCGCGCATGTCCGAGAATTCCGAGACCAGGCCAGACCGCTATGTCCGCCCGCCGAGCGCGGAATCGCTGGGCGAAGCGCCGGGCAGGGGACGTCTCGAAGGCCGCCGCATCCTGATCGTCGGCGGTGGCCAGCGTGTGTTCGACGCCGCCACCGATCCGATCGGCAACGGCCGCGCCATGAGCATTCTTTGCGCGCGCGAGGGCGCGAAGGTCGCGGTCGCCGATCGCAACCGCACCTCGGCCGAGCATACGGTAAAGTACATCACCGACGAAGGCGGCGAGGGCTTTGCCATCGCGGCCGATGTCACCTCTGAATCCGACGTCCAGCGCATGATCGACGAGGCGCATCGCGCCATGGGCGGTCTCGACGGCATGGTGCTCAACATCGGCACCTTCGGCAAGGTCGGGCTCGATGCCGTCAGCCCCGAGGAGTGGAATGGGATCTACGACGTCAACGTTCGCGGTCCGATGCTGTGTTGCCGCGCGGGCCTGCCGAAGTTCGACAACGGCGGATCGATCGTCTTCATCTCCTCCATCGCCGCGCTGAAAGCCGGCTCGCAGATGGCGGTGTATGATTCATCGAAAGCCGCGCTCGGCGGCCTCATGCGCAACATCGCCCATCTCGGATCGCGCCGCGGCATCCGCACCAACCTGGTCTATCCCGGCCTCGTCGACACCCCGAACGGCCGCGAGGCCGGCGCCGGCCGACCCAACCGCGGCAAGGGCCACGTTCCATTCGGCCGCCAGGCCACCGCCTGGGAAATCGCCTATGCCGTGCTGTTCTTCCTCTCGGACGAGAGCGTCTACGTCACTGCGCAGACGCTCGCGGTCGATAGCGGCCTGAGCGGGATGTGACAGGACGCCTAGCGCCTATGGCCGGGGGCCGCGCGCTCGGCAGATCAAATGGTCCAGCGAGACCCAGCCCGGCCCATAGGCCATGATGCCGAGCGCCATCGCCGCCCAAGTGATGTGGATCGGCCAGCCGTCAGGCACGGTCAGCTCGACGATGACGGTCATGAACAGCAGTCCGAGCGCCGCAAACCGCGTGCCGAAGCCGAGCAGAAGGAGGATCGGGAACATGATTTCTCCGCATCCCGAGAGGAAGGCCATCACGGTCGGCGCCGGATAATGATAGGGCCCGCCCGGCAGATGCAGCATGAATTCGTCGCTGAACAACGTCACCGCGGTGTCGTTGAGCCTGAGGAAGCCTGCCCATTTGAGCATGCCGGAACGCCAGAACGGCACCGCTAGCGCGACGCGGAGCACGAGCTGAACGACCGATGGCGAGGCGATGGTCTGCACCAGATGATTGGCCTTGTCGACGAGGAGCCCGAGCGAGGGGAGGCCGCCACCCGCTTGCATGCGTTGGTCCGTGATCATCAGACGTCTCCGAAAGCGATTGAGGTGAAGGCGCCCGCCTCGATCAGGCCGGTGATGTTCGAAGCGATGTCGAAGTCGGCCGCCGCGTCGAGCGCGCGTGCAGCAGCCTCGCCGAGCGGCCGACCCGACATCAGGCTGCTCGCGAATGCCGCTCCGCCGGGCGGCAGGTGCCGGACCACGACATCGAATTCGGCGCGCGTGACCAACGCGTCTTCCGGCGACGCAGCGTCGATGCGCCCGACCGGCGACGTATCGCGGTTGGCCGCGAATATCGTCACCGCCGCGAATTGCGACCGCACGATCCCCGCCGCCGGGTGCGGTATGAGAACGAGATCGCCCAGCCGCGCCGGCGCAACCCCTGCAAGCTGCGCCGGCGACAGCGGTGCGGCGTCGGCTGCGTGATAGGTATCGAGCCAGGCCCGCTCGATGCGGGCGACATCTGCGAGCCATGGCATCATCTGCGCATGTTCATATTGCGCGACGAAGGCCGGGAAGTCGCGGCCGTACTCGAACAGCAGCGGTGAGATCGGCGGCGTCTGGCGAACATGGAAGCGCGCCATGGCGCGGAAGAAGTCGATCCCGGTGATGCGCTGCACCGCCGGATAGATCGCGGCGAGCGCGTCGATCAGGCTGACCGTGACGTTATTGCGGTAGACATCGTAGCGCTTGCCGGGTGCCTTGCCGTTCGGACCGGTCACGATCTCAGGCGCAGGGCGCACCGGGTCCAGCAGCGCCGGTGCAAAGGCTGCGGCAAAGCAAACGTCAGGCTCAGGCGGCATGACGATCTCCCGTCAACGCGACCGGGCGGCAACGATCGAGGATCGCCTGCGCGGCGGCGGCTTCCGCCTGCAGGACCGGCCAGTCCGGAATCTTGCTGTCCCACTCGATCAGCGTCGGCACGCCGTCGCGGCGCCGGACGACGATCTCGTACAGCTTCCACACGGCGTCCGCGACGGGGCCGTCATGGCTGTCGATCAGCAGCAGATCGCCTTCGTCGTCGGCCTGCTCGGCATGTCCGGCGAGATGGATCTCCCCGACGCGGGCCAGCGGAAAGTCCGCGAGGTAGTCGAGCGCTGAGAATCCGTGATTGGTCGCTGATACGAATACATTGTTGATATCGAGCAGCAGCCCGCAGCCGGTCCGCTCGGCGACAGTATGGATGAAATCGGTCTCGCTCATCGACGATTCGCGAAAAGCGATATAGGTCGATGGGTTTTCCAGCAGCAGCGGGCGGCGGATCGCGTCCTGCACCTGATCGATGTGATCGCAGACGTTTCGGAGCGTTGCCGCGGTGTAGGGCAGCGGCAACAGGTCGTTGAAGAAGCTGGTCTCATGCGTCGACCAGGCGAGATGCTCGGATACCAGCGCAGGCTGGTAGCGCGCCACCAGCCCGCGAAAGCGGGCCAGATGCGCCTTGTCGAGCGGCTGTGGTCCGCCGATCGACATGCACACGCCATGCAGCGACAGTGGATGGTCGCGGCGGATCGCTTCCAGCGCGCGATGCGGCGGTCCGCCTGCACCCATATAGTTCTCGGCGTGGACCTCGAAGAAGCCGCGCTGCGGTTTTGCGCTCAGGATCGCCTGAAGATGTTCGAGCTTGAAGCTGGTCCCGGCGACGCCGCCGATGGGCGCGGAATAGCGGAGGGGCACCGCAGACATGTCAGGCGCGATTGCCGTCGTCATGGTTTCTCTCCGCTCTTCCCTGTTGTCGTGGTCGTGTCGCAGCGCGTCAGACCGGCTTGAGCGAGCCCTTCTTGCCGCCCGGCAGCTCGATGCTGGTGCAGGTGCCGCCCTGGACGAATTTCCATGCATTGCCTTGGAAGTCGGTGGTCGAGGTGCCCTGGCAAGTCGTGCCCGGCCCGGCGGCGCAATCGTTCTGGCCCTTCAGCGCGACGCCGAAGCATTTTTCCTTTTTGGCCGCGACGGCCGCGTCGCCCTCGGCCTTGGTCAGCGGAGCAGCAGCGGCCAGGGTCGCAAGTGCGGTCGACATGGCGCCGGCGAGAATGAGCGTGGTCACGGCAAGTTTGGCAGACATTGAAGATTCTCCTGTTCGAGATGGCATCGCCTGGCAGGCGAAGAGCGCCTTGTTCGGTTCGCCTCGCACCCAGCTCGTGTTACCGATCGAGCAGGTCACGAGTTTGTGAGGCCGTTGGATGGGCGCACGGGCTGTGCGCTTGGACCGAATTAGCGGGTGACGGGCGGGTCAATCCAATGCCTAGTCTCTATCGAGACCTTAGCCGGAGAGCATTGGCGGCGGCACGCGGTGCCTGTCACAGGTAACGAATGCACGCGTGCCACGTAGAACGGTAACAGGAGGTGGCCAGTCGCCGCTTTGCCGGAGAACGGAAACAGCGATGAATGTTGATCCCGGACGGCACCTGCGCGCGATCGCGAAGCTGACGGTCAGCATCCGCCTCGCCGTCTCGGCGCTGGTCCTGACCGCGATTCTTTTGACCGCGGCCCTCTCCAGCCTGCTGTGGTGGCGCACGGCGGAAGCGGCGAGCCGGCAGCTCGCATCGACCATCAACGAGCAGATCGTGGCCGCTGTCCGCAAGGAGGTCGCCGCGATCGTGGACGAGGCGCGTGCCGCCCATACCGCGATCCGAACCCTGTTCCTGCAGAACGTGCTCGACACCCGCGAGGCCGACAAGCGCGAATTCGTCTTCCTGTCGCAATTGCAGTCGCAGGCGACGATCTCCTGGGTCGCCTTTGGCTGGCCCGACGGCTCCTTCTTCGCCGCGCACAAGCTCGGCGACCGCCGGCTGGAGATGATGGAGATCTCGCTGACCGATCATGCTGGCCAGCGCCGCATCGACGAATACGAGGTGGTGCCCGGCGACATCGAATTCGCCAATCGCCGTTTCGAACCGACCGATTTTCGTGTCGCCGATCGCGCTTGGTTCAAGACCGGGCTGGCGGCCGCGGACCCGGAGTGGTTCAAGGTCATGGACCATCCGACCGGAGAGCGGCCTTCGATCGCCTTTGCCGGTCCGATCGACGTCTACCAGGAGCGGCAGGGCGTCTTGGCCATCGTCATCGAGTACACCAGGCTCGCGCGCTTCCTGTCGCAGCTCGAGGTCGGGCGCACCGGAACGGCTTTCATCATCGACGGCAGTGGTGAGCTGATCGCGGCGCCCGACAAGGACGCCGACGAGCTGCACGCCGCGAAGGGCGATACGACGCTGCTACCGCTGGCGCGGATGGCACTCGTGAAGGCGGGCGAAGATGGCCGCAAGGAAGCCTGGCGAAGCCGGCTGACATCGGCTGGCGCGGCTTACGAAGTGGCGCTCACGCCGCTGCCGTTTCCCGGCTGGTCGCTGGCGACCGTGATCCCCGAGGCCGAGTTCCTCGGTCCGGTCGAGACGACATTGCGCCGCCTGATCCTCGGCCTTGCCATCGGCGCCGTGCTCGCAGCATTGGCCTCGGCGATGCTGGCGCGTTCCGTCATCGCCGCGCCGCTGTCGCGCGTCGTCGGCGAGCTGCGTCATGTCGAAGCTTTTGCGCTGGAGCAGGTCCGCCGCCATCCGTCGCGGCTGAAGGAGATCGCGAGCCTGTCCGGCGCGATCGCCGAGATGGCGGCCGGTCTTTCAGCGTTTCGCAAATTCATCCCGGCCGATCTGGTCCGCTCGCTGTTGCGGCAGGGCGTCGAGGCCAGGCCCGGTGGCAGCATGCAGGAGCTCAGCGTGATGTTCGTCGACATCGCCGGCTTCACCGGGCTGTCCGAGCGGCTCGGCGATCGCGTGGTGCCGTTGCTGTCGCGCTACCTCGACCTCGCCTCAGAGGCCGTCGTCGCCAATGGCGGGACCATCGACAAATTCATCGGCGACGCCGTCATGGCATTCTGGGGCGCGCCGCAGCCGCAGGCCGACCACGCGCTGCGCTGCTGCCGTGCGGCGCTCGGCTGTTGCAGAGCCATCGCGGCGTCGGGCCTTGCCGACGATCTCGGCCAGCCGCTCCAGATCCGGATCGGGATCAACTCTGGCCGCATGCTGGTCGGCAATATCGGCTCCGAGCTGCGCCTGAATTATACCGTGATCGGCGATGCCGTGAACGTCGCGAGCCGCCTCGAGGGCGCCAACAAATCCTACGGCACGCAGATCCTCATTGGCGAAGCGACCGAACGTCTCGCACGCGGCGCCATCATCACGCGCGAGATCGACAGCATCGCCGTGTATGGACGCGAGGAGGGTTTTGCGGTCTATGAATTGATCGGACTTGCCGGGGAGGGCGGCGGCGACCAGACAGCCTGCTGGATCGGGCGCTACGAGCAGGGGCTCGCCAGCTATCGCGCTCGCCGGTTTGCGGCTGCACTCGCCGATTTCGAAGGCGTGCTGAACATGCGTGGCCCGGATCGCCCGGCCGAACTGATGCGCGACCGCTGCCGGCAGTTGGTTGAGAGCGCGCCTGATGTTGCGTGGCGCCCGGTCGCGGCACTGACGACGAAGTAGTCGCGAAAGATTGGCGCGCTGACGGGAAGCGAGCTGGCGACGATCCTGTCTGCGTGATACGCAACTAACACCACCCGTCCTCTTGCGCTCCCGGACCACCTCAAGACATGAAAACCACACTGCTGAAATCCGAAGACTACGCTCGCTCGCCCTGGAAGAACGGCGGCGGCATCTTCACCGATATCGCGGATGCCCATCGCGCTGATTCCAGCGTGAAGGATTGGGACAGCCTGCTGTGGCGCTTCGCGGCGACCCCGATCGTGGCACCCGGGCCGTTCTCCCATATGCCCGGCATCGACCGTTTGCAAATGGTGGTCGGCGGCCGCGGGCTGGTGCTGAAGTCCCCCACCCAGGAATTCGACGAGCGCGAGCCGTTCACCACGGTGCGCTTCACCGGCGAGCTCGAGATCGTGACCAGGCTCGAGGAAGGGCCAGTCGAGGTCGTGAATTTGATGGGCCGGCGCGGTGCGGTCGCTCTTGAGCTCGAAGCGCTCAGGGAGCCCGGTGAACGGCGATTGTCCGCCGGCACGCATCTGGTCTATGCGGCGCGTGGCGACTGCGGCATCCGTCTCGACGGTACGGATTTTTCGATTTCGCACGAAAACACGTTGAAGGTCGAACTGACGGGGGCATCGACGCTTGCGCTCGTCTCGGGGCGGGCTGTGCTGGGCTCTATTCAAATCGTCGGCTGAACGGCGTTCCCGCCCATCAGAGCGATGCGTACAATCCGTGCAACTAGCTAGGTTGACGCCGTCGCGCCGGAGCACGATATCTGCCCTGATGCAGCCGCCGCCCAAAGCACGATGCGGGCGGCCACGATATGAACGGGCAGATATGATCCCAGAGAAGAAATCCGCCACGCTGTCCGACGGCGTCGTCGACTGGCTGATCAACGGCACGCGGGACCAGCGCTTCATCGACGTTATCTTTGCCGAGATGTGCATCCGGCTTCAGCAGGCCGGTATTCCGCTGGCGCGGTCGACGCTTCACGTGCTGATCCAGCACCCGCAATGGCTGGGCGCCCGCTTCATGTGGTCCGACGGCATGCGCGAGGCGGAGATTGCGCGGGTCGACTATGACGTCCGCGAGCGGTCCGAGTTCATCGGTAGTCCCGCCAGCGAAATGTTCGACGGCGCAACCGAGTTGCGCGAGAATCTCGAAGGCGACCCCGCGCTCGGCCGCAAGCACGCGCTTTATCGCGAGATGCGCGCGCAGGGCCTGACCGACTACGTGGCCTGGCCCCTCTATCATACGCTCGGCAAGCGCCATCTCGTCACCTTCGCGACCGACCGGCCCGGCGGTTTCGACGACGCGCATATCGCCGCCCTCAAGAACATATTGCCGGTGCTGTCGCTGGTCAGCGAGATCCGAATCAAAAATCGCTTGGCGCGGACGCTGCTTGAGACCTATGTCGGCTCCCACGCGGGCGAGCTCATCCTGGCCGGCGCCACGCGGCGCGGCACCGGCACGACGGTGCGCGCCGCGATCATGATCTGCGATCTGCGCGAATTCACCAAGATTTCGGACAACTGGCCGCGGGACGACGTCATCGATCTGCTCAACGATTATTTCGACGCGATGTCGGAGCCGATCGCCCGGCATGGCGGCGAGATCCTGAAATTCATCGGTGACGGCCTGCTCGCCATCTTCCCGCTGAGCGAGCCCAATGCCGGTGCAAACCTGCTGCACGCCGTGACCGAAGCCCGGCAGGCCATGATCGCGTTGAACGCGCGCAACGACGGCACCGGCCGCGCGCCGCTGAACTACGGCATCGGCGTCCATGTCGGCGACGTCATGTACGGCAATATCGGATCGTCCACCCGGCTCGACTTCACCGTGATCGGTCCCGCCGTCAACATGGCCTCGCGCCTTGAAGCCCTGACCAAGCAATTGGGAAAGACGGTGCTGCTGTCACGCGAATTCGCCGATCTCGTTGGCAGCCAGTTCGATCTGGAGCGTGTCGGCGAGCACGGGGTGCGCGGCTTCAGCGAGCCGATCGAGCTGTTTGCGTATCAGGGCTGAGGCAAGGAAACATCACTGTTTCGATCCGGTCCAGCTTCCGACACATCCATCGGATCGCCGGAACGTACCGGAGCCGCTGCGGCCTGAAAATCGGCCGGACATGGTCCAGGTCAGGCTTCCGGCGGCACCGACCCCGGATGTGGAGCCGTTCGGACTGACTTGAGCGGTGCCGTACTGTCCGACCAGCTGGCCGCCGGTGATGACCACCGTATCGGTGGAGGTGCCGCAGGACGCGCCGACACTGGTCAGGACCCATGCTCCGTCGAGATTGCCGCCTCCGCCGCTCTTTTGCGGCGCGCGGCGCGGCTCGTCGTCCGCGGGCTTGCTGCGTCGTGCCGGCTTCGAAGGCTCGGCCGCCCGCGGCGTCTCGCGCGAACCGGACAGCGATTTTTCGTCGTTGCCGATGCTGCCGCCGGCGCTCCCCGACTGCGCACGCGCCATGTCGGGCAAGGCGACGATTTCGAGCGCGGCTGACAACAGGGCGGCTTCACAAAAAGCGCGAAAATGATTTTGCATATGCACTGGTTTCAAATGAACAGGTCTTGACGGGATCGTATTGCCAATGCGCGAGTGTGTCACTACGCTTGACCCTGGGTCGCCCAAACGTTGCTTCGATCGGCCGCACGTTCATGCCAAAATTCCTCCGCATCGGAATCCATCAGTCGAACGTATCGGGTTACACGTCGAAGGCGTGGTGTGTCCGGCGCGTCGGCACGGCGATCCTCCTGAAGTGGGGCGCCGTGGAGGTCCAGGGCGCCGGTGACGGACGAAAGGTCTACTGGACGCGTCTGCCGCAGGAGAAGACAATTCGCTGTGGCAGCGCGCAGCGTGCCCAGGATTACGCAAAGGCCGCGATCGCGCGGCGCCGCAACCATCGCTATGAACCGCTGGCCGGCGCGATCGTGCTCCGTCGCCGGCCGGCCGCAGGCAGCACCGAGCTCAAGCGAGCGCTCGCCACGATCCTGATCGTCGATATCGTCGGCTCCACCGCAAAAGCGGCAAAGCTCGGCGATGTCCGTTGGACCAAAATCATGGGCCATTATTACGCGGCGGTCCGCAAGGAGCTGAAGAGCTCGCGCGGCAAGGAGGTCACGACGACGGGCGACGGCGTGCTGGCGACGTTCAAGACGCCGGCTGCCGCAATCAATTGCGCGACCGCGCTTCAGAAGGCCGTGCGTACGCTCGGCCTCGAGATCAGGGTCGGACTGCATGCCGGCGAATACACCGTGAGCGGCACCGAGGCGGTCGGCCTCGCCTTCCACATCGGCACCCGCGTCGCCGCAAAGGCGCGCGCCGGCGAGGTGCTGGTGTCGAGTGCGGTGAAGGAGCTGCTGGCGTCGCAGTCCGAAATCCGTTTCAGGGATCACGGCATGCACCAGCTCAAGGGCGTGCCGGAACGATGGCGGCTGTGGCGGGTAGAGGGCTGAGGCGATTGGGCGGGCCGCATCCACGCCCTCATCTCATCTGGACGACGATTTTCCCCTTAGCTCGTCCCCTTTCGAGATACGCCAGCGCCTCTTTCGCCTGTTCGAACGGAAAGACCTTGTCGATCACCGGCCGGATACGCTCCGCCTTGAGAAGCTCGCCGATCTCGGCGAGTTGGCTGCCGTCCGGGTGCACGAACACGAACGAATAGTCCGCGCCGATTTTGCCGGCCTGGCGAATAATCTTGCGGCTCAGCAATCCGAACAGCAGCACCATGAAGACATTCATGCCCCGGGCGCGCGCGAACGCGGCGTCCGGCGGCCCGACCAGTGAAGCAATCCTGCTCCCCCGCTTCAGGATCCGAAGCGATGTCTCGACCGCGTCGCCCCTGAGCGTACCCAGCACCGCGTCGTAGTCCCGCAGCACCGCCTCGAATTGCTGGATCTTGTAGTCGACCACCTCGTCAGCCCCGAGGCTGCGCACCAGATCGATATTGCCGGTGCTGGTCGTCGTCCCCACTTTTGCCCCGAGATATTTCGCGAGCTGGATCGCAAACGTGCCGATCCCGCCGGCGCCCGCGGGGATGAACACTTTCTGGCCCGGCTTGAGCCGTATGCGCTCCCTCAGCGCCTGCCACGATGTCAGGCCGACCATCGGAATCGAGGCCGCCTGCACGAAGTCCAGGTTCGGCGGCTTGAGTGCGGCGGCATCCTCCGGCACGATCGCGAATTCTGCGAGAGCGCCGGTGCCGAGATCGAAGATGCTGGCAAAGACGGCGTCCCCCGGCTTGAAGCGGGTCACGCGGCTTCCGACCTCGACGACGACGCCCGCCAGGTCGCTCCCCAGCGTGGCCGGCAGCTGAAACTTGAGGATCGGCTTGAACGTCCCTTTCGGAATCATGTTGTCGATTGGGTTCAAGCCCGCGGCGTGAACCTGGACCAGGATTTCGTTCGGCTTCGGCGTCGGCCGGGGGATGTCGGCCAACGCGATCTGGTCCGGCTTGCCGTAGCGCTTGAAGACGAGTGCTTTCATTTTTCTTCTCGGTCCGGAGGTTCTTCGCGACGGCAAGCTTGCGCCCCTCAGAAAGCCCGCGCGGTGCGGGCGGGCTGCGACGCCGCCACCGCATCGAGCCGCAAATCCTTTCGGATTCCGGCATCCACGAGGGCTGCGGGCGCAAACCGGCGCAGAAACCGCAGGCGCTTTGCAAGGCTGCCGGCCGCGTATTTGAGTTGCGGGCGCGCCGCGCTCGCGGCCTTCAGCACGGTCTCGGCCACCACGCCGGGCTGTTCGGCCGTCGTCATCACCTCGTTCACCCGTTTGGTCACACCGGCGCGCGCCTCGCGATATTCCTCGAGCGTGGCGTCGGGCTCCATGAAGTTCGCGTCGAACGGCGTCTTGGTGTAGGCGGGCTCGACCACCGAGACCCGGATGCCCCGCGTGCGCAGTTCATGGTCGAGCGATTCCGAATAGCCCGCCACCGCGTGCTTGGTCGCGGCATAGAGCGCGCCATAGGGCATCGGCAGAAAGCCAAGCACCGAGCCGATATTGATGATGCGGCCGTTGCCTTGGCGCCGCATGTGCGGCACGACGGCGCGCGTCATCCGGATCAGGCCGAAGAAGTTCGTCTCGAAAATCGCGCGCGCCTGCTCCATCGAGCTCTCTTCCGCGCCGGCGGGGGCAACGCCGAAGCCGGCGTTGTTGACGAGCAGGTCGATGCGGCCCTCGCGCCGGATCACTTCGCCGACTGCGGCTTCCACCGATGCGTCGCTGGTGACGTCGAGGGCCAACATCTCGAACGCCTGCTTGCCGGCCTGCGCGCCCCGCCTGCTGGTGCCGAACACCTTGTAGCCGGCATTTGCGAGCCGCTCCGCCGTGGCCTGACCGATGCCTGAGGAGGCGCCGGTCACCAGCGCGATCTTCGGTTTAATCCTGTTCATAGTGCCTCTCCGACGCCACTACCGGGTCTGAAATCGTTTGATTACGATCGTAACTATTGATATAGATGACGATCGTAATTATAAAAGTCAAGCCCCGTGCCCAAATCCCTTGTCCAAGGATCGGTCCCATGCGCGTCTCAAAGGAACAGGCCGCCAAAAATCGCGAGCATATTCTCGAGACCGCCTCGCGCCTGCTGCGGGAGCGCGGCATCGCCGGCGTCGGTGTGGACGCGCTCGCCGAGGCGGCCGGGATGACGCACGGCAGCCTCTACAGCCAGTTCGGCTCCAAGGAGCGTCTGGTCGAGGAAGCGGTCGCCCATGCGATCAAGGCCAAAGGCCAGGAATTGCCCGAGGCCTTCGCGCTCGAGGACTATGTTTCGCAGTATCTCTCCCCGGGGCATCGCGACGATGCCGCCGCCGGCTGTCCCTTCGCTGCGCTCGCCTGTGAGGTGTCACGTCAAGGCAGCGGCTTGAGGACGCGCTTCACCGCCGGCGTGCGCGGTACGATCGCCCTGCTGAGCAGCCGGATGGCCTCCACGCTGAAGCCACGCCAGCGCGAGGACAAGGCGCTCGCCGCCGCCGCCTCAATGGTCGGCGCCCTCGTGCTCGCCCGCGCCGTGGACGATCCCAAGCTGTCGGACGATATTCTTCGCGCGACGAGGAATTCGCTGGCGGGGTGAGAGCGCCGGAAGGCCGGAACAAAATTCCGGTGACGACGTTCGATGCGCTGACAGCCAAAGCCGATGGCTGCCGAACTTCGACATCGACATACTTTCGAACGCGCATGGATGACGACAGCGATCTGGTGCTCGGCATGTTGGCCCTGGCCGTCGCTGCCCTCCTATTGGTGGCGGGCGAGCTCTATCTCGTGACGCGGCCGGAGCCGCCGCAAACTCGGCCGCCAGCCCCACCGGTCGTAACATCCTCGGCCGAAACCATTTTCTGTCATGTCGATTTTGGAGCGTAAGCAGACAAATTCGAAGAGGTGGGCAATGGGAAGCACTGTAACTGTTCCGATGCTGTCGCCTGAGGGCGGCTTGACACATTACCTGGCGGAAATTCGAAAGTTTCCGATGCTGCGGCCCGACCAGGAAATGGCCTACGCGAAGCGATGGCGCGAGCACGGCGACCGTGAGGCAGCCTATCATCTGGTTACAAGCCATCTGCGGCTCGTTGCCAGGATCGCGATGGGATATCGCGGCTATGGCCTGCCGGTTGCGGACATCATTTCCGAAGGAAACGTCGGCCTGATGCACGCCGTCAAGCGCTTCGAGCCGGAGCGGGGCTTTCGGCTTGCGACCTACGCGATGTGGTGGATCAAGGCGTCGATCCAGGAATACATCCTGCGGTCCTGGTCGCTGGTCAAGATTGCCAACAGCGGGGCGCAGAAGAAGCTGTTCTTCAAGCTTCGCCGGACCAAGGCGGAAATCTCCGCCCTGGAGGATGGTGATCTCCGCCCCGAGCACGCCAGCCGGATCGCGCGGCGGCTCGGCGTGCAGGAGAACGACGTGATCGAGATGAACCGGCGCCTCGGCGGCGACCTGTCGCTCAATGCTTTGGTGCGCGATGCCGACGGCGGCGAAGTCCAGGACTGGCTCGTCGACCCCGCGTCCAGTCCTGAAGCCGAATACGCCGAGCGGGAAGAAACCAGACGGAGGCGTGAAGCCCTTGCCGGCGCGCTGGACCTCCTCAAGCCGCGCGAGCGCGACATTCTCGAGGCGCGCTGGCTCTCCGAGCCGCCGCTGAGGCTCGAGCAGCTCGCGGCACGATACGGCGTTTCACGCGAGCGGGTGCGGCAGATCGAAATGCGCGCGTTCGAAAAGGTTCGGGCCGCCATCGGGGGGCGCTTGGCAACCGGCTCTTGAAACCAAATCGCCGCCTCCTAATTCTTTTGGCAACCGCATGCGAGTGCGGTGCCGGACGCCAAAGCAGGGTCCGGCGAGGCCATCGGGGCTCGCCCCGGTGATGCTCTTAATCCATGTTGCTCACAGGAGGATGTGGTTATGAGAAACGACGATATGTCTCCCCTCTGGTGTTCGATCATTGGTTTCGACCGCCGTTCCGCCGCGTCGCATCGCGATCGATGCTGCCGGCAACGCCGACCCGAAATCGAGCACAAGCAGGCGGCCTGACGAGCTGATCGTCCGGGCTGTGCAGCGCGTGCGTGGCCATCGCCGCGCGCTGAGCTGCGCCAATCGACCATCAAGACAGGAGATAAGGAGAAACGACAATGGCACTACGCGATCTGATTCCGTGGAACAACGGCTCACGCAACATGGCCGTTCAGCGCGGCGAACCCGGCAATCCGCTGCTTGCGCTTCATCGCGAGATGAACCGGCTGTTCGACGACGCCTTCCGCAGCTTCGATCTCAGTCCGTTCGGCTCCTCGACCGCAATGGGCTGGCCGAACGTCGAACTCGACGAGAGCGACAAGGAGGTCAAGGTTGTCGCCGAGCTTCCCGGTCTCGAGCAGAAGGACGTCAACGTCGAGCTTGCAAATGGCGTGCTGACGATCAGCGGCGAGAAGAAGAGCGAAACGAAAGACAAGGAACGTCTCTTCAGCGAGCGTTACTATGGCCGTTTCGAGCGGCGCATTCCGGTCGATGACGTCGACCAGGACAAGGTCGCCGCTTCCTTCAACAACGGCGTTCTCACCGTCACCCTGCCGAAGTCACCGGCCGCACAACAGAAGGTGAAGCGGATCGCGATCAACGGCAAGTAAGCATGGAGTGTAAGCATGAAGCGGGCGGGAGCCACCGCTCTCGCCCGCTGCCGTTTCGTGGAGGCATTCGCGTCCGTCGGCTCGCTGCAAAATTTTCCGAAACGCCCGGAAACTTCAATTCCGGTTTGGCGTTTTGCGGTCGGTTTCCAAGTTCTGGGAGTCGCACATGAAGAAACTTGCTTTGGTCCTCACGATGATCTCGGCCCTGTTTGTGGCGGCGGCCTCGCCGGCGGAAGCTCATGGCTGGCGCGGCGGCTGGCACGGCCATTGGGGAGGTCCCGGTATCGGCTTCGGCCTTGTTGCCGGTGCGCTTACGGCTGGTCTGGCGGCCAACGCCTATTATGGCCCGCGCTACTATGGTCCGCCCTACGGCTACTATGGACCGCGCGTCGTGCGGCGGGCCTATTATGTACCTTACGCCTACGCTCCACCGCCCTATTGGGATCCCTGGTGGTGACGAGACAAGGCCCGGATCATCATCCGGGCCTTTTGCGTGAGCGAAATCGGTCAATCGTTCCGGCGCGCCTATTTGCGGTTCGCTCCGGTGGAGCCGGAACCTGGCATGGCCTGTTGGCCTCCTTGCGTTTGCCTGGTGTCGTTGTCGCCTGGCCGCGTCGTCGACGACTTCGCCGGTGCGTTCGCGCCGCCGCCATTGTTATCCGATGACGTGTTGAGGCTGGAGGCGCCCGCTCCCGTCGCGCCGCCGGTGCCAGAGGAGTCGATGCTCGACCCGGTCCTGGACGCACCCGCGCCGCCTTGCGCGAATGCGGAAGGGGAGAATGCGAGAGCCGCAACGAGCCCTGCGAGAACCAGCTTTTTCATGTCCGCTCCTTTGCTTGACGTCGTCACATGCCGTGCCGAGGCAAAGATTTGGGGACGCACCTGTTCCTGCGCGGGAGCGGAAATGCCGCACCACCGACGATTAAGTCATCCCGGACTCATCGCGCCCGGGGCGATCCGTTGCTGCGCTTGCGGTGTCAGCTCGTAGCGGTCGCCGGCCTTCACCAGCCAGCCCGCCTCGATCATGCGTCGCGTCATGCCCGCGCTGCACAGCGGGTGGCTGCCGCCGGGATGAAACAGCGCGCCCTCGCGTTCGATCAGGTAGCCGTAGAGCCGCGCCTGTCGAAGCGGGTTTTGCATCCCTGGTGTGGGCGCCTCCATGGTCTCTCGCGCAGTCCTCCAAGACGGCCCTGAAATGCCGGGCTGAGATGCCGGCCTGAGACGACGGGCCGATCCCCGTCAGGCGGTCCCGGCCTGTGACCCGGGGGCGGGGCTTCGAGCCAGGGCCGCCATTGCCGGAATCGCAAGGACCCGGCGCGGCCCAATACGCAACGGCCTAAGGTCGTTCCTACAAAAGCCGTTGCTCTCTGCGGGTTGCTGCCGGCAAGGCAAAGTGCCTAAGCCGACCAACGATCCTGCTCTTCCTGGTGGGCATGCTCGTTCAGCCGTTCGGCGATCTGATCCGCGATCTTCTCCGACTCGGCCGAGGCGACCGGCTCGCCCTTATGTGTTTTGAGCTTGTCCTTGTCGGCTTCGATGGGAAAGTCGTCGGGCTTCAGTCCGGGATCCCTGGTCATGGCGCGCCTCATTGTGTCTCGCATCCGGAAAACACGGATGCGGGCCGTTCGTTGCTGGAACAATGAAGCCGCGGTGGAGAGTCACAGCCCGGCTCAATCGCCGCGTCCTGCGCTTTGCTCAGGCCCCGCCGACAGCCCGGATCACGGTCCCGCTGCCGCCGCACGTGGCGCAGGGAGCGCCGTCGATCCGCCCCTTGCCATGGCAATCGGGGCACACATCTTCGCCCGTGCCCGTCGTTCCCGGAGGGGCTTCATCCCCGGGGTTGAGCGCCGCCGAACCCGTCGGCGATGTCCCGGTCTTTGCGCCCTGCGTGTCGGTCTTGGTCATCTGCATCTCCCTCGAAAAGACCGCAACGCGCCTTGCGGCAGGAAGTGCCAATCGAGGATGTCAGGTCCGGTGCTCTCGAGAAGCACTTTGCCGGTGGCGTCCGCGCGAATTAGCGCGGCGGGAAGGTCATCACCTCATCATCACCGCACGCCCGTGCCCTTGCAGCGCTGGCACTTCACCACCTTGTCGCCCTTCTTGAGCAGGCCTTTGCCTTCGCAGTTCTTGCATTTCTGCTTCTTCTTGATGTTCGGGCCTTTTTCACTGGTCATGGATGGCTCCTGCCGCGGGAGAGCGGTCTTGTGCGGTCGTTCAGCGGATCAGCTGAGTGGTGCCAATAATCCCTACACTGATGACGGCTTCGGCACCACCAGCACCGGCACGCTGCCGTCCACCAGGACCTCGGATGTCTGGCTGCCCAAAAACAGCTTCCTGAGGCCGCGTCGTCCATGAGAGGCCATCACGATCAGGTCGTATCCCCCAAGCTTGGCTGTTTCAATGATCGCAGTCGCGGGGTGCGCATTCGGAACGTGCAAGAATTCTGCAGGCGCGCCGATCTGCTCCGACATCGCGCGCGCTTGATCGAGCACCTTGCCCGCGCGGACCTTGCAGGCCGCGTCATAGCTATCGATCTCGTCCCGCGTCGGAATCCATCCCGAGTCGTGTCCGCCCCCATAGTCGATCGGCAGTGCTTCCGTCACAGTGATGATCGTCAGCCTGGCGTTCAAGGCCTTCGCCAGGGCAATGCCATGCTCAACGCCCTTCGTCGCGACGTCCGATCCGTCCGTGCTCAAGAGAATGTTGGCGTACATGCGGTGGCTCCCTTGCTCGTCGAACAAAGTGATGCCTGGGTAATATGGGCCGGTGTGCGGCATGGGTCTATGTGCGTTTTCGACGATGGTCTCGCCGTCACAGCTTCGAAAAGGCAGCCGCGCTAGGTGAACACGTCTCATCGTGCCGAGTATTTTTATTCACGTTTCTAATAAGGGATTACGGTCACAGTGCACTTAATTCAAAGTCTTCGTACCCCAAAAAGGGGCGGGCTCACTGAGTGCACAATCACCATATCGATGCCGTAGGCATAGCAGGCGGCGAAATTGGTATGACATCCGGCTCGGCCGCCGAAGCTGCATGTGTGGGCCGAGAGCGAATGTCGCCGCAATGGACAACAGACCGAGATCTCGTGAGAGCGGCGCGGTCGCCCTCCAGCTCTCATTTCGCGCTCGAGAAAGCATCCGCTGCGTAGACGATTTTGCCGCCCACGACCGTCAGCAGCGACGCCGTGGCGCCGATCTGCTCGACGGGGACGGACAAGAAATCCCGATCGAGAATCGCGAAGTCGGCGAGCTTGCCGGGCTCTAACGTGCCGCGTCGCGTCTCGTCGAAGCAGAACCACGCGCTTCCCACGGTGTAGAGGCGCAAGGCATCTTCGCGGCTGGGTGTTTCGTCCGGGCCGCGCGTCGAGTGTCCGCCGACGGTCTTGCCGTCGAGCATCCATTGCAGCGCCACGAACGGATTGTAGGATGCGACCCGATGCGCATCCGTGCCGGCCCCGACATGGACCCCAATGCGCAACGCCGTGACGATCGGTGGCATGCTGCGCGCGGCTTCGCCGACCTGCGCCACGATACGGTCGCCTCCGAGATACATCGCGTCCTGCATGGTCCAGCCGACACCGAGGGCTTTCATGCGCGCCAGTGTTTCGGGCGAGGTGTTGTCGAGATGGGCGATGGACCAGCGCAACGGCGCGAGCGGCGTCTCCTTGTTGACCTCGTCATAGAGGTCCAGGAGGTGATGGACGGATTTGTCTTCCTGCCAGTGGATGGTGACTGTCAGCCCTTGCTTGGCCGCCCAGCGAATGATTTCGCGGAACTTGTCCTTGGCGGCCGCGTCGGGCGCATTGTTGTTGTACATGGCGCCGGTGATCCGCTCGCCTAGTCCGTTGAACCGCAGCATGTCGTCGCCGAATCCCATCGGCAGGAACGGCGTGAGGGTCTTGTACTCCTCGAATTCCGCGCCGACATTCTGGGCGAACAGGCTGAAGGCAACCCGAACCGAAAGTGATTTGTCACGCCAGAGCTTTTGCAGGGCGGCGTAATGGCTGGGATAAATGCTGAAGCCGCCGGGATCCACGATCCCGGTCACGCCAAGACGATTGAGCTCCATGAAGAACTGCCGGGTGCCGGCGACATTCTCTTCGAAATTCGGCCTCGGCAGCCGATCGAACAGCGCGGAGCTACTGACAATGGAACCGTTGAGCCAGCCCGTGCTGTCGCCCGATGCGGCTGTGATACCGGCCGGCAATTGATCCGCGGAAATCCCGAGCGCTTGCTGCGCTTTTGGCGTCATCAGCACCGCCGAATAGAACAACTGGATGTAAGCCGGATTGTCGGGAACGGCCGACATCACCTCGGCGAGCGTTGGCCGCCGCTTCTCCGCAAATTGCAATTCGCTCCAGCCACCGGCCACGATGATCCAGGACGCCGGGCGCGCCTTTGCCGCCTGGCGCAAGCGTTCCATGGCCTCGCCAATGGTCTTCGCGCCGATCCAGTTGACCTCGGTTGCGTAGGTGAGGCCGGCGCGCACGGCGTGAATATGGGAATCGATCAATCCCGGAATGATGGTGCGTCCACCTGCGTCGACACGGCGCGTCGCGGGCCCGATCAGGCCTTCCATGGCATCGTTGCCGCCAATCGCGACGATCTTGCCGTCGCGGACTGCGAGAGCCTGCGCGATCGTCGATGCGGGATCCAGCGTCACGAGCTTTGCGTTCGTGACAATAAGGTCGGCCTTTTGTGCGTAAGCCAAACTGGCCCAGCACGAGATCACCAAAATCGCCAGAAGCTTTCGCATACTCAGTCCCGACATGAGAGAGGCCGAAGCGGCGCCACACATCCGCCGCCGGATGCGCCCGCGGAGATCGCGTGTCGCAACGGAGAGTGTCGCGATCCTGAGCATGTCTGGCACCAACAAAATCAGCCGATCCACCGGAAAATTTGGTAACGGCTCAAGCAATTGATTGTTGGGCTTTGGCGCGGCGGCCTTCGCCCGCTTCGCTTGTCATTTATGGCTCCGGCTTGCCGAGCCGAAGCTCGCGAAGCGAGCGAAGGCTGGCGGACCCGGCAGGGCTCGAACCCGCAACCAGACCGTTATGAGCGGTCTAGTCGGGCTTGGTGGGCTTGATTTATCGTCACTTTTCGAGAGCGTTCATTCGCAAAATTCGCGTTTGTTCACGGTCAAACGGTCCGCGAGCGGTCCGCGGACCGAGCAGTGAGAACAGAAGGCGTTCGGCCTTTTCTGGTGATTGCATCGGCAGCGCCACGCATATGGTTAGGATGGTGGTGGCCATAGGTTTCGATCAGCACCTTGACCGACATGCCCAAATATCCTGCGGCCTCCCACGGATCGACGCCGCGCTGCATTAGCCAAGTTGCTGCTGTGTGACGCAAGGTATGTGCTGTCACGTTGCCGTCGGTGAGGTCTAGCCCGGCGACCTCCACCGCCCGGGCAAAGGCGTTTTTCACCGACTTGATGGGCTTCCCGTTCCACTCCACGAAGCACGTCGTGATAATCTTCTTGTCCACCCATCGGCGCATGTGAGCCATGAGGCGATCAGGGAGTGGGGCGGGGGGCTGCCGCTTGTTCGTGGCGCGCTTCCCACGGGCGAGCCGATAGTAAATCCCGGCTTTCAGATCGACGTATGCGCGGCCTTCCTCGCGCTTTGGTGAAGCAGCCGCAATTGCGGCAGCTCGGGTTCCGGTATACAGGCCGATCAGGACAAAGCGGGCAAGATGGCGAAGCGTGTGCTTGCCGGTCTTGATTTTGATTCCTTTGTTCTTGCCACGATGAATGGTCTGCTCCTCGCGGTGCCTCCAGGCTGCCCACAGCAATCGAGCCGCCTCACTTCGCTCCAACCATCTTTCTCGCGCCTGACCTTTCGGCGGAAGCGACACCGTGACGACCGCGCGGTGGAGATTTTGTTTGGCGTGATGATTGATTGCAGTCCTGAGATTCTCAAGGTCTCGACGCGCACCGCCGGGACCACCTCGATGCTTCACATAGCCGTCCGTCAGAGCCTGAGACATCTCACTAAGCTTGTAGTTGCCAAAGTATTCGTTGAGGCGGCCGATAGATGCATCGAAACGACGTTGCTGCAGCTTGTCTTCAAATTGGTCGCGGCGGTCGGTGTGGTAGATCAACAAAACATCGGCCAGAAGGATGCGATCCACGTCCTTCATCTTACGTTCAGGAGCGTACTTTGCCGCAATGTAGTTGGCGAGAAATTGCTCTGCCGCTTCTGGCGGATGGGCCTCAGATGGTTTGGCAACACATCCCGTGGAGATACGCTTACCTTTGTCCTTGACGACCCATAGTGCTTGGCGTCCCGGCTCGGAGGGGCGCTTCCAGAGACGAGGTCCCTTGCTGATGTTTGGCATCTTTTCCGCTTCGTGATGTTTGGTAGACGAGTGACAAATTTATCGGATCGCTAAGGCTTGCTCTGTTCGTGCAAACGGCTTTGTTTGAGACGCGCACGCAGCGCGTCTTGCGGTGAAACCGTGACCTCCGATCCTGATGATGCGCATGGGTTAGGTGACGGGCTTTCAATGCCCGCCTCCCTTGCAGGGACGCGACATAGCTCCCTCATTCGCTTGATCTCGTTGAGTGTGGTGAAGTCCTTCCCGGCGACGCGCTCGATGCGCAGCCGTCCGCGATTGGCCTCGCGCCGCAATCCAGATGCGGTCATTGAGCCGTCGGGAAAGGCTAACTTTGCTGCGATTGAAAGTCGGAGGGGGGCGTCAGGCGCGACATTCCCTAGAGTCAAATCCATAACCAGTCAGCCGTCGCCGTCAGTTGCGGCGAAGTTGGGTGTGACTGGTCTTAAGACTCAGTAGGATTTCAGCGTCGGGTATAGACGCGCGATTAAGTTAGTCTAAAAACGGCAGTAAAGTCAAGCAAAACAACAGATTACCGCGCGTCCTAAGGAGCGGAAAGTGGGACGACGCTCACCCGGTTTCAGACCTGGGGATCGTCAAACACGGTGAGGCAAACGGCGATCATCGGGAAGGTCGTGGGCCGCCCTATTGATTTGCAGCGGGGCAGTGCTATTTTTCCTATCAGGAGAGCGTGCGTAAATTAGACAGACGCCGATAGTCTCATCCTTTCTCTACTGAGCCATAGCGCCAGTCACGTGGAAGTCCCACCGCTAAGCCGCGGCCGACTACGCATGTGCTCCGTAGATTTCCAACTCAATCAGATGGGCCATGTGTTGGCGGTCGTTGCTGGCGACAAGCCGCGCGTGAAGACGACGGCCTCGTTTTCGCGCGCCAATGGAAACCTGTTAGCGATTGAGGAGATTGAAATGGCACCGAACAAGAAGACCCAGAAATGGGTAGACGATCTTTTTGAGAAAGGGAAATTCTCGGGGTTTGGAAAAAGGAGCCACCGCCGCGAGCTTACTTCCCGAGTGCGGATTGCGGGAACGGCGCGCGCCGATGAAACGCGCGATCTCCATCGAGAAGGTAGATACCAATTGATCAGCACTGCCAGCATCTTGATTCCCAAGGAACTAGACAAGCTGGACGAAAACGTCGTCGCTGACATCGGGGAGTCCATACTTCTGTACGATTTGCTGCACCCCATTGCCATTCGTCGTGCCGAACCAAACCAGCGAGGCGGCAAAAACAAAGGAAAGTTCGTTCTTGTTGCCGGAGCGCATCGTCTTGAGGCCATCAAAAGGGCCGGTAGACAAAGGATTTGGTGTTCTATTTTGGACGGCGACGACACGGAGGCTAAACTAGTCCGATTGGGCGAAGACCTTTTCCGGAAAACGCTGACTGTTCTTCAAAAAGCGGAAAAGCTCGTCGCCTATCTCAACCTCGCTTCAGCCAAAGTGAACATTTCTGGCCAAGTTGGCCAGAAAAGCAAAGTTGGACGGCCCCCGGGCGGCGTTGCACTTGCCGCTCGTGAGCTGCCGGTACTTGGCCGCTCTGTGGCAGCGCGCCGCAAGATCATTGATCGGGCGATCAAGATCAGCCAAATCACGCCAGAGGCCAAGCGGGCTGCAAGAGACGCTCGTTTGGACAACAACCAAAGAGCGCTTCTGAAGATCGAGGAGGCTGGCGGGCGCGATGCGCAGCTCAAAAAGGCTGCCGAATTTGCCGCGATTGCAAAAGCACTAAGCGCTCCACTGAACCGCGCAGCGAAGTCATCAGTTGGCAGCCGGGTCGCCAAGGAAGCGGTGAGGCAAACCCAACAGCGGCAGAGGACGACGACGTTCGATGAAATGCTCGCTCTGTGGAAACAGGAGTGTCGCGACGCATGGCGTCATTTGCCCGCTGTAGACCGAGAACGGCTCATCGAAACGATTCGCCGCGCACCGCTCCTAGCCCGGGTGAATATCGTCGAGTTCGTTCACGACGTGTTTCGGGGACGGGGTGAGATACGTAAGGAGCATCTGTTCGGCATCGCAGCAACGCGTGGCTTCCCAAAAAGTGCTGTTCGAAAGACGCTCAAGGGGCTTGGGTACGAGTCGAAACGCAAGGGGCCGCGTGAAAAACCGAAATGGTTCTTTTTAAATCGCGATCAAAATTGGATGCGACTGCAGCCGGTTATTGCCGACGCAGAACTGGCTTCTTCTGCCGGTGCACAACCAAATCCGAGAGATACAGCGCCAAAACGCGGGAAGCCGTTCGATCCCGACTACTTCGCCGACCTTTAAACTAAACCTATCGCCGCTCGGCAGGCGGAGAGGACATGTCCTCTCCGCCTGCGTTGCCATAGCTTGAAGGGGGCGGACTGGTACCCCAGTGAAATCGTAGGAGAAGCCCTCAGTCGCGATCCGATGGCTCGCCGCGCACGGCGTGCGCAGATAGGACCTCTTAGGCCGTCGTTGGCTATTCTGGCTGTGGCTTGAAAGATCGAGGTCGCGGTTGTGCTGACAAGCGCGACCGGGGCTGATCGACCTTACTAGGGGAATGACGCCCGCCTACGCCGTATGGGATCTTGAACAGGGCAGCCCGCACCTGCGCTCGATGATCCGCTAGTACGCTCGCGGTGTCCGACGGGCAATCTTGTAAATAGCTAATTCAGAATGACATAGCCGACGCGCTCAGTGGTTGTCCCGATGCGCGGTACTTCAACATGGAGAAATCACCCTCTTCATATGGGTAGTCATGTCTGAATAGATCATTCAAATCACAACATCAACGGACCAACGATGACACAACATCAACCTACCTATGGCTTTCATTATAGAGAAGCCATAGTGGAAGCATATTCAAGCATGATAGCTGAAAAGATGGACGAGGGGCGCGAAGGATACTTCGTGAACTTCATGTTCAACCCATTGCCGGGTTCACGTCAGAACCATATGGATACTATGCGGCAAGAAGTGGAGCGCGTGCATTGGACTCTCGCCAAGCACATGATCCATCGTCCGAACCATCGTAACTGGGCTCACCTCCGGCCGATCTTCGTTGGGGGCCCTGACTTGCCGGTGTTCAAGTGGAATCAAGGTGAACCGAACCGTCTTGCTGTCGCGAATGATGGCCTTCACTTCAACATCGTCGCTTTGCTGCCCCGTCCAAGCCCGGCGATCCTACCGAGTGGGATTCAGAACAGATTGTGGGGTCTTCAATCGAGGTTGAAGGTGCCTCTCGATCAGCATTTCCGCGACCGAAGTAGGTTCTATCTAAATGATCGACTGGCGCGGATCCACGTGACGCCGGTCAGCTACGGGACCATGGCCGACTATGCGCTGAAGGCGTTCAAAAGTGGCCGAATGGATGAAGATTCAATTCTGGTTTTGAATTAGTCGTCCGCACTATCCTTGCGATTTATCCAAGCGCCTCCAACGATAACGGCCGACGGCGGGCGTGGCTCAATGCCTATCGGGCGCTTCGATTGTTCGTGGTATCCGCGATAAAGTCACCGCAGGTTGGCCGGATGGCATTCCCCAGAGCCCATTTCCAAACTTGTAAATGAATAATGCGGCACGTGCCGCGCATCAATTTGGAGATTGAGATGATGTGGAAAGAAAAAAGAGTTCGTCGGGAACGAAAGGAATCAAAGAAAAAGGCGAGTGTGAAGACCGCGCTGGACCCGCGCGACCTTAGAAAGAAAATCAAGCGTGCGTCTATATTACTCGACGATAGCTGCGGCTGGGCCGTCGATATGACCTATTTTCTAGCAGGTTTTGACTCCGCGTCCCGTGAGATGCAAGACCGCCTCAAAGCGTTGGAGGAAACCTTACTTCGGCGGCAATCGCCGCCGGTGCAAATGCAAAAAATAGCTCAGCTCCTACCTCTTATCTGTGATTTCACTGAACGTATGGCGGGTTATGCCAAACAGTTCACTGACCTACTAGATGTCATTGGGGATGGCGACGAGCTGTTTGACTTAGAAGCTGAACTATTTGAGCTAGAAAACGATCTAAACGAGCTTGCGGAGCTTTAAGGGTCCCGCCAGCGTCTTGATTTTGGAAGGAGGGGTCGTCCTAAAGATCGATAGTTCTAGGCCGTCATACGTGTCTTGACGGCCTAGAAGACTATTAGGACCGTTCGCTTGAAAGTTCGGGGGGAATTGCTGACGAGGCTTTCAGAGAGAGAACTATATCTGTCCCCTCGAGGGGAAATGGCTAACATCCACGTGCACTCTGGCAAGCCGTTCAAGAGTCGCACGCGAGTTCGGTTGCACGTTGGAATACGGAAGAATCAGGGGCGGTGACGAAGGGGACCGGGAGATTATGGCGAATACGTTCTAGAGGATAGCGCGCGGGCGTTTGCCAAAGCGCTTTATAGGGCTATTAAGCAAATCGAAGCTGGTCGTCCGAGTAAACGGCTTGTGAAGATGGCGGCGAGGGCAGAGGTTGGCAATCTGCGTGCTATCGCCGACATCGCGGTCGTGGGCCGTTTGTACGTCGATTAAGCGATCATTCGCTTGAGAAGCGCCTTCGGAACGTAGGGCATCCTTGCCGCGGCGACGCGCCGCTTCGCGGCCGACCGATTTATCGCGCAGTTTTATCGAGCCTTCGAGCAAAGTATTCTCTTGTCCGCTCAAAGGAATCCTCAGCGGCTTTTGGATTGCCTCCCATCTTGTGTTTCTTCACGCCGCCTCCAACACTCCAGCCGCTGACTTCGCTGACAGCCTGAGGTCGGTCAAAGCCATGGTACGCTCCGGGGTAGAAGATCATCTCAACTGGAGCGCCCTTCTTCAGGGCTTCGTCGGTCTGCAGTTCGTGGCATAGCGCAGCAGGAGTCCAATCATCGTCCTCGCCCATGAGAACGAGCAGGGGGATGTCAATCCTGACATCAAGTTTTGGATTACAATACGGATAGTAAGCTACCGCCGTCCGTATGCCGAAGAGCTTGAGTTGATACTTCTCTTGAATCGCCTTCATTATTGTCCAAGCACCATGCGAAAAGCCAAGCAGGCCCATCCGATCCTTGTCAATATTTGGCAGTTTCCGCAGATACTCCGCCGTTCCATAGATGTCGGAGACGCGCATCTCGGGAGTGACAGCGGTGGTCTCTTTGCAAATACTGCCGTAACCACGTGAGGCAAAACTATCGACGACAACGGCGACGTACCCCCACGATACCAACCGTTCAGCCCAACGCTCGTGATGAGCGTCATGGCCGCCGCACCCGTGCAACACGATGACCGCCGGGAACGCGCCATTTCCACGCGGGCGGTATATTTCAGCGCGAACGGTCACTGGATCGATCATTGCGCCCGGTAATACTACGTTAGGGTAGTGGACCTTTTCGTTGGCTATAGCTTGCGAATTGATCCCGACGAGTGTGCCCAAGAAGCACGCCAAAGCCACAGCAGTCGTCATTTTAGCATTTATCGCCATGTCTGTTCCTAGCGAGGGAGGAGATTGAAGTTTTTTCCTAGAATTTTTGGCCCCGAACGCCGCGCTGTAGTAGTAAGTCATCAATGGGCTGCGGGCGGCGTTGGTGCTCGAAACCGAGCTAAAGTCGCGATCTCAGTGCAGAAAATATCTGGTTTTTAGATAATCTGTAAATCGGATTATTTGATCGACCCTCTCGTTAGAGCGGTCGATCATGTCCCGGACACTCCGGTCTTCAAGACATCAAGCCCTGAAGGACTTCCTAGTCGAAAGGCGGAAGCAGGCTGGGCTGACTCAGGCCGAGGTCGCGAAGAAGCTCCGTCGATATCAATCCTTCGTTGCCACGGTCGAAGGAGGTCAAAGAAAGGTCGATGTGGTCGAGCTTTTAGCCTTTGCTGAAGCAATCGGGTTCGACCCTCGCGAGGCCATCAAGCGGCTCTCCGCAATCAAGCCCGACTGAATCACTCTTAATATTCGTCGGCCAGCATGAGGGTAATCACCCGCCGAGTGACAGCGGGGTCGGCTGGGTCAGGTGAACCGAATTCAAAGTTCGTGTCGAAGTATTCGATTTTGAAAATTATGGACGAACTCTCGAACTCGAACATACCGAAATCATGCTCGCCGTGCGGATCGTTGGCCATACAGAAATCGTCGAACGTCGCTATAGCTGTCACGAGACGCTGAACGGCCTCTGGTCCGAGCGCGGCAATGCCGGGCGTCATGAACGCCTTGCCGCCCGTGAGGGTCGTTCGAAGTTGATCATTGAGCGCACGAATCCGTTCAACCGACATGGTTGCTTTCTCCGCTGATGTTTGGGGGAATGCCGGAATCTGTCCGGCGCATGGATAGGGGCTTGGCCCGGGCCGCAGCCCGAGCCAATTTGCAGACGAGGTGGGTAGATCAGCCGGGACCGGGGTTGACCAACGCGACCGTGTTGATGTGCCTGATGAACTTCGGCAGCTTGGGTGCGTCGCGATACCGCAAGGTCAGAATCTCGTCCTCGCGATTTATAACCACCGCCTCCCACCAGCCATCGTCAGGCGACTCGTGGGCCAGCACCATGTGGCCGACGGTGATTTCCTCCCAACTGCGCGGCAAGCCCGATGTTACCGGAGAGATGCACCTTACGTCGTCCGTCGCAGCATCCGTCTCGCCTTTTGCCTGAGTGTTCTCGGATGCCTGCTCCGATGCATATGCTTTTTCGGCGGCGGGCTCCTCTGCAAGCGGCCCCGCCGCTTCCAGTATCTTGTCGTAGAGTTCACGCCTGATATTCGGGACGAACAGCTTTACGACCTTGCCGCCTCCGTACACTCGTCCCATTGGAAGCTTCATACCCAGTGCTGACACTGCTTCCGGTGGGTTGATCAGCACGCGGCACTTGAGATCCATGGCCGCGGATACGATGCTGTCCTTCAGCTCGGCGAACCGAGCGCCGCGCGGCTTACCGTTTGCGTCTATTCCTATGACGTAGACCGGATCAGCCTTTGCCGGTTCGGTCTTCCCAGTTTTCTTGCCCATTGAGCAGCTCCTAGAAATGCGAAAGGGAGCCAAGGGCTCCCTTAATTCGCGAGTGGAACGGCCATTTCAGACCCGAAGGGTGGGCAAAAGTATTCCCGGAAGTATCTCCAAGTCTAAAATGAGCAAAGTCGTGAATCGACCTTGCTTATACAGTATAGGCTAATTATTGGCCAAGAACAAGCATTGATAATTGCGATAAATATCTGAATTTACGTCGCTTTTAGCGGTTTTCGACCGCAGAGTCGAAACAGTTGGCAGTAGCTGAGTTGGCAAGGCTTTTGGTCGTCAATCCGATTGGCGTTGCACACGTCTAAGCGGTCCGCTGCACATAACGACCAGACGGCATGCTGGACGAAACGCGGGAAGACTTTCGGAAAATTCGGATTAAAGCTGCGTGCATCAATTCGATCTGCGGCACTTCGGATGATCTCGGCACAGCCGCCTTCGGCGTAGCACCCGCGGCCGTAGTGATGGGGAATGCCGCAAGCTTCCATTATGCCCGTCCGAAACAAGTGATTATGGACAAGCCGGTCCACAACCACCATGGCCTTTCCCGTTTCGAACCAGATGGGTCGTTGGTCGCGCGCGCCTATCATAAGCCATGACAGGGCGTTGGTCAGAACCTTGTCGGCGACGCCAAAAATGCCTCGGAGGGGACCAATTAAGGCTTCCTGCCTCGCAGCTTCGAGATCGGCGTTCGTGGATTCTCTGGCCGTCTCCAATTGGGTATCAATCCATCCGACGAGATCACCACCAGCGATGTCTCTGACGAAGAGGAAGAATGAGGCCGCTGTCTGATTCAGCCTCCCGTTGCGCAGTCGTGCCCGAGGTACTGGACAGGCATCGATGTGGTCGGGCTCGGCGCAGGTGAAGCTGCCCTTGTCGTACCGGCAGCCTTCATAGTTCCAGTAACTTTGGAGCTTTGGGCAGGAGGGGCAAGCTTGGACGCTCGCCTCCATTTTGGCCCAGGACGCGCTCCCATGCTTTTCCATGTAGCTCCGGGCCGCTTGATCCGAGACGCCCTGAAAGTTGAACGCCGTCAGGAGCCAATCAAAAATGGGCGATGTTTCACCCGACGCGACAGCTTGATCGAGGCCCGAGCGGCGAAACTCGTCATCGATCTCATCGAGTAGCGAGAGTGATCCAGCGAACGTGCAGACCGCGCGAATGAAAGCATCGGCGTGATTGCGTGCTTCACGAAGCTTCGTAACGGGGGCAGTCGGCTTTGCCGCCACCTGTCGGGACAGTCGTATATTGGACGAACGCGGTTCTAGATCAGAGATATCAAAGCCCTCTGTGCATCCGTGTCGCCATCGATGTAGCCTTGCGTGGTCTGGATCGAGCGATGTCCAGCGAGCAATTGAACATCCCGTAAGGAACCACCAGCCTTGTGCACTAGGCGAGCGGCGCGGGTGATGAACGTTCTGCGACCCGAATGCGACGAGCAGCCTTTCAAATCCAGCGTCTTGAACGCGCGGTGAAACCAGACAACGATACTAAGCGGCGTCATTGCGCCGCCTTGCTGTGACCGAATGACCGGCCCTTGATTTACGCCTAACTGCCTTACTGCGGAGAGCGCCTCTCGCAGGTCGGCGTGCAGCGGAATGGATCTCCCGCTACGCTTCTTTGCGATCTTGTCTTGAAGCTCGATAGTGCTGCCGACTTCGCCGCTCGGGTCGAGCACCATATCCCAGGTCAGTTTGGCTATCTCTGCAGCGCGAAGACCGGCCTTAACCGAAAGCAGAACGATCAAACGGTTGCGTAACGGATGGCGAGAGCGCTCGGCGAAAAGGAGGAGATCGTCGATATGATCGGCCGAAAGTGTCTTGGCTTGCTTGCCTGCCATGTCACTCAGAATGAATATCAATCGATTCTAGAGCGCTTTGATCGATATGCAACCGGAAATTTAGCGCCTTTGCACTTCGGCAAGCTTTCTACGAAAAGCTTATCGTTCGACGGTTGAATCTTACATCTCGAAGCTCTCGGCGTGCACGTAAACGCGTACAGGTGCAACTATCGCTCCTAACATCGAGGTTCAGCTCATTGCTTTCGTTGTCCAGGGTGATCCTTGGCAAAGAGCCGCTCAATCTTGACCGGAACGACACAACAAGGAGTAGTCTCCGATGGCCAGTCTCCGTCTACGAAATGGTAAGTGGCAGGTCCAAGTCCGCCGATTGGGCTACCAATCTCGTACTCAATCATTTCTGACGAAGTGCGACGCTCAACGATGGGCGCGGCACGTAGAGATCGAATTGGACAGAACTCTAATACCTAATGACGTTCGCGCGCTCTCCAAAGTAACTGTCGCGGACCTGTTGATACGGTACCGCGACAACGTAACCATAGGCAAGCGAGGTATCGAATCCGAGAGAAAGCGTATTGATTCTTTTCTCCGGCAAAAGTGGTCCGACACTCCCATTTCAAGAATACATACTCGCGATTTTATCGAATACCGGGATGATCGGTTGCGCTTGGTTGGCCCAGGCACAGTAATTAGAGAGCTGGGATTGCTGAGATCGGTTTTTGAAACCGCGCGACGCGAATGGGAATTTAGCTCCTTAGAAAATCCAATTGCCTCGGTAAGAAAGCCGAAAGCTCCTGCTGGGAGAGAGCGTAGGCTGGAGCGTGGCGAACTTGAAGGGCTGCGGACAGCCTGCAAAACGGTCGCGAACAGGTTGCTTATAGATGCTATCCATTTGGCCATTGAAACAGGCATGCGACGCGGCGAACTACTCGCCATTCGATGGAAAGACGTAAACTTAGATACCGGAGTGCTACACATACCGACAACAAAGACAGGGATGCCGCGAACTATCCCTTTGACTGAGCGCGCGAGAGAAATACTTCGGGGGCGCAGGAGTCTCGCTGCCAACTCTGAAAGAGCGTTCTTGACTTCTGCCAACGGCTTTCGGCTTGCGTGGGAGCGATGCAAACGACGTGCCGAACGGGCGGGCTGCGGAGGTATTTACAGCCTGCGATTCCATGATCTTCGTCACGAAGCAGTAAGTCGCTTCTTTGAAATGGGCCTGAATCCAGCGGAGGTCGCATCGATCAGTGGGCATAAGGACCTCCGCATGTTGATGCGATACACCCACCTCAAGCCGGAAATTCTCGCGGCGAAGCTGGCGAGCCAACTGCCGAATTCCAGCGGCGTCTAATTGATCGCGACGGATGGGTGCCTTGCGAGTGTTCCTCAGCGGACGAGGTAATGCTGGCACTATCGGCGCTTACGCTTACAGACGGGACAGGGCGGTTCCGTCTGGCAAAAGCGCACGATCTAAAAAGCGCGCGCACGTTAGTACACTTCGTCGAGGCTAGGGCAAGAGGTAGAGTCCAAATCCTAAGAAACAGGGCGAGTCAAGTCGGCCACGCTGTTCATCGCGTCAAATGACGTAAGCTACGCGGCGCTCCGCTGAATGGAACCTTTTCTCCAAAGTTGCCATTCGCGTTCCTCAGAAAGTTGTGCTCTTTGGTCCGCTCTCTACAGCGAAAGGAATAGAATGAAGTCTCCCAGTGAACTTGGTCTAGCCATTGAAGCTGCGGTGGCAGCAAATCCAAAGTTCAAGAAGTATCGTGAACCCGTGCAGTATCTTTGTTTTTTCCGGACTAGCACTGGCCGGGCTTTCGCTTTCGAGAGAGTAACGATATCTCAGATAACGCTGTGGCTCCCAGAGGATGAGCGAGTCAGGGCGGCTGCTGAAGCTAACGGTGCTCCGATCACGAAGAGTGTTCCGTTTCCCAATGAGAGAAACACATACGGTCGCATCTCATCATTGCGAATTGAACCGCAGCTTGAGAGCGCAAGTCTTTACCGTGTGGCCGTGACAAGCGTTGGCGAGGCGCTCGCCGTCTTAGAGTCTCTCTCATGAAGCAACTCTCCAGCATCTCGGACGCGCTCAGGCGCAGCAGCGTCAGCGACTTTGAACATATCGAGTTGCCCCAACAATCGATAATGCAGAGTCTTGTCAAACAAATCGGCCCGCCGTGCATTTGTGCCTTTCTGTGATGCTGGACTGGACTGACCCATAAAGGATACTTGAGCATGCCTCTTCCAAGTCGAGAGCAAACATTCGCATTTCTGGATTGTCGGGAAATGCTCGACAAGTTGCACCGAGAACTGGATCGTTATCGAGAAGTCGCTGGGCGCGACGAAGAAGACCTAGCCGCAATGGTGGAGCTTGTAGATCAACTGAAGGACAGCGCCTTCAATGCCGCTGTCACCGCTTGGCATCTCGGCGACTGGGTCTTCAAAGACATGACGGCAGACCAACGAAAGGCGCTCGGTGTTCGCTCCCTCGGCGATCTGCAGGCCCACGGCAGGGAAAAATGTCGTGCGCTATATTTGTGTCGATACGCCGCAACAGCCTCTAAGCATTCCGAAGTGAATACCTTTCGCGATCCTAAGGTCGAAGTGGTGGTTAGCTGCGAAGAAGATGCTGGATGGAGCGTCCATTTCGTGGACGACGGAAATACTCGCGCTGCCGATCAGGTGTTCTCGGAAGCACTCGATTTTTGGACAGGGTTCATATTTGAAAATCACATTGGGAAGTAAGCCAAGTAGCGCAAGAAACACCCTAGCGCGCAAACACAATGGGGCCGAATACTGTGAAGTCATGTAGCGGTTGTTTTGCGCCTTCCTTGAGTGCGGCTCGGAGCAGCGCGATACTGCAGCGGTCGAGAAGGTCATCAGTTTTGAGCCCGACCTCACTGCGCTAGTTCGTCGGCATCAATGCGAGCCCTGCGCTTACCGCTGCAGCACGATATCCGCCGCGATACAGGCATTCCACCGCTTATATTCTCCCCCCTGATCTGCCCAGATCCCGACGACTGTGAAAATAATAGCGAAAGGTTATCGAGTGTAAGGAGTGAACCGCCCCGGGTTTGCCGGAGGCTCCAACTCCTGAGAGGATGGAGCCATGACAAGCAAGACCACGAACAAGTTTTCGCCTGAAGTCCGCGACCGTGCGGTTCGGATGGTTCTGGATCACGCCGGCGAGCACCCGTCGCGCTGGGCGGCAGTGACCTCGATTGCGGCCAAGATCGGCTGCACAGCGCAGACGCTGCATGACTGGGTCAAGAAGGCCGAGATCGACAGCGGGCAGCGGGCCGGTGTCCCGACTGAGATGGCCGAGAAGCTGAAGGCCCTGGAACGGGAGAACCGTGAGCTGCGGCAGGCCAACGAGATCCTACGCAAGGCAAGCGCTTATTTTGCGATGGCGGAGCTCGACCGCCGGTCCAAGCCATGATCGCCTTCATCGACGATCATCGTGGGGCGCATGGGGTCGAGCCGATCTGCAAGGTGTTGCCGATCGCCCCCTCGACCTACCATGCCCATGTGGCCAAGCGGCGCGATCCTGCCAAGCTGTCGGCGCGAGCCAGGCAGGGCGCCGCGCTGAAGATCGAGGTTCGGCGCGTCTTCGATGAGAACTTCTCCGTCTACGGCGCGCGCAAGGTGTGGCGGCAGCTCAAGCGAGAAGGCTTCGATGTTGCTCGTTGCACGGTGTCGCGATTGATGCAGGACATGGGTTTGCAGGGGGTTATCCGCGGCAAACCGGTTAAGACCACGATCAGCGACAAGGCCGCCCCATGCCCGCTGGATCACGTCAACCGCCAGTTCAGGGCGCCAAGGCCGAACGTCCTTTGGCTCTCCGACTTCACCTATGTCGCGACCTGGAGCGGATTCGTCTACGTCGCCTTCGTCATCGACGCCTATGCCCGCAGGATCGTGGGCTGGCGGGCCTCGCGCACGGCGCACGCCAGCTTCGTGCTCGATGCGCTGGAGCAGGCCCTGCACGATCGCCGACCGGTCCACCGCGGCGGGCTCGTGCATCATAGCGATAGGGGTAGCCAATACGTCTCTATCAAGTACACCGAGCGCTTGGCTGAAGCTGGCGTCGAGCCTTCCGTTGGTAGTGTCGGAGATTCCTATGACAACGCTCTCGCCGAAACCATCAACGGCCTCTACAAGGCCGAGGTGATCCATCGGCGCGGGCCGTGGCGCAGCTTCGAGGCCGTCGAGTTCGCGACCCTGGAATGGGTGGACTGGTTCAACAACCGACGGCTCCTGGAGCCCATCGGCAACATCCCGCCAGCCGAAGCCGAGCAACGCTACTACGCCATGCTGGAACAACCGGCCATGGCGGCATAACTTAAACCAAATAGCCTCCGGCAAACCCGGGGCGGTTCAGAGCGACGAATTTCCATGCATCAAGCCTCAGAAGGGCGCGCGATGTGTTGCGCTTCACTTAGCCCTTTAAGGCTGCTCTCCCTTTCCTTTTGCATAGATGGTCGTGGGCTCATCCCGCGGCTGTCAGAGAAATAGCAACCTTTTCCGCCCCCGGCCTAGCCGACCGGCTCGGGGAAAGCCGAGAGTGCTGAGTTCATTGGGCGAATGAGTGCGCGGCCTGTATCTCGGGAATTACGCTCGCCGAGTTGGCCCATCTTCCCGATTTGAAGGCGCACGCACGCATCTGGAGTTCGGTGCAACCCGCTCTCGCTGCGGTGCAAACATAGTTTTGGCCTAACCAAAGGTCTGTTACTCATAATTGCAACTTGACAGCGAGGCGAAGCTAAACCTACGTTGTTACTCATTCTCTTCTTGAAGTTGTAGATGCGCTCTTCACCTTAGTCGGCAGAAGGTTCGCTGGTGCGCCGAGTTATTTCCGAAGTCAAACGGCATTGCCTATGTCCCGCGCAATTTATTGATATTGGTCAGAATTGCTCGAACCATGGCGGCCATAAGTCAATGAATCCTGACTGCGAGCCTTACTCGGACTCTGAATTGGAAGAAGTCTCAACTAAAGCATGATGAGAAGGTAACAAGATCTCTAGTCAGAGCGTCCTCGGCGCTTCGTGGGGGCAGAGATGATCATAGGCTTGCAATGCCGAGCAATATGCGTGGCATTCGTTGCTGCGAGCTTGAACGGATGTGGCTGGGTTGTTCCGAAAATTGATCCGCGGTCTGAGACGCCTTACGACACGGGAATCTTTGTCAATAGAATTGCCAACCAGGTTAAGTGTGAATTGGGCAAGGCGATCTACGATGTCATCGTCGAGTACCAGGAAAAGAATGCTAACCCAGTTGGCTGGCTCGCCACTTGGGGAGCTAAAGCAACTCTCAAAATTATCGTAGATGAAAAGTCCAATGTCAGTCCTGGCGTTCTAGTAACGCCGCCGGGGGCGTTTTCCCTGGCTGGCGACGCATCATTGTCGTCAGACGCCACTCGTACCGTGACAATTGGATTCTTCTTCGTATTCGCCGATTTATTTGATCCCAAGACGCACAAGCTTCCTGCTAAAGAACCGCAGATTTGCATTCACCACAGTGATGTCCTGATTGAAAGTGATCTCAAGCTTAAAGAATGGGTCGAGGCTGTCGGACTGATCGCGGCGACACCTCAAACCGTCTCCAATCCCTTTGTCTCTGGCGGGCCTTTAGATACGACCTCTCATGAGGTGCAGTTCATTGTGACTCTAAGCGGCGATGTAACGCCGGTTTGGAGGCTGGTCTCAGTTACTGTCAATCCTGCAGGTTCATTCCTAGGAGCAACACGCATAAGAACAGACGATCTCCTTATTACAATGGGGCCATTGGACGTGCTGGCGTCGGGGAGAGCTATCCGACCTTCGCGAGCAATTGAGGATGCCCATCTTGCGGCGCAAATAACTTCAATCACTACTGCAATACAGATCCAGGGGCGACGGTAGGAAGATCGACAGTTCTTGTTCTCAGCTAGGGAGGTACTTATGGCCGATAAGGATGTCGCTCAAACTGAGTCAGAAGCTATTCGTCGCGGGTACAAGCGGATAGACGCGTTTGTACAAAACGAGGCTGAGATGCGGTTTGCTCAACGACGACCTTGCAACACGGTGCAACCGGGAGACTGGTGTCTGATCGCCAATTGTCGGCCGGATAACACGCGCACCGTTTGCTATTGCGACGGAAACGACAATTGTTCTAGCTGTTATGTAGCCCCTTGTCGTGGTTAGCCCGTCGTCGTGCTTTTACGAGCGAGTTTCCGGTCGGCATGTGAGGGTGCCGGACAGGGTAGCGTCCGATTGCTTGCTAGTTCATCCTAGAAATATGCGGCCGCGGTGAACACGCGCGGTGCCGCCAAGGGAGATCGCTACTGTGATTGCACAGGTCCTTCAAGACAGCATTGGTTCGTCGGTAGAAGATACTCCAAATCGCTCATCTGAATGAATCCGCGTAAGTACTACCGCATGCCAGCCGACGCGGTCGCCGGTTTGCCCGAAGCTGTTAGCTGACGCAATTAATCTGCATGCTGGCTTTGCGTCAGCGATGAGAAGCAGAGGCTTCTAAGGTGTCGTTGAACAGAGGGTGTGATTTATTACGTATTGCATATAGCTGAAACAAACTTAGCAGGAGGAAGCATGGTCGAGAAAAAGAGCAAGCCGATCCAACCGTTCAGCGTGTTACAGATCAACCGAACGAGCCCTGGGTACGTAGAAACGCGTACCGGGTTTACATCAGCGAATCCAAATGTTGGGACTGTTACTCACGAATTTCAATTCGCGGTGGACCCTTGGCAGATCACCTCCACTTCTGCAGCGGTTCTATGCGAGCTAAGCACGCTCAGACTTAGCTTGTCGAAGGTTTTCAATCCAAACAACACGACGGACTCCTTCTATGTCATCTCCTGGAATCCGAATTATCATTACTATTCCCCCTATTCGGATGATCCGGCCGCGATTATCGATCTGCTGGATCAAAATGGCGCGCGGCTCGACAATGCCAACCTAGGCGGCCTTGGCGCGTCGTGTGGAGTGAACACTACGCAATCAAAGCAGCGGATCGTAAATTCGGTTTATTTCGACAGGGTGGCAATAGCAGTTTTCTCACTTGGCCCTGCAACATGGCATCCGTGTGGATAGGGGGCACGTGTGATGAAGTTGTTCTATCCCGAGATCGTAAACAGCGGTGATGTTCACAGTCAGGGCGTCGGAGAGCATAACTCGGTTTCAAGTGGTCCGGATAACGGCGCCTTGAATTGCGATGCTGCCCATTTTTGGAACTGCTTGCGACATAGTACAACCGAGCAAATGATCAACAATTACCTTGGACGGTTAGCTACTCAAACCGGAAATCTCAACACCGGCGCTCACGGAAATAGCGGGATGTTCGAGGCCGGATCTGGCCAAGCCACCACTTACAATCCGGCAACTGACGTGTACTCTTGGAATGCATTTGATTGGGCGCCGTTGTTTATGAAGCTCAAAGACAAGGGATTCGCTATTTGGACTATCTACTCCTGTGATACGGGTGCTGACGCCGACGGTGCGGATTTGCTCCATCGGATGGCCAATCTTACGAACAGACCTGCCCGCGCTCGAACTGGCCTAACCACCTGCGGAAATGATGGCATCGGATTTACCGGGGGTGTTTGGCAAGTTGCGTTCCCAGGCCCGAAACCGCCGCCACCTATCCCAAAATCGCCGGGGCTTCTCGCAGAGGAGTATAAATCGGTGTCTCGAATCGCAATCACGCCAACCAATTTTGAATTTGATGTGAATGATGTAGTGTCGATTGAGCTGAAAGCGAGACGTCCAAGCGGGACGTTTTCGGCCGCGATAAAAGGAGCCCAGGCCGTCGAAATAGCTAGAATGCTATTTTCTGCTCCGGAAGTGGAAATTGGCGGACAGCCGCTCGCGATGTTAACGGGCGAAATCACTCTGAACGTAACGCAAAATACGGCGGAGGCAGTACTCACTTTCGACATCTACAATGATCGGATAATGATAATGCCGGGTACAACCGTATGCAGGTTCGTGCCTGAGGCTTTTGTTAAATCCATAATGTGAGCTGAACAGTGCGGCTGTCTTAAGCTTAGGGAGGCTCAAAGGGGCGATTGGAGCAATCTACAAAGAGCTTTTTGACGCTTGAACGGCTCGAAGCCCATTGAGCTAAACGGTAGCGGCTCGCGATGGCCTATGAGTCAGGGCCGTCCTTTGGCTCCTCCTCTGTCAGCAACAACGGAGCTTGATCGCACCGTCGAAGTAGTAGTCTGCCATAGAGGCAGCATTGGCGCTGCAAAGAAAGCGCGCCGTTAGCAGGGGGCTACTAGGGTAAAAAGTAGCGCGCTATGACATGCGTGTTGTCTCAACTTCGTGTTTGCGAAGGGGCAGGGCAAGCGCACCATGGCCGATAATACTGCTTGTGGATACGTTGCGGCTATGTGAGTCTGAAATTGGCCGGATGTGATTTCAGCGGCAATAAAAATTATGACGAGAATTTTTGTCAGTTACCGGGGGAAGGACTCGGAGTCCGAGACGAAGCTACTCTTGGAGAGACTTCGTGCATCTCTTCCCAGTTCCCTAGAGTTATTTGTTGATGGTCCACCGCGGCCCGGTGAGGACTTTTCTCGCGAAACCGAACGAAGGATCATTAACGCAGACGCCCTAATGGTGATCATAGGCCCCACTTGGCTTTCGGCGGATCGTGAGAGCGTGAGCGGTCCAGACAATGTTGTGCGGCCGGAGATTGAGCTGGCGCTGCAGCGCAACATACCAATCATACCCGTGCTCGTCGCTGACGCGGACATGCCTGATCGTGGTAACTTGCCTCCGTCGCTAAAGGATTTGGTATTCTTCGACGCCGTCAGGTTCAGATTGCAGAACGTCGAAGGTGACACGCGGAGTCTCATAAGCGCGTTAGAATCTGCGACTGCTTCACTGGATGCTACAAGCGGTACGGTGGCGCAAGGTACGGTCGCAATAGAACCATCCTCGTATATAGAGGTGGCCATGAGAGCAGCAAAATTTGGCCTTTATGGGCTATTTGCGATCTCGCTTATCGTTGGAAGTCTTGCTGTCTTACCCAAGATTGCGGCAAACATTTTCTATATTGTTGAACTCGCGAAAGGTCCGCTTCGCGTCGGTCTTCAAGACGGAGGGCCGTTGAGTTTGCCTTTCGTTGCAGCTTGGGTAGTGGTCGCAGGTTCGGGAGCGATTGCGCTTTATGTGTTTCGGCAGAGGGGGATTGCTGCGTTATTCAGCTGGTTGGCAAAAAGCTATTACATAGGTCTGGGGCCAGGGTTAGGGTTTGTTGATCGCCCAATGAACGAAGCAATGATCCGAGAGGCCCTGCCTGCATCGTACCCGCCAGGTTCGACGATTTCGGACGAGCAAACACGCTTAACCATTGATGCCTCCGAGTCAGCGCAAGATCACTTTAGAAGAGCTGCTCAGTGGGCCTCGTATTTGAGCAAAGTCGTTCGAGATGATTCTCGATTTCGGGATTTTTGCGACAACGAAATAACGACCATCGGATTTGTTTCATTTGGGGAGCAGACCCTACGGCTCGCCATTATCTACTATCTTCCTCCACTTCGCGCCTTCGCGGCGGTCGCTAGGCGAAAGTTGCCTCACTCCATTGAAGTGGATGGCTGGTGTTTCCCGATTGTAATCAGGCCTTGGTTGCCGGTCCGGCATGGTTCAGCGCGTCCATCTGGCAACTGCTGGGTACGGTGTCGTAGAGATGGCTACAGCATGCTGACTGCTCGGCACGCCGTCCGTCCGAAGAAGGTAGGAAAGTCTGTTAAAATAAGCGTCAAGCGTGACCCCCGCCGCGGGCGTCTTCTGCGCGCCAGCGAGAAAATGGACGCGGCCGTGATTGCCTTGCCCATTGGCGCCTGGGGCGGCAAGAAGGTAGCACCTCCATCCTCCGTCATCGGTTTTAAGCCTATTCGGTTGCTTTCAAGCCAGGGAGCGAGAGACGGCCAAGTCATAGAAATTCCTGGCAGCACGATTTGGGCTCAGCAGGGGCAGGAACCACTCAATGGCAATCTGCTCTTCTTCAACCCATCCCTACAGCCAGGTGATTCAGGATGCCTTGTCCTTGATCGCGAGCACGAAAATACACCGCCGTATCTTATGTATCTCGGTAAAACCACCTTGAGTAATGGTCAGAGTTACGGGTACGGAGTTCTTCTCGAGCAAGTGAGGCGTATCTGGGATCTCGAGTTTTATAACTAATGCTCAACACAGCGGATGGCAGTCATGGCGGCAAAACAAAATAGAGTTGCGAAGCGGTCAAGGAGCGCTGACCGGATTGATTGGGACGATCCTCAAGTAATGCTGTTTGCGGGAGAGGAGGCACTTCCCGTGGGAGCGATTAGGCAAGATAGCCTTGCCCAAATTGCAGGGAGCCTATTTGGCAAGAAGACGGAGGATGTTGGCGCAGAATGGCAAAAAGTCATTAGTCAACTGAGCATCTTGATCAACACCAAGATGCCATCGATCAAAGAGTTTGATCTCGATGAAATAACGTTTCAACTAGGGTTCAGTGCCGAAGGCCATGTCGTCTTTATAGCCAAAGCTGGCATCAAGACAACGATCAGCGTAAAATTTAAACGTAAGCCTAAAGCAGGCTGAAATGTCTTCGCGGACGCTCTGGCCAGATTATTCGAGTGATTGAGGTGCTTTTCTCGACCGCAGTATAGTTAGAGGTCTAAAGGTTGGAGACTCAATCGTTATTCCGTTCGGAGCTGAGCTGCTTGTTCGACGTCGGTATCAAAGACCGAAGTGCCTGAGACATTGGTTGTCTTTCCGAATGTCAAATAGTGCTGCTCAAAGCGAGCAATCCGGCGTCGCGCGGATCGTCACCGCTGTTGTGGTTGAGCCGGTTTCTACCAGGCCGACGAGCGGGGTTGTTGCGAGTTCCAGGAGGACATCGGTGCGGTCGAGAACTCATGTGATGCCTCATGCATCCCGCAGCTTGAAAGCCTTGTGTCACAGTCCGGCTCGGGCGAATTGTAGGCCTGTCGGGTCAATTTCCTATCAGCTGAGGTGTTTCGGAGTTTCACGGGGCCTCCCGCCATGCTTGAGCGGCTCAATCTGCGCCTGCAAGGGGGGCCAAGTGGCCATGACCTCGTTGAAGTGATTTGCCATGCGAACATCCTTCATTTGATTGGCCAGAGCCCGATAATCCAACCTCCGATCCAGCGGGGAAAACTGTGCTACGATTCCTTGAGCTCTATCAGCAACCCTCGCCACGCCTTCAGCTAACGCGTTTGGATATCGGGTTTCTACCCAACGAGAGACTTGATTGATGATGTTGAAGACGCGGAGGCCATGCGGCGGATGGGTCTCTTGATCGAGGGTGTCCATATCGTGCAGACGGTAACTTGCCGCTGAAAAGAAGTGGAGAATACAAAAAAACATCAATTCTATCGCGATTTCTGGCGAAGAAAAACAGGCAATTGACTTGTTCTGCGGATCGGCGACCAAGTTCAACTGCCTGAGCGCCAAAAACGCAGCCGCCGTCCCATCTGCATCAAGCTCCAAGCACTGCTGCTGAAGCCTGGTCAGTTTATCGAACGCTTGGTCCCTAGATTCATTGATGGCTGCTTTATATCCTAGTGAGCTCAGAAGAGAGAGATGGCCGTTCATAAAATGCGCGAACTCATGAAGGGTTATAAACGAGAGGCTCAGTTCCATCAGACACCACAGCATGCGTCCTCTTGCCTCCCCAACTGAGGTGTTTGCCCAAGCGAGCTTGTTGTAGGGAAAATCGGGGTTGTCAGCGCAAGAGCGATATGCCCTGTCTAGTGTTGTGATTGTCCCCGAAGATATACCAATCACGTACTCGGCACGTCGGGGGAGGCGTGCCGCTGACGCATTCACACTCCGGCTATCAAAAACCTCGCAGAGTACTCGTTTGAATGGAACGCCGCCGACATAACAGCGTATCCCATGATCAATGGCCGCTTTGATAAACTGTAATGCCACTCGATCTTGCGCGCTTTGACCCGATCTGCCCATCGATTTGACCTCCGAGAAGTTGCTCGCGGGGGCCATCGTAGATTTAATCAATGGCCGTCAGCAAGTCTTTGGTCAGACGCTCCGGGGTGCTCCTACCGTTGCGTGCGCGCCCGAACCTCTCGTGGCACAGGCTATCGATGAATCCTTTCAGAGCCTACTTTTGCTCTTGGCTCAAAACCTTGCAGAACAATCGAGCACCCATTGGGATTTGCTCTACTGCAATCATAATGGTGAAAGTTATCAAGTTGGCCGCTGCGCTCGCAACTGTTTCCACAATAGCCAAATGGTGAGAAGTGTATCGAGTGCGAGACCTTTTCAGCGCACCTGGCTTTTGGGGCTTCGCGTTCTTGTGGGCTCGGATCGCAGCTCAAACTTCAAGCCGTCGCTGTTGACAAAGAACAGCGGGCCTGACTGGACCGAACTAAAAGCCGCTGCTGTGAGAGGTCCCCCGAAGCAGGCTCCCGTATCGAGATTGACGCGATTAGCTTGAACGTCGGGAGCACGCGTCGTCGTTGGGGTATGGCCGTGCACCACAAGAGCACCGTGCCAAAGCTTCGACGATAGGAACGGTTCACGTATCCACAACATGTCGTCTTTGGACTGGGCCTCCAAGGGAGCGCCTGGTCTTACTCCAGCATGAACGAAAAACCTGTGCTCGTCGCGAACTTGAAGAGGCAGCGCTCTCATCCACGCGAGGTGCTCCGCCGGGAGATCGGAGGGGTCGTCGATGCCGTAAGCATCCAGCGTTTCCTGCCCGCCGTTCGCCCACCATTGAATGAGGTCGGCATCGGAGCGGCTCCGATCCGCGGCGACGCAAAGCATATGGTCGTGATTACCCAGGAGGCAGCGAAATCGCGACGGGGCGCTGGCCTGTTCTCCCATCAGACAGGTAATCACTTCGTCGGAGGCAGGCCCTCTATCGACATAGTCGCCCAGGAAGAGGAAATCGTGCTCGATGTCGCCCGCGCCCTTTCGGCAGGCGTCGAGCAGAGACCTAAGCTCCTCGAAGCATCCGTGGATGTCTCCAATCGCGAAGGTTATCCGTTTGCTCATATTGACCGCCCATTGCAACCGTTCTAGTTGACACCAGAAGCGGTGCTTCGCTAGGCGGATATTTTTTGCAAATGTTCCATAATGTGTAAATTTCTCGGGCCCTCGATTGAATCTAGGGGGATTGGGATGACTGGGGGCGAGGTCGCGTAGTGAGATTGCGAATCCATCGGGGGACGCGGGAGATTGGTGGCACTTGTATCGAGCTGGAGAGCGAGGGAGCCCGAATCCTGCTCGATCTCGGTCTTCCGTTGAACGCCAGTGATCTTGCTTCCACGCCACTGCCCAGCGTCGTTGGGCTTTCCACGATCAGCGCCAGCCTTCTCGGTATCGTCCTGTCTCATGGTCATCGGGACCATTGGGGCCTGGTGCCGAAGGTCAACCCCGCGGTTCCGCTGATCATGGGGCAGGCGACCGAGAGCATCATCCGGGCGGCCGCCGACTTCGTTCCCGATGCCGTAGCCTTGAAGGCAAGTCATCACCTCGAGCATCGCAAGCCAATCCAGCTTGGCCCCTTCATCATCACGCCCCGCCTCGTGGACCATTCGGGCTTCGATGCCTACGCCATGGAAATTTCGTCCGGCGGCAAGCGCTTGTTCTATTCCGGCGATCTGCGCGCCCACGGCCGCAAGCGCAAGCTGTTCGACGCGCTGATCAGCGATCCGCCTCGCGATATCGACCTCATGTTGATGGAAGGATCGAGCCTCGGCCGTCTGGCCGACGACGCGACGTTTCCATCCGAAGAGGACCTCGAGGAGACGTTCGTCACGCGCTTCGAGCAGACCGAAGGCATCGCCCTGGTCGCTTGCTCAGCCCAGAACATCGACCGCGTGGTCACGATTTATCGCGCGGCAAAGCGTACGGGCCGCAGCGTTATCATCGATGCCTACGCCGCCGAGGTGCTGAAGGCAACGGGGCGCGACAGCATTCCCCATCCCGCGCCGGGGTGGTCGAATCTCGCAGTCTACATCCCGCAAAGACAGCGCGTTCAATTGAAAGCCAAGGGGATCGCGGCCCTTGTCGATGGTTATCGCGGCTTTCGGATTTGGCCCGAGCAGCTCGCCGGAAGCGCCCCGCGCTCGGTCATGCTGTTTCGGGGCTGGATGATGTCCGATCTTGATCGGGCCAACGCGCTCAAGGGCGCGAGAGTGTTCTGGTCGCAATGGGATGGCTATCTGGCCGACGGCCAGGCCGGAGCGGCTTTGCGGGCCGACTGCGACCGCCGCGGCATTCCGTTCGAAACGATCCATACCTCGGGACATGCTGGTCCATCCGACCTGAAGCGCCTTGCTGCGGCCGTGGCAGCGAGGCGCCTAATCCCGATACATACGTTTGAACGGCTTCGGTTTCCGGATCTCTTTAGCAACGTGGAATTGGCAAACGATGGCGAATGGATTGACGTCTGAACTGAACTTCCTCAAGCGCGGTCTGTCCGGCTCGCAAATCGCAGGTTTGAAGGGGCTTGCGGAGAGCCTGGACGACAATTGGTGGAAGGAGGTGCTGGAGAGCAACAAGCTGCTGCTTGCGGTTCGAAACGGATACCTGAACGCCTATGTCAAGGGCCAGAGCGTTTTCAAAATTGGCTTTGGGAAAGGCGGCAGCGGGGGCAGCGAGCCTCGCCTTGCGATCCACTACAAGTATTTGGTGAAGCCGGACCTTGAAAACAAGGATCCGTATGTGTCGTTCGATGGAAAGACGTTTCATCTCGAGCCGGACACCATCGTGAACAGGGAATTCGAGTCCAAGCTCACCTTGCCGCAACTGATCAGGACAGCTGCGCGATTTGCAGGCGCTGAGAAAAGCGGCGTGCACAAGATCGCCAGCAACGAGCCGAAGGTCATTGATCTCGAAATTGCCTTTACGAAGGCTGGAGAGAACGGCGATCTGTCTGCGCCGCGGATGGACATCGCCATATTGGTGCCGGGGGAAACGGGCGGAGCGGAGCTGGTCTTCTGCGAAGCAAAATGCGCAGATAATCCGGAATTGTGGAATCGGGAAAAGGCTCCCAAGGGAGCAAAGGCCCCCGCGACTCCCCTGCATTCCACGGCCGTGATCGGTCAAATCAAAAAGTACGAGCAGTTCATTCGAGCCGAGGAGACCCAGCAAAGCTTGATTGATGGGTATGTCAGCGTCTGCAAGAATCTGGTGGAGATCGGCAGGCAAAGCTCGGCCAGGCAAGTCGATGACCTCGTCAGGAAGATTGCAGAGGGGCTGAATCTGTCGATTCACCCTCACGTCTATCTCCTGATCTACGATTTCGGCGAGGACGAGAAGAAAGGTCGGATTAAGAGAAAGCGGAAGGAGCTCGACGAAGCGGGACTCAGGACCATTGCCAAGGGCGATCCCGGCGACTTCCAGTTGGCGAATGACATAATGCGGGCGAGATGAAGGAATGGATTGGTTCGAGCGACTGACGGGGTTTCGCGAGAGCAACTACGCCGACACGCGAGCAAAGATTAAGGTGGAGGGGCGTGAGCTCCAGTCCCTCGTAAACGGGAGAAGCTATGGCATCGGCGAGCTTGAGCTGGTGTCGTTACAGTCGTTGCGTGAGCGGGCAGTTCCCCCCCCTGGTAGTCCGGCGGGACGGCTGAAATTGGCAGCCGTCAACGGCGACGTCCGACGCATGCACCGTCTGCCCGCGAACGCAGGTGCCCTGTTTCAGGTTGCCTCCCAATTCAATCTGCTGGAGATGACAGGTCCTGCGGTGACCCCTGAGCATGGGGTCACCCGCTATCAAAGCGACCCGACGCAGGGGCCAGCGTGCGCAATCGCTGCCGGAGCGGCGACAATCTACAGGAACTACTTCGCTCCAGTTGGCGATAGTTGCGGACAGACAGCAACGCGCCAGCTCGACGGACTGGCCGACGTTGGTGAAACCCTGGCCGCGCACCTGAATAGACCGGTCGAGGCTTTGTGGCAGATGACCAACGGCTACGCCCTGTGCACGGGCGTCGGACTTGACGCTATTGCAGAGCACCTCAAGGGGCTGACGTCAGACCAGCTCGACACGTTGCGCGGCAGGCTGCGCGTCGGTGTGCATAACGACGTGGAGGTCACTGACGCTGAGGGAACGCACCGCCCGCGCGTTTCCCAGGTGTTTTGCTCGGCGCTTCCGGTGGCTTACAGCGGCGTTCCGTCCGCACACTGGAAGCCCTTCGCGTCGCTTGTTCTGGAGGCTGCCTATGAGGCCACTTTGCTGGCTGCCGTCCTGAACAAGCAGCGGGGCATGTCGAACGTTGTTCTGCTCACACATCTTGGTGGGGGGGCCTTTGGCAACGAGGACGGGTGGATTGACGCCGCGGTCCGGCGAGCTCTGACGATAACGTCGCGTTTTGAACTTGATGTGAGAATTGTAAGTTACGGAGCGTCAACGCCAAAAACTCGGCAGTTGGTCGAGGATTTTAGTTGAAACTTGCTTCGTCGAATGCTCGCGAGTCTTGTTATTTTGACTACTGGTTTAAATGATTTTTGAGTTCTCCCAGATCGGCTTTCGCCCCTTCGCGACCCTTACCCGTCCTCCTAGTTGCCTTAGCTTTCTTCAATCCAATACCTCCTGCTGATGATGAAGGCGATTGTCACGACGAAAGAGCGGCGGCGAGGATCGAGGCATAGTGGTCTCAGCGCAAAAACCTTGGTGCACGGTTCCCTCGTGACTGGCCGGAACAAAAGCGCTTCGGATGGCCAGTGAGGTTGAAAGTATGAAGACCAGTTGATGGCTTACAGACCGCGACGTTGATCAGTAGGTGTTTTACATTCGACTTTGTGCGACTTGTCGCAAAACGGAAGCGCAGCTAGTGAGCTCTCGTTTCCTTGAGGGATTGAAAGCGGTTTTCAATGATCTTAGCGTTGCTACTGCTTACTTCCTGCGGCGGCGGTGAACGTCTTCGTTGGGTGAGCGCCACATAAGATCGTGCCTGTAGAAGACATCCCTTATCAATTAAGTCAGGTCCATGGCTCAACGGGCTTCGATATGCGAGAAGTCTTCTCAGGTGCGCCTAGGCAGCGTGTTGCGCCTGCCGCTTAAGCTTGGACCACGGAGCGAACTCCGGAATGACTAATGGTGAAGCCTTCAAGGCTACTTTGGTTGTGATATTTTCCATTGTCACGGCAGGTGCGTCTGCCGAGCCAATGACGTTTCAGCCTGGCGGGAATGACACGCGCTGCCGGGAGTGCGCATTCATAGAAGCGTCAGGGGAAATTGTCGATGATACGCCGCGCGTTTTTGAACGTTTCCTTGATTCCGCGCCCGATTACGCACCGAAGCGAGTTAGGCTGAACTCTCCTGGAGGTAGTCTGCAAGCTGGAATTAGATTAGGTGAGCTATTTCGGGCACGCGGCATCGCCACTGAGGTTGGCTCCGACAGAGTCGATCCTGAAGGACGGCCCGATTTTGGGGGGCGGGCGTCATTGAGAACTCCAGGGGTTTGCGCGTCAGCTTGTGCCTATGCATTCTTCGGTGGCGTTGAGCGCGTTCTAGATGAAGGCGCTAAGCTTGGAGTCCATCGTTTCTATAGCAAGAATGCCTTAGCGCAGCCTGCCGAGAAGATTTTCACTGGACGCGACCTTGACGATACGCAAAAAATTGCGGCTGCAATCGTTCTTTATCTTGTAAATATGGGCATCGATGCACGAGTGGTCGCGCTCGCTGCAACAGCCGGGCCCGATGAAGTATACTGGATTGACCTCGAAGTAGCTCGGGATCTTCGGGTGACATATGAGCCGCGAGCCTGGAAGCCTTGGCGACTTGAGCCCTATCATGGAGGCGCAATTGCCATGTCTGAAACGAATGATCGCACCAAGCGAATGGTCGCATCATGCACTCGCCGCCTCGGACCACAGGTGGTGCTAACCAACCTCGACACTTCATGGGACGTCGCCTATTGGTTTGCGCAATGTCGGACAAATATATTTGGCGGTGGCCATCCAGTTTTCGGCACTGAAGTTGCTCCTGCCCACGTTCAGGTAACCAAAAGGAAGGAAGGCGGCGCTTTTATACGATTTCGTCTCCCAACCACCACGCCAAGCCTAACGTCGTCTGCGTTATTCAGCGTCGGTTCGTCAGCCTATCCATCTGCATGTATGTCAGATCAGTACGAAGGAAGCAGAGCCAACTTCGAGCCTGTGGTTCGTTTGGCTTTAACCAACTGCTTTCAGGATTGAGGCTGTGCAACGAACACGCTCGCCTAGCCGGGCAAGCGCCCAGCGCCAGAGGAAGCTCTCCTATACAATTGCTGCGCTCACTCGGAACGCCAAAGACGCGGACCGCAGATGGAGCGAGCAGTCGCCGATGGGAGGCCGATGTGGACTTTCTTCACGACCAGTTCTACGTCGGTAGGTTCAATTTCCCTTGGCCGAACACCATATGGAATCAGGATCAAATACGAACTTCTACACGGCAGGCGAGGTTGCATGGGGCGGCTAGACATCGATTTCCGTGATCTTAGGCCGCAGTACGACATCGAAATCGCTGCAACGACCAGACACGATCTCAAAAAAGCGGGATGTCGAGAGGAGACTATCGCGAAAATGTTTCCGCACCGTTCCGTGATCACGGCACTCGTACCGCCGGAGAGCTGGTTCTGGACAGATCGGAGCTGGTTCGTCGGTTGGCCAAAGCAAGTTGTCGATGACATTTACGGCATAGCGGGCGGCTGCTTCGCCGACATGTCCGTAGAGGACCAGACCCATCTGCTCGGAGTTGAGATAGTTCAGTTGCGGGGGAAACGATCAGATAGGCATGGCCTGTGGCTCTCAGGTGGAGATCCAGTGACGGTCGAACAGTACGCGCTAGAGGCGCTCGAAAAAGAAGGCAGACGAGGCATCTTCTGCGAGAATCACGTTCCCAGCGCTCTCAGTCTAATGACTAAGAAACGGTACGAAGCATTGTTCAATCTGTGGCTCGGCTTTGACGACGACAAAAGGAGGCCCTACACGCCAAGTGCCGTTTACACCGAGCGAGCCGTGGTGGCACTGAGGGATGTTCTACGCGACCCGGAAGCGGCATATGAGAAGCACAGACTCTATTTTGAGAAGTTATGGGACAAGACGAGTCTGTCCGACGTGTTTGAGTATATATCAATTGTCAGCGAGGACTTCATAGAAACGCAATTCAGGCACCGGATGGATCGAAATCTCCTCGCTGTCTCCGGATCACCTGATCTCGCTCTTCGAGCCGAGCATCTTCAATTTCGCGAAGTGAAGGCCATGGACAGGATGTTGGGTAGTCAAGGGCTTTGGGTGAAGAACTTCGCGAGACCGTTATCTTTGGACTACGGGGTCGTACTGGTTCGTTCCTGCGTTGCGAGGCAGGTGAGCCGGACACTGTGAACACCGGCCCCCGCACCGAAGCTGCCAGTATGACAGGGTGTTTCAGTAAAATGGTTATCGTTCAAGGCACGCCAGGGCCAAACTTTTCGCGGCGCGCGGTTCGAGCGCGCCATCGCGTTTATAGGTTTGCCCGAAGAGTAGTGTCTGCCGCAACAAGTCGAGCTAATTCCCGGCCATCAGTTGCCTAACCATAAGGTTTTCACCAAAAGCCTATCCATCCAAAAGCATGCCAACGGCAAGCCTATCGCGCCGCGCGGCAAGGTCTGCTCGTCATGCCGCGCGGTGCACTTGCAGCTATCGTCGGTGGCCCAGTCCGATCCCCAGATGCAACGCTTTCCGGCGGAGGGCTCCGACGGAGCGCTTGGTGAGCTTTGATATTTTCACCACTGGCGTTCCTTTGAATGATCCTTGAGCTCTTTTAGATCGGCTTTCGTCCATTCGCGGCGCTTTTGGGTCTTCCTAGCGGCCTTAGCTTTCTTCAACTCAATAGCTCCTGTGGATTCCGAGGTTTGTTTGCTACGGTAAACAACGCTGGATGAGAGAAAAATCTCCGACCGAACACCTACTTATCGACTCGCGAAACCGAGAAGACTGATACGTTTTCTTCCGCCTGGGGACATGTGGCGATGTGTTGGACCGCAAAATCTGCGACGGATGAATCATAGCTCATGATTCTGGAAACGTGCTCGCCTTCCGCTCCAGTGAGGGAGTGCTTGATGTTCAGGTCGCTAGTTAATTCGGGCAGCGAGTCACGTTGCGCCAAATGAAAGACTATTTTGCGGCCAGCAGATATTAGAGAGCGAACTAATGCTGACTTAGATTCCCCCTGATGCTGGCAACTCGGGGAATGCGCGACCAACAGGAGACGCGTGTAGCTGGCATTCTTTGGAAGAGCTAGCTTGACGAAGTCCTTGATCAGCCTTTGGTCGTTTGCCCTCTTCAGATATTTGAACTCAAGAAGGACCTTCTCTCCTTCGTGTTCCGCGACAAGATCGATATTAACGTCTCCCGCCTTTGCGAGGCTGGTGCCCGATTCGTGCCATTCGCCTGTGAGGCACCATTCCGTCGATGTCGCGCGAGTCGCGAAATATTCTACAAGTGGGACGATGAGCAGCGCCTCGCTCAAGAGGCTTTCCTTAAAACCTGATTGGACTTTCGCTGCCAGCCATTCTGCAGACGCTGCTGCGAGTTCATTTCCCAAGTGGACAATCGTCGAGTGCTCCATAACCGAGCTCGGTTTCATCTTCGCGTCCGCCCTCATTTGACCCCTTTCCTTTCTGCAGTCGCTTCTTCAGTTGGGAGCCGGTTTCGGCATTTCCTTCGTTAGACAATGAACGCCACCCCCACCCGCAGCAATGTGATCGAGTCGCAGCATTCGAATCTCCCGTGTCGGGAATGCTTGTTGAAGGGATCGTTCGGCCGCTTGATCGCGCTCGGAGTCACCGAACCGCCCAGTAATGACCGCTCCATTTGCAACATATCCATTGAGATAGCAGGGGGCGAAAGTGCGCTGCGTAAAGCGCAGATATCTTTGGCGAGGCGGAAGGATGGTCTTCACGTGCAGTGGCCGATTCTGTTCATCTACGACTGTGTGAAGAAGATTGACATCTGATTCCCGGCACCGATTGGGTCGTTGCTCAGTCGGATCTATTCCTTCCACGAGAAGTTTGCCCGGGTTCGTGAAAAGCACGTACCCATCAGCATGGCCATTTGTAATAGCTTCGGTTGCATCCCCCTCTAGCCAAATAGTCCTACGAACCCCAAAATGCAAAAGGTTCTGTTCGATAGCGTCCATCCTCTGTCGGTCCGTTCGACCGAACGAAGGGTTTCGATTGGGACTGAGCAGACAGCTCTTCGTTGTCACGACCGTACCGCGGCCATCAGTGACCATCGAACCGGCCTCTGCAATGAATGATGCAGCCACCGTTGGGATACCCAGAGTGGATGCTAATAGGCCAGCTAACCGGTCGCCAGGTCGCGCGAGACGGAGAGGGGAGGAACCCCAACCATTGAAGTTCCAGTCGATTGCGATAGGAGCGCCGTCTCGCAGCGCAAACGTTGGCAAGATGTCTCGCATCCAAATGTCGTCAACGGGAGCCGGAATTATTTCGACATTGCTACCAAAGTTCTGGTGCCGCGCTTCGTCGATAAGGTCTGGCGGCACTAAAAGCCGAACTGGCTCGTATTCGGCAACCGTGCTGATGACCTCGCGAAGCTCTTGCTTCACGTTAGCTACGTCAGCTCCCCACTCTCGATGCACAGCCCAGGCCATAAAGCAAAAGGCGTGCGGCTCCCATTCGGCGGGCATCTTGATATCTAAACTCATTTCGCGGGTCTGCTTTAAGCGATCTGATCGGTCAGAGCACGATGCTTCCGTCGATAAGTAGCGCACCGTTCTCACCATATCCAATGTTCACAGAGAAGTTTCCAAGCGGACCTTGCGGTCGCAATGTACTTGCAAACAATTTCGGAGCCTCTGGTGTCCCGGCCAGGGTCCGAACAAGGTCAGTTGCTGAGAGGACGTGAATGAGGTCATGGACCAGCGTGGTCAGAACAGGGGCTCTGGCCTCGTAAGCCAGCTCCTCATGAAATCCGAGCAGAGCGTCGCTCGTCCAGAAGGAGAGATCGCAGCAAGCCAAGGTGTTCGCAATCCTCGAATTATCGAATGGGCCATCGCACAGCTCAAGCCGGTGGCTAGGGCCTCGCCCTACGAAATGCGCGAACCCGATGATAAGATCGTAGGAGTTGCGGAGATGTGGCAGAACGTCGGGCCAGTCGATTCGGCTGACACCACACGACTCGACATCGATTAGGGCCAGTCTGTGATAGCGGATGGGTCCTGTTGTTGCTGGGAGTACAGCTTTGGCTACAGGGCCAATTTCGCTGAAACCGTCGATGTGGAATGAGCACCTGCCGAGGAGAGGATCCAGGCCATACCATTCTGGAATGACTTCTAAAATGGATCTCACGCCTCTGGCGAGAGTTCTAGGCAAGAAAACGTCGTCCCAAATGATGACGCGCGCTACGGACGCTGGAAGCGTGCTGCTCTCAATCTCACTCACTCTAAACGTCCAGAAATCGATGGAAGGTGCGGTAAAGGCGTCGCCTGAAGAAGATCGCTTCCCATCCATCCGTGCAAAAATGCAGCCATGTAGCAACTCGTATTCATTGGCGACGATGGCCTCGCCCATCTCGGTATGCGAGCCCGACCAGCGCGTGAAAGGAATGACCGGAGAGAGCGAACATGTGCCTGCACCTGCGAGAAAATTGCGACGCGTAATAATGGTCAATGAAATCTCCAGGATGTCTGCGTGACACAATGGAGCGTTGGCGATTGTTGTCAAATAATTCTAATAAACGTCCGTTCTGGGCCATCAGCTGACTACGGAGATTCAACGTTGACTTCTTCAGGGAGCGGCCAGCCGTGCCAGGGCTTGGTGCACTTCGACCATGGCCAGCGTATCGCGCTTACAGTAGGCGAGAAGTGCGGCCCGCAATTGACCGACCTCGCCAGGGTCCGTGATTCGGCCCGATGCCAACAGCAAGAAAGCTGCTGACGCAGCACCGCCATCGGCGACGCCGTCAAGGTCGTCATAACTAAAGCCAGGACAAAGAGCCGGAGCAACGGATTTTATTGAGTTGCTGAATCGAAATTCGGGAAAGTAGACGGCGCTTCGCACAATTGGCAGCAAGTCTGCGAGTCGAGAGATCGCGGTGTTCAGGGCCGTGTTAAGATCAGGAAAGTCCGCAGCAAGTTCCTTTAACCTTGTTCGTTCATAGGCTGAATAAACGATGATCGGATCATCGGAACATGCAAGGGCGTCTATTAGCGTTTCAGCAAATTGGCGACGTGGATCGTTGGCGCCATCGGCAAGGAACTCCGTGTGGTTCAACACACCGTCGCCGTCAACAGTATGAAGTGACCATTGAAATGGAATGGTTTGATAGGGTCTTGTGCCTTCATAGAGAGGGATAGGCGGCATCATTGCTTCGAAGTCGAGATAGCTCGCCGGTGGCCCGAAAGCATCAAGCAGGCGTCCGAGTTCAGTTGCGACATAGGGCTGTCCACTCGCCGTGGCGTCCCGAATGATGTCCTGTTTCGGCGTCAGCGGAAAATCTGAAGGGATATCACTGATTGCCTCGATGCCTCGCGCTTTCAGTTCGCTCGCGCGCGTCTCCGACAGGCGTGGGAAATAGCCAATCCAATCCGCAGGTTTGTCCGCCGTGCAGTGGTCCCAGAACTCGCACGTGTAAGGAGACCCGCACTGGCTCCCTGGTTTGGCAGCCGGAAGGTCAATCCTGCTGAGGCAATCCCGCATGGCGGGAAGGCGGGCGGGCATATCGACCTCTCTCGCGGCGACAGCCTCACCGACATCCAGGCGCGTGAAAAACTCCGTCCAGCTCATGCCGCCTGGGCCGCGCACATAATCGGTATTCACGTGAAGCAGTTCAATCGAAAGGATCGCAATACCCGCGCCCCGAAGTACGTAGGTCTGAACGGCAACGTCGTCGAGGTAGTGGTCCTTCAAGCCGCTGCTACTCTTCACCTCGCGCAGTCCCCAAGCACCGTCCGCAAGGCGCTCCAGCACATCCACCCGAATGCGAATGTCCTCGTAATCGAATGCGGCCTCAAAGATAGCTGGCACAAAGGCGTCGTTCATTAGTTTAGCTGTTCGGGTGACGGCCTCCGCGTGTTGCCACGGCTCTTCGGCGATCCGTACGCCGCCGGGAAACAGCAGGTGAGCTTTCTGGCCGACCTCCTGCCCGATATCCATGGGAGAGCCTCGAGCGGGTTGCTCGTAAGGCAGCGGCTTGTGAACAAGCAACCATAGACGTCGTGGACATTGCAGGCCCGCAATGTAGCGCGACTTGGTAAGGTACTGGCTGGCCATTGATATTACCTAGGCTATCGAAGCCCCCAAGATGGGACATCCGCGCAGTTTCCACAACAAAGATTACCGCTCCCACATTTTGTGGTGCATCCAGTTCTCGCCCATAGTCAATACGACCGTTTTCGGCGAGCTCTCTTGGTCTGGACATAGGCCATCGAGGGCCACGGTCGAAGAATTAACGCTGCAAAACGGGGGCTAACGAATTCTCAATTCCATATCATGAATGGCGATCCAGACTTCCGATGCCGCTATTGGCATCAAATGATGGTTCGGCCCGATCAAACGGTTTGGTGAGCCAAGATTCCAACTAAACTGTCTTCCGCTCCGACGTGACGAAGTAAACGAGCAACAATGTCAACATGGTCGTCGAAAGTGAATCGGGTAGGTTCAACTTGTTCTCCATCAAATACATTCCAAACTATGCCTCCATCGGAAAACAGAGTCTTGTAACGCATAAACGGTTTGTCCCATTCGTCGGAAACTGGATTGAGCGCATCCGTGGAATCCCGAACTCCCGCGAGGTACCAGGCCAATGCCTCGGTAGAATCGGAGAATTTGCGCTTCTTAATTTCAGATTCCAAAACGCAAACAGGGACGGTGTGCTCAATATGAACGGTTTGTCCAAGCTTAGACCCGATCCTGGGATTCGTATCCATAAATGACTGAGTACGAAGGATGGCACCGGCGCACAGCCCACCGTTGAGCGCCTTATAGCCCAATTGATTGTGGAATTCGCGAAGCAGATCACGAATTGGAAATTTTGACCTTCGAGGTGATGGAGCTCCGCTCAATATCGAATGTATGCTCTCGATTTGATGGAACGTAGTCCAATCTCTGCGCTTGGCGATAGCCGTTCTCCAATGATTTAATAGTTGATCTCGCTCTTTTGCGGTTTGGTCGTTGGACAAGGTCTCACTCCAATGCCCGCGTGCAGTTTTGCCAAGTCGGTCTACGACTGACGGACTTCACCAGAAGATTATGAGTTCTAAAGCTCGCTCGGGTCGATATGAAATGCGCCGCGCGGCATACTCTTTCGTCCTGCCGCGCGTTGCATCAGCAGTTATCGTCGGTGGCCCAGTCCTATCCCCAGGTGCAACGCTTTCTGGCGGAGGGCTCCGACCGAGCGCTTGGTCAGGCTTGATATCTTGACCACTGGCGTTCGCGCCTTCGAATGAGCCTTGAGTTCTCTTAGATCGGCTTTCGTCCATTCACGGCGCTTGCCGATCTTCCTAGCGGCCTTAGTCTTCTTCAAGTCAATCGCTCCTGGTTATAATGAAGGCCGATTGTTACCACGAAAACGCGCAGCGGAAAGAACAGAGACTAACAATGATCGACGTGATGATGGTCTCGACCCGCTAAAATCCGACTTCATAGCCTGCTCGAGCCAACGAAATTGCATCCTAGCTGAGCCCGCTCTCTGGTTTGACCAGGTCCCGATGACTGTAAACATAATGGTGAAAAGTTATCGAGTGCAGTCTATTCGGCAGTCGCGGCTCGTAAGTCATGCAAGACTGCAAGCGTCAAATCGCTCACGCTCCCCTTGTTGCTTTTGACCATTTCCATATAGACGGCCAGCGCATCGGGAAATTGCCCGGGCAATAGAGCGTCTCTCTCTTCAAGGCAATTGATAAGCACCTGAAATGCGGCGACCATTGCGGCACCGTAGGCGGCGATGACCTCTCCTTCGGGCGTTAATTTTGCATTGGGCATTTTGACCCTCCAGGCATCGCTAGGAAACGTAGTCGGTCAGTAAGCTAATCTGTCGCACTGCCCGGCTCGCAGGCAAATCTAGGCTAACTCAATCCGCCCAACTGCCGGAACGCCGGTGCGTGCCTATTGCTCGCGCCAACGTCGTTCCGAGTAGCGGACGTGGTTATGGTTGGACCGGGTCATAACGTGGGGAGCATCCCTGGGGCGGTGAGCGTGTCGAACGGCGGCTAGCAGCGGTGCTTGCGGCCGAGCGAATTGCTTTGGCCAAGAAATTGCGTCCGCGTTAGGCTTGGGCGCGGCAATACTTCACTTTATCATCGATAAGGGCAAGTCGAACACGGTTACCCTAATGGCTCTCGTCATTCAACGTGGACAACAAGAGTTCCTGACGCCACACCGGGAATGTTCTCCGCGGTAATCGAATATGAAAATTCGATATCATGCGGTGTATCATAGTCAAAGCAGGCAAACAGAGAGTTTACTCTGATTGACTTTCCTTGCCTTAAATCGTAATTCGCACTTTCAAACTTCCAAAGTCCGGCACTCTCTGACTCAGCCCCTCGAACAGATAGACATTGTCCCTCGACCGGTCGGTGTGACTACGCGCAATCGTCGGCATGTCATACCAATTATATCGTTCAAGCCTTCTTAGGATCTCTAGATTTGGTGCGGTCGTGATCGTACCAAGAAGGTCATTCAATGTGGGGATTTCACTCAGAGGTCTCGAAGCGAAGGCTCCGTCACCGCTTCTGCGGGAGCGTATGTTGAAGATCGTGTGCAAGTGGAGAATGGGTAGAGACTACGACCGAGAATGGAGAAGTGGTGTCAGGACGCCGTCACTGCATCCGGGCACCCGACTTTTGCGTTGGCGACGATTTCAATTGTTGCTGCCGCGACCATAGTTCTTCTTGTGCACGCGATATTCGGTTAAGCTGGCCGATGTACTGACCTGCCATCATCGCAGTAACGCGCGTCATCCGGTTCAGCGCCATTTTCGGGGTTGCCGCTGGCAAGTTTCAATGCGGCTTTTTGTCTCTTCGGGGTTTCTGTTTTCGCTGGCTGAAAGCATGGTTGTTACAAGAGATTAATCCACCAGCCAGCCTGGCGTAATACGTCGGAGCATATCTCCAGCAAACGTTCGAACCCGCAACTCGTTCAGCACGTGGTTCTCTGGAGATTCTATCTGAGCCAAAGTTTGAAACCCGTAATATTCACGCTCGCGGCCGTTTACTTCTTGGTAGACGCAATCTTTATGACTGTTGCTAGACCTTTGGCCAACTGGATTGGCGAGTACAGGATATTCCGAAGCGTTCGCGTCTGGATAGGTTCGCTGCGCCCTTATCCCGCTCTAGCCTTGCTTGCTGTGCCCGTGATCGTTCTTGAACCGGTTAAGCCGGTTGCCGCATATTTGGCTGGGACGGGCCACATCACGACGGGCATGATTGTCTTGGTCGTAGGCGAAAGTCTCAAGCTTGTGCTTGTTGAACGCCTCTTTTGCGTGAGCCGCGACAAGCTCATGTCGATACCCGCATTTGCTTGCACATATGGAAAATATTGGCAGGCCAAGGACTGGCTGGAATCTCTTGAAGCGTGGCAGATCACGCGGCGCTGGATGCGTCTCGCCCAATGTGTCGTCCGCCGTTACGTTCAGAGAATGAAAGCGAGCCACAAGCTAGAACGCCTGCCCGTACAACTCCGCTGACGCGCCCCCATGCGATACTTTTTCCACATCTTGGACGGCCTGAAAGTCTTTCCAGACGAAGTTGGAAAACGCCTTTCGATTCCAGAAGAAGCTATACGTCAGGCCATATTCCTTGCTGCCGAATTGGGTAAGGCAGGCGAGTTCTGCCGGTCGAATCTTATATTAGTGGTAGACGAGAACGGACAACGTATCTTTGAGTGCCAGGCTTCATAGAGACGCTGGGCGCGCCATCGGTGATTGCTAATTTAGTTTGATGTGTTAGAAGCGCCTTCCCCAAAAATTGGAGCAACGATGGCTAAGGCTAAAAGATTGTACGACGTGAATGGACGAAGGATGACGTGAAGACCCTAAAGTCGATGGCACGGAAGACGCCTATTACAAAGATTGCGAAGGTGTTGAAACGAACGCCTGCCGCTACGCAAGTCAAAGCGTCGACCCTTGGCGTTTCTTTAGATACGCGCGGCTAGAAAACGGGCATTCGTGCTAAACCAGTGGCTCGCTTCGGCGGGCCGCTTTTTTTTACGAACTAGGCAGCAACCCATGCACGTCACTTGCAGCCAACATCAGAATATTCCGCGCGCGCTTAACGCGCCTGGTCAAAAAAGTCTGGCCACGACGATGTTGGAGAAAGCTATGTCGCTTCGTGAATTCACCATAAAGCCCCCGAAGCCGAAAAAATCCGCTGTTTAGACCCGACAACAGCAGCAACGAAACATACAGCGGATTGATGTTGCACCGTCCACGGCTATGCGCTGGTTGTCGGTGGCCATTCTAAAACACATACGAGTCGAGGCAGCGAAGAAAAGCGGCGGCAGACTTGCTCGTGTCAGCTATTACTCCGGTCTCGTTGACAACTCGCGCTCCGAACTTGGCTCAGTTCACCACCTCATCTGACGGAGTGAAACCCCGTGGAAGATTGTCAGGAGAAAATCGAGCAGATATCCTTACGCGGTCATCTGCGAGGGGGCTTCTGCGCCTACGGAGACGCTTCTCCCGCGATTGGAGGAGGAATGTTCCTCATTCCGATTTTTCAGGAGATGCCACAGAAGCCAAATCTCGAGCAGCCCATATCTCCTGCAGGGTATGTAGCTAAAAACCTGACTGCGGCGAAAAATCTCAGAAACAGAGGGGCGATTCTATTCCGGTTTTAGTTGCGATATCTCGCCCGCTGCACTCGCACATATCGCCGTCGACAGGTCGGCAGCGCTTGTTTAAACGACGCGGCAGGTGTACGACAATCATACGGCTTTGCCAAATGGAAGGCAGCCTCGGTCATGACTCCCAATCAATCCAAGAAATTAAAGATAGGGCAACGCGTCGCCTGGCACGACAGCGCGACTGATCAAGGCACAGTCACAGCTAGCGATTGGTCTGGCGTGCGGATTGCCTGGGATAATGGGAAAGACCAATTCTTTCACCACAACAACATGACCGAAATCGAAGTGGCTAGAGCTAATTTGCAATAACTGTCGAAATCATCAAGCTTGCAAGCACGATTTGCCGGAGCAGATCAGATTGAAACTTTAGCCATATGGTGAGAAGTGTATCGAGTGCGAGACCTGGCTTTTAGGGCTTCGCATTCTTGTGGGCTCGGATCGCAGCTCAAACTTCAAGCCGTCGCTGTTGACAAAGAACAGCGGACCAGGCTGGGCCGAACCAAAGGCCGCTGCCGTGAGAGGTCCTCCGAAGCAGGCTCGCGTATCGAGGTTGACGCGATTGGCTTGAACGTCGGGAGCACGCGTTGCCGTATGGCCGCGAACTTGAAGAGGCAGCGCTCTCATCCACGCGAGGTGCTCCGCCGGGAGATCGGAGGGGTCATCTATGCCGTAAGCATCCAGCGTCTCTTCGCCGCCGTTCGCCCACCACTGAATGAGGTCGGCATCGGAACGGTTCCGGTCCGCGGTGAGGCCAAGCATATGGTCGTGATTCCCCAGGAGGCAGCGGAATCTCGACGGGGCCCTGGCCTGTTCTCGCATCAGGCAGGTAATCACTTTGTCGGAGGCGGGCCCGCGCAAAAACGGAGTGGGGATGCCATTTCCCTGGCGGCCACATGACTGCTTTGGGCATAGCGCTGATTGTCCTTACGCTCGCGCCTGTGTGTGCCGGGGCCTTGCTCTGATCTTCCAGGCTGCGGACATACGCCAGCTATCGTTCTGAGATTCATTTAGCCCTTCCTCAAGCGCACAATCTCTAGTAAAAGAAGTGAAGAATTGTCACCGCAACCGCACCGAAATTTTATTCTTCGCCATTGGACGACCTGCCGAGCCAAAGCAACTTTTCTGAGTCTCTGCCTAGAGGACGAACATGGGCGGACAACCTGTTCTTCCGTCAACGAATGTATCGGCCTCGCCTGAGCCTTCGGCCGATCATCAGACGAAGCCTTCAGAAGCTCCCGGAAAGAGCCCATCAACTGAGGGGGCAAAGCCGTCGGGCCTTTCTGTCAAGCCGAGCGATTATATTTCGCTGACTGCTCTGCTTATTTCGCTATCTACAGCGGTCTACAACGCTTGGGGATGGGTCCAAGGTCCCAGGGTATCATTCTATCCCCCGGAGTTGGTCTCCTTCCATTGTACGGCGGTTGAGGGGCCGGACGAAAAGCCCAAGTGCAAGGCCGACTCAAATGTCTTCGTCGCGGGCTCGTCCATGACTTATTTAAATTCTGGACGACCGGAATACGGTGCTGTTCTTCTGGAAGAACGTGCTGCGCTGGCGTTTAGTCCACAGCAGCCAGTTACGCTTCACTGGCAGGAATTCGCGAACCTCACCAGCTTAAGCGCGTCCTCTAGTCAAGCGGCTGCAATCCAACTACCTGGGGCATCGTCCATTGCTCACGAGACCCGCTTCTTCCCAAGAGACGAGCCTTGCAAATCGCCCTGCAATCCCGCCAAAAACTTTATGAGGTGGACGGATTTTCTGGATCACGTCGTTACCAAAAAACAGGACGTCACTGTAACCTTTAGCGCCAAGTGGCGAGGAGGTGGTGAACCGGAAAGTCAGAGTAGAGCGTGCAGCGTCTTTGTTAGGGACGATGATCGGAAAAAATGGGCTACAGAGTTGGGCGAGCTTACGCGGCTGTCCAGTCTAACATGTCGATATCAGTGAACGAGAGGAGACGGTAAAATGTTGTCTCGCGCTCTAACCCTGTTGCTCGTGCTCATCTTTTCTGGAACTGCTCTGGCGGCGGACGCCAAGAAGATTGGAGTCTTGGTAGCGTTGCCACCGGGGGACACTGCCGCGGCCGCACAGTCGCAAAGCTTAATTGCCGAGCTTAATCAGGCAGGATTGGTCTCGATAACTAGAGAAGCCCATAGTCCGGCCGAAGCGCTGACTGAAACAAGAGCGCTCGTCGAAGCGGACCGAGTCGATGTTCTGATCATACGAGCCTCTTTTTTCTTGTGGCCGGGAGGCTTTTTGAACATCCCGACCAGCGTGCCGGTGGTCGTGTTCAATCTACCCCTTGATATACCGCAGGCGGTATACGTGGGTTATAATCCAGTAGAAGTTGGGAAGGCTCAGATTAGTTTTCTAGGAGCGCGGGGGTCGAAGCAACTCCTTCTTCTCGATGGAGGCAACATCACGTTCGTCAAAGAGCTGATATCCGCCGGGCAGTGGCAAGCTTTAAGCGCACTTCCAAATATGAAAGCTGCCGCCGATTGCGGAGGTTGCCCGAAGACCGGAGATTGTCCGAAGGGCAATTCGGCCAAAGCGTGCCCCTGTCCCAAGACTGGCGATTGCCAAAAGTCAGATATCACGGATCTTATCACGTCAGAAAAGATCGATGGTGTCGCAGTTTTAGAGCCGCGATTTTTGGCGCTCGTTCATGATCAAGGCTTGGCCAACAAGGGCGTGCGTTGGGTTGCACCGATACCAACGGTGGATTCCCTCGTAGAAGTCGCTGGGAACAAGCAGGCTTTTGCTATCGACCCCCAACCCATCGTTCCAAAGGTTGTTGAAGTGACAGCAAATCTGTCAGCGAAGACGTCGCCGAAGGACATTGCTGGTATTTCGAAGATAAGTACTAACGGTGGGGATAGGTACGCTGTATTTCTTCCACTAAAGCTTGTGACCGATCAAAATGCGGCAAAGGCCATTTTGAATACCCTTCAAGCCCGCTAGACGGTGAACTGCTTACTGTCGCGCGACTGGAAGGAAAGAATTACGACGTAATAAAACGTTCGAGACGGTTAAAGGCTGTCCGGTCTATGCGAATTGTGTTGCAAAACACAGCGAGTCCACGCTCCAGGCGAGACTGTTCTAACGCCTCAATTTCCGAATTTTTAGTGAGAGCGGACGCAGAAATAGTTGACGGGTTTAAATTGCGGTGGGAAGCTACCTGTGCGCGCAATATCACGAGGAGGATAATCATGGCGAAGGCTGCAAAAAAGAAAAGTGCCAAGGGTAGAAAGAAGGCTCCCGCAAAAAAGAAGATGTCGGCAAAAAGGAAGGCGTCTTCAAAAAAAGCCGCGGTCAAGCTCAACCTAACTCATGGGCAAAAGCGACAGATAAAGAAAAAGACCGGCAAGAGCGTGAAGGCTTTGTCTCTTACGGAAGTCGATCTGAAGAGAAACATGCATATCGTCCCCTATGACTAGTAGGTGAGTGCCTGGTTGAGAGGCGCTCCTCATAAATCTCTCAACCAGTATCTCACTCTAAGCGCGAATTCATCCAAGGCTTTTAATTGCATCTATTGAGATGCTATCCGGAGCTGGCCGAAGATGACGTCAATAACATTCGTGTTTCCGCGTGTTCTAAAAGAGATTTATTACGAGGGTTGCGACTATCATCTCGGCGCTGGCTACATACGCGCATATCTCCATCAACACGGCATAGTGACAAAGCAGTATTTGGACGGAGGGCAGCTTCCGGTTCATGCGGTCGCGCAGGCGATTCTGTCGGGGATGCCGGAGTTCATCGGGTTCAGTTGTTACGATGCCAACTACTACTACATCAAGGTGCTCGCTGAGCATATCAAGGCAATAGATCCTGGTGTCACTATCATCTGTGGCGGCCCGACAGCGACGTTCTCCGGCGATCTAATATTGGCCGATTGTTCTGCAATAGATATCGTCGTTGAGGGGTATGGTGAGGAAGCGACGCTAGAATTGGTCCGCTGGAAACGCGGGCAGGCCAGCCTCGCAGAGATAGCCGGGATTCGAGTTCGATGTCATTCCGATGAACCTGCGCAAGCTGCCGGACGTAGAGTGGCTCCACTAAGGAAGCTCCCTCTTGCCCAATCAATCGCAAAGCAGGCTGCAAAATCGGGTTACATCGAGCCAAAGATCGGATTAGACGCGTACCCAGATCCCTATGTCCATGGATTCATTCCGCCTGACCGAGCAAGCGATATTGGTATTGTCACTTCGAGAGGATGCGCCTTTCCCTGTACTTTCTGTAACTTTGCAGCGATGTCAGGCCGGAAAGTGCTATTTCAGTCTCTCGAAAAGGTGTTTGAAGTATTCGAGTTCTTGGACGACTGTTTTGCAAAAAATCGCGGTGGCAAAACGCTCGTGACCATCAACGACGACAATTTCTCCATGCACGGTAAGCGGTTTCATGAGCTTTTGGAGAGAATGGCAGTCCGAAAATTCAAGCACTCCAAGTTTTGGGCGGAAATGCGGGTCGAGCCGCTGGAGAAACGCTCTTTTCGCCTAATGAAAGAGGCTGGTTTCCATGAGATAAACTTCGGCTTGGAGAGTGCAGTCCCGCACGTACTTGCAGCGGTGAAAAAGGTACGGTCGCAAGGCTGGCGCGAAGACGGCTATGAAAAGGAACGACAGTACGTAGAAAAAATCAGATGGGCGGTTAATCAGTTAAAATTGGTTGGCATCGGCTCGTGCGTAAGTGTGATCTTTGGGTCACCCGAGGAATCTTTAGAAGACGGGATCAAGACAATAGAATTCTTGCGCGAACTTCAACTTAGGACCTACGCGCACAACTACATCACGGTGCGTCTTGGAACCGAACTTGCCTCCAATTTCGAGCAGTTCGGGATCAAGCTCTCTAATGTACCGGGGCGATCCTTGCCGCTCATTACCACTCCTCCTTATGACGTGAGTGCTGTCCCGATACTTCGTCATGACGAAAGCCAACTTCCAATAAGAGGTATTTTACTCCAGGATGCGATTTTCCTGACCTCTGGGATGGGGCATTTCGTTGGCAGGCGGAGAAGGCCAAAGGATCACGGTCGTGGAGGTGCAGGGACGCTCGTCGAACAGGAGCAAGATGCGAGTCCAGTCTTCGGGATATTCGAGTCGGAAATGGAGCTTCCGGAGACCGTAGGGTGGCTCGCCGCTGAGAAGCCGATGGCGTCTCTGATCTGGCTTTTCAAGAACGTCCGCGGGAGCGATGTGACAAGTTTAGAGGAAGCGCTTGGACGAGCGAGGGTTCCCACACTCGAAGTTCACACGATTTCCCGCGTTGAACGTGGTCAACAGAACTCTTTTGCAGTGGGCGGATCAGTCGCCCGAGGCGATGTTAACGCGATTCGTTTCGATCAAATTGTTCTCAGTTCGGAGGTCGTAGAGGAAGGCTTTCCGCATGTTGCGCCCGAAGGACCAGCGATACAGTTCACGATAACGAACGATGCGGATCTGCAGGCAATCGCTCGAATTGCGCAACTCAAGCGCTGGCGCGTGCCATACTCGTACTTGTCGAGGGGAACCTCTGTTCGAGACGGATGCCGATGGTCAGGAAGGACATGTCCTGCATCAACAGGCGAAAGAGTGCTTATCCGGGGCCGACATGTCCATCCGTGCTTAGACGGAGGCGCAATCGGATCAGTTGGAACGCCGCTGGCTGATATTCGGGAGCATGCTAAATCGATGCTTGAGCAGGAAGCCAAACGAAGAGAATGCGTGAAGTGTTCCGCGCAGACGTATTGTTCTCAGTGCCTCTTCACGACGCCAATCCCTACAGATGCGTTTTGCGACGCTCAGCGAAGAAGCCGTGATTTTGGAGCGTTGGTAGACGGTCTTGCACTTGGGCGTTCTCTAATTGACGGGAATACTGATCCGCCACCAATCGACGACTTTATGATCAGCTCGCTATCGATGCTTGAGGGGGCTATCGAGGCGGAGCGCCAGACCATTCCGCTTGCTTCATGTCTTTTGCTGGGGGCGGAACACAGTGAATACGCTTATCTTCACTCGTCGCGGTTCAGCTTCTCCTCCAAACTCAATTGGGGGCAACGGCGCGCTATCGAGAGTCTGATTTGAGCCAGATGGTCGCAGAGCGAAGCTCGAAACGGCAACGAACGCTTCAAGTCGCGCCCGGTCTAGTAGTTCAATTTGGAGAAGGAAGAGCTTGGATTCGGTTGAGCGAGACCAGCAAGCTGCTGGAAATGCCCGTGGAAGGCTTGGCTATAATATCCGAATTTGCGTCGCCGAAACGGCTTGATGACGTGTTGAAGAAGTATAACGGCGCACAGATCAGCCATTTTCTATCGCAACTTCGTATTGCGAAGATACTAGTTGAGTATCCGCCTTCGTCGAGAAGACGACGGGGTTCGGCGGAGCTGTTGCGAAACTTCGTTGAGCCTATCTCCGACGCAATCTATCGCATTGGGACGGACATCAAAGTTCTATCCCCTTCGGGATTCAAATTGTTTGAGCACGAATGCGATCTCTCTGTTGCAGAAAGCTTGGGCCAACTATCGACGCTTGTGTCAGGCTTAGAGCGAAGCCTTCAACGGATTAATCGAAAGTCACGTACTGTCTGTGGGCGCGGGGCTGAGATTAGGCTGAATATTGGAGCGCGGGATACTTGCATCCCGGGATGGATTAACGTTGACGTATTCCCAGCGGAGGTTGCGTGCAACATATCTCGGGGGCTACCGTTCGACGACGGTTCGGTGCGCTATGTGTTCATGGCTCACGTCCTGGAGCATTTCTTCTATCCTGACGAAGCACTCGGTGTGTTGCGCGATATAAAGCGAGTGCTTCGTAAAGACGGAATTCTGAGGATTGTCGTGCCCGATATCAGAAAGTATATCGCTGCGTATTTTCGAAAAGACCAGGTGTTCTTTACGAGAAAATTTGGTCAGGGCGGCACTGCACTGCAGCACCTGATCACCTACGCTGGCGCAAATTCAGCGCCAGCGTACCTGAGCAGGAGTCATAAGTTCGGGTACGATTTCGATACGCTGAAGAATGCGCTGGTGACAGCCGGATTTTCGACTGTTGTAAGGAGCCGATTTATGAGTTCGGCTGTACCGGCATTGCGGGTCGATAGTGCAAGTCGAAGCGCTGACAAGAGATTGTCCATTTTTGTCGATGCTTGGTGATGAATAGTAGTCGCGAAGCCTAGAGCGAGGGCCAGGAAATGCCTAACGAGCAGAGTCTCACTCTTGAGTGGCTGCTCTCGCCGTTTTCAACGAAGGTTTTTTTTAAGGAGTACTTCGAGAGGCGGGCATTGTTGATCAAGGCCAAGAACAAGAAGAAATTTAGTGCTGTACTCAAAGTGGAGGAGGTGGATCAATTTCTCTGGCAGCAAAAGTCGCGTCTGTCGTCTATTGTCTCCGTGTTCAACGAGAGTAGAGCGATCCATCCTGACAAATATGTCTCTCAAAGCGAATACCGGCGATGGCTGCTGGATGCATACGAAAACAAAGGAACGCTGGTAATAAATCAACTCGACTCGTTTTGTTCACCTGCGGCCAGCTTAAGGCAGAACCTGATTGGCGGTCTGAGAGCCAAAGTATCGGTGAATGCTTATATTACCTCGAACGCGGCAGCGGGGTTCGCCGCACATTTCGATAGGCATGATGTATTCATTCTGCAGATTGAAGGTACGAAGAAGTGGACCGTCGCCAATAAGCCCGAGATGCTTTTGCCGTGCGAAAGGCACGCCCAAAAGCAAGGTGCACCTCTAATCACCTTCGGGCAGGATACGACCTGCTTATCGCTCTCGAAGGGTGATTTATTGTATCTGCCAAGAGGTCTAGTTCACCGAGCGGAGACCGAGAATCGACATTCGGTTCATATTACGGTTGGTGTTACGCCATGCAGCTGGAGTCAAGTTGCGATGGAGATGATCAAGGCGGTTGAAGATAGAGATGTTTCTCTTCGGAGGGCTGCCTGGCCATCGCAGAAAATGCCTCCGTTTATTGCGGATCTTAGCAACTTGACGTCATCGTATGGGGGGACTCGGGCTGACGTTGACGATGCGTTGGTGGCCATATGGCGGCATTTGATCGCCGACATGGAAGCGCTTCCAGATCAATCGGCGAATATGTTTAACCATGAGGATGCTGTGGCGACGACAAGTGTGCAGGTGCGGGCTGGGATGAAGTGCCTCGTAACTACGGACCGTAAAGTGGCGAGAATTGCATTTCCTGGAATCGGATCTGCATCTCGTCCCGCTTCAATCGATGGTCCCCGCAGTTTAGAGCAGGCATTTCGCTTCATCGCAAATACTACCCGCTCTTTTCGTGTGTCGGATTTACCTGGCCCAATCTCAGAGAGCGCTAAGGTAGTTGTAGCAAACCGCCTTCTCAGAGAGGGGTTTTTAAAAATCGTTGCGACGAAGTGAGAAGCGCTCTGCGTGGTATCCGTTTTGTTTTGATCGGATCATGCAATTTGGCAACTTCATAACGTAGGAGGTCAAGGAGCGAGCAGGCGCGCTGCAAGTCACTTCGTATAGCTTTTTAGCATGTCAATATATAACGCCGGGCATCTGTGTCAGAGCTTGCTTACGATGCTATGTTGCGGTGGGACCGGAGGTTTGGGGCCGGGCGTGAGCTACACTCTGGTTCAAGAGGTAAGACGCGGATGCCGAGCAAGTCAGGCCGTTGATAAGGGTTTCGCCAAAAGCTTGCATCCAAAAGCGGGCTGCGGGCTGAACTTATCGCGTCTCACGGCATGTTCTTTTCGTCTTGCTGCGCAACGGCTGCGACGAAGTCCGGACTCGATAAACGGATGATGCCGCGCTGCGCGAAGACCCTTGCCAGTGGCCCGGACGGGTGCATGAGCGAGTGCCACCCGAGCCTCAGAACGGCTCAGTCGCGCGCCGAAAGAAAACTATGAAAAGCTTATCGAGTTGGCTTGGTAATCCAGGCAGCAATCTGCCGTGATCGGTCTGCGAACGGTGAGTTGGATACGACGGGCTCTTACCCAACGTCACGCCGCTACATCTCGCGCTGTAAAGCTAACGGCAATGAGCCAGCCGTCCGCGGCTGAGGACAATGACGGTTGACCGCCGGATGCAGTGGTAAGTTGCATTTCGCTGAGATAGTGTTCATCCTCAAGGGGGAACACCTATGTCAGACAAAGCGGTGCGCACTGCTGAAATGCAACGTGTCATCGAACAAACCGTTCACGCTGGGATTTCGCCCCAGCGCACGGACGACGGCCTGCGGATCGTCTGTAAGACCCGTTCTTTTGACGACTATGAACTCGAACTCCACTTAACTGCTAAGGCGGTCGAATCGGCGAAAATTGCTGATCCAGATTTCGAGCTACCCAAGGCACCGATTTCATTGGCACGGTACATTGCGTCAACTTCGACCTTAACGACGTTCCCGATCAATACGAATTTCGGGAAGTACTTTCTGAATCCAAAATACTCCAGGCTCACCACGATCATCCTCACGGAGGTAAGCCCGCTTGGGTCGTTCAACGATGGAGAACACATCTATTTCGAAGATTTGCCTGTCGGCCTGATCAGGGAGCCCCTAGCGGGCTTCGGGCTCAACTATGACCTGCGATTTATCGCCAAGGCTGTACAGCGGCAGGGCGGAATCACTACGTTGCGCCTGTCGAACGAAAGCGGCGTGTCGCGCAAGGGCGACGCGCTCTCGATGTCGTATTCTCTGTTCGGCAAGTTCCGTCGCGATATCAATCGGGCGCACAAGCGCGCGCTCGATATCGCCAACAAAGCAAAGGAAGACTATCTCGAATCGAACCTGAACATAATGCTCGATCCAACGTTCAAATTGCCTCAAGGTGATGGCACTAGACGCCCTGTCGCTGACATCTTGGCTGAGACCTTAATTGGCAAGGCGCGATCACCCGAAGCCGAGGCGAAGGCAGCAGCTAGGACGGTCAAAAAATCGGTCAAAACCCTGATCGAGAAAGAACCGACCGAATTGCTGGATTTGCGCCGCGAGATCGAACTAGTCTCGCTTGAGGAGTTGATCGAGCTTTTTAATAGAAAGCTAGGTCAGAGCGGACTGCAAGAACGACACTGGCAAGAGTTTTTCAACAGTAACGCTTTCATCCTACAATTGGCTTTCAATCTGCCAGTCATCGTATTTCATGACCAAGTCGCGGTCGGCGGCACAAGATTTGACGGCAGTGGCGGCAAGCTCGCAGACTACGCCATCAGGCGGGGCATGCTTGGAAATCTAGCACTGGTCGAAATCAAAACTCCGAAGACCATTCTCCTTGAGAAGACCTCTTATCGCGGCGGCGTGCATGCTCCGACAAAAGAGCTAACTGGCGCGGTGACCCAGGTGTTGGATCAGCGGCACCAACTTCAGAACGAAATCAACAACAAAAAGATAACATCGAGGGCCTTCGACATATTTGCTTACGCCGTGCAGTGCATAGTCATTGCCGGACGGGTCCCTGCAACGGATGACGAAAAGAAGTCCCTTGAGCTTTACCGCAACAATCTGCGGGACGTTGTGGTGATTACGTTCGACGAGTTACTACGGATTCTGCAAAATTTGCACGAGTTCCTGGCAAAGCCACCTATGCGAACGGAGGGCTGACTTTTACGCCCAGTCAATCGGGACAAAGGCGGCGTACCGCCTCGTCCAACTGGATATGAGCTGACAATCCAATCATTGCGCCTGTGTATGCAGACTCAAGCCACGTTAGTCGATCCCAAGCTTGTTGAAAAATACCTTGTTTCGCATTTCTGCATCTCGAAGAAGTTTTGTCCAACTAAGAACCTCCATATAGAGGCTGTTATTGCCGAACCAGCGAAACCATCCCAGCGCATCCGGCATGGGGGTAAACTCTTTCTCAAGTTCAAGCCATCTTTTGACTTTTGCGCTCAAATCGCAAACCACATACCCGTAGAATGGGGTTGTACTGTTTATGAGAATGTCCCGTCCCGTCGAGGTCTTGAACTTCCCGTCCCTGATCTGGTTGACGTAGCGCACGATCTGCTGAACGGGATCTTCCTTGGACGACCGGTCGGCGAAATTATCCCTCTGCGGCTTCTTGAATTCGAAAATCGTAATCGGGTTACTAGCCTCATTCTCGCCTCGAAACGCAACCCTCTTATTGTAAATGGTTATGTCAGTCCGGTCGCCATCTGATTTACCGATAGGCTTATCGGACGAGACATAAGATGAGAAGTTTAACCTTTCGTCCAGAATCCAAAGATTGTGCTCGCCATAGTCGAGTTCGTTCGAATCTCTCTTGCGGCGCATAATAATGTCATGCACGTCTCCTTCTGATTTGTGCTTTCCATCTGCGCCTAGTTCAAGAGATTTTGAAAAAATGTCCAGGACACATTTTCGCATCGAGACATAGTGAATGAGATCATTCTTGCTCGTGTCTGATATGTTCTCCATCAGTTGCAAGATTTTATCAGCAAGCTCGTTAGGATTCTTCGAGTTCAGGACCGCCGCAACCTGCGTTCGGGTTGACACTTCCTTCTCATATTTCTTTTTCTGAAGGTGCAGTTCGATATCCTGAAAGGATGGCCTCATCGGCAAGGCGCTGAAATCCACTTCATCGCTCAGCGTGCGATGCCATGGGGCTTGTGTTTCCACGTACTCTACGATGCGCGCCTCCTTGCGCTTCTTCCGTTCGGCGATCTCCGAACCTACAGCCGACCGTGCGATATCGGCAGCCTTCTGTTCAATCTCGTTCTGCGATATGCCGGTGAGCAAGTCGGCATCGGCTTGGAAACGGAACTCACCCCTTTCCAGAGATACATTATCGTTCAGATACTCGCCAAACACGTAGGCTTTGATGACGAAATTCCGTCCTTTGGCAAAGTCCTGATCCCGTCCAGGTTCGAAGAACTCCTCGGCGAACTCAGGGATGTATGACTGCAGGGCATTATCCGTGACCTCTCGCCTGTGCGCGACAAGGCTGACCTTGCTAGTTGCCGTCCTAGGCGCAAAGAACTTGAAAACCCGAACCTGAAATGGCTTTTCCTCCTCGTTCGCCGAAAAAGTAAATGTGCCGTTCTCCACCCTCATTTCGACAATCTGGCTGTCCGACTTACCCAGATAGTCATTGAGCGAAACGGTGCTGGAGGGACTCTTGGCATCGCGGATCACCACACGCGGGCACGGGCGTTCCTTGTCTACGAAATACGGCAGCAACCGCTCCACAACGACGCGGCTGATAGTTTCTAGCCGCTTGTCGGGGAATTTGACCGACTTGATGTTGAAAATCTCGACCGATGCCCCCGTGCTCCGCGCGCGGGACTGGGAAATCTGCTCGTCAATGATGATGTCCTGGCCCATTCCCATTTTGAATAAACGGTCGTAATAACTTTCACCCTCTGAAAAAGTGCTAGATACCTTCACCCGGTCAAAATACTTCAAGCAAGTGAAGCGGCCGAATCCTTTGCCGCCATCCGCTATTTTCCTTTCGGTGTAGAGGGTGTCGAAGGCATCTCGATTGCTTTTGGTGAAACCGATGCCATTGTCCTTGACTATAAAGCCATCAACATCCTCAAGACGGTCGGCCAAGTCTGCCTGCCCGTTTCGAAGCACTTCGATTTCCACCAAGCCATTATCAATACCCTTCTCATCAATTGCTTGGATCGCATTCACAATGAGTTCGACAAGAGGGGTATAAACATTCGTGCCGGAACGAATGTTCTCGACCAGTCGCTTGACGTTGACATTACTCATGTCAGATCCCCAGTCGCAGCAGTGGCCTTACGATTTATCGTTTTGAGACTGATGTGATAACGCACTGAAACAGTTTGATAGGCGGCGGTGAAACGCTCGAAATATGTACCTTTGCCACATTGGGTGCGCGCCGCATCGCGATAGGATTGCAATGGCGATTGCAGCGTTTGGTCGGCCATCGAATCCCACAGTCCCGTTTCGGGTTCAACTATTGTACGGCAGTGTTAGCGTTCGTACTTGATGCACTTACGAGGCTAGAAATGAAAGCCCTTTCATCTGGGTTGCTAGGACTCGCGGAAAATGACCATTCCGCTTTAGCTCCTCTCCTCAAGAGCGGATGCCTTATCTCAGGACGCAGAAGTCACAGCCAACGTCCTACTAGAAGAGTGATTTCCGTAATACTGTTACATGTCGGGTTTCTTTCCTAGGACGAAGGCGGCCCGGGCACGAACGTCCTTAAGCGTGATTTGCCATGTCCAAATCGGCAAACTTTTCTAAAACGGTCATCAATCACCAGAAGTGAGTGCAGGAATCGGTGGCCAGTCCTATTCCCATGTGCAACGCCTTCTGGCGAAGGGCTCCCACTGAGCGCTTGGTAAGCTTGCCGCGTTCCAGGCCGACCTCTTACCTTAGCTGCTCGGCAACTCTTCGATTCAGAGTGGTAGGTGGGCGTCCGCCTTGATCCGCATTCCGGACTCAAGTCGGGAATCGCGTGAGGTCCGAAAAGTGCCAATAGGACGCATGCACCGCAGCCAATAACGGGTCCGCGCCTAGTACAAATCGTCGCTCTGAAGCTCACCCGGTTCGGTACTATCCGGGAAATGCAATCGGTAAGCGTCCGCTCGATTTACGAACCTGTTGGTCGAGGTAACGAAGCCTTGGTTGTTTCCAGATGGCTGTTCGCTTTCATAACCCGACATGCCTTGAAGGGTACGGATAGCATCATGGTGCCGATGACCTTGAATGACCTTGCCATTGGAAGCGCGAACGGCGGCGCAAATGACTTTCTCCATGGGGTCAACATATACTACGCAAAAGGGCGCGCGGGGGCCAAGGCGATGCGTCCAGTGTTAACAGTTTGTGCGCCGCAGTGCCTGAGCCCCTGCCGGGTGGACTGGATCCCCTTCCTCCCGCTTCCATCCGGAGAGACAGCCGGATAAAGATGCCAGATCGAGTTAAACTACCCACTTTTGGAGAAACCGATGATTGAACCGCGATACGCCGTTCTGCAAACACTTTTCGCAGATAGAGTCTTTCGCATCCCGCACTATCAACGTTATTACAGCTGGCAAAAGCGGCAGCGTGACGATCTTTTCGGCGATCTAAGGAAGCTGGCAACGAGCGGCGAGGATCAGCATCATTTCATGGCAACGGTAGTCTGCCACAAAACAGAAGAAACCAAGAATATCGGGATGGTCCAATACCGGGTCTATGACGTGGTTGACGGTCAACAGCGTCTGACGACTCTAATCCTGCTAATCAAATCGATTGAATTGGCGTTGCCGGAGAGCTCCGAGTCGCGCAAGGACTTAGCCAAGACGCTGGTAAAGAGTGACGGTCATCTGATTTTGCTCCAGACGAACAACGCAAACGAATTTTTGTTTAATCGCTATATTCGCGACGGCATCGCGCCAAGCGCTGACGAAATTCAAATTCATTCTGATAGAAATCTTGCGGGGGCGATCCGGGAATGCAAACAGTTTTGCGAGGGCAAGTCTGAGGCCGACTTAGTTGCGCTGCTGAGACTTCTTATTCAGCGCCTTGGTTTTGTTGTTTTTGACACGGAAGATAGTCGAGTTGTCTATACAGTTTTCGAAGTGCTCAACAGTCGTGGTCTGGCTGTCGATTGGATCGATAAAACAAAGAGCGTCTTAATGGGCAGGACGTTTGAGCTCGGAAGCAGTCCGGCAGCAACAGATGCCGAAATGCAGATGCTTCAAAAGATTTGGAGCGAAGTTTATCGCGAGATTGCCAAGGAGGATATTCCTGGCGACGAGATTCTTAGAATTACTGCAACGTTGTATTATGGTCCGGGCCAAGGAAAACCTCGATCCGCCGAAGAGTCTTTGGATCTATTGAGAAAGGAATGCGGGGAGTTCGACAAGCCACGTCAAATCTCGATGCGGCTCTTGGACGTTGCGCGAAAGCTTGTCGAACTTTATGGAAGCCCGCACCTTGGACCGGTCACTGAGATACTGCATGCCAGACTTCTTGCCGTAGCCATCAAATCGGCAAAAGGAGCGAATGAGCAGGAAAGAGGCAAGCTCTTAGACCAATGGGAACGGATCACTTTCCGCATATTTGGATTATGCAACAAAGATTCTCGCACCAAAGTTGGCGATTACGTTCGATTGGCAGCGAAGATTGTTACCGAGGACATAAACACGCGGACCCCCAATGAGATCATGGCGGCTCTCCGCGAACTTGGTTCCGACTATCAAATCGAAAAAGCACTATCGGATGGGCTCCAAGGCAAAGATTTCTACGCTCGCGCGGAAGAGTGTCGCTATTTGCTTTGGTCATACGAAGAGTATCTAGCTCGGTCTCTAGGGGGCGGCGCCACGATAGACGAAAACGAAAAGTCAAAGATCTGGAAGCTGCGTGCAATCGACTCAATCGAGCATATTTTCCCGCAAACTCCGTCTGCCGGTTGGGCGGGAAAAATGGTGCGATCCGAGGATGGCGTGGAGCAATCAATTGAAGCCAATGTAAACCGTATCGGCAATCTTTTGCTTCTCCCGATAGCGCTCAATCAACAAGCCCAAAACCTTCCATTCGATGAAAAGAAGGCGCTATACGTTCAACACAATCTGCGTATGGTCCAGCAAATATGCCAAAACGACGATTGGAAGTTCGCGGAGATTGAGAAGAGGGAGGCGCAGATTGTGGCCTGGGCAAAAGACAGATGGGGCGACTTATAGATTTCTTCTAGGAGCGAAGTTTAGGAGATTAGAAGCGTCGGCGGTCCCGATCTGACGGAGGCTTTTGGATTCATGCTCCTCCAGATCAGCGTTTGATCCGGAAACTGGCCGGTCGGCGCAGCCGCTACGCATGACAACGGGTATCCGCATCCGCGCGTCGATTCATCATCGAACAGTTGATGCGTTATGGTCCAGCGCTGCATGCGAAACCTCCGCGCCGCCACTACATTCGAACTGCAAACATAGTGGCGAAAAATTAAGTGACGCGATCTTCAGTTTCTGATCCAGCTCGAGACGGCAAATTTTGCGCAAGATACTTGAAGTGACGGGCTCGTGCCGGTGCAAAGAATTTTCGATACTCATCTTCCGAATAGACGTACGACTTGTCATTGTTGCAGTAGTAACAAATCAGCGCACAGTTCTCCGGAGAGTAGCCGCCCTCGGCGTTCATACGCTCAAGTTCAAGGCAAGGGCTCCGCTTGCCGTCGGTGTTCACTGTTCTCGTTCTGAGCAAGCCCGCGTTGATTAGTTTGTTAATCAGGCCAATCGATGTCTCGCAGTAGGCGCAACAACCGTTTTGCTCGTCGATTTTATTCATCCACCAGTCAACGAGTTCGGTCGAGCTAGAGAACCCTCCTAACAATCCATGTTTCTTGCGTGAATAGAGAGTCTTCACTCGAATACGTTCGCGCGCGCGATAATTTTCGGTAAGATACGTGTCGTTCGAGTCAAATTGCTTCACCTCGGTCCCCTTTGAGTGACTGCATTGTCGATTGCGAACAATATATAGCGGTCATCCATTTTGGAACATCGATAATCCGCCCTTTGCGACTCGACGTGACGTTGCCCTACCTTTTATCCGTTAGCGCCCAGAGTCACGCGCTTGCCCCGCTCGGATGCGGGAGGCCGACTAGTACATTTTGGGGCTTCAATATCCCCTGCCTGACTACCCACTCGACAGCTCCTGTAGCGACTGTTCCTAGGGGTATCCAGATCGCGCCTACGAGCGCTAACGCTTCTTCCAGCAAACAAGTCCGAAGGAGGTCCAGCAAGATGGGTGTCTTGGTGATGGACGGCTGACCGGAGTAATTCTTGCCGCCGACAAAAACAGGGTACCGAAGTGCGCTCGTAAAATGTACAAGCTCACTCCGTCCTTCCCAAAGCTCGGAGATGCTATCGACACCGACCCATCTGTGAAGCCCGATGTGGTCTAGCATCGCTACTAGATTAACTCGCATTGCGCCCGAAAAGCTGGCGAACACCTTGGCCTTAGCGAGCGCCGTGGGGAGGTCCGAACCAGCCAGCAACTGCCGCCGTAGCTCGATTAGGCCATTTCGCGCCTGTTGTTCACCGGGAGTAATCCCTACAATTACCACCTTGGCCCTTGGTTCGAGGTTTTCGAATGGCGCATATGAGACAACCATATTCTCGGAGCGAGCCAGTACCAGTCGTGAGTTGAGAGTGACATCAGCCCGAATATCGGCCTCAGAGGAAGACATCAAAAAAGGAGAAAAACGCGATAGCAAACTCACACTCCAGGTCTTATTGAGGGGTTCGTGTCGATCTTATGCTGCTCGCTCTTGCGTGAATGCTCCATTCCGGGGTCTCGAAGAAGCGACAAATGAGATCGGCCAATTCATGCAAGGTCGTGACATCAGAAGCTTCGAAATCTGGCTCGCCTAGCAGTTTCATCACTTCCTGATCTGGATAGCCGAGAGCGCAGAGCGCTCGCAGCTTCGTCATTAAGGCGCGATATCGATCTGCAAAATTCACAAGCTTTTTGACTATTTGTCGCTGGTTGTCGAACAATTCGTCGTTGCTGACATACGTATTGATCGAAATCGTCGGTATGCCTTCATCAAGCTCAAATGGAGCGGCTAGACGGCGGAGCTTTCTTCCTCCTCGCCTAAAGTCGGTGATAGATGGGCCTTGTCGCGGCCCCTCAAGATAATTCCGCCCAGTATTTCCGAGCAACAGTCCACTTGCAAAGGGGAGAACGACCGGTCCGCTGTTGGGCACTCTCGCCCCGCCCGGGCCAAACAGTGTGAAAAGCAACGTGGGCACCCAAAGAGTGATACTGTCGACGAGTTCGACAATGGAATCGGATTTCATATTCCCTCGCTCAAACAGTCGAAAGACGGCGTGTTGAGCGACTGATACGTGACTTACCGTCTCAATTACCTTCAGCACGTTCCGCTGAAACACGAAACAGTAGCATCTAGCAATCATTCCAGGCTGCTCAGAACCTGGAACGCATCCGGGTCGGACAGTCTCCAAGACCACTCGACTTTTGACTGGATGCCGCAAAAATCTCGAAGAGACTGTCGCTTGATCGAGTCTGCGAAATTGATTCTCCAAATCAGCAGCGAATGTCCTTAGATTAGATTCAGCAACGCCACCGTGTACTTCGTAGGTTTCCAGCAGCTTCCTTACGATTGGAGTGGCAGGATCAGTTTCCAACGAAGTCCGCTTCTGCAGGTTGCGGAACAATTCGCGCGCTAGTCCTCGCGCAAGTTTCTCGTCCATTCGCTCTTCCGGTTCGGTGCGGCGGGCCCTGATTGACCTTAGGTCGATATTAAGCGGTTTCGCTAAACAGTAAGAAGTTGCTTGGCGTGGCGATTGATCGCAGCACACAACTCTTCAAGATCATGACGAGTGCCACCGATTCTTTCGCGTCGCCAACTATACTCCAGACGCTAGGGCTCTGAGCGTGTTTCGATTTGTAGCGCGAGAGTGTCAAACTGGACACGGTTTCGTTGCCAAAAAGTTAGGAGAGTATGAGCTGCCTCATAGGCAGCATAGACTCTCGTTTGGATAACGTCGAAGCCGTCGGAGATTACGAATGGAGCCAGTCCGGTCATTTGGATTGCGGAGGATTTTCCATTCGCAACTATTTGGCCAGGAAGACCGTCCATGTTAGAGACTTGTTTACTTAAAGCCGCGACCGAAATGTTCTTGAACGCAAGGTCTACCTCGCCCTTGTGCCCCTTGAAGTCCAGACGAAGGTAGCGTCCCTGCCCTGGCGTTTCTGGGGCAAAGTATACGCTTCGAGGATAGCGAGTCTTGTGAATGAAGAAGCCGGGAAATTCGCGATCCAGCATCGCATAGACTTGATCCCACCAGTCCTTAATGAAGGGGTCAGTCACGGCGACATGTGCGTCTCTAGCGGTGAGCGTCCTTATTGGCAGCGCTCTCATCAAGAGTGAAGCCCGGTATTGTGATCGTAAGTCGCCTTGGGACGCGAGCGCCTGAGCTGCTTCTTCGAAACTGATCTGCTTCACCCCATTCGGGAGCTTCGTCTTCAAATATGCCGATGGCGTAAAAAACAGTATGGAGAAGGCCGATACCAATTGTCGCTTTTGATCACCCTCCGCTCGTCTGAGATAACGCTCAAGCTGTTCGGGCATGAGAATCGCGTCTATCTTGTTTTCAACAAAAAGACGGTGGTTGAGATTGGATGTGGTCCTGAAGGTTGCGATAACGTCAGCCTCACTGCCGTCTTCTACAACAGAAACGTTGACATGAGCCGCGGGGAAAATCATGTCCGCTGCCGCGTCAAACTTATCCATTATCCATTTTCCGAATGCTGCATTTACACGCAGTTCTTCAGCCAACAGCATGTCAACATCGCGCTCAACAAACTTGTTAATTCCACATATGTCGGAATATTCCATCCAGCCATCCTCATCCAAAACGGAGATGGTCACGAGTCCCCGAGCGATTCGAGGCAGCTAACCCCGCATCTCTTACTGAATAGTCCGTTGGTTTACTCGGCTGCCCCGCGATCCGCGAGAAATCTCAAAGCCCGCTTGAATCTGCTGCTTTACCATCTCGACGTGGCTAATTACGCCAACAGCGCGATTATTGCCTACAAGATCGCGGAGCGTGGAAAGTGCGTTGTCGAGAGTGTGGTCATCCAAGCTTCCAAATCCTTCGTCGATGAAGATCACATCGAGCTTGATGCCGCCCGCACGTTGCTGAACCACGTCTGATAGACCCAGCGCTAACGACAGAGCCGCCATGAAGCTCTCGCCTCCAGAGAGGGTATGGGCGTCGCGCGAGCGATCCGTGAAACTGTCGTGCACCGCAATATCGAGACCGGCGCGACTCCGACCGTCCTTCATTTCAGTGCGTCGCAGCAGCGCAAAGCGACCACGCGACATTCGGCTGAATCGGGTGTTGGCGGCTTCTAACACATCCTCGAAGGTTGCCGCGATGGCGTAGTCCACGAGCGACATGCGGAACTGATTGTCGCCGTTCGTCATCGCTTTTAGTTCTCCGACGACCGCGTACCGTTTTTCCGCGTCTTCCATGCCTTGTTTGATCTCGTTGCAGCGCTTCTCAGTAGCTTCTTGCTGAGTGAGATTGGCGATGATCTGCAAATGCCGCTCTTGAGCACCGTGGGCGGCATTTGCCGCTTCCTGGGCAGCACGCGTCAGTGCCGGGAGATCGGGTGGGACCAGACCTCCGACCGTGGCGTTTGCTCTTTCGAGACGATCTTGAGACGATTTGAGTTTAGCTCGAAAGGTTTGGACCTGCTGTGTCAGAGTTCCATGCTGAGCGACATCTGCCTTCGCTTGCGTATAATCGTCCTCAGACCAGCCGAGCGCGTCAATAGCCCCCCTGAATTCGGCTTTGGCGTCCTCTTCGGCTTTTGTTGCGGCCTCATGTGTACGGATGTGTTCCTGTAGCGTGGTCCCCGCAACATCGAGCGCTCGCTGCGCATTCCGTTCGGCAGTGATTGCCGCCTCGTGAACTTGCCGCGCAGAGTTTGAGTTTGCCTCCGCATTCTTGCGCGCTGTTGTTACGTTTTCCTGGCTCCTAAGACTCTCATGAATACCATCAAACGCAGATTCAAGCTTCTGCGCACATGCAGTCGCAGCGGATGCCGCATGATCCTTTGCCGTTCTTGCCTGTTCTAAGGCTTGCCTCGCGTCTATCCATTTCTGGTTCGCATCGGTTACGTCTTTCATGGCGGCTTCAGCGTTTAGCAGGGTCCGTAGTATCGTTAGCTCGGACTGTGCAGTTGCCAAAACTGCTCCCGCTTCCTGAGCCGTCTGTTGCGGCTTCGTTCGAGCAGAAAGACCTGCCTGCGCCGCATCGAAGAGCGCCTTAGCATGTACATACCGGGATTGTGCCTGCCGTTCCTTCTGGTCTGCAATTTGCTTTGCTACTCTAGCATCCTCGAATGCCTTGTTCAGGCCCTGCGATTCTGCGTTGCCGGTTGCCGGAGAAGGATGGACGGGCGATCCGCAGACTGAGCAAGGTTCTCCGTCAACTAGTTTGCCAGCGAGATGGACGGCTTGGACTTTCGATAGCGCCGCTTCCGTATCCAAAACTCTTTGTTCAGAGGCAGCGAGCGCGTTCTTTTCCGCCGCTAATAACTCACTCGCCTTTGCGAATTCGGTTCGCTTCTGGGTTAGTTCGGCACTCGCTAATGCGTAGGACTTGGCATCTTCCGCGTTTCGTGACGCATCACCCACGAGACCCATCAGTTGGGCAATGCGGGTTTGGCGCTGGTGGGCCGCCGCTTCAGACTGCCGCGCGGCTTCGTGAGCGGTTTCGGCCCGCGACGCGCTTTTGACGGCAGCGTCAAATGTCTCACGGGCTTCATTCTCGACCTTTTTCAACCGAAGCGCTTCATCTCGGATCGGAAGAGCGCCAACTACGCGCTGTTCGACCTCCACGAGGCGCGTGACTTCTAGCGCCAAGCCCGCTCGCTCGGTCTCGCGCGATACCGAGGCTTGGAGCGCCGTAGATGCCGTATCGAAGTTGCTTTGAGCGGTCGTCCGCTTCGATTTGGCCGTTTCCAATTGCCGCGTTGCGTCGTGTAACACAGTTGTCTTTTCTTTTAGCTTGCTGTCTAGCGGGACTACCGACCGAGCTTGATCAGCTCTGCGCGCGCGAGTTTCGAGCGCTGAGATCGCGTGTTCTTCCGACTTCAACAACATCAACGCCGCTTGCGCATTCACCTGCTCGGCGAACTTCTCGGCCACCCCGCGAGCCAGATGAAGAGTTTCCGTGGCTTGGTTCTTAACCGCCTCGCGCCGTCCGCGCTCCAATTCAGCAGCATCTTTATCCGTCTGGCCAGTCGCGATCAGGGCGGAAAGAGCGCCGATTTCAGTGACGCCATGCTGTGCGAGATGCGCACCGATGGACTGGCGTGCTTCCCGCACCTGGGCATCCAATGTTTGCCCTTCTTGCTTCAGCGCCTCGACCAATCGCTCGTAGAGAGTGACATCGAAAAGCCTTCGCAGAATTTTAGACCGCTCGTCGCTCTTCGCTACCAGAAGTTCGCGAAACTGGCCCTGTGGCAGGAGGACGATCTGCCGGAACTGCGGAGCTTGGTAGCCGAGGATTTCGCCGACTTTCTCTGCGACTAGGCCCACACGCTCTGCGAGGAGGTCTCCACAATTGTCCGAGGATCGTTCGTCAATATCAATTGAGGTCGCGTCGAACAGTTGTGCGGCATGGGGTCGCTTTGTCTCACCGTTACCCCGGCGCGCTCTAATCGTCTGCTCTGGCAATCGTCGAATGAAATACCGCTTGTCGCCAAGTTCAAAAAGGAATTCTACAACCGTCTCGATTTCTGGGCCGACGTGGTGGGAGCGCAGGTCTTCGCTTCTGCGTTCCAAGCCAGACGACTCGCCGAAGAGCGCGAAGCACAGGCCATCCAAGATTGAGGTCTTGCCCCCTCCGGTCTCACCGTAAAAGCCGAACAAACGTCGATCTAGGCTGCTACGAAAATCGATTTCCTGCCGTTCGGCGAATGGACCGAAGGCTTGGAGCGTAAGTTTGATCGGGCGCATTAAATATCCCCTGCCTGTAGCTGCGCGAGCGTCGTTAGAATCTGCGTATCCTCAGCCTCGCTGAGGCCGGTCCCCCGCACTTCCATAGCGAACGCAGCGATGAGTTTCTCCGGCTCATGGATGTCGCGAGAAAGTTTCATACCGCCCCCCGCTGCCAACGAGAGACGATGCGTCCGTTCGAGCTGCATGATGTTGGGATAGATTGATCGGAGCTGGCCCATCGGATCGACCAGCGCCCCTTCATCGCTTAACCGCGCTTTGACAAAGTCGGTCGTTGGGTTCGTTTGGCCCGCAGCTATCAGGTCTTGGAGCGATCCATCGATCACCCGGATTTGTCGCTTTGGGGTCAAAGCGATTTGCTCGAATGACGTTTCTCCATCCCCGTCGAGTTCAACAACGGTGAACGATTTGTCCTGGCTCACTTCGTCGAAATCGAACGCCATGCACGAGCCGCTGTAGCGGACGTGCTTGCGTCCAGCCTGCTGGGGACGATGTAGATGCCCAAGTGCTACATAATGAGCGTCAGAAAAAACAGCAGGACTAACGGTCTCGACACCACCAACAAGTTGTAGCGGGCGCTCTGATTCTGTTGTCGTACTGCCTGCAACGAACGCATGAGCCGCAACGACCCAACGACAATTCGCTGGCACGGAGGCTCTTGCCGACCTAAGCTGCGCTATCAATACATCTGACGGCTCGGCAATGGTCTGATCATTAAAGATTGAACGAGCAGAATAAACCTCTCCAAAAGGCAACGCCGAGAAGGCGACTCCTCCATGTTTGTCTTCGAGGACGAGCGGTTTGGAGCTGAATTCTAGTGGACCACGTATCAAGACGCGCTTGGCGTCTTGTAGACCTCGCCCGAATGCCACACGCTCAGGGGCGTCGTGGTTACCGGCGATAGCAACGATTGCCGTGTCAGTATCGCGGTAAACCTGCGTGAGGAAGTCGTCGAAGAGCGCTATCGCCTCACGCTTTGGATTTGGCCTATCAAAGATGTCTCCAGCGATGATCAAGACATCCGCATCAGCCTCCTTCAACCCGCGCATCACCTGTTCCAGAAGGTGAGCCTGGTCATCCAGGAGGCTCTCTTGAAAGAAGACCCGCCCTAAATGCCAGTCCGCCGTGTGCAGAATCCGCATTTTACCCCCCAGTGCTGCCCATCTAGTTTTTAGATGGACAAACCGGAAGTGTCAATTAGGATTTCCGTATGCCCGTAGACAGCCCCCGATTCGCCCAAGAAACGAGGCTCAAATACCTCGACAGCCTATTATTTTGGGAGGGACGAGCTAACCGAATCGATCTGATCGAGAAGTTTCAAATCTCTCCCGCTCAGGCGGCGCTTGATCTCAGAAAGTATCTCGAATCTGCAAATGCTAGATCGGTTACGTATGACACTCGCGCAAAGCGCTATGAGGCAACCCACCAATTCATACCCGTTTTCGGGCGCCCTTCACCTGAGGATTGGCTTCGCGAGAACCGGATGGATACCCATCAAATCGATATTGTCCCGACACTCGGACGGCATACTGACGTGCAGATGTTGGCACAAATTTACCGGGCGATCCGGAACAAGCAGGCTTTACAGATCGGCTATCAGTCCATGACCGATGCGGATCCTAAGGTGCGGTGGATCGCGCCTCACGCTTTGGCATCAGATGGTCTTCGTTGGCACGCCCGTTCCTACTGCTTTTTACATGAGGACTATCGCGATTTTGTCCTTACTAGAATGGCGGCCGCCGGAAGTGGGAAAACTCTTATGCAACGGGATGCAGGTGAACTCCCACCTGATAACGAATGGAGCAACGTTGTTGAACTAGACTTGGTCCCTGCTGCGACCCTTGGCGCAACGCACGCTGCCGCGATACGGCGCGAGTACGGATTCAAGAGAAATGCCCTTACAGTCCGCGTGCGTCAGGCGCTGCTGTTCTATGCGATCCGGCGGTGGGGACTTGATCGAGCTGATAGCCGACTGACCATCTCGGAGCAACGCGTCATTCAAACTGGCCGTGATAAATAGTATACCAGTTTCGTCGTCTCACCAGCGTCGGAGTCAGCGCTTCCTTTCGAATTGGGCAAAGACGATACGACAGCCCGCATCGGTTTGAATGATCATTATAAAGGGACCCTGTTCAACGAAGCCGAGCACGTCGCTGTGCTTCCAATCCCCGAAAAAGCCTTTCTAGAATTTCAGAGAATCGTACCGCGCTTCTATTTTCCGCTTTCTTGATTGTGAACAAGGAATTCGACGAGTCGGTGTGATGTCTGGACGGTTGGCATCTTTTTCTTTTCAAGAGGGTGGTCAGGGAAGAGTTCAACGCCGCGCGCTTCGGCCTTCAGGCGCGCGTAACCGCGCATCATCTTTTCGCTGAACTCGTACCAGCCTTTGCCGTTGGTCCGCAAAATCTTGCCGAAATTCTCCCGGCAAAGGTAGTACATTCGGCCCCGAAATTGCGCCTCCGACAGGACCGTAGGTTTAGGCTCGCCCTTCTTCGCGGGTTCGGCCAGGTTCAAATTGTCGGAGACAATCCGCAGATACGAATTGTACATATCCAGCGGAGTGCGCTGCAACTCGTGGCCATCTGCCGCGGAATATAATATCACTTCGGCGCTCGGCGAGGTGCTCCGAACAGCCGCTTCGTAACCCTTGCGCAATTCTTCGTTTGCCGCCGCCACGGCGGCGAGAGCGCCTTGCCGATAGTGACTGAGCTTAATTTGGCCGACGTCGATCCACTCTTTCGCCGGATCGTTGTACATTGCCCAGAAGACTTTTTCGCAAATCAAATGAACGAAATGGGGAAATCCGTCGCTGATGCGGGATATACGCCACATAGTGGTTTCGTCCAGTGCCACATCCAAGGCTTCGGCAGCCTTCTGGATGATTGCGTAGCAGTTATCCAGCTCGAGCCGGTCGAGTTTGATGGTGTGAAAGTATCGATAGGTTGATAGGTGCGCGGAAAATAAGCTCTCAAGAGTTTCGCCGACGCCGCAGATGATCACCTTCAATGGAAGATTATCGACCTCGGCTAGCTTCTTGATGAAAAGGTCTACGTTGATATGCTCTGCATGCGGAAGATAATCGAATTCGTCGATAATTAGTACTGGCCGCTTGCTGTGCCTTTCCATGACGAAGCAAATCAATTCAACGGCGTCGTTGATGGATTCTGGCTTGGGAATTTTCCCCTGTTCGATTGTCTGCCGCATACCAGCGGAAATCGTGAACTTGCCGATGCCGAGACTGCCACTGCCATTTCTCTCGACCATCTTCTTGAGTTCGAGAGGGTTATTCGGCATAGCCTGCTTCAGCACGTCGTGGATAAGCTGAAGCAATGTGCCATCAGGCGCACATTGGACGTAAAGCGGCTTATTGTCAGACGACTGAATGATGTTGGCGGCCGTGTAGCCCAGTGATGTCTTGCCGACGCCGCGGAACCCGTGAATGAAGACGTGCCTGCCACGCGCGGTGAGGGCCTGCCGGAGCTCAAGCAATTGCTTGTCGCGCCCCTGGAGCAGCTCCGGGACTTTAATCGCGTTTGCTGGCGACAAAACTGTGTTCAGCAAATCGCCGAAGTCTTCAATTGCCAGCTTGAAAATTTGCTCGCGCTTCATGCAGCCTCCGCGAATCCACTGCCCATGGAACTACGCAAGCGTCCCGATTACAATGATCATTCTTGTTCGAAACTGATTCGGCTGTTCGGTGGCGCGGTGATCTCCAGCTATTTTGAAGGCGCGTGCCGGAATGGCCGCTCGCGCGCATGGGCACGGCGAGAGCCAGCGACGAAGTGATACTCACTTTTTCATGCCGGTACGTCGCGGGATTTTCTGCTCACCTTGGCGTCACTGAAATCGCCAGTAGAAGGGTCGCCGGTACGGCTAAAGGCGACTGCGCCGACGTGACCTTCTTTACGAGATAACGCCTCAGCGCGCATTACAGCAGCGTTTGGATTGAAGCATTCCATCGGCTCGCCAGCAGCAACGCCGTCATCGGCGGCGACGAACGGCAGCGCGACAAAAAAGGTGACTTCAGCCATGGCCTGACTCCAACTGCTTGACCTGAATGGCGGATAATGTTCTCTATATGTTCTTTTGTCAATTGGGCCTGAACATGACGAATGAGCGACCCGCAAGCTGGCGAATGCCCTACCCGAACAGATGGAAAAGCTGGCGCGGGAGGCTGCTCGTCGGCGAGATATCCATTAGCCGGATGCGGCGCCAAGCGATCCGCTGCCGGATAAATTATTGGATGCAGTCCTGGCCGACCCACGCACCGCCTGGATCATCGTCCAACCGTTGGCGAACTAGGTCCGATGGACGTTGACACACTGGACCACCGAACGCTTGCAACTCCTGAGTCGGTATCGACACTCACGAAGTCGTCACCGTTATGAGAGTAGACGTGCGCCTCGACGAAAGTCAGAGGCCGTCACGCACATCCGCTTCCGTCGTTCCGTACCGGGCTAGAAAGGTCCGCTCGTACAAACGGCGAAATACGATGAGGCACGCTTTCCGTCAGCGCGCGCCGCTAACCGAGCCGTAAATGCGTCAATTGTTCTCGCGCGATCAAGCGTCCACCTATCTTTTTGAAGCCATCAACTACACGTGGCGCAAACTTTCTTGCATTTGAGATACCCACCACAACTGCTCCCGGCGCTCGCCAATTGTCTCGCACACGCTGAGCATCGACCAACAGACCTCCGTCCATCGGCGTCTCAACTTCTGATGTATGCTTACACTGAACAAGGTAAATAATCTGGCCCAGCTCATCCTTGACGACAATGTCTGCACCACCGTCGCCGCTTCGCTTAGTTAGGTTTGCATCCAGCCCTTCAACAAGCAGACAGTCGCGGACAAATTCTTCAAGCCCAAGATAGCCTGAACGGTCAATCTCAGTAAGGACGTCCTCTGACTTCCGCCTACCCCCAGCGGCATTCAAAATGTCCGCAAAATCGCCTGCCGAAATTTCCGAAGAGGTAAATATCCGACGCGACACCTCGCGACGGCTTTCCAGCAATCCGTCAAGGATGACATCGTAAGAATTCTCCTCAAGCACGGGATGGATAGCACCTACCGTGTAAACATGGACATCCTTTATCGCACCAATACGATATGCACGATCAGTGCATTGATCCTCAACTGCTGGATTCCACCACCGATCCAAGTGGACCACATGGTTTGCTGCTACGATATTTAGACCAACTCCTGCTGCGCGCGGAGAAAGAATGAGTGCTGCAAAACCGCTCAGAGCGGAAAATCGATTGACAATCTCCTGACGCTGCCCAGGAATTGTGTCACCCCGAATATATTCCGGCTTCGGACAACCAAATTTCTGCTTGATGAGCCGAGATAAGACGGTTTGCATGCGCCTGCTATTTACGAAAATAATGACCTTCTCATTTTTCTGCGCAATCCCTTCGAGCTTACTAAACGCCTGATCTAAGCGAGCCGACATTTTTATGTATTCGTCGCCTCGCATTAGTCCTCCCTCTACCGCATCAGGATCCACCGGGTGGAGCGAGATTGAACGAAAATCGTGCAGAGCACGGAGGATCTTAATTTTCCCGGCCTGAGTTGCCGCGCTCACGTCGGCATAACGCTGCGCCTGAACTTCAGGCATGTAAGCTCGAATCATTCGGCCTTGATGCTTTGTTGGGAGGTCCTTTGCTACATCTTCCTTCATACGTCTTAGAGCATAAGGGGGAACTACGCGGCCATCGACCTCGGACTTCTGCAATAATTCAGCAGATAGCTTCTCAAGAGCGGATTGCCTCGCCTCGGCCGGTTGCGCCTTGCCGTACGTCTTCATGAACTCTCTTAGGGAAGAAAAATAACCCGGCGCAGTAATGTCTGTGATCGCCCAGAGGTCCGAAATGCTATTCTCAACCGGCGTACCAGTCATCGAAATCACAAAATCCACGTTCAAGGTCTTGAGGGCAGCATTGATTCGAGTCGCCGGGTTCTTTGCCTTTTGAATTTCGTCCAAGACTGCGACGCTGAACGGTATCTGAGCAAAGCTCATATGGTAATCACGGATGGTTTCAAATGTCGTCAACACCCAGTTTGCATTTGCGATTTGTGCTGCATCGAGCAACATAAGGCCGTCGATGTTAGTCTTTCCCAGTCTTAGACCGCGAAGCTGGCTACCGAAGGCCACTAAAGGCTTTCCTAAGCCTTCGTCAAAAGCGAACTTCGCGTGCTCATCCTGCCAGTTCCGCAGGAGACTCGTGGGCGCAACGACGAGTGCCGGTCGGCCGCGCCTTACTACGCGCTCGCGCAGCAATATCATCAAAAACGACAAGCTCTGAAGCGTCTTGCCCAATCCCATGTCGTCGGCCAGCAACACGCCGGGCCAGCCGGTTACGTAACTGCTCGTAAGCCAAGACACCCCTTCTTCCTGGTGAGACTTCAGTTTCGCTTTCATAGGCGGAAGGGAAACGTCACCAAGTTGACGGGCCTTCATTTGTCTTTTGAATTCAGAGCTATCAAAATTGCTTTTAGTCTGAAGAATGTGAATGCGGCGCTTTGGCGTCTCATCAACTTTGCGCGCCTTAACGTCAGTCGGCTGAACCTCGGCGGGTCGCAGCCGCTGAAGTGTAGCAAGCAAGCCCGGAGAATTGGTCGGCACATCTACGCCGCCGATACTCACTTCTGCTGCCTTCGTAGCAATCGCCACTTTTACCTGCTCAATCCAATCCGGCACGTCATCCGGCTCGCCGGTGATTAGCTTTCCAGCGAGAACGACCGAAAATCGCTCAGGAAGCCAGCTGTTCTGTCCTGATTCCAAATAGCCGAGTTGTGGAGCAATCCACTCGCCGATACCAGTAATTCGATCCGAGTATTCCGCAGTCTCAAAAAATATGGTGTCTCCCAGTGGGATTTCTGGCTCTTCTACGCCCGTTTGACGATACGCGTCGGTGAACGTCTTCGCAGGCGACATCAGGAACGCCATACGCTCCTCGAGAGAGGCGCTTTGCTTCTGTTTCACAACACGGAGCGCGGTACGGACCGACGGGTCAATATAAAGATACTGACCAGACTCGATAGCATAAGTTGAGTTCACGTCACTCTGCCTGCGAAACTCCAATCCAAATTTTTCGCTTGCGAGTGGCGTTATAGCCAATTCAGCTCCCGCCTCATGATCCTCCGGATCTAGCCGTCGCATTGGAACGGGATCAAAGCTTACGTTACCGTCAACAACCGACGGCTTAAGGCTAATTGCGGTCACATGCGCAATACGAATCCGGAGCAAGTAATCGTCGGCATAAACCGTTGAACTGTCTATCTCCTCCGGTAGCAGCAGACGAAGCGCTGCAAATTGCTCCATCTTTCCGGCTGGGCCAATCTCCGCATTCAGACGGTCGATACGATAAAGCAAGGAAAACAGGAGTCCTGCAATTCTGAACGTCTGCTCTCCTTGACTAAAGATTCCCTCCGATATTGTGCCTCCAACGCGAACACCTCCTTGAGTTACGCTATACCGGACCTGAAAATTGGCAGATCCAAGTGTTCCCCGACTTTGTATGTCGAGTTGGTAGGGGAACGGAGGAGGGAGACCCAATAAAGCCGCATCGCTATTCTGGATCCCCGCCGCGCTGGCGAATTCAAGAAGCACGCTTTGAGAATCAATCCGGCTAAGCTTCTTCGCGTAGTCGAGCTCATCGATTATTGCAGCAGTAAGGGGGGGCAGCTCCGCCACCCCCTTATCCCAATCGGAAACCGCCTCGAAAGACGCCTTTCGCCGGAACACTCCTCCCCGATGACGACCGATACGCAGATGATAGCCGTCGCCCCCGATATCGGAACGAACTTCCATCATGCTAAACCCTCACGCCAGTGTGAAATTCAATCGCGTTGCTGGCCCACGTCATCCATTGGCCGTTAGGTGTGTGCACTATGGAATCTCTATAGCCGCTTCCGACCTTGATCTTAATGCTACCACTTCTAAGGTCAGCACCGCTGTAGTCCTTCAAATGGAACTGGGGGGCGCTTCTGCTGTCAGCTTTCCAAAACCGCATCGCGCCGTTGTGACTCCACTCTGCAATCACAAGGTCACCGAGACGCATTAACAGAACGGATTGATCTGGGAGCGCATTCAAACTTGCCCATTTCATATACTCCGACTCTGCGCTCTGTCCGCGCGTCCTTCGAGCAACGGCATTGGCATCGCTCGCTAACACCAACGTCAAGTCAGAGATCACACCCCTCTCGAAGTATCGCAACCAAAAGCGTTTCCGTGGGTTGAATTGACGATCAACCGCGGTCGCCTCGATAATCTTTATGAACAGATCCAAATATTCGATAGAAAGCCAGCGCTTTATGGTGCCTAAACAGGCCTCCCTCCGGTCTTCGCTGCTTTTACCTTCCAGTCTTGGCCACTCTTCAATCCGCGGATCTCTAAATTTCTTGACCAACGTGCTCATCAGCACTTTCTGGACTTCCGCTGGGGGAACAACCTTTCCAAATGGCGCGAGGATTGCCTCGTAATAGTCGCTGATAGGCGTCCCATTTATGTCTGCGAATGTCCAGCTAAACAGCTCTTTAATCGTGTCAGGTACCGGATCGGCCAATGCGGCTCGGATCGAGGCGAGCTTCAACTCCGTACCATATTCGCTCGCGAGGATCTGGCTGCTTATCCCTTTCGAAACACAAAAATTAAGGATGTCTTTGCTCTGGCTGAGTTGTCGAGAAAACGCAGTCAACCTTTCGTCACCCTCCAGAATCCCGGACTCCTTCGCAAATTGCTGCACGTTGTAGGGCAGGGATCCAAAATGGCGTATTAGGAAGACGCGCAGTTGGTGTCGCACCGCAACAGTACGGTAGCTGGCCAGAAGCGATTTGAAGATTGCGCGAACCAGCCGATAGCTTTTGCGACGCTCGATCTCCTCTAGAAGTTTCCTGACTTGAGTCTCTCCCACGGCAGAGTGGCTACCAATCCCGGCGGTGACATACCGAATATCGCGATTGCCCAGCGCGCGAATCGAACCATCTTGAAACGAAGCTAAAATGCGTTCTAACCTACCTTTCTCGTCCTCCAGATGATTATTCACCCCTTCAAACGAACCGCATGCATCTTTGAGAGCCGCAGCAGTGGGCACGGTTAATCGCGCCAACCGCTTCGCAGGAAAGGCTTTGATGGCTCTCAAGAGGTGCATCAACGATCCAAGAGTTTGTCCACTGTGCCCAGATTATCCGTCTTCGGCGAGTACATGAGAATTCGAAGATCAATGCGCCGGTTGCTTTTTCTTCCGTCCTCAGTGTTGTTCAAAAAGGCAGGTCGCGTATCGCCAAAAGCCGCAGCATTGATTAGGGGGGATGTCCCCTCACCCAACGGCCGCCCTTCTTGGCTTGGTGATATGCTCAGCATCTGCCAAAGCTTTGGCTGGTCCGCATAAATTGTTTGGGTTGTGTTTATTGCTCGTCTCGCCGACAGAGAAAGATTGTCTTTGATACTACCTTCAAGAAGGCCCTTGATGGGCGCGTTGTCTGTATGCCCCTCAACAAATACCGCGTCTATAAAGACGGCGTTAGGATTGCACGCTTTCGTCGGATTACTTGCGGGACCAACGCTGAAGCAAGGTAACACTTTCGCCAGAGCGACTGAGAGTGCTTTGACCGCACGTTCGCTCGGAGAGCCGGGTACGATCATCGATACTCCGTTGGGAAAAAGCATATCTCCGGAAAGGCGAAGAATCCCTTGCTCTGGTAAAATCTTTACGTCTCCATCGGCAATTCCGGGGATACTCTTCATGCTTCGTTGCAAATCCCAGAGTATGCTTTCGCGCGCCGCATCAGCCAGTTTCAAATATTTTTCGAGCGGGTTTTTATTGAGGCGCTTAACTTCATTCTCAAGCTCCGTTATCCGAGACGTTGCTAGTCTCAGGTTCTCAGCCAATCTATCGCGCTCTATCAAAATCGCCCGGTGCTCTGACAAAGGCACTACTGGTTCACTTTGGTTCTGAATCCGAAAGACGAAATACATTAGCAAAATAATGAAAACAAAGAGCATTCCGACCATTATGTCGGTCATTGAAATGAAGTAGCTTTCCTCTTCCTCATGACCTGGCTGCTCAATGTCTGTCATGATTGAGCCAGCTTCCGCGCAGACAGCGTCTCGGTTAGGTCATCGATCAATTGTTCAAATTGATTGACAGCTCGTGCGAGCGCTTGATCCATCGTCGTTAGCTGCTCTCCCATTTGTTTAGCCTGCAACTCGAGATGAGATCCAATAGAGTTAAAAACACGAGCTAACGTTTCGTCTACGTTGTTGAAACGCTCCATGTGCAGCGACATTTGCTTCTGCAGGGTATCGATCATAACCCTGACGGCGGCTTCCGACTCCTTAGAAGTACGGTTTGTTTCCGCGACCAAACGAGTGACGTCATTTAACCCTAAAAGCAGTTTGCTAATGTTACTGTCCACCGTTGAGCCCGCGCTGGAAACGCTATCAGCGGCGGCGGCGATTTGGGCGGAGACTGCTCCGAGACCAGTGTGCAATTCGGCGTTCTTCGCGGAAAGGGCACTAAGGGACTCAATGTAACCATCTCCGCTTTCGCTGAACCGTTCCAAAATTGCTTCGATGCGCCGCGCGCTCTCTCCAAAAGTGGACCCGGTTTGGGTAAGGCCGTGCACCAAATCGTGTGTGCCTCCTCGGATATTATCGGCAATTTGAGTGCCAGCATTTTGAAGGATAGACTGAACAGCCTCTTGCATCTTTGCGGCCAATTTCTCTTGCTGTTCGGCAGCAGCATCACCGACGTTCTGAATCGAGGTCGCAGCAGCGTTAAGACGAGCGGGCAGGCTCTGTAGCTCTGTCGCGACACTTCCTATTGCTTCACCTGCCTGACGCAGGCTCGTATCAAAAGCGCCCTTCATTGCTTCGTTGACCGCCGCTCCAGCGCCCGCTCCGGAAGCTTCGATCAACTTTGAGAACGCATTGGCAATTTCAGATAGCTTGGTTGTTACGGTATCGTTGCTGGCCTGGACAGCCGATCTGACGGCGTCACCGATCTTCATGGCTATGTTGGTGTTGAACAACTTCAGCTCCGCTAAGCTCTCTTGCTGGACTGATAGCTGTCTTTCAGTGATGTTTTGCTCGCTGACGAAAAGTAGGCGCTCTTGCAGAGCATCGTTGAGCTGATGGACCCGGCCATGAAGATGTTTAAGTATCAACCTAATCAACAGCGATAGAACCAGCGACGCGACCAATCCAGCGGCGGAAATATAGAATTTCGCAGCAGCTGTGGTGAGGAGTTGATTGAGCGCTTCTTTGATTTTTTCTTGATCGACTGCCGCCGTTAGACTTTGCGTCGAGAAGGTCAGCGCAGCAATCAGTCCGATAAAAGTTCCGAGCAGCCCCAATCCGACAAAGTAGTTGGGCAAACTGCGAACGAAATCATACTGAACTAACAGGCTTCGCGGATTGAAGAAGTTGCCGGGCCGCGCTGAGGCTAGAATTACTGATCGTGGGCCGTTGCGAAAAATGAGTGTTTTGCGGAATTCTTGCCATACACTTGAGGTCGCTCTATTCGATACCAGAGCGCTATCGATTGCGTCGTAATTTTCTTGGAAGGCGGACCGCTTCTCGTGCGCACTCTCCTTGCCGGAGTTTCCTTTGACCGTGAGCAATGCCGAACGTAACCGATACGACTGGGGCAATGCAAAGCAGAGAAAGCATAGGAAGACGGCGACAGCGAGAACCAACAAACCCGTTGCGAGCTTCGGTCCAAAATCTGGCGTTCCAAAAGGGACCAGTATCGCGTTGTATAGCGAAAAAATGTAGGCGAGGAACGCTTCCATGGGAGATCAATCTCTACGGCTAAGAGCCTTGCGTCACATTCTAGCGACGTCACTTGGTATGCCAGACTAATCGTTGCCGATCATGGTTGTCCGAGCATTGGCCACAGCTAAAATTAAGGTAAGAGGCAAGCTGAGGACGACGGAGCCGCGGGTTTCAGGCGCTCATAACGGCTCGCTTGCAGGTCGTCTAAGGGGCGGCATCGGCCTACCCGAATCGAGGCAAGGCAGCAAAACTTCCGCCGTCGGGATTTGCCTTTCGGATACATTGCACGTCTCTCGTGTTCATGATATGTTCTATACCGGATACGTCGCGAATACGTCGCTAAGAACATCCTCCCAAGTGGGCCGTCATGGCAGATCAGATCGTCATCACGGAGAAAACCAGCCAAGCCAAAGACGTCCGTGCCGCCATCGGTTCTCGCTACGGCGACGTTCTTCCAGCTGAAGGCCATTTGTTCGACCTCCTCGAACCGGAAGACGTTGTTCCGGCCTGGAAGCGTTGGTCCCCGATACTGTTGCGGCCTGAAGGTCTTTACGGAACGCGTCCGGCTGAGGGCGGCAACAAGGCCGCCAAGCTCAAGGCCATTCGCGAGGCGTTGCGCACAGCCAAGCGAGTTTGGCTTGCGACCGATTGCGACCGCGAAGGCCAGCTGATCGGTCAGGAAATTCTTGAGCATTACGAGTATCGCGGTCAGGTAATGCGGGTCCTGTTCACCGCGCAGGATTCGCAGACCATCCGCGACGCATTCGGTCGCGCAAAACCTAATATCGAATATGCCCGCCTTTACGCCGCCGCCGTTGCGCGACGACAGGCCGATCAGATTTACAACCTGTCACTCACTCGTACCGCAACCGTCATCCTGGGACAGGGCGAGCGAAGAGTGATCGGGGTTGGTCGCGTAAAGACGCCGACATTAGCCATTGTGTGCAAGCGCGAGTTGGAAATTCGGAACTTCGTGCCGCTCGCTTATTTTGAGATTGTCGCCACCGCGAAAGTTGAGGGTGGGCAATTCCAGATGCGGCACACGCCGCAGGACCGAATTGTTAAGCGCGAAATTGCCCAGGACGTAGTCAAAGCGGCTGAAGGCTTCGAGGGCGCGCTTGCCGTGCGCGTCGAGGATAAGCGGCAAGTGCCACCCAAGCTGCATGATTTGCCATCGTTGCAGAAACTCTGCGGCTCGCGCTTCGGCTGGTCAGCCAGCAAAACGCTCGAACTGGCGCAGGAGCTGTATGACGGCCAGGGCAAGAAGATTGTCACCTATCCTCGCGCCGAAGTGCGCTATCTGCCGCAGAGCTTGATATCGGACGTGCCGCGAATCATAGCCGGACTGCGGGTGGGCCAATCGTTCAGCGCGATCCCGTTACCCGAGCCGCCGGTGATTCGTAGAGGTGCGAGCGGCACCTTCTACGATAAGGGGCTGGAGGGGGCGAGCCATCATGCCGTCATTCCCAATGTCAACGCCATCGACAAGCTGCTGGAGGTCTGGCCTCGTCTGTCGTCCGACGAGAAGAAACTCTTTGACGTCATCGCGCGGGCATATCTAGCCGCCCTGATGCCCGACTTCCGCTACCGGCAGACGACCGCAACGCTCGATGTGCACGGCTTCGAGTTCCGCGCCGCCGGTCGCCAGCCCATTGATCTAGGTTGGCGAGCGGCATTCCCGGAGTGGCAACCCGCTGACGAAAAGGGTGACGAGGCACAATTGCTGCCGCCGCTACGCAACGACGAGAGCGCGCAACTGCAAGATCCAAAAATTGAGAACAAGGAGACCCGGCCGCCGCCACGTTACAACGAAGGCACTCTGATCGAGGCTATGCAAAATGCCTGGCGTTTTGTTGATGACGAGGTTTTGCGGGATCGCTTGAAGGAGGCCAAGGGTATTGGCACGCCTGCGACCCGAGCCGAAAACATCGGCGGGCTGAAGAAGCAAGGTTTGCTGATTGCCCAGGGAAAGAATATTGTGCCGACCGAGACCGGCCTGTCGTTGTTCGGCGTTCTCAAACAAGCCGATCCGGCGCTTGTCGATCCGGGCGTGACCGCGCAACTTGAATGCCTGCTCGACGATGTCGTTGTAGGTAAACAGGAGATGGTCGGCGCGATTGACGCCGTATGCGATGTCGCCGAGCGCATTATCAACAAGCTGAAGGAGGGTGCTACCGCAGGGTTGCCTTCCTTGCTTGGCAGCGCAGGCGGTAATGGCCCAGGAACGTTTCCGCCGACGCCTGCGATGAAACGCTTTGCTGAGAGCCTCGTCCGGCAAAAGGGCATCAAGCCACCACCCGGCTACAAGGCGTCGATATCGATCTGCCGCAAATTCCTTAGCGAGCACGCGCCTAAAAAGTCCGACGGCGAAACGGCCGGTAAGCTCGCCCCCAAACCGGTAAGTCCAGCACAGTTGTTGTACGCCAAAAAACTGGCGCAGGGGAAAGGTCTCATCATCCCCGATGATGCGAGAACCAACTCGGCCGCGATGTCCGCCTGGATTGATATGAATCGAGGCAAAAAAAGCCGCAAGCCCAGTCGCAAGACCTCCTTCAGACCGGTTGGGTCGGTTGCATCCCAGGCTGCGCCGCCGAAGAGGTCTCGAAAGCAAAAAGTTGACACCAATGCCGCTTCGATAGGTCCCGCGCCAGCAAACTCAAGCAGGACGCCACTGCGGATTCCTTATGGCAACAAGGAGGTCGCTCTGAAGCTCGGTGCCCGTTATGGCTCAGGGGGATGGTATGCCCCGCCTGGAGTTGATCTTTCTGCATTCGGCGAACGGGGTTGGCTGCTTTAGGTGGCGGGACGTGTTTGGACCGGAGAAGAAGAGGTCGCGCGTGTTAGCTCTGCTATTAACTAAACGTGCTGGTGAGAAAATTAGGATCAGAAGCAACCGGTCCGCGAAACGGTCCGCAACGAAAATCCCGACGTCGATAACCCACTGATTTCATTGGTGGGCCCGGCAGGACTCGAACCTGCAACCAGACCGTTATGAGCGGCCGGCTCTAACCATTGAGCTACAGGCCCCGCCGCGAGACGGCTCGCGGGACTGCGCGGCCGGCAACGGTGCGCGGTTCGTTTACAGGGACGGAGGCGGGGGTGCAATGCTGGCGCCGGCGCTTGCAAACGTTGGCGCGGCAAGGCCTGAGATTTTTGAATAACCGAAATTTGCGATGATGCCCTTATAGTCCTGTTTTGCCCGACGGCGCAAGCCCACCTCGCCGAGCCTTCGCCCCCGTCCCCTGGCAATCGCGCCAGGGGGCTCGGTTTTCGATTCTGTAACCCCTTGTAATCCCAAGATGTTTCTACTGTGCATGGGGTTGTTTTCGCACATTTTGTCGGGAGGGGTCTTTCGATCCCCTCCGACGTCTCGTTGGCGCGCTGCAGGCGCGCGGCAGTTCCCCGGCGCTAGTCCACCGACACGCCGGCGAACTCCACCACCTTGCGCCACTTCTCGGTCTCGTCGGTGACCAGCTTGCCGAACTCGGCCGGCGTCATCGGCTTGGGGATGCCGCCGGTCTCGGTGAGGCGCGCGACCAGCTTCGGGTCCTTCAGCGCCTCGTTGACGGCCTTGTTGAGGATCTCGATCACATCAGGCGGCGTGCCCTTCGGCGCGGAGATGCCGTAGAAGCCGACCGATTCGAAGCCGGGCAACGTCTCGGCGATCGCGGGCACGTCCGGCACGCTCGGCCAGCGCTGCGGCGAGGTGACGCCGAGCGCGCGGACATTGCCGCCCTTGGCCTGCTCCATCGCGGAGGGGAGGTTGTCGAAGATCAGCTGCACCTTGTTGGAGATGATGTCGGGGAAGGCGATCGCCGAGCCCCGATAGGGCACGTGCACCATGTCGCACTTGGACATCACCTTGAACAGCTCCGCCGACATGTGCACCGAGGTGCCGTTGCCGGACGAGGCAAAGGAGATCTTGCCGGGATTGGCCTTGCAGTAGTCGATGAACTCCTGAACCGTCTTCGCCGGGAACGCGTTGGAGACGACCAGCATGTTGGTGAGCTGCATGATGCTGGCGACCGGCACGGTGTCGCGCAGGAAGTCGAACGGCAGCTTCTTGTAGAGCGAGGTCGAGATCGCGTTGTTGGGCGCGACGAACAGCAGCGTGTAGCCGTCTGGCGGTGAGGTGATCGCGGCAGCGGCCGCGATGTTGCCGCCGGAGCCGGTGCGGTTCTCTACGATGAATTGCTGGCCGAAGCGGTCGGTCAGCCACTGCGCCATGATCCGCGCCACGATGTCGACCGGGCCGCCGGCGGAGAAGCCGATGATCCAGTGCACGGGACGGTCGGGATAAGCGGCGGAGGCGGGAGGTGCGGCGCCCAACAGCGTTGAAAGGAAAACCAGCCCGAAAACACTGTTACGCAAAATTCGCAACATGACGCCTCCCATTGTTCTATTGTCGTTGAGCTGCATGCTTTCACAAAAACGGGGCGCTGCCTACATCGCCGCAAGTCGATGTTGACGCGCCCCCGCCGGGACCGACCATGAGATTCGCGATCACCCTTGTTCTCGGCGCGGCGCTGCTTTCAAGCCCCGCCATCGCTCAAACCGGAGGCAACGCCATTCCGAGCACGACACCCGGCCTGACGATCAGCCTGGGCACCGCGACGCCCGGCGGCGGCTTTCCGCTCTATGGCAACGCCTTTGCGCAGGCGATGAACGCGGCCGATCCGCAAGCCATCATCGCCCCGCGCAACACCAAAGGCAGCAACGAGAACATTCCGCTGCTGGAGAAGGGCGAGCTCGATCTCGCTCTGGTCGCGGGCGAGCCGGCCTATGAAGCCTTCGCCGGCATCGGCCGCGCGCCGGTACGGTTGAAGATTCTCACGGCGATCTATTCCAACCCCGGAATGTTCGTGGTGCGCGCGGACAGCCCCTACAAGACCATTCGCGATCTCGTCGGCCAGCCCGTCGCATTCGGCGCCAAGGGCTCCGGCTTGCCGATCCTGGCGCGCTACGTGCTCGATGGGCTCGGGTTGAGGCAGGACGAGGATTTCAAGGCGATCTATCTCGACCGCGCCGGCGACGGCCCCGCGATGGTCGAGGATGGCCGTGTCGCAGCACTCTGGGGCGCGGGGATCGGCTGGCCCGGTTTTGCCGCGGTAGCCTCGAGCGCGTCAGGCGCGCGTTTCATCGCGCCTGATACCGAGGAGATCGCGCGCGTCCGCGCCAAGCACGCGTTCCTGAAGCCGCTCACCGTGCCCGCCGGCAGCTACCCGAACCAATCCGAGCCGATCGCCTCGCTCGGCTCCTGGAGCTTTGTGCTGACGCGCGAAGATCTGCCCGACGATGTCGCCTATCGGCTGGCGAAGACGCTCCACAGTGTCGAGCCGACATTCTGCAAGCAGCTCGCCCAGGCCTGCGAGACCACGGCCGCGAACACCGTCGCCGCCGCGCCGAAGCCCGAGCTGATCCATCCGGGCGCCGCAAAATACTTCCGCGAAATCGGAGTGCTGAAGTAGCGAGCGGCCGCCCGCTTACTTCCTTCTCCCCTCATGTCCGCCGAAGCCTTGGCGAAGGCGGATGCGGGAGAAAGTGGCGCGAAGCGCCGGATGAGGGGTATCTCTCCGCGCATTCAGCGAGAGCTGGTCGAGCGGAGACAACCCCTCACCCGGCTTCGCTTCGCGAATCCACCCTCTCTCGCAAGGGGAGAGGGTGCACCGTCAGCGCGACTTCGCTACACCCTCACTTCTTCACCATCGCACACGCCGGGTCCGGCGGACCGAACGCCTTGTCGCCCGAGATCGTCGTGAGGATCTTGTAATAGTCCCACGGATATTTGCTTTCCTCCGGCGTCTTCACCTGCACCAGCCAGAGATCGTGCACCATCAGATTGTCATCGCGTAAGCGGCCGTTGCGGGCGAAGAAATCCTCGATCGGCTTTTCCCGCATCTTGGCGGCGACCTTGAGCGGATCGTCGGTGCCGGTGTCCTTGATGGCGTTGAGATAGTGCATCACGCTCGAATAGACGCCCGCCTGCCACATCGACGGCATCTTGTTCATCTTGGCGAAGTAGCGCTTCGACCATTCGCGGGTCTTGTCGTCCAGGTCCCAATAGAATGAGGTCGTCAGCAACAGCCCTTGCGCGGCCTGCAGGCCGAGGCCATGAATGTCGGTGATCAGCGCCAGCAGTGCCGCCATCTGCTGGCCGCCCTTGAACACGCCGAACTCGGAGCCGGTCTTGATCTCGTTCATGTTGTTGGGGGGACCCGCGGCGATGCCGATGATCTTGGCCTTGGAGGCCTGCGCCTGCAGCACGAACGAAGAGAGGTCGGGCGTTGCCAGCGGCGGCTTCACCGAGCCCAGCACCTTGCCGCCATTGGCGGTCACCACCGCCGAGGCGTCGCGCTCCAGCGAATGGCCGAAGGCATAGTCGTCGGTGATGAAGAACCAGCTGTCGCCGCCGCGCTTGACCACCGCGTCCGCGGTGCCGACCGCGAGCGCGCGGGTGTCGAACACCCACTGGATCGCGTAAGGCGAGCAGAACTTGCCGTGGAAATCCGCGGTGCCGGTGGAGTGGGTGATGAACAGCCGCTTCTTCTCGTTGGCCATGTTCTGCACCGCGAGCCCGACCGCGGAGACCGGCACGTCGACGATCAGATCGACCTGGTCGACGTCGTACCAGCGCCGTGCAATCGCGCCGCCGATATCGGCCTTGAGCTGATGGTCGCCGACGACGATGCTGATCGGCTTGCCGAGCACGGTGCCGCCGAAATCGTCGATTGCCATCTGCGCCGCCGTCACCGAGCCCTGGCCGGTCGGCGCCGAGGCCGGACCGTTCATGTCGGTGAGCACGCCGATCTTGACGACGTCGTCGGACACCTGCGCCAATGCGGCGCCCGGCAGCAGTGTTGCTGCCACGAACGTCGCTGCAAAGCCGGCAGCGACCGGCAGTCCAAATCTCGTTGGCTTCACGTTTGTCCTCCCCTGATCCGGCGCGTTGGCCGGTGTGCCCCGGGTATGCCCGGCTGAATTGGTTTCTTTTGCAACTATTTGGGGGCGGGCGTCAACGTCAGCCGGCGAAGCGGATCTGTCCGGCCGGGGAGGGATCGTAGCCGGTCAGCTCCTCGGCGCGCTGGAGCAACCGCTTTTCGCTGAGGAACCGGATCAGGCCCTGCATGGCGGGGCGGAAATAGCTGCGCTGCCGCATCGCGAGGTCGAAGTTCTCCCAGACCAGCGGCACGAAATCGAGGCCGGCCGAGCGCGCCGACGCACGCGTCGCGATTCCGCAATCGGCTTGTCCCGCGCGGACGATCTCGGCGAGATCCGGCCCGGTCAGAGCGGGCGTCTCGATCCGGCGCAAATCGCGCGTCGAGGCGCCGGCGCGCTTCAGCAGCACATCGAGCAGCATCTGCGCGCCCGTGCCCTGTTGCCGCATCGCCATCCTGGCCCCGAGCGCGAGCACGTCGGAAAGGCCGCGCAGCCGCTTGGGATTGCCCGGCGGCAGCACGAGACCTTGCTCGCGGCGCACGAACGCGACCAGCAATGCATCATGCAGGTCCGGAGCATCTCGCAGGACCGTCGCATTGGCGTCGGCGGCGAGATTGCCGCCGGCATCGAGGCTGTGGAAGTGCATTGCCACGGCCATCACCTCGTCGCGCTGCAAGCGCTCGAGCCCGCGCGCGCTGCCCTCGCTCATCGATCCCAGGCCCGAGCCGGATTCGCGCAGACCCCAATCCAGAAGCTCGTCCTGGCTGCCGCCGACGACCGGCGGCGGCTCGGCGATCAGCATGCCGGCCGGACGCGCCAGTCCGGACAGCACCCAGAGATCGAGCTCGTGCCGCGGGAAGAGCCACTTTCCGGTCACCTTGGTGCAGGGGATCGCACCGGTGGTGACCAGTTCGTATAGCTTGCGTTCGCCGAGCCGAAGATAGTCGGCGGCTTCGCTGGTCGTCAGGAATTCCATCCTGCATTCCTATGCAAATTCTTGCTTCTTTTTGACGTTCGACGCAGGTGGAATTCTGCATTTCAAGTTTTGTCCGCCACGACCATGCCCGATCATCTCGTTGCTTTGCAACACATCCTCACGCGCGATCCCTGCTTTGGTGAACGATCCTGAATCGCTCGCGTGGTGTGGATCGTGCGGCTGTCGCGTGCGCGACTGCAATCGGCATGCCGCTCCGTGCGTTGCCGAGATTTCCCGAATTGTCGGCGCGCGGCGCGCAGGGTAAGTCTGTCGCCGGTAGTGGTTTGATCCGCGCTCTATCTTTTGTTGTTGGCATCCGGCGCCGCAACGAGCAACCGCGTCACGAGTGCGGCGCAATCGATCATCATCATGATCGCGTCTTAGCCAGTGGGAACCCGATCATGGCCGTCCGCCGCCTCTCTGTTGCATTCGCGCTTGTCTGCGGCCTCGCCGCAGGCGTTGCGGCGTCATCCGCGGAGGACCGCGCGATCGTGCTCGTCACGACCTCAGCGACGCAGGAGTCCGGCCTGCTCGACTATCTGCTGCCGATATTCCGTGACAAGACCGGCATCGAGGTGACGGTGATCGCGCGGCGCGCCGACGAGGTGCTCGAGGGGGCACGAAGGGGCGAAGTCGACGTCGTGCTGATGCATGCACGGCCGCAGGAGGAGAAATTCGTTGCCGACGGCTTTGCCGCGAAGCGCTTCGACGTGATGTACAACGACTATGTGCTGATCGGGCCGAAGAGCGATCCCGCCGGCGTCAAGGGCAAGGACATCGCGACCGCGCTGAAGGCGATCGAGGCCAAGGGCGCGCCGTTCGTGACGCGCGGAGACCGCTCGGGCACGCATGCCGCTGAGCTCGCGCTCTGGATCGTTGCCGGCATCGACATCGCCCGCACCAAGGGCGCCTGGTATCGCGAAGCCAAGCAGGACATGGCCTCCGCCCTCGACGCAGCGCGCGCGGCGAACGCCTATGTGCTGTCCGACCGCGGCGGCTGGATCGCTTTTCGGGAACGCGGCGATCTCGACATCGTCGTCGAAGGCGACAAGCGGCTGCTCAATCAGTACGGCGTGATGCTGGTGAACCCCGCGAAGTTTCCGAACGTCAAGAAGGAGTTGGGGCAAGACTTCGTCGACTGGCTGATCTCGCCCGACGGACAGGCGGTGATCGCCCGATACAAGGTCGACGGACAACAACTGTTCTTCCCCAATGCGGACAAGTCGGGCGGCTGACGTTCGTATCGCCAGCGGTTGCCAAACCGGGCGATGCGTGGTCCACCATGCGCATGACCCAGCGCCTGCCGCCATCGCTGACGCCGCTCGACGCCGCGCTCGCTGCGTTGCTGACAGGGCTTGATCCGCTCGCGCCGGTGGAGTTGCCGCTGAGTGAAGCGGCCGGCTGTATCGCGGCCGGCAATCCGCTGCTCGCGGCCCGACCGCCTCGCGACGTCGCTGCCGCGGACGGCTGGGCGCTATGCGCCAATGATCTGGTCGGCGCGTCCTCCTATTCACCGCTGCCTCTCGCAACAGCGCCCGCCTGGGTCGATGCCGGCGAGGCGATGCCGGCGGGATGCGACTGTGTGCTCGATGCCGACGCAGTCGAACTGTCTGGTCCGCTCGCCCAGGTGCTGGCGGAGGGCGTGCCGGGGCAGGGCGTCAGGCGTGCTGGAAGCGACATCGACGGACGCACGCCTGCCGCGGCAAAGGGGTATCCGATCGATCCTGGCGCTCTGCTGCTCGCGCGCGCCGCCGGACTGAACCGACTGCGCGTGCGCCGTCCGCGGCTGCGCATTGTCAATGTACCAGGCGCAACGGGAACCATGCATCTGATCGCGGACATCGCACGCGCCGCAGGACTGGATGTGCAAACGAGCGAGGCCGGCGCGCGCGATGCGGGATCGATCGCGGCGGCGTTCGGTGCGCCCACCTGCGATCTCCTGCTGACGATCGGCGGCAGCGGTGTCGGTCGCACGGATGCAGCGGTCACGGCGCTGGCCCAGCATGGTGACGTGATCGCCCATGGTCTTGCGCTCCAGCCCGGACGCACCGCCGCGGTCGGGCGGCTCGGAACCATTCCTGTCGTCGCCTTGCCCGGATCGCCGGATCATGCGCTCGCGGTCTGGCTCGCGCTCGTGCGGCCGCTCGTAGACCCGCTATCGGCGCGGCTGCCGCGCCGACAGATGAACTTGCCGCTCGCGCGAAAAATTGCATCCAGCGTCGGCATCGCCGAAATGGTCCTGCTGGCCGAGGAACATCGTGCGTGGGTGCCGCTTGCGGTAGGAGAATGGCCGCTCCAGGCAATTGCCCGTGCGGATGCATGGCTGCTCGTTCCCGCCAGTCACGAGGGATTTGCAGCGGGCGCGCCGGTCGATGCCTATCTAATGCGGGAATGATATGGGTTTAGCATGACCGTGATCCCGCAATCGCAAGTCCGCAGCGCGCTCGAACAGGAACAGTTCCTCAAAATCCTTTCCCGCGAGGAGGCCCTGGCTCGCTTCGAGGCCGCGCTGTTCCCGCGCGCTCTTTTGAGCGAAACGCGCAAACTCGGTGCTGCGCTCGGTGCGTCGCTCGCTGAAGACTTCACTGCGCCGATCGACGTGCCGCCGTTCGACCGTTCCAATGTCGACGGCTTTGCGGTGCGCTCGGCGGACCTTGCGAGAGCCGGCGAAGGCGCGCCGGTTCGCCTCGGGTTGAATGGCGAGACCATTCACTGCGGCACCGTCCCGGCGCTGCAAGTGGCGGCGGGAACGGCAACGGCGATTGCCACCGGCGGTCCGCTGCCGCGCGGTGCCGATGCCGTGGTCATGGTCGAGCATACCCAGCCGGCCGGGTCGGGTGCGATCGAGGTCCGTCGCGCGGCCTCGCCCGGGCAATTCATATCCTACGCAGGATCCGATATCGCGCGCGGCGAGGCGCTGCTGCGCGCCGGCACGATCATCGGCTCGCGCGAGGTCGGCATGCTGGCGGCTTGCGGTATTGCCGAAGTGCGCGTCGTGCGCAAACCTCGTGTGGCCGTGATCTCCACCGGCGACGAACTGGTTCAGCCGGGCGAGGTGCTCGCGCCTGCTGCGATCTACGACACCAACGGCGCGATCGTCACTGCTGCGATCGACGAGAACGGCGGTGAAGCGGTGTTCCTCGGCGCCATTCCCGACGACGAAGCCCAGCTCGAAGCCGCCATGCGGCGTGCGCTTGCGGACGCCGACATGCTGGTGCTCTCCGGCGGCACGTCGAAAGGCGCGGGCGATCTCTCCCATCGCATCATCGGCCGGCTCGGCCAGCCCGGCATCATCGCGCATGGCATCGCGCTCAAGCCCGGCAAGCCGCTGTGTCTTGCGGTGTGCGACGGCAAGCCGGTGGTGATCCTGCCGGGTTTTCCGACCTCGGCGATGTTCACCTTCCACGACATGATCGTGCCCGTGCTGCGCAAGATTGCGGGATTGCCCCCACGCGCCGATGCCAGGGTGAGCGCGACCGTGCCGGTGCGCATTGCGTCCGAGCTCGGCCGCACCGAATTCGTCATGGTCTCGCTGGTGGAAGGCAAGGACGGCTTGATCGCCTATCCCTCCGGCAAGGGATCCGGTGCGATCACGTCGTTCGCGCAGGCCGACGGTTTTCTGCGCATCGACGCGCTCGCCGACCAGATGCCGGCCGGAACCGAGGCCGAGGTGACGCTCTTCACGCCGCACGTGCGGGTGCCCGATCTCGTCATCGTCGGCAGCCATTGTACCGGACTCGATCTCGTCACGGCGCAACTCGCGCATGCCGGCCTGACCGTGCGTTCGATCGCGGTCGGCAGTCTCGGCGGACTTGCGGCGGCACGGCGCGGCGAATGCGATCTGGCGCCGATCCATCTATTCGACGACAAGACCGAGACCTACAATACGCCTTACCTCGTCGAAGGACTCGAACTCGTGCCAGGCTGGCGAAGGATGCAGGGCATCGTGTTCCGCAAGGGAGACAAGCGTTTCGAAGGCCACAGCGCGAAGGACGCCGTCGTCGCGGCGCTCGCTGATCCCTCCTGCATCATGGTCAACCGTAACCAGGGCGCCGGCACGCGCATCCTGATCGATCGCTTGCTCGGTGGTGCGCGCCCGGAAGGCTATTGGAACCAGCCACGCTCGCACAATGCGGTGGCCGCGGCGGTCGCACAGCACCGCGCCGACTGGGGCATGACCATTGCGCCAGTCGCCCATGCGGTCGGCCTCGGTTTCATTCCCCTCGCGGAGGAACACTATGACTTCGCACTGGTCACAGCGCGCAAGCAGCGACCAGCAGTGCAGGCCTTTCTAGATGCGCTCGGCTCGGACGAGGCTCGCGCGGCACTGGAGGGGGCGGGATTCCGGCCGGCGTAGAGCTTGATTAAGACGCCGCATCCAGTGCGGCCAGCCGCTCGGCTTCCGCGATATCCTCGACCGTGTTGGCATTGAAGAACGGATCGAGCGGCTCGGTCTGCCACGTCACCGTCGCGAGCGGGTAGCGCGCGGTCCAGCGGTCGATCTTGCGGAGATCCTCGACCACCAGCGCGTGACGCAGTTCGTCGCGCAAGCCAACGCGCCACAAGCCTATCACCGGATGCGACTGGCCGCCTGATGCCGCGACGGCGAGCTCGGCATTCGCGGCGAGGCGTTCTTCGTGCAAGCGCGCGACCAGATCGCGCGGCAGGAACGGGCAGTCGCCGGCGGCACTGAGCACCCACTCCACCTCAGGCCGGTTCGCCGCGGTCCAGTCGAGCGCGGCAAGGATGCCGGCGAGCGGGCCGGGAAAGCCGGGCACGTCGTCGGCGACGACCTGCAAACCGAACGCGGCGAAGCGGGCGGGATCGCCATTGGCGTTGAGGATCAGCCCGCTGCATTGCGGCTTCAGGCGTGCGATCACCCGCTCCAGGATGGTGCGCCCGCCAATGGTGCGCATCGGCTTGTCGCCGCCGCCCATGCGCCGCGCGAGGCCGCCGGCGAGCAGCACGCCTTGCGTGGTCGGAAAGCTAATCGTCACCACCTTCACCCTTGCGCTTGTGCTTGGCCGATTCCTCCTCGACGTAAGCGAGGTTCTGGTCGTAGACGATGCGCTCTTCCCCCGACAACGCGATGAACCGTTTGCCGCGTGCGCGGCCGACCAGCGTCAAGCCCACCTGCCGGGCGAGATCGACGCCCCAGGCGGTGAAGCCGGAGCGCGATACCAAAATTGGAATTCCCATGCGGACCGTCTTGATCACCATCTCGGAGGTGAGCCGTCCCGTGGTGTAGAGGATCTTGTCGGACGCATCGACGCCGTGGCGGTACATCCAGCCCGCGATCTTGTCGACGGCGTTGTGACGGCCGACATCCTCGGTGTAGCAGAGCGGCTCGCCCTCCCTGCAGAGCACGCAGCCGTGGATCGCACCGGCCTCCAGATAGAGCGAGGGCATGGTGTTGATGGTCTGAGTCATCTGGTAGAGCCAGGAGGTGCGCAGCTCCGCCTTCGGCAGCGCGACGCTCTCGACCGCCTCTAACAGATCGCCGAAGGCGGTGCCCTGCGCGCAGCCCGAAGTCTGCGTGCGCTTCTTCAGCTTGGCTTCGAAATTGGTGTGGTGCTCGGTGCGCACCACCACCACCTGGAGGTCGTCGTCGTATTCGACCTCGGTGACCGCGTCGTTGTATTTCAGCATGTTCTGGTTGAGCAAATAGCCCAGCGCCAGATATTCCGGATAGTCGCCGATCGTCATCATGGTGACGATCTCCTGCGAATTCAGGTAGAGCGTCAGCGGGCGCTCCACCGGCACCTTGATCTCGATCCTGGCGCCGGACTGGTCGGTCCCGGTCACGCTCTCGGTGAGGCGCGGGTCCTCGGTGTCGGGGACGATCAGGGGCGCTGGGGCTTTGTCGATCTTCATCATGGCCGCGACGTTAGCATGACATTCGGGTCAAGCCGATATAAGCATGCTAGCGAGAGAACGAAATGCCGCCTATTCGTCATTGCGAGCGAAGCGAAGCAATCCAGGCTGCCGCCGTGGATGCATTCCTGGATTGCTTCGCCGCGCTCGCAATGACGGAGGAGAGAGTGGTTCCATCAAGGACCGGGTCGCTCGCGGAGACGGAGCTGGAATGAAAGTCATCGGCCTTGCAGGCTGGAGCGGTGCGGGCAAGACCACGCTGTTGACGCGGCTGATCCCGCATTTCAATGCGCTTGGCTTGCGCGTCTCGGTCATCAAGCATGCGCACCACCAGTTCGACGTCGACGTTCCCGGCAAGGATTCCTGGCGCCATCGCGAGGCCGGCGCGGCCGAGGTGCTGGTTGCTTCGTCAAATCGCTGGGCCCTGATGCACGAATTGCGCGGGGCGATGGAGCCGCGTCTGCCGGAACTGTTGAGCAAATTGTCGGAGGTCGATCTCGTCGTCGTCGAGGGTTTCAAGCGCGAGCCGCATCGCAAGATCGAAGTGCATCGCGCCGCCAACGACAAGCCGTTGCTGTTTCCCGATGATCCCGGAATTTTCGGGATCGCGGCTGACGTTGCCATTGAAACCCGACTGCCGACCGTCCATCTCGACGATATCGCCGCAGCCGCGGAATTGCTGCTTAGCGCGGCGATGCCGGTCGAGGAAGCGGTCGCGAAAAGCGCCGCGATGCGCTGACGAGGCACCATGGCGCAACTGTCGGACGATTGTTTTGCCTTCGGCGGACCGATGATGTCGGTCGACGAGGCCGTTGGTCTGATCACGACGCGCGTCAACGCCATAGTCGATCTCGAAACCGTGGCGCTTGTCGATGCTGATGGTCGTGTGCTGGCCCGCGATATCGCGGCGCCGCTGCCGTTGCCGCCGTTCACCAACTCCGCTGTTGACGGCTACGCCGTGCGCAACGCGGATCTTCCGGACAGCGCCGAGCGGGCACTCCCGCTCGACGGCCGCATCCAGGCCGGAGGTCTGGCACTGGCGCCGATCAAGGCCGGCCACACCGCGCGCATCTTCACCGGCGCGCCGATGCCGCCGGATGCCGAAACCGTCTTCATGCAGGAAGACGTCCGCGTCGATGGTACCGGCCGAATTGTGCTGCCGCCGGGGCTGAAGCCGGGCGCGAATGTCCGCCCTGCGGGAGAGGACATTCCACAAGGCCACATCGCGCTGCGCGCCGGCCAGCGCTTGCTGCCGCAGCATGTCGCGCTCGCGGCGGCGTTCGGCCTTGTCAGGCTCGACGTCGTCAGGCGCATCCGCGTCGCGGTGTTCTCGACCGGCGACGAACTGGCCTCGCCCGGCGAGCCGCGCGCGCCCTCGCAGCTGTTCGATTCCAATCGCTTCATGCTGATGGCGATGCTGCGCCGGCTCGGCTGCGACGTCAGCGATCTCGGCATTTTGCGCGACGAACGTATCTCGCTTGCGAATGGCCTCAAGCAAGTCGCCGGCACGCACGATCTGATCCTCACCACCGGCGGCGTGTCGACCGGGGAAGAGGATCACGTCAAGGCCGCAGTCGAGAGCATCGGCTCGCTGGTGTTGTGGCGGATGGCGATCAAGCCGGGACGTCCCGTGGCGATGGGCATCATTGAGGGCACGCCGCTGATCGGATTGCCGGGCAATCCCGTCGCGAGTTTCGTCACCTTCGTGCATGTGGTGAGGCCGACGGTGCTGGCGCTTGCGGGCAGCCTGCCGGCGCCGCTGTTGCCGATCCCGGTGCGCGCGGCATTCACCTACAGGAAGAAGGCGGGCCGACGCGAATATGTTCGGGCCTCCTTGCGGCGCACGCAGGACGGCGCACTCGAGGCAATCAAGTTTCCACGCGAGGGGGCTGGGCTGTTGTCCTCTCTGGTCGACACCGACGGCCTCATCGAGCTCGATGAGGAGGTCACGCGTGTCGAGCCGGGGCAGTGCGTGGGTTTTTTGTCCTATGCCGATCTGCTCTGAGTCCGGCGTTGTGCCTTGGCGTTGACGCCATCGGCCCTTCCCGCCATGTTGCGTCGATGACCAGAACGACGCTCGATCTCACCGGGCTGAAATGCCCGCTGCCCGCCCTGAAGACGCGCAAAGCGCTGAAGCCGCTGCAGCCGGGCGATCAGCTCGAAGTGTACTGCACCGATCCGCTGTCGGTGATTGACATTCCGAACCTGATCCGAGAGACCGGCGACACGGTGGAGATCACCGAGCGCAACGACGCGCGCATCGTGTTCTTGATAGAGAAGGCCGATCGCTCGATAGAAAATATCAATGGTGCGCTGCCCACTTAGCCGGCAGTCACTCGGTTGATACCTACCTTTTGTCTATCGACATCGATCATCACTTCTGCCCCAATTGACGTTCTCCGCCGAGATGCGGAGGTCGAGTCTTGCCTGCGATATGCGGAGCAAATGGGCCGTCGAAAGAAGCCCGGCCGTGGCGTCGGGCATAGTCCCCATGGTTAGGGGTTAAACGTCTCGGATGCGCGTGATGATCCTGGCGCGCGTCGATCATTATGCGGGGCAGCAGGGACAAAGGCTGCGCTGCAGGCTGAGGAACAGGACCGTCGTGGCAGGCCGCTCAGAAGGGCGGCTTTAGGGGAGGAATGCATGTCTACCATCGAGAGCGCGGGAACACTTTCGGGTGCCGGCGCAGGTTTTCTGGATCGCGAGCGGACCATCGCGACCGCCGGGTTCAATCGCTGGCTGGTGCCGCCGGCTGCGCTGTGCATCCATCTCTGCATCGGCATGGCCTACGGCTTCTCGGTGTTCTGGCTGCCGCTGTCGCGCGCGATCGGCGTGACCGCGCCGAAGGCGTGCGCAGAGATGTCACTGTTTCAGGAGCTGTTCACGACCAGCTGCGACTGGAAGGTCGCCAGCATGGGGTGGATGTACACGCTCTTTTTCGTGCTGCTCGGTATCGCGGCTGCGGTGTGGGGCGGCTGGCTGGAGCGCGTAGGCCCGCGCAAGGCCGGCTTCGTCTCGGCGCTGTGCTGGTGCGGCGGCCTCTTCCTCGGTGCGATCGGGGTTTACACCCATCAGCTCTGGCTGTTGTGGCTGGGTTCCGGCGTGATCGGCGGCATCGGTCTCGGCCTCGGCTATATCTCGCCGGTGTCGACGCTGGTGAAGTGGTTCCCGGATCGCCGCGGCATGGCGACCGGCATGGCCATCATGGGCTTCGGCGGCGGCGCCATGATCGGCGCGCCGCTGGCGAACCTCTTGATGAACTACTTCAAGACCCCGACCTCGGTCGGCGTCTGGGAGACCTTCGTCGCGATGGGCGTCATCTACTTCGTGTTCATGATGATCGGCGCGTTCCGCTATCGCTTGCCGCCGCCCGGCTGGCAGCCCGAGGGCTGGACCGCGCCGTCGAAGGCCAACGCGATGATCTCGAAGGCCAACGTCCATCTCAACGACGCGCACAAGACGCCGCAATTCTGGCTGATCTGGTGGGTGCTGTGCCTGAACGTCTCGGCCGGCATCGGCGTGATCGGCATGGCCTCGCCGATGCTCCAGGAGATCTTCGCCGGCAAGCTGATCGGCCTGCCGGAGGTGGGCTTCAACGCACTCGATGCGGGGCAGAAGGCGCAGATCGCCGCGATTGCCGCGGGGTTCGCCGGATTGCTGTCGCTGTTCAACATCGGCGGCCGCTTCTTCTGGGCATCGCTGTCGGACAAGATCGGTCGCAAGAACACCTACTATACGTTCTTCATCCTCGGCATCGTGCTTTACGCGCTGGCGCCGACTTTTGCGGCGATGGGTTCGAAGCTGCTGTTCGTGCTCGGCTTCGGCATCATCCTGTCGATGTATGGCGGCGGCTTCGCCACCGTGCCGGCCTACCTCGCCGACATGTTCGGAACCCAGTTCGTGGGCGCCATCCATGGCCGGCTACTGACGGCGTGGTCCACCGCGGGCATCATCGGCCCCGTCGTGGTCAACTACATCCGCGAGTTCCAGCTCGCGGCAGGCGTGCCGCGCGATCAGCTCTACAACACGACCATGTACATCCTCTGTGCGATGCTGATCGCGGGTTTGATCTGCAACTATCTGATCAAGCCGGTCGATTCGAAATGGCACATGAAGGAGGCCGATGTCGCCAAGTTGCAGGCTGCAAGCGCCAACGCCGCCGCCGCGGGGCCGCACGGCTCCTACGGCATCGGATTTGGCGGACTTGACGCCAAGGCGGCGCTGTTCTGGGCCTTCGTCGGCGTTCCCCTGCTTTGGGGTGTCTGGAAGACATTGGAGAGCGCGGTCAAGATATTCTGACCGCCGTCGAGACAGAAGCGGGACGCTGATCATCAGCGTCCCGAGGCGTTTGCCTTTTAGATATCAATGGGACTTAGGGGGATTGAAATGCTTCGCACTCGAATTTGCCTTGCGGCCGTGCTGCTCGTCGCTGGGCTTCATACCGCATCCGCGCAGACGACAACGACACCGGCGGCGCCTGCTGCAACGACCGAAGCAAAGCCTGGCAAGATGAAGCTCACCATGCAGAAGCTGAAAGACATGAAGGCGAAATGGGCAGCCAACAAGCCGAAGCTCAAGGCCTGCCGCGCCGACGTGAAAGCCAAGGGCCTCGCCGGGGATGACCGCTGGTTCTACATCGAAGAGTGCATGAGCAAGACCTGAGATCGGGTTCCGTCCGACGCTTGCGTAAAGGGGCATGGCGGGCGACCGCCTGCCTCCTAAATCATTCTAGAGACGCTCTAAATTGTCTTGCATCTGGCATACCAGAGACTAGAGTTGCGTCGAATTTGGCTTGGTCGGCGGGGCGCAGGAACTGCCGTTTCCGTTGATCGAGTCGAGAAATGAAGACTGATCGCTGTGGCGATCCGGCCTAAACTCATCACGCATTTGAAGAGAACGCGACGTCTCCATGAGCAGCAACGACGACGTTCACAAGGTTCGCGAGTTCGAACATCCCGGCCAAGGACGGAAGCGCGCCAAATCCACGCCCAAGGGACGGCAGGTCGATCCCACCGCCGCGCACGAGATCGAGCAGCTGCTCGGCGACAGGCCGCGGCGTCGCGACCTGTTGATCGAATATCTGCATCTGATTCAGGACAAGTATCGCCAGATCTCGGCCGCGCACCTCGCCGCGCTAGCCGATGAGATGAAGCTCGCGTTCGCCGAGGTGTTCGAGACCGCAACCTTCTACGCGCATTTCGACGTGGTGAAGGAAGGCGAGCCCGATATCGCGCCGCTGACGATCCGCGTCTGCGACTCGCTGACCTGCGCGATGCTCGGCGGAGAGAAGCTGCTCGCCGATTTGCAGGATGCGTCCGGTCCCGGCATCCGCGTGGTGCGTGCGCCCTGCGTCGGCCGCTGCGACACGGCGCCTGCCGCGGAAGTCGGACACAACTTCGTCGATCACGCTACGGTCGCCAATGTCATGGCGGCAGCGAAGGCTGGCGACACCCACGCGCATGTGCCCAAATATATCGGCTATGAGGCCTATGTCGCCGGCGGCGGCTACAAGCTGCTCAATCGCCTGCGCTCGGGCGAACTACCGACGGACGACCTGCTGAAGGCACTCGACGACGCCTCGTTGCGCGGTCTCGGCGGCGCCGGATTCCCGACGGGACGTAAATGGCGCGCGGTGCTTGGTGAACCCGGCCCGCGGCTGATGGCGATTAACGGCGACGAGGGCGAGCCCGGCACGTTCAAGGATCGCGTCTATCTCGAAAGCGATCCGCACCGCTTTCTCGAGGGCATGCTGATCGGCGCCCATGTGGTACAGGCCTCGGATATCTACATCTACCTGCGCGACGAATATCCGGCATCGCGCGAAATCCTCGAACGCGAGATCGCAAAGCTCCCGCCGGGCGGTCCGACGCTGCACATGCGGCGCGGCGCCGGCGCCTATATCTGCGGTGAGGAATCCTCGCTGCTGGAAAGCATCGAGGGCAAACGCGGTCTGCCCAGGCACAAGCCGCCATATCCATTCCAGGTCGGCCTGTTCGGCCTGCCGACGTTGATCAACAACATCGAGACCTTGTGGTGGGTGCGCGACATCGTCGAGAAGGGCCCCGACTGGTGGAAGGGCCACGGCCGCCACGAGCGGCACGGCCTGCGCAGTTTCTCGGTCTCGGGCCGCGTCAAGAATCCCGGCATGAAGCTCGCGCCTGCTGGCATCACCGCGCGCGAGCTGATCGAGGAATATTGCGGCGGCATGGCCGACGGTCATCAGTTCTACGCTTACCTGCCGGGTGGTGCGTCCGGCGGCATCCTGCCGGCGGCGATGGACGACATCCCGCTCGATTTCGGCACGCTTGAAAAATACGGCTGCTTCATCGGCTCGGCCGCGATCGTGATCCTGTCGCAAAAGGACAGCGTGCGCGGGGCCGCGTTGAACTTGATGAAGTTCTTCGAAGACGAGAGCTGCGGCCAATGCACGCCGTGTCGCGTCGGAACCCAGAAGGCCGCACTGCTGATGCAGCAGCCGGTCTGGAACCGCGCTCTCCTGGACGAATTGAGCCAGGCGATGCGCGATGCCTCGATCTGCGGGCTTGGACAGGCGGCATCGAATCCGCTTGCCACCGTGATCAAATATTTCCCTGACGAGTTCAAGGAAGCGGCCGAATGACGAAGATTACGTTCGAGCTCGACGGCAAGCAGGTCGAGGCCAATGCAGGCGAGACGATCTGGCAAGTCGCAAAACGCGGGGGACGCGAGATTCCGCATCTGTGCTATTCGCCGGCGCCCGATTATCGCCCCGACGGCAATTGCCGCGCCTGCATGGTCGAGATCGAGGGCGAGCGCGTGCTCGCGGCGTCCTGCAAGCGCACGCCGTCGGTCGGCATGAAGGTGAAGACCGAGAGCGCGCGCGCGGTTTCCGCGCAAAAAATGGTCATGGAGCTGCTGGTCGCCGATCAGCCGGCGCGCGAGACCTCGCATGATCCGGAATCCAAATTCTGGCACTGGGCCGCAACCACTGGGGTCACCGAGAGCCGCTTCCCCGCCGCCGAGCGTTGGGCGACCGACGCCAGCCATCCGGCGATGCGCGTCAATCTCGACGCCTGCATCCAGTGCGGCCTCTGCGTGCGCGCTTGCCGCGAGGTCCAGGTCAACGACGTCATCGGCATGGCCTATCGTAGCCACGGCTCGAAAATCGTGTTCGATTTCGACGATCCCATGGGCGAGTCCACCTGCGTCGCTTGCGGCGAATGCGTGCAGGCCTGTCCGACCGGGGCCCTGATGCCGGCCGTAATGCTCGACGAGAAGCAGACCCGCGTCACCTACGCCGACAAGAAGGTAGATTCGCTCTGCCCGTTCTGCGGCGTCGGCTGCCAGGTGACCTATGAGGTCAAGGACGAGAAGGTGATCTATGCCGAGGGTCGCGACGGCCCGGCCAACCGCAACCGTCTCTGCGTCAAGGGCCGTTTCGGCTTCGACTACATCCACCATCCGCATCGGCTGACCAAGCCGCTGGTGCGGCTGCCGAACGCGAAGAAGGATTCCAACGACCAGGTCGATCCGGCCAATCCGTTCACGCATTTCCGCGAAGCGAGCTGGGAAGAAGCGCTCGACATCGCGGCCAAGGGCCTCGTCATGATCCGCGACGAGAAGGGCGTGAAGGCGCTGGCGGGCTTCGGCTCGGCGAAGGGCTCCAACGAGGAGGCCTATCTGTTCCAGAAGCTGGTGCGCACCGGCTTCGGTTCGAACAATGTCGACCATTGCACCCGTCTGTGCCACGCCTCGTCGGTCGCGGCGCTGTTCGAAGGTCTGAGCTCGGGCGCGGTGTCAGCGCCGTTCTCGGCTGCGATGGACGCCGAGGTCATCATCGTGATCGGCGCCAACCCGACCGTGAACCATCCGGTCGCCGCGACCTTCATCAAGAATGCGGTCAAGCAGAACGGCGCCAAGCTGTTCGTGATGGACCCGCGCCGGCAAACGCTGTCGCGCCATGCAACCAAGCATCTGCAGTTCAAGCCGGGCTCCGACGTCGCCATGCTGAACGCGATGATCCACACGATCATCACCGAAGGGCTGACCGACGATCAGTACATCGCCGGCTACACCGAGGGGTTCGAGGACCTCAAGGAGAAGATCAAGGAGTTCACGCCGGAGAAGATGGAGGCGATCTGCGGCGTCCCGGCGCAGACCCTGCGTGAGGTCGCGCGAACCTATGCGCGGGCAAAATCGTCGATCATCTTCTGGGGCATGGGCATCAGCCAGCATGTCCACGGCACCGACAATGCGCGCTGCCTGATTGCGCTGGCGCTGATCACCGGCCAGGTCGGCCGTCCCGGCACCGGCCTGCATCCGTTGCGCGGCCAGAACAACGTGCAGGGTGCTTCCGATGCCGGTCTGATCCCGATGTTCCTGCCGGACTATCAGCCGGTCGGCCGCGACGACATGCGGGGTGCCTTCGAGAAGCTGTGGGGCCAGGATCTCGATCCCGTGCGTGGCCTGACCGTGGTCGAGATCATGAACGCGATCCATGCGGGCGAGATCACGGGCATGTATATCGAGGGCGAGAACCCCGCGATGTCCGACCCCGATCTCCAGCACGCGCGCCAGGCGCTTGCCATGCTCGATCATCTCGTGGTGCAGGATCTCTTCGTCACGGAGACCGCGTTCCACGCCGACGTCATCCTGCCGGCCTCGGCGTTTGCCGAAAAGGAAGGCTCCTTCACCAACACCGATCGCCGCGTGCAGCTCGCGCGCCAGGTAATCAAGCCGCCGGGCGACGCGCGGCAGGATCTCTGGATCATCCAGGAGATCGGCAAGCGGATGGGGCTGCCGTGGAATTACGCCGGCCCTGGTGACGTCTACACCGAGATGGCGGAGCTAATGCCGTCGCTCAAGAACATCAGCTGGGAACGGCTGGTGCGTGAAGGTGCGGTGACTTATCCGGCGGACGATCCGAACAAGCCCGGCAACGAGATCATCTTCACCACGGGCTTCCCGACCGCGAGCGGCCGCGGCAAGATCGTGCCGGCTCACGTCATCCCGCCGGACGAGATCCCCGACGCCGAATATCCGATGGTGCTCTCGACGGGCCGCGTGCTCGAGCATTGGCACACCGGCTCGATGACCCGCCGCGCGCAGGTGCTCGACCAGATCGAGCCCGAGGCGGTTGCGTTCATGTCGCCAAAGGACATGCACAGGAAGAAGCTCGCGCCCGGCGATTTCATCCGGCTCGAGACCCGCCGCGGCGCGGTCGAGGTCAAGGTCCGCTCCGACCGCGACGTTCCCGAGAACATGGTGTTCATGCCGTTCTGCTACGCGGAAGCGGCGGCGAATTTGTTGACCAACCCGGCGCTCGATCCGTTCGGCAAGATCCCGGAGTTCAAGTTCTGCGCGGCCAGGGCCGAGCGCGCCGAGTTGCGGGACGCAGCGGAGTAGGACTGCGCCGTCATTGCGAGCGAAGCGAAGCGATCCAGACTGCCTCCGCAGCAAGATTCTGGATTGCTTCGTCGCTTCGCTCCTCGCAATGACGGTGATAAACCTGATCTATGTCCAAAGTCAGCCCAGCCACGCGTGCGCTTGAAGCCGTCGGCATTGCCTTCACCGTCCGTACCTACGACTACGATCCCGATGCCGAGAGCATCAGCCTACAGGCGGCTGCCGCACTCGGGGAGGATCCCGCGCGCGTGTTGAAGACGCTGATGGCGCTGGTCGACGGCAAGCCGGTCTGCGTGATCGTCCCGTCCGACCAGGAAGTCTCGATGAAGAAGCTCGCCGCCGCTTTCAGCGGCAAGTCGGCGCAGATGATGAAGCCGCCGGAGGCCGAGCGCCTCACCGGCTACAAGGTTGGCGGCATCAGCCCATTCGGGCAGCGGAAGCCCGTGCGCACCGTGATCGAGCAGAGCGCGCTCGCGCATGATTACGTGTATGTGAATGGCGGTCAGCGAGGACTACAGGTGCGGCTCAGTCCAGGCGATGTGCGGGACGTGTTGAAGGCGATCGTCGCGGAACTGGTCGCCTGAGCGCCGCGCTCTGCTACTGCTTTTGCAACAGCTTCAGCCGACAGCGCAGCGCTTCGCGGATGTGTGTGCGCGCGAGCTGCTCCGCTTTGCTGCCGTCGCGAACCGCGATGGCGTCGATGATGGCCTGGTGCTCGCGGTGGCTGGTCGAGGGGCGGCCCGAGACGGTGAACGTGGTTGGACCGAGCAGGGCGATCCAGTCCTGCAATTCCCGCGAAGCGTTGTCGAGATAGCGGTTGCGCGCGGCGCGGCAGATCGCCTCGTGGAAGGCGCGGTTGAGCCTTGCCATTTCTCCTGCCATCTCGGCCGCGTCGGTCTCGGACGCTTCGACGAAAGCCTGCTCGATATCCCTGAGTGCATCGATCTCGGGCGCCGAGGCGTGCTCGGCGGCAAGTCGGGCAGCGGCGCCCTCCATGATCTCGCGCATGGCGTAGAGTTCGAGCACCTCCGAGATGTCGAGGTCGCGCACGATCAGGCCGCGGCCGCCGGCAGGTTCGACGAACCCGCGTGCCGCGAGCCGCCCCAGAGCCTCCCGCACCGGCGTGCGGCTGACCTTCAGCCGCTGGGCGACCTCTTCCTCGCGCAGGCGGTCGCCGGCGCGGTAGCTGCCGGCCTGCAGCGCCTCGCAGAGCGAGCGGAACACGGCTTCGCCGAGCGCCAAGCCGCCGCCGCGCGCGATCGAGCCGCCTGCCTTTGTCGGGCGTCTTGCCATGCATCCCCGTGGGCTCGCGCATCCTGCGCATGCAGCGATCGCGCTTGCTGGACGTTTGTATATCTTTGTATACAATGGTGCGCAATAGCCAGCCGGATTGACCGGGGCCGCCGGCGGGCAGAATGTCTCCAACTTCGTCGCATCGGGCAGACGGCATGAGCAGCAAATACGATGTGCTGGTGATCGGCGGCGGCAATGCGGCGCTGTGTGCGGCGATCAGCGCGCGACGCGGTGGGGCGTCGGTGCTGGTGCTCGAAGGCGCGCCGAAATTCTATCGTGGCGGCAACACGCGCCACACCCGCAACATGCGCTGCGCCCATGACGACGCGACCGAAATCCTCACCGGCCCCTACACCGAGGAGGAGTTTTGGGAGGATCTCCTGCGCGTCACCGGCGGCCAGACCGACGAGGTGCTGGCCCGGCACATGATCCGTGAGTCCAAGGACATCTTGAACTGGATCGTGGAGCAGGGCGTGCGCTGGCAGCCCTCGCTCGGCGGCACGCTGAGCCTTGGTCGCACCAACTCCTTCTTTCTCGGTGGCGGCCGCGCGATGCTGAACGCACTTTATCTCACCGCTGAGAAGCTCGGCGTCGAAGTCGAATACGAGGCCGAGGTCAGCGACCTCGTGATCGAGGACGGCATGTTTCTCGCCGCCCGCCTCAAGCGACCGATCAGGGATGAGATCGAGATCCGCGCGACGTCGCTGGTCGCTGCGGCCGGCGGGTTCGAGGCCAACATCGAATGGCTGAAGCAATATTGGGGCGAGGCCGCCGACAATTTCCTGATCCGCGGCTCGCCTTATAACCGCGGCTCGATCCTGAAGATGCTGCTCGACAAGGGCGTGCAGGAGGTTGGCGATCCCACCCAATGCCATGCGGTCGCGATCGACGCCCGCGCGCCGAAATTCGACGGCGGCATCATCACAAGGCACGATTCGGTCGTGTTCGGCATCGTCGTCAACAAGCATGCGCAGCGCTTTTACGACGAAGGTGAGGACATCTGGCCGAAGCGCTACGCGATCTGGGGCCGGCTGGTAGCCGCGCAGCCCGACCAGATCGCCTACATCATCTTCGATTCCACCGTGGTCACGAGCTTCATGCCGACGCTGTTCCCGCCGATCGCAGGGCAGACCGTGGCTGAGCTCGCCGGCAAGCTCGAGCTCGATCCGGCCGCGCTGGAAAAGACCATCACCGAATTCAACGCCGCGGTGCGGCCCGGCACTTTCGATCACACCATCCTGGACGATTGCCGCACCGAAGGCATCACGCCGCAGAAGTCGCATTGGGCGCGGCGGATCGAGGCGCCGCCCTATCTTGCTTATCCGGTGCGGCCCGGCATCACCTTCACCTATCTCGGCACGCGTGTGACCAGGGAGGCGCGCATGCTGATGGCTGATGGCAAGCCGTCGGCCAACATGTTCGCGGCCGGCGAGATCATGGCCGGCAACGTGCTCGGCAAGGGTTATGCCGCCGGCATGGGCATGACCATCGGCAGCGTGTTCGGACGGATCGCGGGACGGGAAGCGGCGAAACATGCACGGAACTAGGATTCTCGACGAAGCGGACCGCCTGATGACGGTCTGCAATTCCTGCCGTTACTGCGAAGGCCTTTGCGCGGTATTTCCCGCCATGGAGATGCGCCGCGCCTTCTCCGACGGCGATCTCAATTATCTCGCCAATCTCTGTCATGGCTGCGGCGCATGCTACGTCGACTGCCAGTTCTCGCCGCCGCATGAATTCAACGTCAACGTCCCGCAGACGCTGGCGATCGCGCGCGCGGAATCCTACGCGGCCTATGCCTGGCCGCAGGCGCTGTCCGGTGCCTTCGCGCGCAATGGCCTCGTCATCAGCATCGTCGCCGCGCTCAGCATGGCTGCCTTCATCTTCGGCTTCGCGGCCCTGAACGACCGCAGCGTGCTGTTCGGCGTGCACACCGGCCCCGGCGCGTTCTACAGGTTGATGCCGCACAACGCGATGGCGGCGTTGTTCAGCGCTGCCTTCCTTTATGCGATCTTCGCGCTGGTGATGAGCGTGCGTGCGTTCTGGCGGGATATCGGCCCGCCGATCGGTGGTCCTGCGGACGGTGGCTCGATCTTTCAGGCGACGCGCGACGCTGGTGAGCTGCGCTATCTCCATGGTGGCGGCGTCGGCTGCTACAATGAGGATCACAAGCCGACCGACCGGCGCAAGCTGTATCATCACCTGACCTTCTATGGCTTCCTGCTCTGCTTCGCCGCGACCTCGGTCGCCACGCTGTATCACTATCTGCTCGGCCGCGAGGCGCCGTATCCGTGGTGGGATCTGCCCGTGGTGCTCGGCACGCTCGGTGGGGTCGGCCTGATCATCGGGCCAATCGGCCTGTTCGTCGCCAAGATGCGGCGCGATCCGGCACTGCTCGACGAGCAGCGCTACGGCATGGATGTCGGCTTCATCGCCATGCTGTTCCTGGCCGGCTTCACCGGCATGCTGCTTCTGCTCTTGCGGGAGACCGCCGCCATGGGCCCGCTGCTGGCGCTGCATTTGGGTGCAGTGTTCGCGCTGTTCATCACAATGCCCTACGGCAAATTCGTGCACGGCATCTATCGCTTCGCGGCGCTGGTGCGTTATGCGCAGGAGCGGCGCGGAGAAGCCGGGTCTTAAGAGTCAGACGGTGCGGAAGCGGCCGTCGCGCAGGAAAGCGATCGTCTGTTCGATCGCGGCGGCATGACGCGGAAGTCCGGTATGGGACGCCTTCACGACGATATGGTCGGCCATGCCGGCGACCATCGTGCTTTGCACTGAGACCCGTCCGTCATTCGGCTTCGGCAGAACGAAGAGACCGGCGACGGGATCGATGAAGCGGTTTCCCGCGATCACACCGATTGGATAGTCCACAGCGGGCAGGGCGTCGGTCCGGGGCGTGGACGTGGTGGTGAGCTCGAGTCCGGCGGGTCCGTAGAATGTGCTGTAGAGGCGATATCCGCTCAGGAGATCGGCGACCTCGCTGCCGCCGTTCGACGTGCCCAGCATCACCACTCCGGCAAGCCGGTCCGGACGGTATTTTGCGATGTAGGCGCGCACCACCAGACCGCCCATCGAATGCGCAACGAAGTGGAGCGGCGCATCGCGTTCGGCGAAGCGGGCGACTTCTGGGTGAATATCGTCCGCGAGTGCGGTGATCGGCTTGCGGCGACTGGCATAGTCGATGTTGCGCGTTGCGAAGCCGCTTGCCTGGAGCGTTCGTTCCAGCCTGGTCAGGGATGCCGAGGTGCGCGCGATGCCGTGAAGCAGAACCACTCCGGGGCATCGCGCCTCGCCTGATTGAGGCGCCTCGTGCATCTCGCTCACGCCACCTCGCGCTCCGCGCCCGAGGCCTGCTCGCGAGCCATCGTCGTTGCGGTGACGTAGTCGGTCTTGCCGGTGCCGAGCAGCGGCACCTTGTCGACCACCATGATCGCTGCGGGAACGGTCAGCTCGGATGCGCCGATCGCCTTGGCCTGGCCCTGCATCGCACTGCGCTCTGCAACCTTCTCCGTCGTCAGGAGGACGATGCGCTCGCCCTTGCGCGGGTCCGGGATCGACACGGCCACCGATGCAGCCTGCGGCCACAGCGTCGTCGCGATGTTCTCGACCGCCGACAGCGAGACCATTTCGCCGGCGATCTTGGCAAAGCGCTTGGCACGACCCTTGATGGTGATGAAGCCGGCCGGGTCGATCGCGACGATGTCGCCGGTGTCGTGCCAGCCCTCGGCGAGCGGTTCGAGCACGCCGGGGTTTTCGGCCCGCAAGTATCCGAGCATCACGTTCGGTCCGCGCACCGAGAGGCGTCCGCCTTCCTCGATGCCGGGCACCGGGTCGAGGCGGCTTTCCATCAGTGGCGACAGGCGGCCGACCGTGCCGGGACGATTAGCCATCGGCGTGTTCATTGCCAGCACCGGCGCGGTTTCGGTGACGCCATAGCCTTCGAGGATGCGGATGCCGTAACGCTCCATGAAGACCTGCCGGGTGCGATCCTTGACCGCCTCGGCGCCGGCGATCACCAGGCGCAGGGTGCGGAAGTCATAGGCATGTGCCGAGCGGGCGTAGCCGGTGAGGAAGGTGTCGGTGCCGAACAGGATCGTTGCGCCGGTCTGGTAGATCAGCTCGGGCACGATCCGATAGTGCAGCGGCGAGGGGTACATGTAGATCGGAATGCCCGCGAGCAGCGGCATCATCATTCCGCCGGTCAGCCCGAAGGAGTGGAACACCGGCAGCACGTTGAACACCTTGTCATTGGCGTTGGCATCGACCCGCGCCAGCGCCTGTGCGGCGTTGGCAAGGATATTGCGGTGGGACAGCACAACGCCCTTGGGTGTGCCTTCCGAGCCCGACGTGAACAGCACGACGGCCGGATCGCTCGCCTGGCGGACAACGCGCGGCGTAGTACCGGCGAGCAGGCCCTTGATCTTGTCGGCCGTGCCGATCGAAGCACGGACGTCCTCGAGATAGACGACGCGTACTTCCGCGGAGATCGCCGCCATCAGCTTGTCGAGCTTGCCCTTCTCGATGAAGGCCTTGGACGTCAGCACGGTCTTGACCTGCGCGGCCTTCATGGCGGCGAGCACGTTGACCGGGCCAGCCGAGAAGTTGAGCATCGCCGGCACCCGGCCGATGTTTTGCAGCGCCATGAACACGACGGCAACGCCTGCGGAATTCGGCAGCAGCACGCCGACATTCTCACCGATGGCGGTGCCGTTCTCCAGTTTGCGGCTCAAGACCTGCGCGCCCAGGATCAGCTTGCGATAGGTCAGCTTGGTGCCGAGCGCGTCCTCGACGATGACCTTACCGGTGTCGCGGTCGCGATAGGCGTGTCCGAGCGCCTCGAACAGGGTGTGATCGAGCATGGCGTTCTTCACCATGGCGTCGATCATCACGTCCTGAAGTGCTGCGCCCGCGGCATTGCGGCGCGCCTTGCCCTTGAGCGACGGATCGACCGGCAGCTTGACCGGCGGCAGGATGGTGACGGTCACCCGCGGAAACCACGAGCGCTTGATCTGGCTGCCGTTGAGATAGCTGAGATGCGAACGCTGGGCGCCTTCGATGCGGACCGGGACGACGACCGCGTCGGCCTTGTCCGCGATCATCGCGGTGCCGTCATAGACCTTCATCAGCGAGCCGGAGACGGTGATGCGTCCCTCCGGAAAGATCACCACCGGCTCTCCGGCGGCGACGAGCTTGATGAGGTCGCGCGCGGCCAGCGGCTTGCTGGGGTCCATGGTATAATGCTTGACCACCCGCAGGAACGGCTTGGCCCACCAGGCCCTGGCGATGCCGGTATCAACCGCGAAGCTCGCGTCGATCGGCAGCACGGCGTGCAACAGCGGGCCGTCGATCAGGCTGACATGATTGGGCGCGATCAGCATGCGCGTGCCAGCAGGCGGCAAGTTCTCCAGCCCGCGGACCTCGGTGCGGAACAGCGCGCGGAACAGCAGCCCGCCGAAGTCGCGCACGCCTTCCTTGCCCCACTTCGTCAGCACGAACCAGACCGCGCCGAAGCTGGCGACGCCGAGGCCGAAGAAGATCCAGCCGATGTGCAATCCGCCGGCCTGCAGCAGCGCGACCAACAGCGAGCCGGCCACCATGAAGGCGGCCTGCAGCACGTTTCCTGCAGCGATGATGCGGGCGCGCTCGGAGGGGGCGGACCAGGCCTGGACAGCGGCGAAGGACGGAACGACGAACAGTCCGCCGCCGAATGCGAAGGCGACGAAATCGACCAGCATGCGCAGTCCCGCGAACGAGGTTGCGAAGTCGCCCGCGGTGATGTCCTGCCCCTTGGTGGTCACGCCGATCGCCCAGGCGAGGTCGAGGCCGGCGAACCCCATCATGATGGCGCCGATCGGCACCAGCGCGAGGTTCGGGCGAACGTGGCTCAGATTCGCGGCGAACAGCGAGCCGATGGCAATGCCGATTGCGAAGATCGCGAGACACAACGTCACCACGCCCTCGGTGCCGCCGATGACCTCCTTGACCAGCGCCGGCAGCAGCGAGAGCACGATGGCGCCCACCAGCCAGAACCAGGAGACGATCACGGTGCCATCCCACAGCCGGTGATCGGCGTGCAGCGTCTTCAACAGGCCGAGCGTCGAGGTCCAGGGATTGGCGTTGACGGGCAGATCGGGTGCAGACGGCGTCGTCGCGGGAATGCGGGAGGCGAAGGCCCAGGACAGCAGGGCCAGCACGACCACCGCCGACGCGACCCAGCCCATATGCGCGGAGCCGGCCACGAACTGGCCGCCGGCGACGGTGCCGAGCAGGATGGCCATGAAGGTCGCGCCTTCGACCAGCGCGTTGCCGGTCGCGAGCTCGCCGAGCTCGAGCTGATCCGGCAGCATCGCGTATTTCACGGGACCGAACAGCGCGGCGATGACGCCGAACAGTGCCAGCGCCGCGAACAGCAGCGGCACCGAGTGCAGGAAGAAGCCGGCCGCGGCAAACCCCGCGGCAAAGATCTCGGCGAATTTGAGCCGCCTTGCGACGACGGATTTGACGTATTTGTCGGCGAGCTGGCCGCCGAGCCCGGACAGGATGAAATAGGGGAAGATGAAGACGGCGCCTGCGACCGTCACCAGCGCATCTCCGTGGCCGGTCGCGGCACTGTAAAGCAGGATGATGACAAGTGCGTTCTTGAGCACGTTGTCGTTCAGCGCCGAGAAGAATTGCGCCCAGAACAGCGGCGCGAAGCGGCGTGACGACATCAAATCCCTGATCATGACTAGTCCTGTTTTGGAAAGGCTGCCTGAAGTTTCATTGTCGGATGGACGTTGGGTCCAGAGGATATGCGACGGGCTATTGTGGGTTGACGACAGTCGCCCCGGCCTGCTCTGCGCGCTTACCTTCCGATCCTGTTGGTCTCCGCGTGGCGTGGTTTGGTTCGCAATGGTTCGGTTGCGGCCTTATCCAGGCAGGCCGCGCCTGCCAGGATATTGCCCCGGGCGATGAGCGAAACCTGAACCGCATCGTCGAAGGCCGCGGCATCGGCTCGAATGTCGAGACATGGTAAGTCCTTCCTTGCGGCTTGATATTGCATTCGGGCCGACCCGAACGTGGCGGCTGCGCTCGCCTCAGGTGAGATGGGCGAGGCGGCGAAAGGGCGAGAGGCGGCCGAGCAGGCTAAGGCGGCGGCCCTCATGACGGGCACGGCCGCGGTTGGCCCGCCACATGCGGAAGGTCGCGCGGCGCTCGGTCAGGACGCCGGCAATATCGCAGGCATTTGCGATGCGATCGATTGGCCCCATCGCGAACCGCAGGAGGCCGCGGCCAAATCCAGTCACGAGAGCGGTGGCGTCATCGACGAAGGTGGAGGCGATATCAACAGTGAGGGTTTGCATTTTGCAGGTCTCCGGGTTAACTTGAACATTGTTCAAATGAGTATCCTGAAAATGAACAATGTTCAATACGAATCATTGCGGGATCGAAAAAAATCTCGACGGCGACAGCAGATCGTGGAGATCGCTCGCAGCATTATTGCGACTAAGGGGCTGAAATCGTTGAAAGTCCGGGATGTCGCGGACGCCGCCAGCTGCTCGGTTGGGAGTGTCTATAATGAGTTCGGCGACTTCGACGGGGTGATCCTGACCGTGAATCGAGAGACGGTTGAGGCGCTGACGGTGCGGCTCGGCCAGGTTCCTGCCGAGGATCCCGTTCGCCAGCTCTACGGGCTGGCGGCGACCTACCTCGAATTCTTCGCGGGGCACGCCAATCTGCTGCGCTCGCTGTTCGAACACCGGATGGAGGACGACCGCCCTTACCCCGATGACATCCTTCAGATGGTGATGGACGCCTTCGCGTTGATGCACGCGCCCCTGGTGCGGCTGCTTCCGAATGCAGACGACGTGCAGATCGCGCTGCTATCACGCACCCTGTTTTCCGCCGTGCACGGGATCATCTCGCTCGGCCTCGAAGAGCGCATGCTGGCCGTGCCACCGCAGATGCTGCACCAGCAGGTCGAGCAATTTCTGGATGCGCATCTCGCGGGGCTCGGGATTCTGCCAATACGATAAAGCGCTGAGCGCTGCTATGCGCTGGCGGCCTTGCGCTGCCGCGAGGTGACGACGACGACGTCCGTCGTCCCGTTGTCGACCTGAACACGGTTGCGTCCGTTCTCCTTGGCGCGATAGCAGGCGGCATCCGCGCTTCGCATCGCGTCCTCAAGCGTGGTGTTGCCGTTGGTAATGCAGGCAACGCCGATGCTGGCGGTCACTGCAAAGCAACGATCATCCCACGCGAAGACGGATAGCTCGAGCGACCGGCGCAGCCGTTCGGCGATATCCACGGCGTCGTACGGCGTGCATTGCGGAAGGATTAGGCCGAATTCGTCACCGCCGAGCCGGGCCACCAGGTCATGCGGCCGCCGCTCCTGTTGCAGGAGACGCGAGATCTGGCAGAGCAGGCGGTCGCCGGCGAGGTGACCGCAGCTGTCGTTGACGTCCTTGAACTGGTCGAGATCGAGCAGGATCAGGCCCAGCGAACCCGCCGCGGTGTCGTCCAACTCGCTTTGCAGGCGGGCCTCGAATGCGCGGCGGTTGGACAAGCCGGTCAGCCAGTCGTGCGACGCCTGCCAGGCCAGGCGCTCCTTCTCGGCCTGCAGGGCGTCCTCGAAAGCCTCTCGTTGCAGCACCAATCGCCGCGTGTGCCAGATCAGGAGCAGGATCAGCGTCATCGCTGTGACGATATTGACGCCAGTCAGCGTCATCTTGATGGCGCGCGAGCCTTCGCCGAGAACGGTGGAGAACCGCTTGGCGTGCACCGTGAACTGAGTGTTGAGCTCCGAAAGCCGCGACGACAATAATTGCAGGCGGTTGCCGTCCTGAACCGGTCCGCTCTTCAACTCTGACCGGATGACCTCGCCGAACACGCTCAGCTCCAGCAGCATGGGGTCGGTGGCAGCCCACTCGCGGATCGCTTCCTTGAGAAAGCTGACCTGTTTGAAGTAGCGAAACAGCCAGATCAATCCCGGAACGTCATCGGGATGGTTGCCGCCCTGCAGGAAGCCGATGCGGGCGGCCTCGACGTCGACCGGATCGCGCTCGAGCGCCCAGCGCGCGAACTCGTCGCCGATGGGAACGGCCAGCGAGGCCTGATATTGCGCGAACTGGCCGGCGTCGCCCGAATGCAGATAGAGATTGAGGAAATAGACGGCGTTCTTCTGCGAGCGCGACCACAGCGCCTCGCCCGCGACATAGGCGCGGACCGAGGACATCACCTCCAGGCTGAAGCCGGCGATCGCCGCCTGCAGCAGAACGACCGTGACGAAAGGCGAGACGAGCTTGATGACATGAAGGAAGCTTCGTCCCTTCGTTGACGGCGCTGTTCTGCGAAACACGTTGCGTTTCCCCAAGTCGCTCAACGACCCCAGCGGAGCGATCCGCTCATAACGCGGATTACGCGCGAAAGGTGCTTAACTCGACTTGAAAATGCCGGGAGACTGCGTCGCAGGGTGAAGGCGCTGTGAAGTGGATGCTTGCAGATCGTTGCAAATGCCGTCGAACCGGAACTGACGCGGCATCGGAGAGCCGATGTCTCGCATGCGCCCCCAATGGTTTACCTGATGGAGAGAGATTGGTCTGGCGCTAGACCAGGACCGGCTTGCGCACGCGGCCGGCGTCGCCGAAGACGCGCAAATAACGTTCGATCTCCGAAGGCAGGCCGGTGGCCTTCTCGGGATTGTCGGAGAGCTTGACGGCCGGATGTCCATCGACTGACGACACCTTGCACACCAGCGAAATCGGATCGAGATTGAACGAGCCGTCGGGCGTGCAGCCGACGAAATCATTGGTGAGGTTGGTACCCCAGCCGAACGAGAGCCGCACGCGCCCGGTGAAGTGATGGTAGGTCTCCTCGATCGAGCCCACGTCCATCGCGTCGGAGAAGACCAGCAGCTTGTCCCTGGGATTGCGCCCCTTCTGCTCCCACCATTTGATGATCTCCTCGCCGGCCTGGATCGGCGGCGCGCTGTCGGGACGGAAGCCCGTCCAGTCGGCGACCCATTCCGGCGCATCGCGCAGGAAAGCCTTGGTACCGAAAGCGTCGGGCAGCGCGATCAGGAGGTTGCCGCCATAGGTCTGGCGCCATTGGTCGAGGATGCGGTAGGGCGCCCAACGCAATTCCTCGTCGTCCCTGGCCAGCGCGGCCGCCACCATCGGCAGCTCATGGGCGTTGGTGCCGATCGCTTCGAGATCATTGTCCATCGCGAGCAGCACGTTGGAGGTGCCGATGAAGGACGGGCCGAGGCCCTCCTTCACGGCCTCCACACACCAGCGCTGCCAGAGGAAGCCATGGCGGCGACGGGTGCCGAAATCGGAGAGCCGCAAGCCATCCAGCTTGCGCAGGCGTTCCACCTTGGTCCACAGCTTGGCCTTGGCGCGAGCATAGAGCACGTCGAGCTCGAAGCGGCCGCGGCCCTTCATCGCTGCGCGCGAGCGCAATTCGTTGAGGATGGCGAGCGCAGGAATCTCCCACATCGTGGTATGGCTCCACGGCCCGTGGAAGTGCAGCTCGTACTGGCCTTCGACCTTGCGAAGCTCGTAGTCGGGCAGCCGGAATTCGGCGAGCCAGCGGATGAAGTCCGCCGAGAACATGTGGGTCTTGCCGTAGAAAGTATTACCGGCAAGCCAGATCAGCTCTTTCTTGGTGAAGCGGATAGTGCGGGCGTGGTCGAGCTGAGCGCGCAGTTCGCCCTCGTCGATGATTTCGGCGAGCCGGACATGGCGCGACCGGTTGATGACCGAGAACGTCACCTGCTGATCCGGGTAAGATTCCCGAATCATTTGCAACATCAATAGCTTGTAGAAGTCGGTATCAAGCAGGCTGCGGATGATGGGATCCAGCCGCCAGCTGTGATTGTAGGTCCGGCTCGCAATGTCGGTCACTGTCATGGGGGAATTCTAGCGTGGCGGCCCCGGCGCAACCAGTGGGTTTGACGGGGATCAGCTTTTCGCGGGGGCGGGGTGCGAGGCCTTCGCCGCCACGGTCTCGAGCTGGCTTCTGATCCAGCGATGCGCCGGATCTTTCTGATAGCGCTGGTGCCAGACCATGAACATCGGCAGCTCGGCCAGGGTTCGCGTGCGCGAGGCCAGCGGAATCCGCACCTGCGCGAAGCCGTGCATCACGCCGGGCGCCAGCAGGCTCGGCATGCTCGCCAGCATCTGCGAGCCACGCAGGAAGGACGGCACGCCGGAGAAGCTCGGCACCGAGATCGCGATGTCGCGGTGGAAGCCGTTGGCCGCAAGCCGGCGATCGAAGTCGAGCCGCTCATTGTCAGTGTAGACCACCGTGATGTGACGCGCCGCGAGATAGGCGTCGCGCGTAGCCGGCGCGGCACGCGCTTTGGGGTCGAAGTAACAGACATAATGGTCTTGCAGCAGACGCTTCTGCACGATGTCGACGCCGGACGGCGGCAGCGGCGTGATCAGCAGGTCGCAGCGGTTTTCGCGCAGCATCGCCGGCGAGGGCGACTGCGAGGGGATCACGCGCAGGTTCAGGCTCGTCACTTGCGCGGCGACGTGATCGAAGAACCGCGGCAGCAGCAGGTCGCGCTGAAAGTCGTTCGCGGCGATTGTCAGCGAAAGCTGCGCGCTCGCCGGCGCGAACGTGACGCCGCCGGCAAAGCTCCGCATCTCGTCGATCACCGCCCGCGCCTTTGCCGCGAGTGCCTGGGCGTGCGCCGTGGCCACAATGCCGCGGCCGGATTTGGCAAACAGCGGATCGCCGACGATCCGCCGCAGCTTGTTCAGGGCGTGGCTGACCGCGGATTGCGTCAGGCCGAGCCGCGTTGCGGCCGCCGTCACCGAGCCTTCTTCCAGCACCGCCAGAAACAGCTCCAGCGCGTGGCCATCGAGCGCCAAATGATCGATTTGCTTCATGGAATTCATTATAATCGATCTATTTATCTTGAGAATAGCCGGCGTCATCATCTCCCGATAAGCCGTGCGCCCAAACGGGCGCCAGAGGGAGAGACAACGCCGATGCATGCCCAGGCGCCAGCCTTGCGGGATCCCCGCCTCAACCGCCCCGAGCCGTTCACGCCGCCGCTCGGTGACGGCGACTTCTTCCAGCGCGACCGTTCCATGCATCCGCCGGCGCACGCGCCAGGCTACAAATCCTCGGTGCTGCGCTCGCCGCGCCAGGCGCTGCTGTCGCTTGAGAACTCGGTCTCGGAGATCACGGGGCCGGTGTTCGGACACAACGACCTCGGGCCGCTCGACAATGATTTGATCCGCAACTACGCCAAGGACGGCGATCCCGTCGGCGAACGCATCATCGTCCACGGCCGCGTGCTGGACGAGACCGGCCGCGGCGTTCCGAACACGCTGGTCGAGTTCTGGCAAGCCAATGCCGGCGGCCGCTACCGGCACAAGAAGGACACGTATCTGGCGCCGATCGATCCGAATTTCGGCGGTTGCGGTCGCGCGCTGACCGACGACACCGGCCACTATTATTTCCGCACCGTGAAGCCTGGACCCTATCCCTGGCGCAATTACGTCAACAGCTGGCGTCCCGCTCACATCCACTTTTCGGTGTTCGGCTCGGGCTTCGCACAACGCCTGATCACCCAGATGTACTTTGAGGGCGATCCCCTGATCCCGGTCTGCCCGATCCTCACGACGATCCCGGACAAGGATGCGCTGGAGCGCCTCGTCGCGCCGCTCGACCTCAACGCATCGACTCCGTTCGATTCGCTCGCTTACCGCTTTGACATCGTCTTGCGCGGCCAGCGCTCCACTTACTTTGAAAATCGCACCGCAGGGAACTAGGTCCATGCCGCAGCCGCTCAACTACCTCAAGGAAACCGCCTCGCAGACGGCCGGGCCCTACGTCCATATCGGGCTGATCCCGGCCATGGCCGGCTTCGACATTTTCGAGAAGAATTTTTCCAACGTGCTGGTGACGCCGAACACGCAAGGCGAGCGCATCACGCTGGAGGGCAGGGTGATCGACGGCAGCGGCACGCCATTGCGCGACGTGCTGCTGGAGATCTGGCAGGCGAACGCGGCCGGCCGCTACAACCATCCGGCCGATCGGTCGACCGGCGCGCTTGACGAGGCATTTCGTGGCTGGGGCCGCGCCGGCTCCGACTTCGAGAGCGGTCTTGTCACCTTCGAGACCATCAAGCCGGGCGCGATCATCGACAAGACGGGCCGCAAAGGCGCGCCGCACATCAATGTCTGGATCGTCGCGCGCGGTATCAATATCGGTCTGAATACGCGCCTCTATTTCTCGGATGAAGAGGCCGCCAACGCCGCCGACCCCGTGCTCAACCTGATCGAGCAGCCGGTCCGGCGCTCGACGCTGATCGCAAAGCGAAGCGAACGCGCCGGCAAGATCGTGTATTCCTTCACGATCAATTTGCAGGGACCGGAAGAGACGGTGTTCTTCGACGTGTGATCGTCTCAGGTCTCGTCGCCGTGGAGCCGCGCGCGAAAGGCGCGCGGTGACACGCCCGTGGCGGCGGCGTAGACCCGGCTGAAATAGGCGGGGTCTTCGAAGCCAAGCGCGTAGGCGATCGTCGAGACCGGCAAATTGGTGTAGACGAGGTTGCGCCGCGCCTCGCGGATCAACCGGTTGAGGATCAGGTGCGAGGCGGTATCGCCGGTTGCTGCCCGCGTCACCCGGTTGAGATGGGTCGGCGTGATCGACAGCGCGCCCGCATAGTCCGCAACGCTCCAGCGTTTCAGATGATGCTGTTCCAGCAGCGCCTCGAAGCGGCGGAATAGTCCGCTTTCAGCCGTGCCGTTGCCACCGCTCTCGCCGGTGAGCGCGCGGGCCACCAGCCCGATCATGGCCGCCGACAGTGCACGCAGCACATGCGCCCGGCCGAAATCGCGCGCGGCGTGTTCGGCAAAGATCTGCTTCATGGTGGTCCGGATCTGCGGCGTGCCGCGTATCACGGCCGAGCGCGACAAGGCACCGCGCAGTCCTTCGGAGGCGAGCAGCGCTTCGTCCAATATTTCCGCGGCGATGGTCAGCACCCAACCCTGGGTATCAGGCACGAAACGGAAGCCATGGACGTGGCCGACAGGCACGTTGACGATTTGCATCGGCTTCAGCTGCACCACGCGCCCGTCGAGCGTGGCTTCGCCGCCGCCGCGCTCGATCAGCAGCACCTGGTGCAGCCGGGCATGGCGGTGCACAGCCAGGGTCCAGTCGTGCAGCACCGAGCGCGACGCTATCGTCTCGCAATGCACGACATCGGGCAGATCGCCGGACTCGCCGAACAAATTGTAGACCCGGATGGCCGGGGCGGGGGCTGCGCTTCTCATGTTCGAATAGTACAAGACAAAGACGAAAGCCTCCATCGGTCAATGGCGCTGAATCTGCAAAAAAGTGCCGAGGAGGACGAGAAAATGAAAGTTCAGGTCTGTATCATCGGCGGCGGGCCGTCCGGGCTGCTGTTGTCCCAGCTCCTGCACCTCAAGGGCATCGACACGGTCGTACTGGAAAAATACAGCCGCGACCACGTGCTTGCCCGGATCCGTGCCGGCGTGCTCGAGCACGGCTTCGCAAGGCTGATGCGCGAGGCTCAGTGCGGCGAGCGGATGGACCGCGAGGGCGAGATCCACAAGGGATTCGAGATCGCCCATGACGGGGTGCTCTCCCAGATCGACCTCCACAAGCATTCCCGCGGCAATTCGGTGCTGGTCTACGGCCAGACCGAGCTGACGCGCGACCTCTACGAAGCGCGAGACCGCCTCGGCGGCAATGTCGTGCACAATGCCGAGGACGTGATGCCGCATGACCTGACCTCGGACCGGCCTTACGTGACCTATCGTTCGAATGGCGAGACCGTCCGGGTCGATTGCGACTATATCGTCGGCGCCGACGGCTTTCACGGCGTCAGCCGCAAGTCGATCCCGAAGGACGTGCTGCGGGAATACGAGAAGATCTATCCGTTCGGCTGGCTGGGCGTGCTGTCACGCACGAAACCGGTGTCGCCGGAGCTGATCTATGTGAAGCACGAGCGCGGCTTCGCGCTGTGTTCCTTGCGGTCGCAAGTGCTGAGCCGCTACTACGTCCAGGTGCCGCTCACCGACAAGGTGGAGGACTGGAGCGACGATGCGTTCTGGGCCGAGCTGAAGCGTCGTTTGCCGGACGAGGTCGGCAGCCGCCTGATCACGGGACCGTCCATCGAAAAGAGCATCGCGCCGTTGCGCAGCTTCGTGGCCGAGCCGATGAGCTACGGCCGCCTGTTTCTCGCCGGCGATGCCGCCCACATCGTGCCGCCGACCGGCGCGCGCGGGCTGAACAGCGCCGCCTCCGACATCTATTATCTCTACCACGCCATGCTCGCGCACTATCAGAACGGCGATGATTCCGGGCTCCAGGGCTATTCCGCCAAGGCGCTGGCGCGGATCTGGAAGGCGCAACGCTTCTCGTGGTGGATGACGATGCTGCTGCATCGCTTCCCCGACCGGCTCGAATACGAGGACCGGCTCCAGCAGATCGAACTGGAATATCTCCTCTCGTCTGAGACGGCACAGCGCCTGCTCGCGGAGAATTATGTAGGGTTGCCGTTTTAGCGTGGAGTGGACCCGAAAACCGCCGCGACGCTGCGCTACTTTCCTTCTAGGATGTTCACCGGCGTCCAGTCAGACCCCGGTGGATTTGTAGCGAGCGCAGTCGCGCGTTTGCCAAAAAGCGCTGATGCCGGATCCATTTCCGCCGTTCGCCCGAACGCATCAGCCGCCTTGGCGAACTCCCGCGCCCGCCAGCAGGCGAGCCCCTCCGCGTAAGCCGCGGCCACTTTTTTCTGCCCGGCGCTCTCCGCGCCTTTGTCCGCGAGCGGCTCGAACACCCTGATCGCCTCGCTACGCCCCAGCACCCGGATCGCGTCGAGTTCACGCCAGGCGAAGCCGTCGCCGGTCTGGGCCATCGTCGATTCCGAGGCCATGATTGCGGTGCCGTAGTATTTGTTGGCTCCTTCGAGCCGCGAGGCGACGTTCACGGTGTCGCTCATCACGGTGTAGTTGAAGCGGCGACGGGAGCCGATATTGCCGACTACGGCCTCGCCGCTGTTGAGCCCGATGCGGTGCGACAGGCCGTGGCCGGCGAAAGCGGCGCTGCCCGCGTTGAGCTCTGCCAGCTTTTCGTGACATTTCAGCGCGGCATGGACGGCGTGGCGCGCATGAGCGGGATCGTCGGCCGGCGCACCGAACATGGCGACGATGGAATCGCCGATATATTTGTCGACATAGCCGCCATGGCTCTCGATGATGTCGGTCATAGCCGACAGATATTCGTTCATCAGCGTCACCAGTTCGCCCGGCGTCATCGTCTCGGCGATGGAGGAGAAGCCGCTCAGGTCGGAGAAGAACATGGTGACGTTGCGCATTTCGCCGCCGAGCGCCGGCATCTTGCCGGAGGCAACCATGGTGTCGATCACTTCGGGGGCGAGATAGAACGCGAAGCTCTTGCGCAGGAAACGCTCGTCACGATCGGCCAGCACGAAACGGTAGCCGATCATCATCGCGAGCGCGGCAAGGCTTGCGAGTGCCGGCTCCGTCAGCGGCAGCGCCAAGGCATGGACGAATGCACCGACGGCCACAGCGGCGTAAACGGCGGTGAGGCCGAACCAGGCGATCAGTGCGCCACCCGGTGCGAGCACGCAGGCCGCGCAGGCCACGATCGCTGCGAACACCATGGTAAGAATGCTCCGCAATGGAAAGCCGAGCTCGGTCACCGCATCGCGTTCGATCAGATTTCGTACCGCGTTGGCATGCACGAAGACACCGGCGATGTCGCTGCGGGCCTTTTGTGCGGTGCTTGCCGAGGCGGGCTGGGCGCATCGTGGTGCCGGCGTTCCGTCATATCCGCCGGACAGTCGCACCGAGGTGAGCTTGCGATCATCGAAATTCAGGGCGGAGCCTAGCAGCACGACTTTGCCGCCGAAGGCGCGGCGAAAGAAATCGCGATCGCCCTTTTCGACGCAGGCCCGAAGATCGGCGAAGGAGAAAGTCGGGATGTCGCGGCCCAGTCCTCGAAAATTGAGCGTCAGTGTGTTTGGTACCGCGCTCGGAATTGCATAACCGGACAATTCGGTCGCTCCGGACGGTCCAATCTCGGGCCTTCCAGCGAGCGCGCGCGCGGCGAGCTCGACCGCCATCGCGGGGACCGGCTTGCCGTCGATCGAGAAGCTCAGCGGCATCCGCCGGATCACGTCGTCGGTGTCGGTATGGACGTTGAGGGCGCGGATATTGTTTCTCACCGCCAGTTGCTGCGCGCGGTCTGGCCTTTCCTGATGGTCGTTGCTCAGGATCTCGCCGAGCACCAGCTTGCCGCTGTCGGAAAGCTTCCGCAGGGCGATAAGATAGTCCCGATCGAAGCCTCTCATGCGGCTGCCCAGTGACGCGTCGCCGAAGGGAATCTCCGACTGCTCGATCGAGCTCGGGAAGATGACGTCGAAGCCGATCGCCCGGGCGCCGCCGTCGTCGATGCTGCCGAGAACCCGGCCGATCTCGCGCGTCCAGGTCTGCGTTGGCGATCCCTTGAACGGCGGAGTGTCGTAGGTCTCGCCGTCGATGGCGACGACGACGACCGGTGATGTCGCGGGATCGCGGTGGTCGCCGACGAGCTTGCCGCGCAGTGCCGTGAGGATGTCGAGCGACAGGCCCTGCAGCGTCTGGAACGGTGGAGACGTGACGACGGCGCCTGCAAGAAGCGCAATCAGGATCGCTGCAACGATGTCCCGTCTGCCGATCCGCCGCATCGCCCCGTCGCTAGCCGCCTATTCGAGCCGCAGCAGGCGTCCGACTATCGGCGTCGGCGATGACGTGGCGCTGGGATCGACCTGGAAGGCGTAACGCTTGGTGCCGAGGATGGCGAGATAGCTGCCGCCCGGCGTCAGCGACTTCCCGGCCTTGGCGAAGTCATAGAACTTGCCTCCGACCATGGTCTCGCTCTTGAGCGGCACGCTGATCGTGGGCTCCTTGCCATCGGTGCGTTCGATCACCAGGGTGTTGCCGCTCTTGGCCTGCACCAACGGTGCGACTCCGTAGAGCGTCGGCAGCTTGGCCGGAGCGCCACCCTTGGCGTCCGACCGCATGGTGCGGAAGGTCGTCGCGGCACTCTGGTTCGCCTCGCGCTCCGACAGTTTTGCCGCGTTGGTATCGCAGGGTACCTTTTCCCGCTTGACCTCGCCGAGCTGCACGGTGCTCTGCTCGGTGCCGACCATGACGACGCCTTCGCTGATGGTCTCGCGCTGGCACGATTTGAGATAGCTGAGCGTAATGGTTGCCTTGGGCCCCAGCTTGATGATCTTGCCCGGCGCCACATAATCCATGAACGCGACGCCGTCGACCTTGCCTTGCACGTCCTCGACGATGGCGGCCGGGCTCTCCGCCAAAGCCGGGGCAGCAAGACAGCACGCGCCGACAACAGCGCCGATCAGGCTTTTCATGGGAATTCTCATCCAATTCGACCGATACTTGCCCGGTCCCCATCCAGGCCCGATGCTTAGCAGCGAAACGCCCAGGCAAGTGTGACCGGAATCACTCTTAGATATTGGTGCACTCTATCAGGAAGAGGTTCAAATCAGCGACCGGAGAAAACAGTGCGCCGGGAAGCTGTTGGCCGGATGGATAATTTCATTCGGCTGGGACGGCCTCGACCGGGTGGCCCTCCGCTGCACTCTCTATATCCACAATGGGCGGGAGCGTCGCCTCGGTCTTCTGATATGGCGTCGCCTGCTGACCGGCTGCAATCTCGACCACTTCCTCCCAGCGCGACAGGAAGGCTAGCTGTCACGAACTGGCTGAGTTGATAGCGGTTATATGCAAGCTGCCAAACGAGGTCGGCAAGCCGATCTTTTTAGCGCGGTATGCAACGAGGTCCAGCTTTCTTGCCCGCTGCGCGGGGGAGCGTGCGCTCGCCCGCGTCGCTGCGCGTCGGCAGCAATTTGACTGGCTCGCTTTGCAGGACGTTAACCGTGGCGGAATGCTCCCCGCGCGGGTCATTGTCGCGCCCCAGAGTTGGTTGCAAATACGTTTGAGTTTTTACGGTGGATGTTTTCATGCTGAGAGACGGCAAATATGCTGCCTGGTTCAGGACCCCGCGCGGTCAGGGCACGGGCGTCGTGCATCTGGCGGAGGGACGAATCTCCGGCAGCGACAGCTTCTTCACGTATGGCGGCTCTTACCGAATCGACGAGCAGCGCTTCACGGCGGTTCTGACCACGCGGCGACATGCCGAGGGGCCGCCGACTGTGTTCGGGCTCGACGAAGTCGAGGTCAAGCTCTCGGGCGTGTGCAGCGGCGCGATGGCGACCTGTTCCGGGACGGCCGAGCAGGCGCCCGATGTGACCTTCGAGGCGACGCTCATCTACAGCCGGGACGAGGCGCCGGCCGTTGACGCCAGAGGTGCGGTCGTGAAGCTCAATGCCGACAAGCTGCCCAAGGGGCTCGACGGCCGTTCGCGATCGCGCCATCCGTTTGCGCCGGGATCGCTCGGGTCAGAACGGAATAGACCATAAGGCAACGTCTTATCCCGCCCGATCGACTTCGACGATGTCGTCAGGGCTGCTTAAGCGGATGAGCCCTCTGGTGCCAGGCCCAGGCGGTGCGGATCACGGTCGGCAGATCCGAATGTCGCGGTACGAAATTCAGCACTTTTCGCGCTGCAGAGGGATCGGCGACCAGATAGGTGGGATCGCCGGCGCGGCGCGGTTTGACGGTGTGGGGCACCTCGCGCCCGGTCTCCTGCCTGATGGCGGTCAGGATTTCCCGCACCGAAAAACCGGAGCCGGTGCCCAGATTGAAGCTGCCGCCGGCATGCCCTTGTTCCAGCAGTTTCAGCGCCACGACATGCGCCGCGGCGAGGTCGGTGACATGGATGTAGTCGCGGATCGCGGTGCCATCGGGCGTGTCGTAGTCTTCACCGAACACGGCAAAATCGACATGGCCCTGTAACGCCATCATGGCGCGCGGAATGAGATGAGTTTCGTTGTCACGCAATTCGCCGATCCCGCCGGCAGGATCGGCGCCGCTGGCGTTGAAATAGCGCAGACAGAACGCGCCGAAGCCGTAAGCCGACCGGTAATCGGCCAGCATGCGCTCGATCATCCACTTCGATGCGCCATAGGGGTTAATCGGCGCGCAGGGGAAGTCTTCCGGCAGTTCCTTGGAGTCTGCATTGCCGTAGACGGCGCCGGTCGAGGAGAACACGATACGATGGCAACGCGCATTGCGCATCGCCTGCAATAGCGACAGCGTGCCCTGCACATTGTTGATGTAGTACTTTTGCGGGTCGGTCATCGACTCGCCGACGAGGCTCGCCGCCGCGAAATGCATGACCGCCGTGATTTTGTGGTCGGCGAAGGCGCGCGCCAGCGTGGCGCCGTCGAGCAGATCGCCCGTTACCAGCGGGCCGGCGACGAAGCCGCGATGGCCTGTCGACAGATTGTCATAAACGACGGGCTGATAGCCGGCCGCGGTCAGGGCGCGGCAGGCATGCGAGCCGATATAGCCCGCGCCTCCCGTAACGAGGACAGTCGGTCGGTCGGTCATGTCTGCTTACCTCGAGGTGAAATCAACGATCATCCATGCGCCCGCGGCCAGCACCAAATCGGCACACAGCACGAGCACCGCAAGCGTCAGCAATGCAGGACGTTTGCGGCGAAGCCGGCTTAAAGCGGTGCCGAAGACGGGGACATGCCGCGTGGCGCCACGGGACACGACATCACTCAAGGAGAGGGCTTCCGAGTGACCTGTCCCAATGCGATTGCCTCAGTTCAACAGTTGATCGATCTGGTGAGCATAGATCGATCTTCGCTGTATGCAACCCACCGGGGGCTCGGCACGATTGTCCTTCTTCGTTTAGCTCGCATTGACCCTATCGCTGCGAAACGGTCGGCGCGCGCATCGCGGCAACCGAAGCTTTAAGCACGAAAAATAAGCTGAGGCCGAGTAAAGGAGTGACTGAAACATGGCACAGATCTGGATGACTTATGACGAACTCGCCGGGCTCAGTGGCTGCACGCCTGCCGAGGCCAGAATGCGGGCCATCCATTTGTCACTTGACCGCCGCAAAAGCCGCGATGGCGCAACCCGCGTCAAGCTCGATCTGGCGCTGACGGCTAAATTCCTCGCCTCGGTCCGAGACGCCGATTTTGATCTGGACGGCGCTATCGAGGCGCTCCAGGACACCCACCGCCAGATGGCAGAACTCCTGACGCCGAACCAGTTCCAGGGCCGGCGCCGGTCGGCTTAGCCGCCCGCATGCTCCGAACAGCTCGCCTGGAACGGGCAAAGCCAAGGCAGGCTGCGGATCTGCTGGCCGGGAAATGGCACGCGAACATTCATACGGTCGCGAACCCGGGCGGTGAACGACGCGGACAAATGATGAAATAACGACAGCAACTTCCGATGCGGACGTGTTGCTCAGGCGGGCGGTCTCGGTAGGAAGGCCAGGATTGTTTGAGCGAGGAGGACCCCGACGGTCCCGCCTGCTGCTTTTTGCATCACGTCCAGGAAACCCGGATCACGATCGGGCGTCATTGCTTGCAGGATTTCGAGCCCCATTGCGACGGCCACGACAAGCGAGCATGCGAGGGTGAGCCGACCGGGCAACAGGAAGGATAAGAGAAATCCCAGCAACCCGTAGGCGCTGAAGCGCTCGATCACGACGACCCAATAAGCCTCGTGATGACCGATAAGCACGGGTCTCCCCGCCAGTCTCGCAAGCGTGGCATAGACGATGAGCGCGAAGCAGATTCCTGCGGCTGCGATAAGGTGGTTTCGGCGCATTGGACGACCATAGCCGGATGGGAGCCAGACCGCTTTGAAAGATGAGAGTATCGTTAAGGCTGATTGAGCAGGGCACGCCTGGTGCGGAGCGTTTTGCCGGCCCGGGTAACGGTTCAATCCAGTCAGGCCACCAGCACCGCGTCGGTCGGAAATTTAGCGCTCTGCGTCAAGCAGCGTGACTCGACCAACTCGTTGAATCTCGGGAAAGGCAGTGGGGCCGAGACCCTTACTCCTCCGCTCTCAAGTTTTAGCGGCCCATTCGATGGCGGAGGGAAGCGGGTGCGGGATTGTAGGGCGCAATGGGAACCTGCCGGGTGCTGCCACCATGCTGTGGCCGGGTGGCTCGCAAACGCAAGACCACGAAGGCGATATTGATAGCCAACCAGACCAGGATGACGGAAATGGCTAGATGTGCCACGGCCAGACCTCGCGACGAAGTTGAGATCAACGCAAATTTGCGCGTTCGGTTCCCTGGCGAATAGGGCTAAAGCGCCTAATTCAGCCGCTGGAATTCAGGCCTCCCGCGCCAGCGGCCTCATTCCTGCAAGGCCATATGGTTTACCAGCAAGGTTCAACGAAGGAGAATTGTCTGATGGTCCGGGAATTGCCGACGATCCTAAAGACCGAGCATATGGTGGTCTCCCCCTGGCTCGAGGTCGTGGCCCGGGATGTGAGGTTCTCCGCGGAGTCTGCCGTTGAAACCTATTATGCAGTTGCGCAACCTGACTATGTAGTCATTCTGGCGATGACGCCGGACTCGCGCGTTCTCCTGGTGCGTCAGTATCGTCCGGCGATCGAGCGCTTCTCGCTGGAATTGCCAGCGGGCGTGGTGGATCCTAACGAAGACCCGCCGGAAACCGCCACGCGCGAACTCCTGGAGGAGACTGGCTATCCCACGATGAGCGTCGAGCTCATCGGCAGATGCGCGACCTGCTCCAGCCGGATCAGCAATACGACTCATTCGTTCTTCGTCAGAACCGGCGGTCGCGCGCCCGGATTTGTGGAAGAGCCAGGTGTCGAGGTCAGCTCCGCCTCGCCGGATGAACTTCGCAGCCTCATCCTGTCGGGCGAATTCGGCGAGCAGACCCATTTGGGGGTGCTGGCTCAGGCATCTGCGAGAGGGCTTCTGGTCCTCTAGCCGGTTTGGCGGCCTCGCAGTCATCGAGAGATCGTTGGTCGATCGTCGCGCGGTTGAGCTGCGCCCGAGCGGAGATGGAACGCTGCGCGCTCGACGCAACGCTTTCGCTCTAGCCCTTCTTACCTGTCTTTGGTTTCAGCGAAAGACCAAGGCGCAAGGCCATGCGCTTGATCGCATCGGGCGAGCGTCCGAGCTGTTTCGCCGCCTCCTCCAATGAAGCCGAAGACTTGGCCAACTCCATCAGCCGGCGGTCTTCCTTGAACGACCAGGGCTTGCGCGCCATAACCGAAATCATCCTCTCGTCGCGACAAAGACAAAGCCGCCAAGCGGACCCATATCGCTCGACGGCTTTGCTTGGGTGGGGCCGAGCTTGGGGAAGCCCGGTGAGACGATGGGATAAGCGATCGGTGAGAGTTCGCAACAAACAACGCGGATTAAGCTAACCGCTCAACCTTACCGGGACAAAATCGGGGCCCCCGTATAAGCACGGAGGTTTCGTTCAGCAGAGCTGCACCCTTTGTAAATACATCGAGGCTGATGCACAGCAACGTGCGTCGGCTGGACGAACCCGGAAGCCTGATGGCTAAGCGATCAGTCCACCATTGGTCGCTTGATCACGGCTAAGTCGTGACGGCATAAACGCGATGGGGCACAGGTTCTTCGCCTACAAAGCCAAGCATGTCGGTTACGCCATCGCAGCCTGCAGAATGGACCGGGTCTAATTGCCCGGCACTGCCCAGCGGCGACTCATTGTTGCCGCCCGATCCCAAGTTCGCGTTGCAGTTGCGGTGTGAGCCCCATAGCGCCTTCAGTTCGTCCTTGGCCCGTCCCCAGATTTCTTGGTGTAGGTGCGGGACTGGAAGGCGAGACTGCAGATGTTGTTGTCGAGATCGTCGAACGTGGTGCGCTGGCGGCATATCCGTTGCGACTCCCGTTTGAGTAGGTCCCCTGAGCATGAGCGGATGCGGACGTGCCGAGGAGCGCGACCCCCGCCAGAAGCACTGCGAAACGGTTCATTGAGTTTTCCATCTGGTTGATGCGCCACCACTATGAACCCAGAGCGCGGCGATGCCAAACCATACCTGGGCCTGTTGTGGAGGGGCACCGCGGCGCTGAGAGCGCGAGTGCGGTGAACAAAGTTACGGTTTGATTGAGCAAGTAGAAATGAGGGATCATGCTTGGTGCCCGCCTGGCGACGGCCGCCGGAATGCGCAATCCCAGAATATCCCAGCGAAACGAACGACAATAAAGCCCACCAGCCTACGCGTTGAAGCGCTCAATGCCACCAACTCAGCTGCCGCGACGACCACCGGACGCAAGTCTTTGGAGCGGTGGAGAGTTGCGATTGTCTGAACGCACCAAAAACGACGGAGGCTTCGATGGTCGTGACGGCCGAACGTAAGGTTCCAACTTGAGATAGTTCGCCCGCCGCCGCCGCGAGATCGCTGAACGGGTGACGTACCCCGCCGCAAATGAGGTCATCGCAATCAGAAATAAGAGCAGAAGACCCAGCATTGAGGGAAACCCTGTGAACGAGTTACCGACCCTTGTACGCACGCGGGTCAGCCGAGATAAGGCAATTTCGGGGAATCCTTGTGACGTTTTTCGCCACAAAGAGAGCCAGCCGATAGGAGGCGGCTCTCCACTGTTCAACAAGGTGATGGAGGCGCAAGTGGATCCATGTTCGCGGGACGGCGCCGCCTCCGGTTCGCGCAAAACCGCCCCGTCTGCTCTCTCGTTAGAAATCTGGGTTGAGCAAAGGCCAACTTGCTTCGTGGCGAGGAGAGGCGCGTTGATCGAATGAAGTCGGTGGCTTTGAAGGATTTCTCCGCAGCGTCGTTTTCTGGAGTGTGTATCTTCGGAACCTGGTTGCGCGCAGGGTTAAACACGACTCGTCTAAGATCGTTCGGGAAGGTCGCATTCACACCGAGATTCTTGCTTCGTGTCTTTCGTGTCATGAGATCGCCGAATTCAATTTGATATGCTTGAGACTGGAGAGTGCAAGCACCGACATGCTACAAGAAACACAGACAATATCGTCGTTCGCAAGGCTTCGAGACCGTATGTTCGAGGTCGGATTTTTCAGCCTTGCGATGATCGCGATGGCAGGCTGGCTGTATTTCATCACGCTGTTGCTCGTGAGGCTGTCTCTATGGTGCTTCGGTTGAAGTGCGCGCGATCAGTTTCTAAGCACTGTGCTGCCCAAGATATTATCGCCGAGATGAGAAAATCAGCGACACTTATCACGATGTCGACACAACTGCGCGACCACAATGCTAGTAGTTGGAAACGTCTTGCATATGGAAAGATTGCCCAATGGTGCTAGTTGCGGTTTTGGCTTCGATCTTCTTTGCCGGTTTCGGCGGAGGCTACGCAACCCGGGCCTGGCGATCGCGCAAACGCAACGAGCGCCGCCGGCTGTACTCGCACTATCGTTCCGCGACAGCCGGAGAGGCTACATCATTCGTCCGAGCGCGGCGTGCATCATGAATGTTTGCAACTTGGGATGGGCTGTTCTGTTTTCGCGACACGTGCGAGCAGAGCAAAAATAGGCTCGGTGACCTCTCACGTAACCACATTCGGTTACGTTAACGCCCGCGTTCTGTTGTTCGTGCGGTTCGCGGTCGGTACTGCATGTGGAAGCATATCGTTGCTCCGTACCCTTGAATTTGGACATTGATCGATGGCCCGTTGGGGGACATATGGGATAATGCCGACGTTCTCGAGGCCCGACCGGTCCGTGGATCACTAAAGGGGGAGCGCCATGACGAGCCTGAGAAACAACGCCCCGCGGCGGTATCTGCCTGATGCTGCGGGCCAGCGCGTCTTGATTGGCTTGACGGTTGAGGAAACCTTCGAATTCGAGCGCCTCGAGGGCCGGGCCGAGTTCGGTCAGGCTAAAGGTCAGGCGCTTGACGACGGCGTGCTTTGGGCGGCCACGGTGCAGGAGCGCTGGCTGGAATTGTATCAAAAGCATGAGAGTGCCTGGAAGGCCTGGATGGCACGGAGCCGGGCCGAGCAACCCAGAAGCTTCAAGGTTTATTAACCATCGCCGACCCATTTTCTAGTCTGGCTTTGAACCGGAAAACGCACGCATGTTCCAGCTGTTCCTGCGGGCCCGCACGCAGAATTTCCTGAAGGACCGTTTTGGCGGCGAACGGGGATTCCGCGCGCGTTCGCCTGAACGGGATGCTGAGACCGACCGGACCCGCATAGAGCCTATCCTGGTCGCGATCGAGGAAGCGCTGCACGCGGCCGAGCGGGAGCAATCGGGCCTGAACCGTCGGGTCGAAGATGTCTTGGCCCGGGCCGCGGTGACCTTCGGCAACGGTGATGATGAATATCTCGAACGCGAGGCGTTGGATAACCATCATCAGGATCTGTTCGATCGGGAGATCCAGAGCGGACAGCGCCGGTTGAAAGAACTCTGTTCTTCCATTGCGCACTACAAATTCATGAAGGCAGCCGTGCTGAGCAGGTTTCCGAATTCCCGGCCAGCGAACGAAGGGCGTTTGGCTGGAAACGTGCAGCGCTAGGCCTTTAGAACTCGTCACTCCATTGCATCAAGCAATGCCGCAGCAACGCGTAACTGCCGAATGTAACGGCCGCGCCCAGCACGAAGGCGCACGACAGCAACTGGATGGCGAACATCGAACCTAGCCCCGTTCGATGAACGAGGCTATACCGCCGCAGTTAAACGGAGCTTAAGGCTGCGTGGCAAACTAGTAGGTCAAGACCCGCTCAGGATCCAAGGGGTTCACGTAACGCACATAAGTGCGGACCGGCCCATAGTAATAGTGAGGCTCATCCCTCGTGCGCGGATCAAATGTGGCGGGGTAGGCCTGTTGCAGCGACCTGTGCCGAACCTGCGCCACCGTGGGACATCCGCAGCGGGGCCCGCAGTACGGATTGGGACCTCGGTCAATGTACGGAATACGCGCCGCGGTCCTTTGCGTAGGCACGGCGTAGTCTGCGGCGTAAGACGGTGTCACCAAGGTCGACATGCCCAGGGTGAGCGTAAGTAATCCGAGAATTGATCGCATTTGGGGGCCCCCAGTTGTCTTAATCTTAGACGCTTCGCGAGGAACGGGCAATATGCTCTAAACTGGGTCGGCTGGCCAAACTCCTCCGCCCGCAGCAGGCCCGCTCGACTAGCCCCCGAGCACGTTGAGAAGCGCGGGATCGATAGCCCGGATCGCATCTTTCAGGAATTCTTTGCCCCGGGCTGAGGCTTGCCGATATGCGAACACCAGGGCTCGCGTTTGTTTCGGCTCTCGCGTCAACATCAGGCGGACGTCACCTTGGACTAGCTCCCTCACATCGGGGCTGGCGAGGGCATCGAATCGGGTTGCAGAAGCAAGCCTCAGAGGCATCAATCGGCCTTCGCTCGGTGCCGTGAGATAGACCATCTTCAAGGATTCGATCGCTGCTGGACTGTCCGGATCCTGCCGGGCTTCCAGCACTGCCAAGGCGAGCCATAGCTCAGCATCATATGGCGATATGGAAACAACATGCTTCAGACGCGACCGGGCAAGTTCGCTCTGGGCCCGAACCCTGTCATCGCCTCTTGGCAGTTGCATTACTTGGAGCGCAAGAAATAGAGCCTGATTGCCTTCGAGGTCAGAGCGCAAGGGAGAGATCAATCCAACCCATTCGGGTGGAGCGTTCGAGCTGAGACTGGCCTTGGTTGGGTGCTCTGGAAAATCCGGCCGCTTGGAGGTGATCAGTTCTGCGGCTGCTGATACGATCCCAAAACAGCCGACGGCTGCCGCAAGGCCCAACAGGAGGACGCGAACTAGGGTCGTTGAATGCATCAAATCTCCAAAGCAAAAACGACGTGTCATTGATTTACAAGGCAATCATACTGTCGTCCTGAAGTGTTAACAGGGTCAAATTTCCGGTCGCATAGGCGCCCGTATCGATATTGACCCGATTCGGTCTTATGTCGGGCTGCTGGACGGGGGTGTGGCCGTGGACGATGTATTTCCCGAAATTCTTGTTGCTCTCCAGGAATTCGTCTCGAATCCAGAGCATGTCCTGTTCTTGTTGGTTCGCCAGGGCGACACCAGGCTTCACTCCAGCATGGACAAAAAAGAAATCTCCGCACACAAAGCGCGCACGCAGGTTGTTGAAGAAGTGCAACTGATGAGGCGGAATTGCCTGCGATAATCGTCGAATGAGTTCGTCTTGTTCTGCCGGATCAGGATTGAGGGAAGGTCTAAGTCCATACGAGGCTAAGGTTTGGAGGCCGCCATATTGTTTCCAATCCTGAAGCTGCGAAGGGGCATGCAGAACGTCTAACAGGAAGGCTTCATGATTGCCTTTCAGGAAGATCGATTCATGCTTCATGCCGCGTTCCATCAGCAATTCGATGGTCCGATTCGAGTCAGGCCCTCGATCGATGTAGTCTCCGAGGAAAACGTGGATTGCGCGCCTTGAACCTATTGTGGTGAGATCGCGGTCGATGACGGCAAACATCTGCTGAAGCAGATCGGCGCATCCATGAATGTCGCTTATCGCATAGATGCGAATGCCCTCGGGCACCGTCGGCATTCGGCTTTTGTTCCTCGATCTCGACAATCTGAGCATTTGCCGAACTTGTCGCCTTTGCAGTCTTTGGGGCCAGCGCCCGAATGATTCAGGTCAGCTCACATAGTTAACGGGATCGCAATGTCCTGCTTGGCTTTTGTTTCTAATTGAATGGCGGGATGCCGCAAAATTTCAAACCCTTCGCGTTAGCTTCCTAGCCAATAAGCATGCGGGGAGCAACTAATGCGCAGAATCATCACTATCGCCCTCGGGGTCATCGCAGCCGGCTCCATGTGGCTTGAGCCGGTCCAGGCCGGACTTGTGGGAATGCCAATGGGGCTTCAATCCGCAATCCAGCGCATCAAGCTCGAAACTCCCACTCTTCCGCCGATGGCGTTTACCCAATTTTGTCTTCGATACCGAGGCGAGTGCCGCACGCGGCCGATGTTTCGGGGCGGGCCGGTCCGGCTGACCGAGGAGCGATGGGCAGATCTCAAGGAGATCAATCAGGTGGTTAACCGCGGAATTGCCCCGGAGAGGAATGAACTCGGCGTGGCTGGCGAGCAATGGCTGATCAATCCAGCGCGGGGCGATTGCAACGACTATGCGGTCAGCAAGCGGCATGAATTGCTGGAGCGCGGTTGGCCGGCTCGCGCCTTGCTGTTGAGCGAGGTCATGGTCAATTCCGGTGAGCATCACCTGATTCTCGTGGTCCGGACCAATAGCGGAGACTTGGTGCTAGATAACATGACGCCGCAGATCAAGCCGTGGTCGCGTGTTCCTTATCGCTGGGTGCGGATGCAGATGCCCAACTCCAAGCTCTGGGCGACGATCTCGAGCGCCAGGGTCTGAGGTCGCGCTTACAGGGAGCTGGTCCGCCCGGTGCTTTGCGCCAAGCCGAGCCCGATCAATCCTGCAAGAATGATCTGCACCGCCGGGTTCAACATGCTCGTGTCGACAAAGCTCTCGCAAATTGCGACAAGCACAAGGGCGCAAGTTGTGCTGGCAAAGAACGAGTCCCGTCCGCGTCCAACGGCTCCGCGCAAGATGAAAAAGAAGACCTGAAGCCCAAATAACGCCAGGATTGGCAGGGCTAAGCGACCCCATTCGATTGCAACCAGCGCTGCGGTTGAAGGAGCGCGCGGCGCAATACCAACAGCATAGTCCTGATAGATGCGGGCAACCTGGGCGAATGTTCCGACGCCATTGCCGGTCCACGAGCTGTCCGATATGGCACGTCGTGTGATCGCTACAGAGTCTTGATTCTCGATTCGGCTCCGAGCTAGCAGATCCGCCCATGTCGCGGGTCGTTCCTGGGATAGCGTCGCTGCACCAGCCATCATAATGAGGAGGCCGGCCAGGAGCGCCGACGGCCAAGACCGATATCCGAGACGACGGACGGCGGCAATGAACAGCATGATTGCAAATCCCAGCGCCGTTAGCATGTGGACTATTCGTTCGAGCGTTGCCAGGTAAGCAAGAGACATCATGAGACCGGCAATGCCCGGGACAATGCGCAGCAGGAATGGGCCATTCAGTGGAAAGAGAGTGCCGGCGCGACCAAGCTGGCGCTCCGCTGCCATTGCAATCGTTGCCGTGTTTGCGAGCGCTGCAATGACCCCAACGAGAGCAAGCGAATTGTTTTCTGCCAGACCGAGATCTAGCAAGGCTGTTCGGGCAAGCACGATCTGACTCAAACTCGCGAGCACGATAAACGTCGCGACGCCAGTCAGAACGACCAGCAAGACTTCCGCCCTTTTGCGATCTTTTGCCAGCAGGGTGGTGGAGAGCAGCAGTGACAGGAGGGCCGAATACCACATCAAGCCGCGCAAAGTATTTCCCAGGTCGACCGTGATTCGCCCCGCCAACGACGGTTCATTCAACGCGACGGCTGTTGTGGGCCAGATGGGATTCACGAGGGAGAATGGAAGGGGAGCAATTTGCGTCACCATCCAGAGCATCGGGAAGAGCGCCGCCAGCATAAACCTGCGGAGCGGGGTGAGTGCAGTAAGATCGGCCAAGCTCGCCGCAGCGGCCGCGGACACCAGCATGAGCGGGGCCAGCAGATACACCGTATGCTGGACGAAAATGCCATCGGTGAATGGCGTTGCGGCAGCTGCAACCAACAGGATGATCAGAAGGGAAAACGCGAGCGGCAATGGAGAACTTCAAGGGGGATGAGGAAAGTGAAGAAAGCTGATGGCCGGGAGCGGTGCTTCACTATCGCATGGGGGGTCGGCGTCGCCAAACCCTCTTTTGGGCGGCACTCAGGATGCAGACCCCTGTCAGATATCCCGGTCGTCGCGAGCCGATGTCTGCCGATAAAGCGCGGCCACCGACGCTTTCCGAGAAACAGTTTGACGGGGTGAATAGCGAGCCATCAATGTGCCTCGTGCCAGCAGGCCGAAGGCGTAGCCAAATTGTGGCGCGCAGCCTGCCAAAAGTGCGTATCCGACTGCGGTTGCAAAGCCCTGATCTTGGGCAAGTTGAATCGAGAGCGTGGCAACGATCGCGATTAGGCAGAAGGGCACAAGAATCCAGACGCGAAAGCGCCACGCGAGGACCGCGCCCGTAAGAAATAGCAAGATGGCGACCGGGGTCATTGTCTGTCTCCGTCGCCACCATTCCACCCATTTTCTTAAGGAATCGTCACTCGTTCCCCCCGGATTCAGCGCTAGCGCCCTGCACAGCTTTCCATCAAGGTGCGGACCGCGGCCGCCAGTCCGGTAACGGAAATGACCCCCCGAATCTGACCGGCCTTGCCGTCGATTTCGACGTTCAGCTCCGTTGCGGATTGCCAATCATTCTGCACGAGCTCTGATGCACTCTTCGGCAGTAACAGAGCCTCGCCGGCCTGGGTGACGGATGCCTCAAATTCAGCAGCTCGGCCGTTCGGCGAGGTGAGGACGATCTTGGGACGATCGGTGCGCGACCAACGGTCCAGAAGAATCACGATCACGTCGATCCTCTGGCGCTCTTGACCACACTGAAGGCTCAGGCCAGCGAGGCCGATGTCCGACTTCCCCGAATCGGCAACGTGCATGACCGAGATGGCATCCTGTCCCCCTGTCGGGCTTTTGGTTTTCACCAGCTGCCAGCCTTGGGCGAGTGGCACAATGCCGCTGCTGCTGCGCAGCTGCTCGGAAAATTGCTTATCGCAATTTCTCTGGTCTTCAGAACCAAGTCCTGGACCGCACTCCCGCTTCCCGCGAGGGGGTTGACCGAAAGTTTCGCCGGTTGTGGCCAGAACGATTAACGTGAATGCCAACGCGATCGTCAGCCGGTTCAGAATGGTGATGGAAAACAATGGCTTGACTCTGAGCTCATCATGTTGGCAGTAAGGGACGATTATAGAGCTTTTAATTTCAGTTTTCTGCATAATTCTGCTGCATTGCAGCGGCTAGAGTGATTGTTGGCGGCGGTGGCCTGTTTGTTTTCGTAGGAGGCGATTTTTGATCCCGCGAACTTCACTCTCAAAACCCAGCGAGGCGACGTCCTCCAAGCTGCCTGATGCCCCTGACCTCGGTGCGGCGACCGGTGCTGCATTAGACGGCCGCTGGTTTGGCTTGAAAATACCCTACTCAAGCCTCGCGTACTTCTTGGCAGTCCTTGACGCTGCCGTGATCGTATTGTCGAGCCTTGTGGGCGCCGGGATCTATCAAACGCTCGCAAACGCCGAACTTAACCTGGAGCCGGTGGTCGCTCAGGGGAGTGTCGCAGCGATGCTTTATGTGATCATCGGACATTCCACCGGTCTGTATGATCTTCGAGCGGCTCTTGCAAAGAAGCGGAGGGATCTAGGGCGGATCCTTGGCCAGTGGACCCTGGTGTGCCTGCTGCTGACCTCGTTGGTGTTTTTGATGAAAAGCGGCGCGGTTTACTCGCGCGGCTCCATGATCTGCTTTGGCCTGCTTGCCCCGCTGCTGCTGGTGGTCTGCCGCCGAATGTCCAGACGACTGGTTTTGAGTGTGGTTGCGGATGGGCAGGTCCGGGGGCGCCGTATCGTGTTGCTCGGGACCCGCGAGGAACTGGCGTCGATAGGCCTTGAAGAGTTATTGGAAAACTTTGGTCTGACCGAAGTGGAGCGTGTGATGCTCCCCACCGCGACAGGCGGCTTTGCCCTAAGCCAAGACGAGCTCGCGGCGCTAGAGCGCGCCATTGCCGCGGCACGCGCGCAAGGCGCTGAGGGTATCGTTTTGGCCTTTCCTTGGAGCGATACCCGCAAGATTGAGCTGATGCGGGATGGGCTTCGGATTTCGCCGCTGCCGGTGCAGCTGTTGCCGGATCGGCGGGTTCGCTCCCTTACTCAGAACCCGTCGTTCCGGGTAAAAAACTCGCTCTCTATCGAACTTCAGCGCGGCCCGCTCTCCCGCGCCGAGCAGCTGGGCAAACGCGTGCTGGACATTGTGGGGGCGTCGATCGGATTGATCCTTCTCGCCCCGCTGATGGCTCTCAGCGCGGTAGCGATCAAGCTGGATTCGCCTGGCCCTGTATTCTTTCGGCAGCGGCGGAACGGGTTTAACGAACATCAATTTTCGATCGTCAAGTTCAGGACAATGACCGTCATGGAGGATGGTCCCAATGTGGTGCAGGCGAAGCGAATCGATGCGCGCGTCACCCGGACGGGACGAATGCTCCGTAAAACGAGCATTGATGAAGTGCCGCAACTTTTGAACGTCCTGAAAGGGGAGATGTCCTTAGTGGGGCCGCGGCCGCATGCGTTGGCGCATGACGGGCATTACGGCCAGCTGCTCTGCGACTACGCGTTTCGGCACCATGTCAAACCGGGTATTACGGGCTGGGCGCAGGTCAAAGGCTATCGCGGCGAAACCGCGTTTGTCGAGCAGATGAAGGGCCGGGTGGATTGCGACCTCTGGTATATTAACAATTGGAGCTTGGCGCTCGACCTGAAGATCCTCCTGCTCACGTGTTTAGAACTTACCCGCAGCAGAAACGCCTATTAGCCCCCTATCGGGTCATCTCCCCCGGTGCCCGCCTGTAACCGCATTGCAACAACCTCCAGGTTATTCTCCTTAGGAGCCAGGTTATCGGGCGCGATTCATTGACTCCTCTGGGGAATTCGCGGAATTTGGGGTTCGTTGTAGTGGGGAACTCGGGTGGATTTTAAACGGGGCTTCGTTCTTATCGGCATGCTTTCCGCTGTGCTGCTCGGTTCTGCGGGCTGTGCAATCATGCCGATGTCGGGTCCTGAGGACCACGTCATCAAGAGCGAGCACACCAAGAATGGCCCGGAATATGGGTTGGTGACGCTCACGCCCACGGTGGTCGACATCCTCAAAGAATACGGCCCCGGTGCCATCGCGGGCTCGTTCCCTGATAATCGACCGCCGCCTTCCATTAAGTTCGGCATTGGTGACGTGGTTGCGGTGTCGATCTTCGAGGCGGCGGCGGGTGGTCTTTTCATTCCAGCCGAAGCAGGCGTACGCCCGGGCAATTTCGTTGCCCTGCCGAACCAGAACGTCGACTCGGCTGGTTTCATCACTGTTCCGTATGCGGGCGCGGTCAAAGCCGCGGGCCGCACGCCCAGTGAAATCCAGCAGGACATCGTCAAGGCGATCGGCAACCGCGCCATCGAGCCGCAGGTTGTGGTCTCGCTAGTCACCCAGAACACCTCGCTGATCAGCGTTCTTGGTGAGGTCAATCTGCCTACCCGCCTCACGGCCAATGCGGCTGGTGAGCGGGTCCTTGATGTGATCTCGCGGGCTGGTGGTCCAAAGGGGCAGGGCTGGGAAACCTGGGTCACGCTTGAGCGTCACGGCAAGCGCGCGACGGTTCCGTTCGGTGCTCTGGTTTATACTCCCGCCAACAATGTCTGGGTCCATCCCGGCGATACCATCTATGTCTACCGTGAACCGCAGATCTTCCTGGCATTCGGTGCGTCGGGCCAGCAGGGACAATTCCCGTTCGACATGTGGAAGATCAACATGGCCCAAGCCATGGCGAAGGCGGGGGGCCTCCTGGATGGCCAAGCGGAGCCGAGCGGCGTGTACCTCTATCGCCGGGAGCCGCGCGAACTCGCAGAACGGCTAGGCGTGGATTGCTCCAAGTTCGTCGGGCCAACGGTGCCGGTGGTCTACAACGCAGACTTCCGCGATCCCGCCGCATACTTCCTGGCGACTAAATTTGATATGCGCGACAAGGACGTTCTGTTTGCCGCTAACGCAGCCACCGTCGATACCGCCAAGTTCCTGCAGTTCGTTCGTGTCGTGATCGCGACAGCCAATGATACGGTCGTGACCGCCAACAACGCACAGATCCTACGCATCACCTCGCGGCAGTGATCGCCGTCCGCCGGAGGTTGGTGAGGCAGTAATGTCTTCTAACGCGCCCGGCGGATTGCCAAGCCACCAAAATCTCCTTGCACGCGACCTAAGTGCAGAGGAAGCCGACCTTCAGAGATCGTCGATCCAAAAATTCAGACGCGGTGCGATCGTAACTATCGTCAAGAACGTGACGCCGATCATTACAAGGCAAACGGATAGGATTATCAGCCTCCTCACGTTCGCGTTTGCGTGAGCCCGCGTCCGAACAGCGTGTTGTCGAAGACGGTTTGGAACGACTGATTCGGCGTTTTGGGTCAGAATCGCCGATCATAATTGCAGGGGTACCAGTCCCGCGTTTGACTGGTCGCGGAGATCCCCCCGTACGAGAATTGGATTGTTGCCAACGAGAACTCCTTTAGTTCTTCCTTAGGGTGGCTTTGAGCCGACGAATATCCACGCGCGTTAGGATCACCCGCTGCTCGGTAGGCCCGTTAAAGCTCGCAAAGTAGAACCGCCCCTGCGCGTCCCAGCTATCATATCCAGTATGGATGTTGAGGCTTCTGAGAGACGGGTCTAGCTCGGCGACGTCACATATGCGTTCCGTTGTTCCTGCTCGCAGGTCGAACTCGAATAGCGCAGTTGGCTTGCCCTCAGAAGGAATGCTGGTTCCTAGGTAGGCGTGTCGTCCCTCCGAATCGACGTTGAACAACCAAACATAAGCTTTCGCGGCGGTGTGTAGTTGTCCGAGATATGACCAGGATGGGCCCTCGTCAGCAAATCTGTATATGTGGCCTTGATCATCCGAAAAGAAGCATTGCTTGCCATCTTGGATGCACTGCCCCGCCTCAAGGGCCTGCGCAGCTTGCAGTGGCCAGTCCTTGTGCTCCCCAAACCCAGTTTCGGGGTCGAAATAATAAACGTGGGCATAGACGGACGGAGACCCGGAGTTGCTGGCGGTAAAATAAAGCCGGCCCCGGCTGTCGGTCCACATCACCCGGCCAGAATAGACAAACTGCTGGTCGTATGCCGCTGGCCTGCCTAAGCGAGATGTTCGGCCGCTTCCAACGTCGTACCGAAAAATCTCGCCGGTCGGCACCCCGGCCGCATAAATGACGTTTCGGCGGCGATCAGAGGCGAGCGTGACCACATTCCCATGGTCGACGGCTGTGCCGCCCGGTTCTGCGACACTCAGATCGGCAAAGCTTTCCTGCGCAGGATCGTAGCTGTACCAGTGAAACCCTCTCTCCTTCAAATAACCCTCGTCGAGGGTCGAGCGGTTCATGGTGGCGACATAGATCTTGCCGTTGTGCCAGAGCGGGCGCGTATGGAATTTCTGCACTGTCTCTCCGGGCAGCCAGTTCGAAACTTTCTCTGACGCTGAGCGCGCATCTCCAACGACTCTGAGGGTCCCAACGGTCGAGTCGAGCCGATACAAGGCGGAGTTCGTTTTGTGATCCATTCCCCCGACGTAGATGTCGCCGCTTGGAGACGAACCGGTAGCATGCCAACTTTGGGTGGGGCGGAGGCCATTTGCCGTATCAGGTAAGGTCCACAGCCACGTGCCGCCGAGCGCCCCCGCGTGGCCCGTCACCTCGTCAGGCTTTGCGGACGAAGTCATTTCAGCTTGAGAAGGAGAAGCTAAGTAGACCACTACGGCTGCTAAAGAAAGCCCCATGAGCGCGCGCCTAAGCATCGAAAGCTCCTTTCAGTTAGCGCAAAAACCTGACGATCCCTTGCTCAATCGCAAACTCTCGCGGGAACCGCGGTGAAGGCCACCACTCGCGAATAGCCGAGCGGCGCAAACGTCATTTCAAGTTGAACAAATCATACGCTTCCACTTCCTCCTAATCTCCGAGATCCGGGATAAGAGGATTGAGACTCTGAAGGACGACTTCAGAACTAATATGCCCAAGGTCTAAACTCTTGGGGCTCGACCCCCGGAACGTCCGCCATTAAGCCTTCGGCGCGCAACGCGCGGGCTAATCGGAGACGAAAATCCAAGCTCACCGTTCCAAGCCCGGCCAAAAGGACTTGGTGATGCCTCCACGCGGCTCCTTTGAGAATTTTCACGGCGTCGCGGATCCAGCCCGTTCGAACAATGGACACAAACTCGTTGCGGGCGCTTTCCTGAAGGTCCGGCGTAAGCGTGTCATAAATTGCCAGCACGTAGGGGCTACGAAGAGCAATCCAGCCCTCGAAGGGTGCCAACGAATAGGACAGCCGCAATGCTTCGAGGTGATTGCTAACCTGGCCACCTTGATTGATGGCGCTCCAGTATTCGATGAACCACAATAGCCCATCAGTTGGAACGCACGTGAGGGCTTCTCTCACCGAGGACCGGAGCATTGTCAGCCGCTGATCGGCAAGCCGCATGTCGAGAGAATCGACGGCGGTCTCATAGAGCCGCAGGCGGATGATCGCAGCCGCTCTAATTTCGCGTGGATTGCAGAATTTACGAGTCTCAGCGGCCGACAATGCTGCTTCGGAGACAGAATTTCGCTTGAACCCGCTGCCGGTTAACACCGCGTTGGCTGCATTATTCAGTGCGACTCCCCCATCCGAATTAGAGAGGAAGGAGACCGCCCAGCTTGCCGAGCTCAAGGCGATGAGAACGGTTGTCAATCTGCCAAAAGCATTTATGACGGCCGTCATCGTTGGCTGACTAGTCCACGTATCCGTAGCGCTTGTAGTATCGGTTGCGGTAGTAGCCTCCGCTATAGGAATCGTAGCGGCTCATCGCGGCTAAGTTCACCTTGTTTAGAACGGCGCCCAGCATGTGCTCGCGAACAAGCGGGTTTTCCCGCAAGACTCGCTCGACCACGTCGACCTTCGCTTTGGCCCACTCGACAATGAGAATATAGGAGTCGACGAGACCGCCGGTGGCGCGAACGTCGATCACAGGAGCCATAGGGCTCAAGTCCAAAATGATCCGGTCATAGTGTTCACGAAGATGCTGAAAAAGCTTCTCCATTTGCGGGGACGCCAGCAGATCACTCGAGTTCGAAAATCGAGACGCCGCCACGCAAGGAAGAAAATGCAGATTAGTTTGCGGATCGACCCAGAGCACGTCCTTCAGGTCCGCCTTGCCAAACACGACTTCAATCAATCCAGCATCGGCCGACCGTGCAAGCCGGTCGGTGAGGCTTGGGTTACGGAGGTCTCCGTCAATCAGAAGCGTACGTAGGCCACTTTGTGCCGTGGTCTGAGCCAAGGCTTCGCTAACGGTGGATTTTCCTTCATTGGGAAGAGCGGATGTGATGCCTAAGACTTTGTGTGGCGTCCCGAAGTTGCTCAAGTCGGCGGCCAATTTGATCGAGCGGAGCGCCTCCGCAAATCGGGAAAACGGCGAGTTGATCGCAAATCGTCCGACGCTGTTATCGATGGTGAGCAGCCGGTCAGAGCTGGATCGTGATTGAGCTCTCCCTCCATCCGCGCGGAGCGACTTACCCGCTGCTTCACTGGATCGCGACCATGCCTCCGCTCTGCTCCTGGACAATGGGGACCACCGTTTGACCAGATTTAAGGGCAGCCCCATTCCAGCTTCTGCCTCCGACCCGATCACCGGAATGGATGCCAAACAGTTGGTCTGAAGCAAGCGTTCGACCTGATGGACGGTGCGGAAGACGCGGTCCAGCATTTCGATGAAGACCGCCATTAAGCCCGAGAGGATGCATCCGCCGACGATACCCGCGAGGAGAACCAAAGCAGTCTTGGGGGAAGTCTTAGGCGTCGACAATTGTGAGGCCTGGGTGATGACCCTCGCTTCGGTAATCGGGAATGACTGCTGCTGGACTGATACCATGTAGAGCTGAAGGAAATTCTCCGACAGCGCGCGGGCGCTCTGCGCATTGCTCTCGAGGTCCTTCAAAACGATCTGGGCCTGGCTTGTATCATTCGAAACGGCGATCGTCTCATTCAAGCTTTTCTGGCTGGATTCTTCACGCGCCTTGGCAATTGCCAGGTCACTCTTGTAACCTTCTGCCGTGCGTCGGAGCTCATCGATAATAGAGTGCCGTATTTCGCGCATTTGATTGCGCAAATTGACCACGGCCAAATGAGTTGGACCATATCGATTGGACCAATCCGCAGCGCGGCCGGCATAATCGAGATAGGTCTGCCTCAACTTGGTGATTACGGGATTAGCCATTGAATCGTTGACAGCGCCCAAATCGTTCAGGATTACTCGCGAATCATTGTCGTCCGCGTTCAAGATCGAGGTAATGCGCTCGAGCTTGGCCTGGGCCTCGGCGCGCTTTGCGCGAGCCTCGGTCAGAGCGCTGTTGATCTCCGCCAACTGTTGCTCGGTCAGCAGACGTCCGCCTGCGTCAACGATGTTGTTTTTTGCCTTGTAATCGACCACCGTGCGTTCCGCTGCAGAAGCTTGAGCGCGGAGTTCTTTGAGCCGGTCTTGCAGCCAGACCGCCGCACGGCGCGAAGCCTGATATTTCGATTCAAGAGAATCTGTAATGTAATTCTCTGCAATGGCGTTGGCGATCCGTGCGGACAGCTCTGGCGAGGTGGACTGGTATGCTATCTCGATAACATAGCTGAGTCCGACCCGCTTGATCGTGAGCCCGCTCTGAATTCTCCCAACGGCGGCTCGCATCAGTCCATCGTCAGATGGCCTTTCCTCAGGGAATAAGCTCGAAAGCAGCTGCGATAGCCCACTCAGCAGCCCAGCGTCCTCGTGCATGAATTCCGGGGAGTCTAACAGACGCAGGTCTCGGATGACCGCGGAGGCGATCGTCTCCGATTTCAGAACTTCAACCTGACTGTCGACCATCGCCGAATCTATAGGGTTGTCTCCGCCGACCGCCGTTTGTGTTTGAAGCCCCTGCATCTTGCGGCTGTCGATCATAAGGACAGCGGTGCCGGTGTAGCGCTTGGTCGCCCCCAACAAATACGTGCCTGCAAGACTCAGGCAGACGAGCACCGTGATAATCATCACGGGATATTGCCGAGTGACGAGGCCGATGGCCGAGGAAACAGTCTGTTCCAGCGAGGCTGAATCGGTGCCTTGACTCTGTGCCGGAGAGGGAGATGAAATGCGTGTCTGAAGCATCCGACCCGTCTGTCTGATGAGCTGCGCCGCGGCAGGCCGAATAAAGGCTAGCCGCTGCGAGCGCAAATAAGCGTGAGTTTAAAGCATCACGAAGGCCAAACTGCGATGCTCCAATGCTCAGGGACAGGTCCCTGAGACCGAGCAGATGATCGTCGTGGTGTTGCTCCCGCCTGCTGATCCCGCCCCACCAACGCTCGAACTGAAATAATTCGTCGGGTTGTTAGAGACGCTGTTCGATACGAAGCTCTGGAAGGATGTCCCGGAGAATGCACCCCCGGTCGGTGTCGTCTGACCGCCAACGCCGCCGGAAGATCCTGTCGTGGCGCCTGACAGAGCTACGCTTCGGGTCGGATCGTTTCCGGTAACGGCAGCGTACTGGCCGTTTGCATCGGGCGACCCGGTCGCACCAAGGTCGCCTTGGATTTCCAGAGCGAAAGTCAGGTCGGTCGTTTTGCAAACATTCGCCGCCTTACCGAGGCCGGTGCCGATCGCTTTTTGGAGGTCGGAGGTCGATGGTCCCTTGCCGGTCAAGTCCTTGAGGACACTAAGCACCGCCGGCAGCGCCTGAGGATAGGAGGCGACGAAGGTCTGGACATCTGCCGCGATCTCTTCGGATCTGCGAGGTCCATTGGGTCCATTCAAAAGGGATGATGGATTGGTGGTAAAATTCGCCGCCTTTTGGGCAGCGTCAGCATCGTTTACGCAGGCGGCAAGGGCGGCGGCGGGAAAGTACAATGTCAGCGCGCAGAGCGCGGCCGAGAAGCCGTACTTCGAACAGGCCGAGCCTTCTGGTGCCTTCATGATCAAACCATCCACTTTGTGACCTAATTACGTGTTTTTAAAAGAAAATTAGGCAAATGTACAGTGCTGCGCAGCATCCTGTGAGGTTAGGTTAATGGCGGCTCATTGCTTGAAAAGGACTGAGCCATTCCCATGCCCAGAATGGGGCAGATGGCCAAACTAAAGCCCGGAATTTGCAGGGGAAAATCGACTTGCGAATGAACTAATGCCAACAGACCGATCCAAAAGGCTGTGGTGGGGAGAATTGCGTCCCGGTTGCGCCGTGTTATTCCGCGTCCGAGAATGAGAAGAGCCACCAACCAGCCGGCTGCTACGATCGCGGTGAAAGGGATGCCCATTTCCGAGGCAATTTCTAGGGTGGTATTATGGCCCTGTTCCCATGTGCCATAGGAAGGAAGCTCTCCGCTCCGATACGCTGGAAAGATCCAGCGAAAGGTCCCAAGTCCGGAACCGAACCATGGATACTCCTTGATGATTTCGGCCATTGACACATAGGCCTGCCAGCGTCCGGCATCAAAGAAGCCCTGGGTGCCAAATCTACGGTTGACGCTGGGCGCAAAGATCGAAATTGCACCAATAATCAATATTACGACCGCGATCGGAAAAACCCACAACAAGTGCCGCTGTTTCAATTGATTGCGGAAGTGAGTTCCGAGAGCCCCCGCCATGCAAAGCAGGGACACAACCGAACCAGCGCGCGAGCCGGTCATCATGGTCGCAGCCAGGACGACGAAACAGGCCAGCAGGTGGAGCACTGTTTGCGAAGACGCCACTCGAAGGCGAAATCTGATCTGCTCGCGCCAAGAAAGCGGAGCCGAGCTGTTGTTCATGGAGCTCGCAAAAACCAAAAACCATCCAACGCTTGCGGCTCCGAAGTACGAGGCCGCAACATTTGGATTGATGAAGGTCGCTGTCACCGCATTCAGATAATTGAATTTTTGGTGCCAAAGTAAATAGTTGGGCCAAAAGATGAACGCGAACAATCCATACACCGCGTAGGCCAGTGCTGATGCTAAAAAGGCCATCAACAGCCAACGGGCGGCACGTCTATCGCGGCCGACCAGATAGCCGCAGAGCATCGACATCCAACAAGCGATCTGTGATCCCATGGCAAAAAACGGCTGATTGCGCGCTACCGAAACAGAGCCAGTTAAATCTTGCCCCAGAATAGCCGAGGCCTGCTGCCAAATCGAAGCCGTCAACCATGCGGATGGCAGCGAAGCTGTTCCTAACTGTGCGCCAACAACAAAGGTCCAAGCCAGCGAAATTGTTGCGAAGCCGATGATGAATGAAAGGTCGCGAGAGCTTACCGGTCGCAAACTCGCCAAAAGGAGCACGGCCGACAGCAAAAGTATCCAGACTGCCACAATCCGCATGTCCATGGACGCAAATGGCAGCGGTGCGAGGGCAACGACCGCGCACAAGCCAATAGTCGCCGCGAAGCGGGCGTAGCTGAGGGCCGCATTTGCGGTGGACACACTCGTCACATTGTCTCGTGGTGCGAACGTAAGCTTTGTGGGTAGCCGATGGGAGCCCCCTCAGAAGAACGGCTAATCGAAATCCTTCAGAGTGGAATCTCGTCTCCATTCTGCGAGCGAGGCATCCATATCATAGGAAAACTTGAAACCGTTTGCGACGAGGCGTTTGGGTAGAATATTCGTGGAAAACCACAATTTCCTTACCCGTTCGCGGTTGATCCCCGTCTTTAGGCCAACGCTTTGCAGGATTTCAAACGGAAGTACTGCGAGATTCATCAACCAAATCGGAATCGTGAGCTGCGGCTGGGCATAACCAGCGACCCTCGAGAAAGAAGCGCATATCTCGCTGATGGAATGTCTGCGCTCAAAGCAGAAATTATAGATCGATACGCCTTCGTTTCGCGCCAACATGTAGCTCATCGAGCAGATGAGATCCTTGACGTAGCCACAGGATTTGATGGTGTCCGTTCTTCCTGGATAGATGAAAGCCTTTTTTTGCATCATCCGCGACAGGCGCGTGAAATTTCCGCGCTCGTAAAGTCCATAAATGACAGCGGGTCGAACAATGGTCAGCCTCCGGTTCGGTGCCCCGGATTGCCAAAGCAAATGTATTTTTTCGGCCGCAAACTTTGAGCGGCCGTAGGCGCTTACAGGCCGGGGCGTAGCGTCCTCATCAAGCGCGGCCTCGCTTGGGCCGTAGATCGAGATGGAGCTCGTAAAAACAATATCCTTGCAGCCGATTTCGTCGGCGAACCTGCAAACGTTAACCGCTCCTAGGACGTTGGTGTAGTAGTAATCGCCGTCCGGGTGACCTGGCGTGACATGAACGGCTGCAAGATTGAAGATGTCAGCGGGACTTCCGTTCGAGATGTTAGGGTCGATCGTCTCGCGCACATCGTGGTGCAGATATTCTACGCCGGCTACATGGGCTCTGGGCTGGCCGATGTCGATCGAAACGACCCGTTCATACTTCTGGGATGACACAAGGTAGGTCGTTAAGTGAGTCCCGATGAAGCCTGCTCCACCGAAAACAATAGCTTGAGTACCGTTTGACATCTGATCAGCGCTCGCTGCGATCTTGTTTGCTTGCCTCGTTGCGGTAAGCCTCTTTCAGGACCTCGTAGTCGATCGCACGGTTTAGATCGACAGGTTCTCTAATAATACGTCGGAGCAAGAGCTGTGCCTGCAAGGAGCGGAGGCGGCGCAGATCTATTTCGCCGAATCGTGTGCCGAAGGGACGCAAGAAACGGCGCTGCGCATCCATGACATGGGTTATCACAGAACGCGAAAGAGGCGGATCGATGGAGCGCGCTATGATCAAGGCAGCTCCATCCTGGTCCGCATAGGCGGCGTTCCAGCCGTCGGCAGTCGCAATCAGCAGCTTTTGGAGATTGCGTGAGCGAGCAAAGGCGCGTTCCTGGGCAAAGTAAAGCGGCCCAGCGGAATGAACGCCGTATGAATCGGGGCTGAGCGTTTGATACGTGACGTTAGATCGATCCAATTCCAGCCCCTCAATGTCGCGATGGCCCAACATCACATCTATCTTTCGATCTAACAGATCCTGCACCGGTGTCTGGCTTTCTGACAAACCCAGTTGGCTCTGCGCAAGCGAGTTCTTGCCGATGAACTCACTGAGGATGGTCGCGAATTCCGGCCCCGGCCTATATCCGATCCGCTTTCCTTCCAGATCCGAGGCGGTGTGGAGCGTGGTGCCGGGCAGAACAAAAAATTCCGCTGAACTTACCGTATAGGATGCCGCGAATGCTACGATCGGAAGCCCTTCCGACCGGGCCTTCAGAAACCCGGCAGCGGAGGCGATGCCCACGATGCTCTCGTCGGTTGCGACCGAGCGAATGGCATCGTCGTCGCCCAAGCCGGACGTCAGGTGAACGCGTAGGCCCTGGCGCAGAAATAGGCCATCAGAGATCGCCACAATTGTCCCCGCCAACGCAGGGGATATCGGGCCGTTCAATTTTAGCGTGTACTCCGCGGTAGACTTTGCAGCATGTTGAGCCTCGATTGGCGCCGGCCTCATAAATAAAGAACCAAAAACGGCCGACGCGCCGATCATGATCAAGGCAACTAGGCGGCAGATAGCAAGTGCTTTACCGGCCTTTCGGCGAGGTGTTTTCATCGGAATGTCAGCTCTTGGCGGGCCAAGCCGATCAGTTCACAAAATTTCTCAAATTTGCACATCAGGCGCTGCCCACCGGCTCGCCCGTATGCAAGCTCAATTGAGTTCACGGTATTCATACCTGAATGAGGTTGACCCCAGGGCAACACCTAAAGTTCTTTGTAACCTCTGGTAGCCTGTCAACGGGACAACAATGCAATCAGAACTTCCAGCATAGCAAACTTGAACTCTGATAGACTGCCCGCAGATATTCTCAACAAGCACGATTTGGTCGATGATTTTTGGGTTAGTGGTTTGGGGGTGAGCCGTAGGGTGTACGGAGATGCAAGCTCTGCCGTCAGTGGTCTTGTGGGTACCCGCGAACGTCCCGTTCATTGGTAGGAACGGATTGGAGGGTCGCGCAGCGATGCCGCTTCCGCCATACATCGGTGCGGAAGCCTTCCCGAGTCCTGACGTTTGGGCCTGAGCGGGCGAAGCCATGATCAGCGGTACGGCAACCAGCCATCTTGCAAACAGATATCTCGGGATGTCCGTTCGACTAAAGCTTTGGCGTTTCATAAAGACCCCTGGTTCGTCCTCTCAAATCCAGGTTTTCAGCGGTGTGCAAGATTTCGATCAGTCCAAAGCCCGAGACAAAATGAAATGAAACACTTCGGCCACCGAATAGGAGTGCAGGAGTCGGCGGGCTAACTGTCTGAATGTCGACGCCTGTGGCGGCCAATTTGTTAAGCGCGGCTTCGGCATTGGGACACGTATAACATAAATGGTAGATCATCGGCCCGTTCTTCTTGATTTGCTTGTCAATCGGGGAGGGACCGTCACCCGGCCAGATCACTTCAACATTTGGCATTGCTGGGTGGTATCGCATCGCGAGATTGACCCGTTGAAGGGGGTCAAAGACTTGATTGCCGGCCGTGTAGCCAAGCGATGCCAGATAGCGAAATGCCTCGTCAGGGGATGCGACGGCTAGACCCAGGTGATGAAAGGCAAAATTTCCCAAGTTACTCGCGGAATCGGACACCTTGATATCTCACGTCTTCTTGCGGATCAGTTCGACGAATTCGCCGACATTCTTGAGACCGCCGATTTCAGACGCTGAGAATTTTATACCAAAGGCCTTTGAGACAGCGAGCACCAGACGAATGTGAGATAGGCTATCCCAGCCATCCACGTCATCGGCTGTTGTTTCAGGTTCGAGTTCAAGGTCATCTTCGTCAAAGACCTCGCGGAATACCGTAGCAAGTTTGGAGTATATTTGAGTCTGGTCCATAATCCTACCTCGTTCGCTCTCCGAATAGCTTCCCGCTACTCAATGATGGGTTTCTGCATGAGATTGATCGGAGCCGCGTAAGGAAACACGGGCCTTTTCGGGAGGAACTCTACACATGAAGGAATTCAGGACATTTGCTAGTCGATCCGACCAAATATTAGCTAAATGTCGCTTGGCATGAACTTCATCCGAATAATCTTGCTCGTTGCTCAGATCGCTCATCGACATCGAGACAAAATTCGGTTGCCCGTCGAATTGACGTGAGATGTCCGTGAACGCTTTTTCATAACTGCGCTGGAAGGGACTTGCATCCCGATGCCAGGCCGGAATGGGAAGGTCAATTAGCACAACCCGTTCTCCTGAGCGCAGTAACGCTTCGATGCTATCGCTTAATAGCTTGGCTTGACCAAGGGAAATTTCGTCCTTTTTCCCCATAGCCTCGGTCCAATAGTCGAGAGCTTTCTTCTTGTCTCGCTCCGACATCGCGGCGATTTCTCGTTCGGCCTCGTCGCGCTGAGCAGACTTGCGGCCGGTCAGCAGCAGACTGATGCTCGTCCTGACTTCGCGGGCAATCTTCTCAATCACAAGAATTGGACGAATGACCAATACGCCAGCATCCAACCAATTTGCAGGAAGCAATGCGACAGGGCCTTCGGGCGCGCGCCGATAAAATCCGTAACGATATCTCTCAAGATCGATATCGGTCTCGCCGCGATTTCGGTCGGGGTCGGAATACTTCACGTCAGAATCGACAAACATCCCGAACCAAACGCCGATTACAAAGGTGTTGGATGGCCGATCAGCGACTCTTTGCACCTCGTGTACCAAGTCTACGACCTGCTTCATCTCGGAGATGTTAGCGCCGCCAACGGCAAGATTGCTTACCATCGCGCACGGCAATTTTGACTGAATGCTCCTTTGTATGAATCCAACTCCAGTGTTCGATGCACCCACGAGAATTGCCTTTTCACCCGCGCTGTTGAGAACGCTCCGTCCCAGGAACACGTACTTGGGAACAGTCATATATAGCGTCCGCTCGGCGTTCTGAAAATCACGCTGTGCCTCGCTTGTTGAGTCAGGGAATATGAGGAAGGAAAGCGCGCCCAGCGCAGCGTAAAGAAAGGCAAACGACACAAAGGTCAGCGCAGCCTGTCGTAGAATGTGTTTCAAATCAGAAGGCCTTGTAGACGAAATCGGGTGATTTGTGGAGCAGTGTCGTGACCACAACAATCGCCATCATCTTGCTCGCAAGAGAAAGGTTCCGGCCAATGAGACTATCACGAACCGACAAAAGAAGAGTCGGTGTAGTCAAATGCAGGACCATGCGATCGGCTATGAACCAGAACAATGCGAACGCCCCGCCGATGGCAAAGAAGCCGGCCAATATCCCGGCCAGTCCAAGTGCTCCTATCAAGCGATCGAAATCCGATAGTTCCGGTACCCATAGGCAGGTCAACGCCAGCACGAAATAGGCTATGGTGATGCCGCGAGAAAGATAGATGTAGGCGATCTGGTCGGTCAGGGCCCGGTAGCGCTTCTTGCCTAGCCGCGCGGTGCAAGCTACTTGCCAAAGCTTGTTGACGCTTGCGCCGGCGCCCATCAGGAGGCCGTAGATCACGAATACCGCGGTGGTGCCGTGCCAGATTCCCATGACAAGGAAGGTCACGAAGAACGCGAGCACGCCCAAGTAGGCCGTCAATGCGGACGATGGAAACCACGACATCAGGCGCATGAGAAGCGGGTTGAAAAGGTAGAACTTGAACCACTGCGACAATGTCATGTGCCAGCGTTGCCAAAACTCCAGGAAGGTACGGGCAGAGAAAGGCCGGTCGAAATTTTCCGGCAAGTCCTGCCCGATCAGAATGCCGCTGCCGATGACGATGTCCATATAACCGGAGAAGTTGTAGTAAAGATAAACGGTATAGAGCGAAGCGGCTGCGGCATAGAGGCCGTAAAGCTTCAGCATTGGCAAATCGCCAGCCTGGAGAAGCTGGGGCTTCAGGAACGAAAAGCCATATTCCGCCGTAGCCGCGATGATGACAAACTTCACGTAACCCGTGATGATTCGCGAGAACGCGTCGAAGACCTTGGCTGAGTCGAGGTCGTATGCGGCCAAGCCATCTGTGTTCCGAAAGTCCTGATAGCGCTGAATCGGGCCTGAAACGAAGCAGAGAAAGTTGCAGGTGTATCGGAAGAAGGCGAGCGGGTTGATTCTTTCCTCGAGGTCGCCGGAGCGCACATCCACCATAATGTGCAATATCCGAAATAGGATGTAAGACAGGCCAATCGTCAGGTAGGGAAACGGAATGTGACCCAGGTCGTCGAAGAAAGAGAACCGCTTCAGAAAGACGTAGCAACCCAGCACGCTCAAGACGCCCAGCGCCAAGGCGATCGCTGATTTCCAGACTTCGAGGACTCTTACGCAGCCATAGCCGAGGAGAAGAAACCCGAGCAGGGGTAACGCCTGAGTGGTGTCAGTTAGATAGCTGCCGATGAAGCAGGCATTGGCCAGCCCGAGTACCGCTCGCCGATAGGAAACGGACGCACTGATGTTGTAGGCAACGACTACGGACGCGAGGAACGCAAAGAACAGAGGGGATGTGAGACTCATTGCTTGGTGCCCGAAATGCGCTTCCTCTTCCGGTACGCACCGGATCAGGCAAGCTCCAGATGTGGGTAGTTGCGCTCGACCGTTATAGGCATTTCGCCAAGTTCAACATCGGCTCTCAACTGCCATCGGGTGCTTCCGTCAGCCTCTTCGCCCGTCAGAGTGAAGCCCAGCTTCTTATAGTGCTCGCGCACCATCTCATTTCGTTCGGTCGGAATGTAGACACCCTCCAAATTCGATATTCCTGCGGCGCGCGCCAGGAGCAGGATCTCCGCAAGTACCGCTTTTTCCACACCCCGTCCAAGCACCCGACAGCTCATGAGCCAACTATCGATGGTCCACCATTGCGGTCGGGAGGGTCGACAAACGACCACGCATATAATTCCGTTGTCGCCAAATTTGTCCAAGAGCCGTGCGTGCAACGTCATCACGCTGGGGTCGAGCTCGGCTTGCTCGACCTGCGTCTCGGTGTAGCGGTTCGTAGTCAGATTGAATTGGTTGCTCTTGTTGATCAACTGAGTGACGCGCGACCTCGTTGTTCGGTCGAAGCTTCCGAAGATGATCCGCATTTCGAGTGACCGTAGATACGACTGAATATCGGAGGTTTGGCCTTGCAGACTAAGGCGCCGAGCGTTGGCCTGATACATGCCGGCGCGTGAGCGATCTTCTTCCGAGAAGCTGATCGCCTCAAAATAGCCCGCCGCAGCAAGCGTGCGCGCGTAGCCCGCGGGATCGCTGTCGAGTTCAGGGACGGCGACCTCGGGGACTTCCTGCCGCACCAGACCTCGCTCAACGGGGTTGTCATCGAGAAAGACCATCGATTCGAGGCCGAGGGCGAGTTCCTTTGCGATAGCGCGGATGTTTGTTGCCTTGTCATCCCAATTCGCCTGGAAGACAGCGATATGATCTTCTTTGAGCAACATATCCGGGTGTTCCCGGAAGGGCCGACGTGCCACCTCGTCGTTATTTTTCGAGCTCACTGCAAGCACGATCCCGCGAGCCCGAAGGGCGATGGCCAATTCCTGAACCGATAGGAATGCTTCGCCCGTAGCGTCGCCTTGGGCGATCTGAATTCCCTCAAGCCCGTCGTCGCCGATCACGCCGCCCCAGACCGTGTTATCAAGATCGAGAATGAGGCACCGACGACTCTTTCCTCGCATGGCGCCGATGATCCGGCAGACGTGCTCCGCATACAGCGGCACGAACGTGTCCGAAAAAGGAAGCTTCGCAATGTTCCATTGAGTCGGTGAGTGCCAGTCGGCCAGCCCAACTGTTTCGGCGATGCCGGCTACGTCCAGAAGAAGATCGCTCGACTGAAGGACGCTTTGGGAGATCCGCCTGTTGAATTGGTCGACAATGTTCCTGGCCGTTCCCGTCAGCGCGCGATCGAAGGATCCGAACAGTCCCTCCGGCGGAGCCGCGATCGTCTGCAGGATGCACACTGCGCCGCTATTCTGGGAGATTGCGGAGCGGATCGAATCCAGCAGATCGAATGCGCCGTTAACGGATTGAACGGCAGCCTGCTCGTTGCCAGGAGCCGGCTGAAGTGCGAGGCCGCGATGGTCGAGAGCAACAAGAACGGCGTCTGGTCGTGCCTGGTTGAGTGGGGAGTCCGGTTGCAAGGCGTCTTGCAGGAACTGATCGTAGGCGCCCGTGATACATTCGAGCGAGAAGCCATGACGTGCGGCCGTCGCGATCAGGACGGGGACGATGAGATCGAGCGTGCCGTTTCCAATCAAGCCCAGCCGGAACGGAGCCAATGGTTGCAGGGAGTATCCCTGCTTGCGGATTGAAACGATGGTTCGTCCCAACCGCGAGAGCTGCTGCTCGTTGAGGGCGTGGGTCGCCAGAAAGCGGATCTGCTTTCCGAGGTCGACGCCGGCCGTCGCGAGCGCCTTGCAGCGGAGCGAGTAATCTTCAGGAGGTCTTGGAAGCCAAGACAATTCTCGGTACTGTTCTACGGACACGCTCGATTCCCGCTTGATTTACCAGCGAATTCAATGAATTTGCCGTATCCGATCCGACCTCGAAGATCCAGCTGATATTCTATGCACGATGTTCGAAAATAATTCGACAGTTTTATGGCTTGGCCTTGTCATCTGCAGGTGACAGGATGGACCTACATGGAAAATGTGCTGAAAGCGGTCGGCTTCGAGCACGAGTTCGGATTAACGTTACGGTCGTGAGGGTCAATTGGCGCCTGAGTTAACCCTGTCCGTCGTCATTCCCAACTACAATTATGCTAAGTTTGTAGGGGCGGCGATCAAAAGCGCGCTCGATATCCGTTGGCCACGCGTCGAGGTTATTGTTGTCGATGATGGCTCGACCGACGCTTCGCTCGAAGTCATCGAGTCGTTTGCTGACAAGATCACCATCGTCAGGCAGCCGAACGCTGGTCAGATGCAATCTTCCGTGAACGGCTTCCGCAGGTCTACGGGCGAACTGATCATCTTCTTGGACTCGGACGATGTGCTGCATCCCGACGTGATGAATGAAATAGCTGCGGTTTGGAGCGAAAAGGCCAGTAAATTCCAGTTCCAGATGAGGGCCATCAATGCGGAAGGGAAGCCGACAGGCAGCATCCAACCTCAGTATTTCATTACGCCGACGCCACAGCAAATTCGGGAGTGGGTCATCACGGCGGGTGTTTATCCCACCCCGCCTGGTTCCGGAAACGCTTACCCGCGCTGGGTTGTCGAGAAGATATTCGGCTTCAAGTCTGATTTCGTTGACAGGGCGCCCGACAGCTATCTCGTAACGGCGGCGCCCGTCTATGGCGATATCGTGACGATTCCCAAGCCGCTGGTCGACTACCGTGTGCATGGCGACAATCATGGTGCCTTTCTTCAGCTAGACGACAGCCGTTTCGCGCGGGAGGTGGATGTCACGATCAGGCGATTCAAGTTCTTCCGCGAAGTCGCGTGCAGCGCCGGAGTGTCCGTCCAGCCTGAAGCGCTGAGCAGGAATATGCTGTTTCTTTGTCTGCGTACCGCATCATACGCATTGCGACCGGACATTCACCCCATGCCGAACGACCGAGCAGGAGCCATCTTCCTCGACTATCTTCGGTCTTTGTCCTTCCCGCAGGGATTCTCCTATTCGCAGCGAAGCTCACTGGTTCTTTGGACCGCATGCATGTTGTTCGGTCCGAGCCGGCTGGCGCGGGCGCTCGCCAGCTGGCGCTACGCGCCGATCAGCCGCCCCAGGTGGATGAAAACGATCCTAAACACGCTGAGGGTTGTGCGCTAGCTCTCTTGCTGCAACCTTCGCGCGCGGTTGCTCCAGCCTAGGATCAATTCGCGTCCCCATATTCGCGAGGGTGTTTCGATGAGACGAAACGTGAGGCCGCTAATCACGACAACGCCGACCAGAGATCCAGCCAAAATGAAGTCACCCGTCCATCGATCCGTCTGAAATACAGGAACATGCATCGTCGCGTCGAGCAAAGACGGGATGCCAAAAATGCGCTTCAGAACGATAGCTTCGACGTACAAAAACACATAGTGCACCAGATAGACAGAATATGAGATCCGACCGAGATATTGCACGGTCGGCGTCATAAGCACCCTCGCTAAAACGCCGGTGTCGGATTGCAAAAGTAGAACCCAGCTGACAAATACGGGCACAATCGCAACAATCTTGGCGTCCGATATCGTTCCTGCGATCAAGCAAAACACGAACAAAAGGATTATCTGCCCAGAGCTGATCGAGCTTTGAGAGAGCTTCGGAAATCGACGGTCTTGCGTGGTCTGAAATATAGACGCGCCGATAAAGAAACCGGCCAGGCATCGCACGATGCCAAGATCATACGTCGAATTCAGATCGCCGTGCGTGAACGCAACTAAACAAAAGCCGCCGAGGCCTGCGAGAGATAGCAGGAGGATGAGGATCTTGCTCCGGAAGAGCCCCCCTGCTGTAGCAAGAGCAAAAACCAGGTAGACTGCAAATTCGCAACTAATGCTCCAACTGGGTGCGTTCCAGGTCAGATAGTCAAAAATACCGAGCCCTTGAACAAGCCCCAAGTTTGCGAAGAATGCTCCCCAAGAATTTACTCCGGTGAACGCCGCTCGATCGCTCGCGGTGATCATTCCTGAACTCTGCGAATAGAGCTTCAGGACCTCCAATCCAAGTAGGACCAAGAGCGTGGCCAAATGCATTGGATAGACGCGAAAGAAACGTAAGCCGATGAATCGCATGGCATCTATTACTGAATTGATACGGTGCGAATAACTCGAGCTGATCACGAATCCTGATAAGACGAAGAAAAGGTCGACTGCCAAATAGCCATTGCGGAAGAACAAATTATGCGTGAAATGATTCGAAACCTGGAGATGGTAGAATACGACAAGCACGGCTGCGATCCCCCGCAGGCCGTCGAGAGCGACATAGCGTCGTGTTTGGCTAACTGGCGTCACCTGACTATCGGGGTCCAACAATGTGGTTTGCACCTAAGGTCTGGACCAGCCGAGCGGAATAGCAATGCGGCGAGGTCCGCTTGAAGGAGTTATTTCCCGGGCGACGACTTTCGTGGCAGCGAGGGTACGAGTGTTATCAGCCAGATCACAAGGGCGGAACTAGGCTTCAGGACATAAGGAAAAATTACCCAGCTAAACATATAGAAGTTACAAATATCGGCTCGCAATGCGCTCGAGTACAATCTGATGGCTACGATGGCGGAGACCAAGATCAAGCCTGCTAGCCCATACTCGTAGGTCAGCTTCGCCCAAGTCGGATCGCTCACCTCGTAGCCGAACCTGCCGATCGCTACGTCTCTAAAGAAACTTCCCGGGCCATTGCCGAGCCAGGTTGCCCATGCGCCGTGATCAAAGCCTATTCTGATCATCTCCCAAGGAGCCACAAATCTGGCGTAACCGCTGGTGTTGGGAGTGGTGAACTCCGAGAGGCGGCCAAACCAACGATCCAGGCCGGGCAGTTCGAGGCTGTAGAGCGTGTAGAGCAGCAGGAACGCGCCAAATGCAGAAACCACGAAGACTGGAATTCGGCTGATGGATCTTGGCAGCAACAGGCCGGCAGCCAACACGATCAGGCCAGATCCAGAAAGTGATGTCAGCAAACCCATCGAGAGGGCGATCATAACGCCAAGTCTTCTCAGCTGACGGTACTCGATCAGAAGGGCCAGAGCGGTTACCGCCGAGAGCTCGCCTGACTCGCGCAGGAAAAAGCCGTTCGCTTTTACAATTCCGCCCTCCTCGCGGAGAAACGTGTAGGTGCCCGCCCCGCGGATGTCTTTGGGAAGAATGAAGTAGATGTTCGTCAGGACGTCCAGTTTAGTGATGTTGACGAGGACAATCTGAATAACTGCCACTGCTGCTATAACGGTGGCCGCTGTCACATAGGCCTTTAGAATATAGTCATGAACGTACCCGATGTCGGGCCGGCGTTGGAGACGAAAAATGAATGGCGAGTAACCGGCTACCAAAAGGAGCAGCGAACTCAGAGAGCTTTGCGAGCTCGAAAACGGTATTCTGAGAAGTGATAGGGCAATGGTGCAAGTCAACAGGTAAAGTGTTGGCACGCTGACAGCTGCGTGTCGCGAGACCAACAAGAAAGCTGTGAAGAACGCATAGCAGATCAAATCCGAAGCGACGGGGAAATCGCCGATGTTGTAAGCGATTTGGTTAAAGAAGAGAATCGACGCGATCGACCACCAAACCGCAAATTTTCCAACTGAATTGAGCTCCTGATCCGGCCGAGGCTGAGCGACCGGGATCGTCTCCAATTCAATCGGATGAGTGGCTGCAGAGCTCATTCAGACTCCAACCTGCTGCACGGACGAATACACTTAGGTTCGACCGCTTGGTCGACTTTCTGCCATTCCTACCTACTCAAAAGGGCATGTATTGCGACCGGAGACGCTTCAGCGTTCGACGGGTGCTTGGAACCAATTGCTTTACGATCGAACCGATACTCAGAGCTTCGCCGGAGAAACGCTGGTTCCATCCATGAACTAAGGCACGAACCACCGATTCAGGGTAGACACCCTTGAATTGCGTCTCGATCGGGTTTTTGCTCAGGAGGTGGTGAAGATAGGACCCTTCCGGCGGAAGAAGCTCTTTGTAGTAACCCATCTTGTCCCAGATGTTGTTGTATAGGTGGATTGTATAAGCTTTGCTGCAAACCCGTTCGCATTCCTCATAGTATTCGGGGAGCAGGTACTTATAAAACTCACTGTGATGAAAAGGCATGTACGCGTCGGCACTCTTGAGGATGTCAGGTTTCTTACGATAAGCCAGCGCGATGTAGCCTTGAAGCGTGGCATAAGGAATGTCTCGGTCAAGTGCCCGCTCGCAACTCGCAATTATTCGTTTGAGCTCATCGGAAGATGCGCTGATATTGAGAATTGCATTGCAGATGTTCGTTCCCGCTTCTGCTACCAGAAAATCTTCTTGAGTGTTGATCTCAAACGAGTTCAACATCATGACGTCAGAGTCGATCCAGCATATTTGCTTCTTCAGAAACATGTTGTACCGGAAGTAATCCGCAAAATTCGCGATATTAGGCCGGCCATCCGTGATGAACCGCCCAACATTGGACTCGTCTAGGATTTCGTTAGCATCCGCCTGTACGATACCGGCGGGCAGACCATCAAATGGCCGGTAGGAATAAAGTACTACGGTGTGGCCATGCTGGACAAAGGAATGCAGCGAGGCCTTTTCATATGGAGAGAGCGGGCCGAGCCAGAAGGATCCAAATGTACTCATATCTTGGTTTCCTGTAGGGAATGCCGATTCACGGACGTCTGGGCGCGCAACCGTAATGACTGTCTGTCAAGCTCAGACTCTGGCTGCCGCCGTCAAGAACGGGCATTAGAGCAGCGCTTGGCGGATGCGCACTGCGGAGCATTCCAGGCCAAATCTGTCGGCAAACAATGCGAAAAGCCTGGATTGGCTTTTATTCAACAGATCCAGATTGTCGATATTCTCGACGATCTTGGCCCCCAGTTCGGTCACGCTGTCTGTCAGAAACATGGCGGACTGCTCTTCTTTGGTCGTACCGGCAATGGCTCTTTTTAGGCCGAAGATCGGCAGTCTTGCAAAGGCGTAGTCCAGCATCTTCAACTTGAAGCCCCCGCCGAAGAGCTCCGGCACGAGCCCGGCTCGGCACTTGCTGGCGATCTCGGAGATATCCGGCAGTCGGCCATGAAATACCAGGTGCGATTTGAATGACGCATACCGGTCGCGAAGCGACTCGGGGACGCCACCGACCACATTGAGCGATATTCCGTTGAGCTTGAGTTGTGACAGAAGGCTGTCGATCAGGATATCGAGGTTTCTCTGCTTGGCGACCCAGTCGAAGGATCCAAGAAGGAGCAGCGCTCGCGGCGTATCCGCCGTCAGGGAACGCGGGGGAGTAGCCTGGCCAAGGAAGACCGGCGGGAGCACGTATGTCCTTTTGACCGAGCGGCCGAAGTAGGATGCGTCTTTGTCGGTGATGCAAATCACCGCGTCGCCGATCTTCAAAATCTTGTCTTCCTGATTTCGGTATTTTCTTGCGTCGTATCGCATGAGCAGGCGACGTGCCAGGCTGTCAAAATTCCGGGCAATCTCGCTTCGAATGAGTCCTTCGGCGTTGTGCGCGACATAGCAGATCGACGCGGACTGCCGACGAGGCAGGATCAGGTCGAGAAAACCCGAAGAGTAAGCGTGGTCGATCACAATCCAGTCCCAGGACTGCTCCAGTAACTCGAGCAATTTCATTCTGAGAGCGGGAGTTGCCAGAAAGTATGCGTCCTTCGGTAGCGACGAAGCTAGGCTGAGCGCCGCGGAGACGTGTGACGGTGGTGTGTCTACGCAGTTGATCTGTGGCAGCCCGAGAAAGGGCTTTTCGATGGCCTGCTCGCTTCTCCTCGATCCGACGACCGTAACTTCGGCCTCATTCGTCAGAGCAAGCGATTTGATGAGTCCCGCAGAGTAGAGCGCGTCGCCGCTGAAAAGTGGGCTTGGCAGGCGGCCGGAGATCCACAATATCCTTTTCAATAGTTCAAGCTCCCGCCCCAGGTCGAACAAGCCAGGCTCGTTACCTGCCGAAGAAATTTCACTCGACGGCTCGGGCCACAGCTATCGCAAGATTGAAATTTCAAGGCTGTACGTCCACGCGCAAGAGCTGGCAGCTCCGAGCCTTGACGGGTTGTCGCAAGTCGGTCGAGCAGGAGGCTGGCGCCGGCAGCATTTGCTTGGCGCCTTTCGCGTCAACCGACTCAGCAATGAGAGTTGCGTCGAATCGGAAGCGACCGGGCCGTTGCAGGGCTGGAAACGATATGTCGACGGCAGTCGTGCCATCGGGGCGTTTGGCGATCGATCCAAGATTAAGCTTTTGGGTTGCAGAAGTTACCGTCGCTCCCGTCGCTTCATCCATGAGTGACACGCGCAGCGTTCGCTCCGACGGATATTGCTCCGGAAACCGAAGCGGCACGGTCAAATCCAGGCGATTGCCGGTCATTTTCAACGCCACGGCGCCGGAGTTTGCGCGGGCTTCGCCGACATGATTTATTCTCAGGAACTCCGGCCTGGGCATGTCATTCGGCGCATCGGCATAGCCGAACTCTTGCGGATCCGGCGTCATTTCGCTTGGCCCGCACTGACGCTTGCCCTTATCGGACGAGGTGAATTGACACACGCGAACGTAGTCCACTCGGAATTTCTGAGGGAACGCGCTCTCGTCGATTCCGTGGCGGCCAGCCCAACCGCCGCCGACCGCGAAATTGAAATCGATGTGGGCAGGTGGGCCCAGCTGACCATCTCTCCGAAGCCACTGATAAGTTTTTGTGTAGATCCGATGGCCGTCCCAGAACAGGGTGACCCGGTCCGGTTGCCAAGCCATGCCGACAACATGCCAACCCTCATTGAGGTTCTCCTTGCCCATCATTTCAGCAAATTTCGTCTGAAACGAAGGGTCCGTGAACACGTAATCGCCACGCCCTGCAACATTTGAGTGCAGCATATTCGGCTTATCTTCCACGCCGTTTATGACATACTCAAAAATGTCGATCTCCGGTGGGTGCCACGTTCTTCCGTCCTGGTCGTAGTCGGCTTCAAGCCAGAACGCTGGCCAGACGCCCTTGCCGGACGGGAGGAACACACGGGCTTCATAGTAACCATAGTAGAAGGTCCGGTGACTTCGGATCAGCCCCGAGTCGAACAGGCTCGCTCCCGGCTTCTTTTCGGCGGTCAGAACCAAAACGCCATCGGAGAGCGTGATTTGGCTATCGCGGTAGCGCTGGATCTCGTCATTGAAGTGGTCCAGTGTTTCATTGTTGTAGATGAATCGTGTGGCCCATTTGTTCCGATCCAGCTGATTGCCGTTGAAATCGTCCGAGAACACCAGTTCCCATCCGCCGGATTTCGCGGGTGCTACAGGCAAGATTGCCAAGATCATCGTTGCGGCAGAGAAAAATTTTACCAAGCGCTGGTGCATGCTCGACGCCCTCGTTTGTAAACTGTATCTCAAACTGGTAGTGAAACGACAATCGATTTCTCTAATGCTGAAAACGTGATTGGAGCCTGTTCGGACTGTGGATCTGCTCGGGCTGAAATGTGAACGCTGTTACTCCGCGCTTCAAGTTTGCGACTTGGTACCGGTCGCCGATCGCTGATATTCACTTTCCACCGCGAGGTAGCTCTGTGAACCTTAACGATTCAATGACGGTTTCGGTCGTGATACCGGCCTATAACCGCGCCGACAGGCTAGAAGGAGCTATTCGAAGTGCGCTCGCTCAGAACCCGAAGCCTCTCGAAATTATCGTCGTAGATGATGGCTCTACCGATTTGCCGGACACCGCTTGGCTGACGGACATCGATCCTTGCGTACGTGTTATTCGTCACGAACGCAACCGCGGAGGCAATGTAGCCCGCAATACGGGGATTGATGCAGCCCGTGGCGATCTGGTCGCCTTTCTTGATGCCGATGATCGATGGTTTCCCGACAAGTTGGCAATCCAGCTTGCGCAAATTGGGAGCCGGACATCTGGCAACTACTTCGCTTGCGCGAATGCGCTATTAGAGGGGGGAGTGTGGGATGGCATACCCATAAATGCCCGTCCGCCGCATCCCGGCGAGGATATCAGCAGGTACTTCCTGGTTCACTGCTACACTTTTCAGACTTCAACTCTGCTGGTTCCAACTGAGCTTGCTAGGTCTGTGCGGTTTGACGAAAGATTGAGGAGGCATCAAGACGTGGACTTTGGACTCCGTCTGGTGAAAGGAGGAGCCGAATTCCTCTACTGGCACGAGCCATTGGCTGCATGGTGGAGTGAGCACGATCGGAATCGTGTTTCGGTCCAGAAGTCAATTGATCCCACTCTGGTATGGTTGCAAACCGCCGGACATCTGATGACTTCTGACGCCGCTGCTGCCTTCTATTTTCGGCATGCATTTCGTGGACAGCTCCGGAAGCAGCCTCTGTTGGCTGTGCTGATGGGACTCAAGCTGGGATTAAGGGATCGCGACTCTATGTCGTGGGTGCTGAGAAGAATTTTGAAATCTGTGAGCGGTCGGAGCGCTATTGTCCCTCTTCGACCGGCAAGTGTGGGACGACCAATGGACACGCCAACAAATACCACTTTCCAAGGTTGAACCTCAATCGGCTCTTCGTATGGAAGAAGGCGTTTCCTACCATCGTGAAGCTCGATCTCATTCTGATCCGATCGCGCAAACTGATACTGCGGGGCTCGACTCCCAGAGTGCTCCTCCCGTTGGTCCCGCCGCAAACTACGGACTTTTTGTATGTTCTCTTGAGAGCGGCGCTCGATTATCCGATCACGGAAGTGCTCGAGCTCTGGGCAGGCCAGACGGCTGTTCTCTTCGATCTGCTGGTCAGGAAGGGCGTGCTGAAATCTCGAGTGAGGACGCTGGAGCACGATCAGGGATGGGCCGATCGGGTTTACAAATGCTCAGCGTCCTCATCAGGGAGAGGATATTAGCAGGTACTTTCTGGTTTAATACCCACTCAGCTGGCCAAGACTGTGCGGTTTGATGAGAGACTGAAGACGCATCAAGATCAGGATTTTGGGCTCCGTCTCGTGAGAGGGCTGAAATTCTTTACTGGCACGAACCGCTCGCTGCGTGGCGGAGCGCGGAAGACCCGACGCGGGCGCGAATGAAATCGATCGAGTAAACATTGACGTGGCTACGGACTGCGGGCATTCCGATGGCCTCGAATGCGGCGGCAGCCCTCTGTTTCCGGAAGGCATTCCGACGGCATGTAAAAGACCTGACCTGCCGCTGAACTTTCATCCATTGGCGATTAGAGTCTCGGCGGATGTTACGCCGTTTGGCGCGGGGTGAACAACGTGCGATCGGCGGAGCTGGTCGGGGTTGCGCAGCCGGTCGCACGTTGCGGTGAGGTTGGCGGAATAGGCCGCGGGTGTTAGATAGCCCAGCGACGAATGCGGGCGGTGGCTATTGTAGTCATCGGCCCACGCCGCAATCCTGGTTCGGGCGTGATCAAGGCCGAAGAACAGGGTTTCGTTGAGAAGCTCGTCTCGCATCAGGCCGTTGAAGCTTTCACAGAAGCCGTTCTGCATCGGTTTGCCTGGCGCGATAAAGTGCCAGGCAATCTGGTTGTCCTCTGACCAAGTCAGGAAGGCGTTGCAGGTGAACTCGGTGCCGTTGTCCGAGACGATCATGCCAGGCTTGCCGCGGCGACCAATCAACGCCGTCAGCTCGAGCGCCACCCGCCGTCCCGGGATCGAAGTATCGGGGATCGCCGCCAGGCATTCCCGGGTCACGTCATCGACGATGTTGAGGATCCGGAACCGGCGCCCATTGGCAAACTGGTCATGGACAAAATCCAGCGACCAACGGGCATTCGGCCGGGCCTCGAGCAGGATCGGCGCCCGGGTGCCGACCGCGCGGCGGTGAGCCCGGCGCTTACGCACGCTGAGGCCTTCCTCCCGATAAAGCCGGTAGATACGGTTCAGCCCGGACGGCTCGCCATGCTGACGCAGCAGCACGAATAACCGCCGATGGCCGAAGCGCCGGCGGGCGTTGGCCAGTTCGCGCAGTTGGACCCGCAGTTCGGCATCGGGCGGCCGGCTCGACCGATAACGGATCATCTTGCGGTCGGCGCTGACGATGATGCAGGCCCGCCGTTCTGACAGTCCCAATTCGGCCTGCAGATGCGCGACAGCTTCGCGCTTGGCGGCGGGCCCTACCATTAATGGGATGACCCGCCCCGTCCTCTCAGTCAGACTGAGTTGGCTTTTGAAAGGAGGAAGCAATGAGGACACGGAACAAGCACAGGCCGGCAACGGCGTTTGGGATCGACATTGGCAAGAACCTTTTCCACGTCGTTGGGCTCGACGCCGCCGGAATGCCGATCCAGAAGGCGACCTTTCGGCGCGATACGCTCTTGCAGTTCTTCGAACGTGCAGGACCGGCTTTGGTGGGGATGGAGGCCTGCTCCGGCTCGCAATGGTTGGCCCGCAAGATCGCCGCCATGGGGCACACCGTTCGCATTATCCCAGCTCAATTCGTGAAGCCATATGTGAAGTCCAACAAAAATGACATCATCGATGCCGCGGCGATCGCCGAAGCCGTGACGAGACCAACGATGCGCTTCGTCGAGCTAAGGTCGCCTGAGCACATTGACCTGCAAGCGCTGCATCGTGTTCGCGATCGGATGATGTCGCAACGGACGTGCCTCATCAATCAGATGCGCGCTTTTTGCCTGGAATATGGGATCGCTATTCACCAGTGCGCCGGCAAGTTCAAGGCTGATCTGCCGAGGGTTTTGGCCGATCAGTCGAATGATCTAACCTCGACGATGCGTCGCATTCTTGCATCTACATTTGACGAGCTGCGGCAGTTGGAGCCGCGGATTGCCGAGGTCAACCGCGAGATTGAGGCAATTGCCTCTCAAAGCGATACCGCACGTCGATTGATGACCATCCCGAGCATTGGTCCGCTGGCCGCGACGGCGCTTTTGGCCGCAGCTGGATCTGCCCGCCAGTTCAAAAAGGCCCGCGATTTGGCAGCTTGGCTAGGTCTTGTCCCGAGAGAATATTCTACGGGAGGCAAAACGAAGCTGCTGGGGATAAGCAAGCGCGGCAATCGATATCTGCGCCGGATGATAATCCATGGCGCCCGTTCCTGCGTGACTCATCTTGATCGCTCGCGATACCGCCTTGGCGCGTGGCTTGATGGACTTCAGGCACGCATGCACACTAACAAGGTCACCGTCGCCTTGGCGGCCAAGATTGCGCGGATCGCATGGGTGGTGATGACCAAGCCCGGCGCAAGCTATGAACGGCGGGATCCGGCCTTTAGCTGATCCCGTTTGTTCCAGACTGCGAGGTTCGTGAAGGTGATGACGAAACAGTCGATCGGCGCGCCGTAAACCCTCTGCAAAAAAGCGGGCTTCGAGCCCGAACCATTTATCTGGGAACGGCACGCGCGGATCTCATCATGGCCTGGCCGCAACAGCGGCCCACTTGCAAGAGGCCGGATACATTTGTGCAGACTGCATCGTCCTCATCAAACGACCTTGCACGGGCGGGGCGGGTCATACATTTTTTGAAAGAAGCTCACGCAGCGCCGCCGCATCCAGCATCTGCTCGGCCAATAGCTTCTTCAGCTTGGCGTTCTCGTCCTCAAGCTGCCGTAGCCGCTTGGCCTCAAAGACGTCCATACCGCCGAATTTGGACTTCCAGTTGTAAAGCGTCGCTTCCGAGACGCCGTGCTTGCGTGCCAAATCGGCCGTCTTCGCTCCGGCCTCATGCTCGCGCAGCACGCCTATAATCTGCTCTTCCGTAAACCTGGTTCGCTTCATTTGTCCGTCCTTCAGAAGGCCGGACTCTAACTTCAACTGGAGGAAATCGGCAGGGGCAGGTCAGACCAGCCCTTTTCAGCTTTCGTCTCGAGCTGAAGTTGGGCTTCGGAGATCGCCAATCCATTTCGTGGATATAGAAGCGAGTGTCGGAATTGGTGCCCAGCCAGCGTCCCGCTTCCGCGGCGGGCATGCGAAGCCATCGAAAGCTCTCTGGTGCATATCCCTAATTGGGAGCTTTCCTAGAAGCGTATTTACTTTCGTATGAGCATTCGTAGCGCCCGCCAGAGCAGCGCGCGCTTTGCGTCAAAGATAAGGATGACGCAAAAGTATGACAGGTACGAAATCCCACAAAAGGCAGCCATTTGAACAATGCCGATATTTGGAAAACAAAGGCGGAGAAGCTCGAGGAACATTCCAGTCAACGCTGCTGCCAAGCCGTGCGGAAGGATTATGACAATAAGGTCCTTCGAACTAACCGGACCGGAGCGTCCAGCGAAAACCAATATGACTGGGACCAATGCTATGTAATTCGCGATCGTATAGGAAGCTGCAACGCCGACGGCGCCCCACGGCAGGCCAATCAGGAACGAAGAGAGCGTGATGGCCGCCACATAGACACCGAGTCTAAACAGTTCCCGCCCGCGCCCTTGGCTCAGGAAGAGCCAGCCTGTGGTAGACGTCATGATCTGGTGGAGGCCCGCGATACCAAGCCACTGGAAGATCGGAGCTGATAAGATCCATTGTTCACCGTACAGCAACCCGATGAGTTGTGGTGCGCATATCACCGCGAACAAAATGCCCGGGTGTGCGACAAGCATCATGAGCGATGCGGTCTCTGCATAAGTGCTGCGATATTTGGCCGCATCATTTGTAATGCGGGATAAGAGCGGCACCAGCACCTGCCCAATTGGGCCGGTAAGCTGATTGATCGGGAAGAGCAGCAACCGGTACGCGCGATCATAAAGGCCGAGTTCATCGCTCCCCAGAAAGCGCCCGATCAGGACATTGTCGGAACTGCGAGCAACGTAGTTTGCAACGTTGAAGCCGGACACATGCCATCCAAAGCGAAGCATCTGAGTTGTGGTCTGGTCAAATCGCGGGATGCTCGGTCGATATCCGGCCGATAGCCAGATCCCTGCGGCAGAGACGAGCGTGGCGCTAGCCGCTGACGCATAAAGGGCCCAATAGCTCTGCCACCACCAAGCGCCGATGACTCCGACAACGACAGCGATCGTTGCGCTCGCGATCTCGGCTATGGCCAATTGGTTGAAATGTGAATTTCTTGTGAGGATAGCTGCTGGGACCGCCTGTGGTCCGCTGAGCAGGGCGAGTGCTGCAAAGGCAATCGTTACCACCAGCACTCGCGGCTCGTGATAAAAACTGGCGAGAAGTGGAGCGCTAACCCCCAGAATGAATGAGAATCCCAGCGATGTAAGGACGGAAACCCAGAACAGCGAGTTGAGTTGGCTGCGATCAGTAGTGCCGCGCTGTATGATGGCCTGGCTGATGCCTAAATCCTTGACAAGGCCAATCAGTGCGGTAGCCGTCGCAACCATGGCTAGGATCCCAAAATCGGATGGAGCGAGAAGGCGCGTCGTGAACACGGTGAGAACGAAGCCTGTTAGGACGCGCCAAGTCTGAGCGATCCCAGTGATGGCGATGTTTTTGGCCGCGCGCGATTTGCTATTTGCATCCACCGTTCAGACCGTTCTCATTATGCTCGATGCGAAATATACCAGGTGGGGTGGCCGATTGTCCCAAATACCCATAGAATGAAGAGGCGAGTAGGGTCAAATTGATCACGCCGCCCGCGCAAAGGTTGGGTTCATAGTTGCGACAAATGATCCAAGGCCTCGGGCGTAGCATCTAGACCAAGGTGCCACAGCATTGTACTGTACAAATCAGCTGTCGATGACGGCTGCACATCCAATCTCAACCTTATCCGTGATCGAATTGCGTAACGCCGAAAACTGGAAAGAGACGAAGTACGTCCTGCGCGGCGAGCAACTTTTGGCATCTGACGATGTCACTGAAGTGAGTCTGAGTTCGAGGCTCGCTGCAAATCTTTTCGCAGCAAGATATTTTGAGGCGCTCAGATTGCACGCCTCAGGTCGATTGCTTGATCTCGGCTGCGGCAAGGCACCGCTTTACGGCGTTTACAGAAATCTGGTCAACGAAGTCACCTGCATTGATTGGGGAAATAGCCTGCACCAGACAACCTACCTGGACAAGGAAGCCGATCTGACGCAGCCTATTGACTACCCTGACGGAGCATTCGATACGATCGTTCTATCGGACGTTCTTGAGCATATTCCTGTGCCGATGGACCTTTGCCTCGAGATCAGCAGACTGCTGTCGCCAGGGGGCAAGCTCATCATGAGCGTTCCCTTTTATTATCCTTTGCATGAGGCTCCACATGACTACTATCGCTATACTGAATTCGCTTTGCGTAGATTCATGGATCATTCGGGTATGCGGATTGTCTGTCTAAATCCGGTCGGCGGCGCGGTAGAAATAGTACTTGATGTCATCTCGAAGAACATCAGAAGATTGCCTTTGGGAGGCACTTTCACGGCGCAAATGTTGCAAGCTGTCGGGTGGTGGTTCGCAAAGAGCCGACTTGGCGTGAAGCTCGCTCAGAAGACTTCGACCCAGTTCCCACTTGGCTATTTCATGATCGCTGAGCGACTGGTCTGAATTGGAATGGAGCCTAAGAGTACCGACCGCTCTCGCGTTCAGCCGGACACTGGCCTCCTTCGGTATCAACGAGGAAGCGGTTACGCAAACAGCCCTTTGGGCAAATCTCCTATCAATGATTTCGGGACATACACGAGATTGTCAAATTTGAGCGATTGCATTTCCTGCTTTTTCGTAACCTCAACCAAAGGCGAACTGTGGAATTTAGTTCGCTTGAATCTGTAGCAAGAATAATTTGACGTTTCCATTAGAAGATCATGAGTAGAAAAGTGGTCCCAGCCGCCGGTTGGAAGTGCGACGTCGAACTCCATACAGATGATGGGAAGTTGTTTCAGAGTCTCTGAGGCACCCTTCAACACCTCCAATTCGAACCCCTCGACATCAATCTTAAGGAGGCGAACGTCTCGTACGCGTGCGTCCGACAGCAGATGATCGAGAGTGTCTACGGTGACTTGCCCAGCTACCATGCCGCCAACACCAGGATCAATCAGTGAAGAGCGCCCGATATTGACGTCCGGACTGTCGTAAATCGTCCTCTGCTCAATCGCGCTCCCTGCTGCGCTGTTGACGGCAACAACATTCTTAATGCCGTTCAGCGAAACATTGTCCACTAACCTTTTGAAATACACGGGGTGCGGTTCAATCGCTACTACGCGACCGTTGCTAGTCACTCTTTGAGCTGCATGGATGCTCATGAGTCCAAGGTTCGCACCGACGTCGACCATCGTGTCGCCGGGGCGCAGCACCTTATCAAGCAACGATAGCGTCGCTGGTTCGTATTCACGATCGCGATACATCCGCCGCTCGAATTCGTCCCTCGCCGGCTGCAGCAGGAGCTTATAGCCTCCCAGCATCTCACAAGTGACTTCGGTCGGGAGCGCGTCTGCACCTCGAAGAGCGTAGTAAAAGTGCTTTGCTAACGGTCCGAGAATTGGAACATTGGCGATTCTTCGGGCAAGGCGGTTCGACTTCATTGATTGAGCCAAAAGTATTCTCCTGCGCGTTGCGCGTATGCGAGCTCAACGAAACCAGCGTTGAGTCATCGGTGTGTGGACGAATTTGTCGTCTTTGATTGTCGAGTTTGTTGTGCTAACCCGAGTTGACCGTACAAGATTTCGAGCTTTTTCGTACGCTCGATGACGTCAAATTTGCTAGCGACAAAGCTTGGGCCCTCATGGGCCATTTGAGTGAGAAGTTCATCATTCGTCAGAAGTTTTGTTAATGTCTGGGCGAGTCTCTCGACGTCGCGTTCCGCAAAAGAAAATCCTGTAACACCTTCGCGGATGCCTTCGTCTGCTCCACCAAAGGCTGAAGTCACGACCGGAACGCCTGAGGCTTGCGCCTCGAGAAGCACCTGTCCGAAGCCCTCCGCGTCGCCATTTCTCGCCGTCACGCTGGGCAGACACATGACGCGTGAGGCGTCGAGCTCACGTTTGACGTCAGCGCTTGACTGCGCTCCGAGGAATGATATCCGGACGTTAAGAGTCCTGGCCATCTGTTCCAGATCCTGTCGCAAAGGTCCATCACCAACCACGGTTAGTTGCGCGGCTGGAAGCTCTTTCTGTACACGCGACATCGCACTGATGAGGAACTCGCAGCCTTTTTTTTCCACCAAACGGCCGATGAACAGCACCCGGAGTGCCCGTTGCGCGATAGGGACGTCGCCCGTTCGAAACTTTCGGATGTCAATTCCAATATAACTTACCGCGATCTTCTCAGCGGGAATGCCGAACCCGATCGCGCGCCGGCGAAGCGCTTGAGAGACAGCAACGAAGCTAACGTGGGGCCGGCGAGCCAGACGCAGAAGGCGTCGCGGATAAAAGCGCATGCGAATCCCTCCGTGCCCTGCTTCCCACCATGCCCGATGAGTGTTGATGTCATAACCGTGGAGAGTCACGAGCATCGGCACCTTCAGCGCGCGTGCGATCGGCCAAGCGTCGAGCGCGTCAATTCCAAAGTGAGCGTGAACGAGTAGCGGATTCTCCGATTTGAGTTCCTCAATGACTTTGGATGGAACGACGCCAAGGGCCCGCCGCAACTTCGACACCACGTTAGTCGCGGTCGTCGAATGCCTAAGACCGACGATACGTACGTCGATATCGTCCAGAGGCAATTGATTCAGCAGGCGACGTCCGACCAGTACCGGGCGCCAATAGTGAAGCGCCAACATTTGCTCCTTTATGAAGGTCTCGGAAATGGGCAACAGCTCATTGCGATAAACCAGAACAGTCTTTTGGAAGGACATTTAAGTCGGCCAACGAGCGAATTCGAACAGTGGAGATATCATGAGCTGCTCTCTCGCACCGTTCACGACGTCTGGTTTCGGGTCTATACAGGCCTGCCTCGTGGGATATGCGCACAGCGCCTACGCCGCCGCCTTCTTCGTATTCCGGTGCACCTGCCGCTCGATCCACTCGTAGGTCTTCTCGAGGCCCGAGCGCAGCGTGGCAGACGGCTTCCAGCCGAGCTTTTGTCCGATCAGCCGATTATCCGAGTTGCGGCCGCGCACGCCGAGCGGGCCGGGAATGTGCTTCTTGTAAAGCTTCTTGCCGGCGATGTCGGCGACGATGTCGACGAGCTGGTTGATGGTGACCATCTCTTGCGAGCCGACGTTGACGGGGCCCTCGAAATCGGAGCGGGTCAGGCGGATCGTGCCTTCCAGGCACTCGTCAATGAAGAGGAAGGAGCGGGTCTGGGTGCCGTCACCCCAGATCTCGATCTCGCTGCCGCTGGTCGCCTGCGCGACCTTACGGCAAACGGCGGCCGGGGCCTTCTCTTTGCCCCCCTCCCAGGTGCCCTCAGGCCCGAAGATGTTATGATACCGGGCGACGCGGTTGCGCATGCCGTAATTGCGGTTGTAGGCAAGGTAGAGGCGCTCCGAAAACAACTTCTCCCAGCCATACTCGCTATCCGGGTTCGCCGGATAGGCGGAATCCTCGGCGCAGTTCGGATTGTTGGGATCCATCTGATTGTGTTCGGGATACATGCAGGCGGAGGACGAGTAGAACATACCGCGCACGTTCCGCTTCTGACCGGCATCAAGCATGTTCAGGTTGATCGTGGCTGAATTGTGCATCACGTCCGCGTCGTGCTCGCCGGTGAAAATATAGCCAGCGCCGCCCATATCAGCGGCGAGTTGGTAAACCTCATCGAAGCGGCGGTCCGCGATCTGACGGCAGAAATACTGGTCGCGCAGATCGCCTCTCGCGAAATCGTCGGCCTCGGTCTCGGCAAATGGCGGAAATTTCAGGTCGACGCCACGGACCCAGAACCCCTCGCGCTTAAGCCGTTTCACCAGGTGCCCGCCGATAAATCCACCTGCGCCACAAACCAAGGCAGTCTTAGTCATGAAGTTCCCTTTCTGGCATCTCTCGCGCGGATCGCGTATTGAAACACCGTTTCAAAGCGATCAGCCACTCGTGTAACGTCGTAATTGTTCAAAGCAAATTTCCTACCACTTTCCGCCGCCCCGACGCGCAAGGCATCATCCTCCAAAAGCTGAAGTGCGGAACGCAGGAAACCTGCCTTGTCGATCGGATCGACCACAAGACCAGCTCCGTTCTTGCGGACCACCTGGGAGGCAAGATTTTCTGCTGGTGCGGCCAGCAATACCGCACGCTCGGCGCAGAAATATGACTGCACCTTGGAAGGAACCGAAAACATGCCGGCCTCCGGCTCGATGGTCGCCACTGTTACGTCCGAAGTTGCGAGCACATTGGGCAGATCGGCAAACGGCTGCAGTGGCAACAGAATTAGGTTGTCGATCGAATCCTTTTGCTTGGCGCGCTCAAGCTGGGCGACGCCCACGCCCTGGCTTACAACGATGACATTGGCACGCCCTTTCACTTCTTTGGCGAGATCGACAAGCAATTGAGGGTTGTGTTTCAGTGCAAGCGTGCCCGAATAAAGGAAGTTGAAGGTATCAGCAAGGCCGTGGTGTCGTGCCCAATCATTGTTCTTTGGAAGGGGGGCGATCTCGTTTAGCGTGCCCCAGTTCTCGATCGTGAAGATCTTGTCCTTGCGGGTGACCCAGTTCTTTGCAACGTCAGCAAAAGAATCGGTGATCACAACGATGGCATCAGAACTGGCAAATTGCCCCCGTTCCAGGAAACGGTAGTAGCCGCCGATTGCTGATCCCACGGCCCCCATCTTCTTTCGCAGTAACTTTGAAACTGCGATGCTGTAGAAATCCTGAACCCAGAACACGAAGGATGCGTCACTGGTGCGGGATGCCTTCACGATCGCCGATTGGGCTTCGGTGGGGGTATTTCCAGAAATAACAAGGTCGGGCCTGAGTGATAAAATCAGGTGTGCGACCCCCTTACCATAGGCCACATCATCAAACCGGCGTTTTACGAAAGAAGCTTTGTCATAAGGACGGGGTAGGCTCACGCCCTGGAAGGACAGGCCGACCGGGTCAGAGGAGGAGCGGTGGAGGCGCCCCTTGGGGCCGTGATCGCCATGGAAATAGGCGTGCGTAACCTGGTGTCCTCGCGAAGCGAGCTCGCGGCTGAGGTCGACCTGGAAGGGATGGCCGGCATAGTCGTGGACCAGAATCTTCAAATTGGCACCTGTCGATCGCCCGGAATTTCGTCAGTCATTGAGGCGAACACATGTCATTTCATTGAGGCGAACTCATGCCCCAATCTGCGCGAGTTGTCCATCTTTCGGTGCCTTAACCCTTAACGTTGTGAGGGATTTACGTTATTCGAGTAGTTGGAATAGTACTTGCTAGTCATCTGCGCCGTGCAGTCGAGTTGCGGAGAATTGTTTGTGGCTGATTTGTCTTCGTGCGCTCCCGTTCGTTCGGGAAAACGCATTATTCCTCTGATCACGTGCGGCGGTGCCGGAACGCGGCTGTGGCCGGCTTCGCGCGAGGTGCGGCCCAAGCAATTCCTGCCGCTGTTCGGCACGCGCTCGACCTTCCAGGACACGCTCTCGCGCGTTTCGGAGGCCTCGCTGTTCGATCGCCCGATCGTCATCACCAATGCGTCCTATCGTTTCATGGTGCTGGAGCAGCTCGCCGAAATCGGCATCGAGGCCGACGTGATCCTCGAGCCGATGCGGCGCGATTCCGGCCCGGCGATCGCAGCCGGCGCGGTGTTCGCGCAGAACCGCGCGAGTGAAGCCATCGTGCTCGCGCTCGCCGCCGACCACGTGGTGCAGGACAATGCCGCGTTCGTCTCGGCGTGCCGCCAAGGCCTCACCGCCGCAAGCGCCGGGCGCATCGTCACGTTCGGCGTCAAGCCGGAGCGGCCGGCGACCGAATACGGCTATATCAGCCCGGGCGAGGTCATCTCCGGCGAGGTGCACGCGGTCGTGCGCTTCGTCGAGAAGCCGGATGCGGTGAAGGCGGCCGACTACGTCAATTCCGGCTATCTCTGGAACAGCGGCAATTTCATGTTCCCCGCCACTGTATTGCTCGACGAATACCGCAAGGTCGATGCGGCGAGCGTGGAGGCGATTTCCACTGCTGTTAGTAACGCCGGCCGCGATCTCGGCTTCGTGACGCTAGAGCCCGAGGCGTTCGGCGCGGCCAAGGCGATCTCGATCGACTATGCGGTGATGGAGAAGACCGCGCGCGCCGCGGTCGTGCCGGTGTCGTGCGGCTGGTCCGACGTCGGCTCCTGGCACGCGGTGTGGGAATTGTCGGACAAGGACGCGCAAGGCAATGCTTCGCATGGCGCCGCCGTGTTCGAAGATAGCCGCAACTGCAACGTCACCACCGATGCCGCGCTGGTCGCGCTCGAAGGCGTTGATGATCTTATCGTCGTTGCGACTGCCGATGCGGTTCTCGTCTCGCGCCAGAAGGATGCCAACGGGCTCAAGCGGCTGGTCACAAAACTCAAGGCGGTCGCACCAAAGGTCACCGAAGAGCACCTCAGGGTACATCGGCCCTGGGGCAGCTACCAATCGGTCGACAATGGCGAGCGCCACCAGGTCAAGCGCATCGTGGTGAAGCCGGGCGGACGTCTGTCGCTGCAGAAGCACCATCATCGCGCCGAGCACTGGATCGTGGTCCGCGGCACAGCCCGCGTCACCGTCAACGAGACCGTCAAAAGCGTGCACGAGAACGAGTCGATCTACATCCCGATGGGCGCGGTGCACCGGATGGAGAACCCCGGCAAAATCATGCTGGAGCTGATCGAGGTCCAGACTGGGAGCTATCTCGGGGAAGACGACATCATCCGGATTGAAGACGACTATCAGAGAGCATGACTGTCCACACGACCACTTGCTGGTACAAAAAAGTAGGTCCGATTATCGATGCCATCTTCCGAACGCATTCCTCGTCGTATCCATTACATCTGGCTCAGCGATGATGAGCTCCCAAAACTCAACAGACGTTGTATCGAGAGTTGGCGACGTCACATGCCGGAGTATGAGATCGTCCGGTGGAATATGGAAAGAGTGTCGGCTTTTGATGCGAGATTTGTGCGTGAGGCGCTCTCGGTTCGAGCATGGGCATTTGCGTCGGATTACATCCGACTTAAGGCGCTTGCGTTAGAGGGCGGGGTCTATCTGGACTCTGACGTTGAAGTCTTCAAGCCTTTTGATCGCTTCCTCAAGCACCGTGCGTTCTCGTCAATCGAGCACTGGCCCGAAATCCAGGAAATTGCTGTTGAAGGCGCTATCCTGGGCGCTGAACCGAACCACCCTTGGGTCAAAGCTTGCATTGAACGTTACGATACTCGTTCCTTTATCAAGCCCGACGGTACGCAAGACCGTACGATCGTAAGCAGAATCTTGGCCCAGGTGGCCGCTGATGGATTTGGCTTTCAGTATCGGGTAGAAGAGCAACACCTAAGGGAGGATTTTCATCTCTATCCACCCGTAGTTCTTACCCATCGAGCAGGCCCTTTCTCCACGGAAGAAACTTGTGCGATACATCATTGTGTCGGTGCTTGGCGTCCGCCCAAGCCGCTTTGGAAGCGCGTAGTTCGCGGGCTCATCCCAAGATAGAATAGATGAAGACTGATCTCCGACCCAAGGACTAGACCATCTTGGACATTTTGAGCTGCCTACTGGAGCAGCTCCATGTTGAATCAATGGAGGGCGTCGATGGGTCCCTCTCAAGCTCGTTCGAGGTCCTTGAAATTTTCTTTATAGGTCTTCAACCAAGCGTTCCTGCGCGGCGATGCAAAGCCTCTATTTGTCTCGTTGAATTTCTTGTTCGTCAGGGGGAATTATGTCGACTAAATTTTGTTGGGCCCTACTCGTCGCATGGATCTCGACCTCGGGACTTGCTGCGGCGGACCCCCTGATGACCCTGGATTTTTCTTGGCAGGGCACAAAGGGGTGCGTCACGCTGTATCCAAATCCTGAGATCCGACTTCGCAATGTTCCCGCGGACGCTAAGTTGTTGTTGCTGACGTTAACCCAAGGGGCGAGGGAACTGGGCGGGGAGGAAGTGCCCATGCCCGCGAACGGAATTGTGCCTGCTGGAAGCATCCGAACATTCGGCCCCTGCCGGCCCGACGTGTACCGATGGACGGCAGTCGCCAAGTCCGCGACGGGCAAAATCTTGGGAGAGGGCCGCCAGGCTCGCTTCTATCCAACCGATGAGCTTGCGCCTGAAAAACCTTGACGGCGCACGGAGCTTCCAGACGATTGCTGGCGCATTCCGGGCCAACACCAAGCCTTATTCGATGTGCCGCTTCATTTAGTCGGTCACGTCGCAGCTTCTGCGCAGGGGCAAGAACCTGTTGCTCGTGGGCGAATTGTCCCGCCGCGTCCATCTTAGCGAACGCCGAGCCAAACCTCCGAGTAACCACGCCAGGGTGGCAACGCCCGTCGTCAGCCGCCCCTGTGATTGACTGCCCAGCAATTCGATCGCGTCGCGAATTTGGCACCGATCGATCGCACGCAGCGCGAGCGAACGTGCGAGTATCGTCCGGCCCCGCGCAAATTCGAGGGCCAGCGCCGGGTGAGCAGCGACGAATTCGGCTTCTACCAGCCGCCTCGATTGCATCATTTGATCGAAGTCGTCGGACATTGAACCGGGCGAAATACGATATCCAACGAGATATTCGGGCACCATTGCTATCGCGTATCGCTCTGCGATCTGGAGATAGAGTTTCCAGTCTTCGCAACCCTGTCCGCCGCGAGAACGAAGCGACTCGTCGAAGCCTCCTACGGCAATCAGTGCTTCTCGTCTGATGAGCGCGTTGCTGCCACTGATGACGACGTTGCCCAGGCACATTTGCGCAAAGATGTTTCCTTCTAGCCGTGCCGGTGGGGCCGAGCCAGTGACGTTGCCGTGGTCATCAATCCAGCAACACCAAGCATATACTAGCGCAGTTTCTGGTCCGCTCTGTTCGAAGCGCGCAAGCTGCCGCGCGAGCTTCGTGGGATACCAGAGATCATCAGCATCGAGAGTGGCGATGAACTTACCCTGTGCTTCGGCAATTCCGCGATTGCGAGCCGATGCCACTCCACCATTGTCTTTGTAAACATAGCGAACTCTCGGATCATCCTGGACGAGGTGCGCGGCAATTCCCCTCGTCTGGTCCGTGGACCCATCATCGACGACAATGACTTCGAGATTGCGGTGCGTCTGATTCAACGCGCTGCTAATGGTCTCACGAATGGTATTTTCGGCGTTGAACGCCGGCACAATTACCGAAACTAATTGATTGGCACAGGGATGAGGAGAACGCACAAACTACTCTTAATGTTAAATCCCGATTAAACTGTACTGGTTTGCTATATCGCCTAGACTTTTATTCATAAGCTCGTTGGATTGCGAGACCTGGACGGTTACAAGGTAAATTTCGTGAAATTTCAAGGGGTTATGTCGTTGAGAAAGAGAATTTTGGTTACCGGCGGCGCTGGATTTTTAGGTTCCCACCTCTGCGAGCGATTAATTAGCGCTGAACACGAAGTTCTGTGCATCGACAACTTCTACACGGGTTCCAAAAGTAATGTGAGCGGACTGCTGAAGTATTCTCATTTTGAACTGATGCGGCACGATATAACCTTCCCGCTGTATGTCGAGGTTGACGAAATATACAATTTGGCCTGCCCGGCTAGTCCCATTCACTATCAGTACGATCCGGTGCAGACCACGAAGACCAGCGTTCACGGTTCAATCAACATGCTGGGGTTAGCAAAGAGAGTTAAGGCGAGGATCCTGCAGGCCTCGACCTCGGAAATCTACGGAGATCCTGAGGTGCACCCGCAAGACGAGAGCTATTGGGGTAGGGTAAATCCCATTGGTCCGCGCTCCTGCTACGACGAAGGTAAGCGCTGCGCCGAGACCCTGTTTTTCGACTATCGGCGTCAACACAATCTCTCGATCAAGGTCGCGCGCATTTTCAACACCTACGGTCCGCGCATGCAGGCTAATGACGGCCGAGTGGTTTCGAATTTCATTGTGCAGGCTCTTACCGATCAGCCCATCACGATTTACGGCGATGGTGAGCAGACCCGCTCCTTCTGCTATGTCGACGATCTGATTGACGGCCTGATGCGTCTGATGGACACGGACGATGGGATCACAGGACCAATTAATCTCGGAAATGCCACCGAGTTCACAATGATGGAGCTTGCCGAGACTGTCATAGAGCTGACTGGGTCGAAGTCCGCGATCGAGTTCAAGCCCCTTCCAACCGACGATCCTAGACGGCGACAGCCCGACATCAGCTTAGCGCACGATACGCTTGGCTGGTCGCCATCAGTTCAGCTGCGCGACGGTCTTGGCAAGACGATCGCTTATTTTGACCAATTGCTAGGCACACAGCGCGATGGTGCAGCATGAAAAGGACCGTTCTGGTGACGGGCGGCGCCGGTTACGTCGGATCGCATTGCTGCAAGGAATTCGCCAGGGCAGGCTGGAACGTCGTTGTCATCGACAATCTGTCGCGGGGGTGGCGGGATGCTGTGCGGTGGGGGCCGCTGATTGAATGCGACATCCGGGATGGGGCGCGAGTACGAGGTGCGCTGGAGATGTACAAGCCAGATCTCGTTGCCCACTTTGCCGCAGCGGCCTATGTGGGTGAATCGGTGACGGATCCCGCGCTGTACTATGCAAACAACACTGCCGGTACACTTGCGCTGCTCGAATCGATGCGCGGGGCCGGATGCGGTCGCATTTTGTTCTCCAGTACATGCGCAAGTTACGGTCTCCCTCAACACTTGCCGATCGACGAGCGTCATCCGCAACTACCAATCAATCCGTATGGCTGGACAAAGATGATCACCGAGCGCATGCTTGAGCACTATGGCAAGGCTTACGGGACGGTTTCGGTCTCCCTAAGGTACTTCAATGCGGCAGGTTGTGATCCTGACGGGGAGATCGGTGAACGTCACGAGCCCGAGACCCATGCCATCCCGCTTATGATCGAAGCGGCCCGCAGTCCGGCTCGTCCGTTCACGGTCTTCGGAACGGACTTTCCAACGCTCGACGGCAGCGCGATCAGGGATTACATTCACGTTAAAGACCTTGCGCAGGCACATCTGCTGGCTGGCGAAATGCTGATCCGGCAAGGCGGAGTCCACGTCTTCAATCTCGGTACTGGCGTGGGTACGAGCGTGCTCCAACTCGTGGAGGCTGTTGGACGCATTGCCGGGACCGCCCCGGCTGTACTGTATGCATCGCGCCGTGAAGGCGACCCGCCGAAGCTCGTTGCGTCGTTCGAAAAGGCCGCACGAGAATTGGATTGGCACCCAACGAACTCGCAGATTGATTTCATTGTGGAGACGGCTTTGAGGTGGCGAGATCGCCTTTCGGGTGGGCGACGTTTATCGCTTTGATGATTGGGGCTTGCCGTAACCGGGTGCTCTGCGTCTGCGGAGCAAAGTACACCTTCGCCTGAGAGTTAAAGGACGATCTGCTGTGGTTCTGGATAGATTACGCTCCCTTCCCGGACGCGTGAACAAGATTGATGCAGTCCAATTCGGGCTGAGGGGATTCCTGTTGCCGTTCCGGGTCAGGCATCTCAGCGGGCCTGTTGAGCTGCTTTCCCAGCCTGGTGACGTTATTGTCATCAGTGTCATGCGAAACGGCGAGCCTTGGCTCGAATCATTTCTGGCTCATCATCGCTTGATGGGCATCAAGCATTTCGTGATCCTTGACAACGGGTCGACCGATCGGTCCATCGAAGTACTTTCTAGACAAGCCGACGTCACGCTGCTGGCGAGCCCTGCTCCCTATCACGCCTATGAAAACACCATGAAGCGCTATCTGGCGAACAAGTACTGCCGCGATCGGTGGTGTCTGTGCGTAGACGTCGACGAACAGTTCGATTTTCCGGGGTCGGCTGGCGTATCGTTGCAGGCTTTGATCGGCTATCTCGATCGAAGAGGCTTTAACGCTGTGATCACCCAGATGCTGGACATGTTCAGCGACGGGCCGATCTCGGAAGCGAGGATCAGACCCGGCGTCGGTCTGCGCTCGCAATACCCATTCTACGATATATCGGCCATCGAGAAGTCGCCATATGCCTTCGGTGAGGTCGCCAACCCTGCGATCATGACCCATCACGGCGGTATCAGGAAAAAAGTCTTCGGAACTAATAATGGTCTCAGCAAGGTCTCTCTTTTTCGAATGGATGGGAAGATCCAGCCGTTCATCGCGTGGCACCACGCGTTGAACGCCAGATTGGCGGATTTTTCCGGTGTTCTTCTGCACTTTCCTTTCGTGGGCTCCTTTTACGCAAAGGTCGCCGAAGCCGTGAAAACCGGGCGCTACGGCTATCTGACAAGTGACGAGTATTCGGGCTATCGGGCAGGGCTGCAGAAGCTGCCGGGTCTCTGCCTGAAGCTTGAGACGGCAAGGATGCTGTCGACGATCGATGAGTTGCTGGAAAATGGCTTCCTGGCTGCGTCGGAGGAATATCGGAACTGGCTGGCCGGACGCGCGAGGACCAAGAGCCATGCGCCAAATGGGGGCGGCAGTGATCGGGCGCAATGACAGATTTGCATTGGTATGCCCGGCATGGCCTGCCCCGCGCCTTGAGTCCGCGCAGCCGATATTGGATGATTGCCAATGAGCGTCTTGTCTGCGTTTCGTCGCTTCGCAAGATTCGGCCGCCGGCAATTGCAGCGTCTAATTGCAAAGGCTCCGGCGCCAATCGGTCAGCGGCTGTCGCGCCGCCTTTGGACACCTCCGTCAGGCACCATCGATTTCGGCGATTTCGGGCGAACCGAGCCGATCAGCGCCGATTTCGGCTTTGACAGGGGAGTGCCGATCGATCGCTACTTCGTCGAGATCTTCCTGGCCCGCAACGCCGCCAGGATCCGCGGCAGAGTCCTCGAAATCGGCGACAATGAGTATACGCTCCGGTTCGGCGGCAAGAAAGTCGAGAAAAGCGATGTTCTCCATGTCGACGCGGCGAATCCCATCGCTACCATTATCGGCGATCTCTCGATCCCAGGGACTTTGCCTGAACGAGCGTTCGATTGCATCGTCCTCACGCAAACCCTCCACCTGATTTTCGACATGCGGGGCGCGTTGGCGGAGCTTGCGGGGGCGCTCAAGCCGGGCGGAACGCTTCTTGTCACGGTGCCCGGAATTTCTCCAATCGATCGGGGAACATGGAGACATACGTGGTTCTGGTCGCTGACGGAGATCGCAATGGGACGATTGCTGGCGCCCGCCTTCGAGGAAAAGGATATCGAGGTCGAGACGTTCGGGAACGTTTTTGCGGCGGTCTGCTTCCTGCAAGGATTAGCGGTTTCAGAGGTGGCACAGGCCAAGCTGGACGTGCTCGACAAGTCCTTTCCGGTGATTGTTGCCGCCACGGCGAGGAGGCGACTCGAATGAGACTGCAGCAGCTAAGAAGGCTAAAGCGATCTATTGGACGCCAGATGTTCGGCGCTGATCCGATCATACTCATGTATCACCGCGTCGCAGACATCCCGGTTGACCCTTGGGGGCTAGCGGTGCACCCGATGCGCTTCGAGGAGCAGATCGCGCGTCTTAAGCGAACCCGGCGTGTTGTTCACCTGCACGACTTGCTTGAGCTGGAACGGAAGCGCACGCCATCGGACAAGCCGCTTGCGGCCATTACCTTCGACGACGGCTATCATGATGTCTATTTGAATGCGCGCCCCGTGTTGCAGCGGCATGACTGCCCCATGACGCTGTTCGTGACAACCGGGCTCATCGGCGCGAACGGGGAATTTTGGTGGGACGCTGTTGCGCGGGTCTTCCTTGAGATCGAGCACTTGCCGGAGAACCTCAAGCTGGAAATCTCGGGCAATGGATGCCGCTGGGCTGTGCCACCGTTCTCGGATCGCGAAGCGCGAGATCGGGTCTTTCGGGAAATATGGGGCCGCTTGCGAGCCCTTCCGCACGATAATCAGACGCAGCTCCTTGCGGAGATCGGCAGATGGTCGTCCTGTGATCTCGCGGCTCGAGAGATGCATCGGGCGATGACGGCTCAAGAAGTGCGGAATATTTCTGACGGTCTTATCGCGATCGGGGCTCACACGCTGACACATCCGACTTTGCCGGCGCACAGCGCGGACATTCAGTTCAAGGAGATCGCCGAATGCCGGCGCACCTGCGAAGAACTTGCGGGCACCACTGTGCGCTCCTTTGCCTACCCGTTCGGTGAGCATAACGATGCGACAGTGCGAGCGGTTCGAGAGGCCGGCTTTGATCTTGCCTGCACGGTGGAGGCCCGCGCTGTCAGACGAAATGACGACCCCCTGACGCTGCCGCGAATTTACGTGGGTGATTGGAAGGGCGACGAGTTCGAAAAGAGAATTGAGGATCCTTCTCTATGACCGGAAGCGCAAAGCGGATCACGATCATCAGGCGTAGGAGCGGCTGGTTCGACCTTAACCTGGGTCGCACTTGGGAACACCGTGATCTTCTGTTCCTCTTCGCCCTGCGCAACATCAAGGTTCGTCATAAGCAGACACTGCTTGGCCCTGGTTGGCTGTTCCTTCAGCCGCTCGTCTGGACGGCGGTCTTCACGGCCACCATCAGCGGCTTGGCCGGAGTGTCGACCGCAAATCAGCCAGCCCCTCTGTTCTACCTTTCGGGCCTCATCGTGTGGTCCTATTTCTCGCAGGTCATCTTCGCTACCAGTCAGGTTTTTATTGAGAACGAACACCTCTTTAACAAAGTCTACTTCCCTCGCATAATAGTTCCGTTGTCGTCTCTGATTTCCAGTGCAGCGGCGCTCCTGATTCAGTTCGCTATTGTCCTCGTTTTCCTTACGGCTTTCCAATGGATGGGAAAGACGGACGGGGTTTCATGGCGCATTCTCTTGTTTCCTCTGGTGGTGCTCCATCTCGCAGCGTTCTCGCTAGGGCTAGGGCTCGTTCTTGGAGCGTCGACGGCCAAGTATCGAGACTTGGGCTTCATGACGGCGTTCCTGGTCCAGGTGGCGATGTTCGTGACCCCGGTGCTCTATCCTTTCTCCGCTATCCCGGAGCAGTTCAGGGCGGTGGCGAGCCTTGCCAATCCGCTAGCTGCGATCGTTGAGGAGAGTCGCTGGTGCTTACTCGGCGAGTCGATGCTCACGCCCGGGCAGTTCCTTGCATCGCTTTTCACGACGGGTGTCGTTCTGGCGTTTGGCGTTCTGCTCTATCAGCGCGTTGAGCGCAATGTCATGGATACGATCTGAGATGCAGGACCGGCCGGCCATCGAAGTTCAAGGGCTCTCGAAGCGATATCGCCGCGGGGCCATTGGCATGAGTTCCCTGCGTGAAGAAGTCGCGCTGCTTCTTGCTCGCCGACGCGAACGGCGGGCGCGATCGAACGGCGAGTTCTACGCGTTGAAGGACGTCACGTTCTCCGTCCCGGTTGGGAGTGTTTGCGGAATAATCGGCCGCAATGGCTCGGGCAAGACGACGCTTCTCAAGGTGCTGACGTCGATTACCGAGCCGGAGGAGGGGGAGGCCAGACTGAGGGGACGCGTAGGCAGTCTGCTTGAAGTGGGCGCAGGCTTCCATCCTGAGCTCGATGGGATCGAAAATATTTATCTCAACGGTGCGATCCTCGGAATGAGCAAGTCCGAGATCACGTCGAAGCTGGATCGCATCATAGAATTCGCTGACATCGGCTCCGTCATGGAGACGCCCGTCAAGCGCTATTCCTCTGGAATGTATGTCCGCCTGGCTTTCGCAATCGCTGCGCATCTTGAGCCCGATATCCTTCTGGTGGATGAAGTCTTGGCGGTCGGGGATGCCGATTTCCAGCGCAAGTCTCTCGCCAAGATGAAGGATGCCGCAGGGGAGGGGCGAACCGTGGTGTTCGTGAGCCACAACATGGCCATGGTCCGGCAGCTCTGCGACATGGCGGTCTATCTGGAGGGCGGCCATCTGAAGCAGGTCGGCGCAGCCTCTCCCGTCATCGATGCCTATCTGCTGGACTTGACCCCTCGATCCGTCCACGGTGAACGGACTGGGACAGTCGAGCTTTGGGGAGAACTTCGCATTCTCGAACCATCATCCAAGACCGTATGCGATCATCTCAAATTCGGTGGGGACTACGATTTTGCGCTGCGGCTGGGAGCCAAGCAGTCGTTCAAGCGAGGCGTCGCACAGGTCGATATTTTCGATCAGGAGGGAGCTTTAATCTCGTCTCTCGAAAGCTTGGCCGAGGGCGTCGACCAGTTCGACATAACGCAGCCGGTCGAAGTCGTGTTTAATGTACGCTCGCTCTGCTTGCTGCCGGGGACTTACGTCGCGGGGTACTCGCTTTTTGCCTGGGGAGAGGATGAGCCAAGGCTATCGGCGGAGGCCTGCGTCAGCTTTGAGGTCGTCGCGGCGACCGTCAACGGTTCGTATTGGCCCTATCTAAGGGAGCATCATGGCATCGTGCGGCTGTCTCATTCAGCGGAATTGCGTGTTATCGACTAAACCAACACGCCGCAAACAAATCGGTTCGATCAGATCAGAGAAGCTCATCGTTTTCGCGGCTAGATAAATGATCGTAGATGATTCTTAATCTTGGACTTGACCCTCGATGTTATTATCTCAAGCGCGGCAGCGGGGGACATCGTCATCGCCTGCAGTGACATGCGGATAGATCTAATAGGCTTTGTTCCGAAAAGCTTGAAAGCATCCTCACTCAATTCGCTCGCATAATAGTCCTTCCAGAACCGTCTACCCTCTTGCACAGCGAGTTGGACATTCGCCGAGATGTTGCCGGTTAGCTGGCCATCTAATACCTTTAGCGCGGCTGCAAGCATCATCGGCCGATTCCTGGACATGTTGGCATTGTGCATTCGATACTCGGCTATGACATTGTCGTGCGAAACGAGTGGACCGATCTTAGCTAATCGCGCAAACAGCTCATAGTCTTCGCAAGCCAGCATAGCCTCGTTGAATCCATTAACCGCCGCAAGCCTGTCGCTTCTATAGATAACGGTTGCGTGCATACCAATAAAGTTGCCTATCCTGAGAAACTGAAGATACGGATCATCAAGCTTCGCAACGTAGTTTTTGCCGGAGATAATCTCACCAGCCGAATCTATATAGCGATAGGCGCCATAAGCCAGAACCGCCTCCGGATGCCTCGCCAGCATCCGCTCGCCTATCTCGAGGGCTCCTGACAGCAAACGATCGTCGGCGTCTAAGAAGGTAATGTAGTCCGATGCCGCAGCCGCTAGACCAGCGTTGCGAGCGGCTGCCAAACCGCGATTATCCTGCGCAATGAGTCGTACTTTTGGATGCCGTTCAACGACTGAAGCGGGATCGTCAGCCGATCCATCATCAACCACAATGATTTCGTCAGGAGGCCGCCTTTGGCGAAGACAGCTCTGGATAGACTCTTCTAAAAAGCGAGCCTGATTATAAGCAGTTATGATGACCGCGATCATCTGTGCGAGTAATCCCTTAGCGTCGGAATTCGTTGCGGCGAAGGCGCCGATAATCTGACGCGAGATTCAGGGGAGAATAATCTCATGACCAATAGCGCCAACATTGGTAGGGCGCCCTCTCAATTACCACAATGTAGATCTGGCCGAAAAGTGACTGCCATTCGGAACATCGGTCACATTAATTTTCGAAGTTCGAATGGTGCTACTTTCGGGCAGCCGATGACGAGCGGACATATTGCGGTGCAGATCGCGAGCAGTATTGGGCGGCTGTCTTCCTTATTGAGAGCGGATTAGCCTGTAAGCTTTCCTTAAGATGTGCCTTGGTTTTAACCTTTGGGCTAGCAAGTGGCCGGTTTCGGCGGCGAGGTCAATTCTATCCTGCAGGGTTATGGGAAAACGCGGTGCCAGACTGCGTGCAAATGCGAAACGTATCGACCTATCCAGCCGGGAAGTCATCAGGTCTGACTCGACGATATAGGCGTTAATCCATTCAAGAAAAATAACACGCGCAGGGTGAGGCTTCATGCGATCGTAATCCCCGGTTTCGGTGGCCCGGGCTGACGTGGAGTGGGCATGTTGCCGATACCGGCTGGTCGGGGTGTCGGTCACGAACGCTGGATAGCGCAGCAACAGTTTTACCAGGAGAGTCTGATCCTCATAGAGTTGGAACGATTCATGGAATCCTCCAACGGACTGCAAAGCCTCGCGACGGACCATGACTGCGCAAATGCAAGGAACCTGGGAGCGCTGACGAAGGATGACCTTGTCAAGCAGCTTTGGTGCTATGTGCAAACGGCCGGACTCGCCCGACATCTGCTCCGCCCAGTTGCGAGAAGGATCGTCGGAAAACCACCACAAGGTCGGTCCGTACGTCAACATCGCCTGGGGATTGGCTTCAAATACCTTTATATCCTTTTCAAGCTTTTCCGGTTCGAACAGGTCATCGCCATCAAGAAATGTGATAAACCTACCGCGCCCAATCCTCAATCCGGTGTTGCGAGCCGCTGCTGCGCCACGACCATCTGACCGAATGGGACAGATTCTCGAATCTTCTGCCGCGGCCGAGGTCGCGATTTCGAAGCTTCGATCGGACGATCCATCATCCACGATGATCATCTCCCAGTCGTCATACGTTTGCGCTCGCACGCTTTCGATCGCAGCAGATAGATATTGCTCGAGGTTACGAACGGGAGTGATGATGGAAATAGCCGGCATTAGCTTGGTATCAACTTGCGCAAGACGCCTTGTGTTTACGAAAGATGGATTTCAAATGCTCAGATGCCACCAGCCAGAATTGCTTGCGGATGAGTGACGCAACTAACTTAATAACCCTTGGATCTGGAGCTGATTTTCGAACGTATCTTTTGAACCAAAGCAGGAAACGTAGGCGGGTCCAAACATCTCGATTTTCTGCAGCAGAGATGGCGCCGGCACTTGAGCTGTGCTGACGGTACTTGAAAAGTACCTTCTCAGAGACGAAAAAGGGGGCAATTGATAGGGCCTTGGCAAAGAACACGGCGTCCTCGAACATGCCCTTGAAGGCAGGCTCGAACCCGCCAACCTCGTTCACCAGCGCTAGTCTACAAAGACAGCCGCTTGTGGTTGGGCTCTGGTAGATGTTTAGCAGTTGGGAAAGGAGCAGTGTGGGCGGATAATAAGTGTGATCTGGCGTTACCCCGAGCTCGTAAAAAAAATCTGCTTCTTTCGCCGTGCCTCCCTCCCATGAATGCCAAATGAGCGCTCTTCCGTAGGTCGCGCCTACACCAGGTTGCGCGTCAAGGACGGCGACCTGTACCATGAGCTTGTTAGGGAGCCACACGTCGTCAGCATCCAGAAAGGCGATGTAGTCGCCTCGCGCGTGCGAAAGTCCAAGGTTGCGCGTTGCGCTCATTCCATGATTCCCTCCATCGGCATGATGCAACGAACGAATGATATTGGGAAAGGTTTGGGCAAATCTCTGCGCGATTTCAAGACTTGAGTCTGTTGAACCGTCGTCGACGATAAGAAGCTCCCAATCGGCGAAACTTTGCGCTATTACGCTTTCGACCGCTTCGTTTAGGAACTTCTCTCCGTTGTAGACGATAATAATGCAGCTGACCTTGGGAGCCATAAGTCTCAACACCCCTAACTCCTGACGGCGCGTTTCGGCCTAGCGAGTCTCGCTATCAGCTCAGATAGATCGACATGTCCGCCCTGAAAAGACTCATCAAATCCGAATCTGTTAGGTTTTACGAGCGCGAGATCAGGTCGATCGGTGATAGGCTAGCAGATGCTTGCCGAGCGGCTCTGGCGTAGCTCGACGTGCCCTTAACCGGGTAACCAGCAAAACCAAGCCACTCGACCGATCGCCGGCAGCCCTCTTCGAAGGTTATAGGGGGGCAATAATCCAATTCGCGTTGGGCGCGAGCGTAGGGAGGCCGGCATGACGAGGTGTGCAACAACGCGCGCTCTAGCGTAACGGGATAAGAGGTTTGGCTTTCCGTCCTGAGAGGCTGACGCATCTCACGGAGGGCCGCCTTCACGGCTGCTCGTGCCGGGCGCGGAACAAGCCAGCGCAGGCTTCGAAAGAGATTCGTTGCCCGCAGCCTCTGCGCTATTGAGGGGCGCTCATCCATAACGTCTGCCATCTTTGGCGTTGGTAAATCGCCGAGATCGTAACCCAGCGCCTCGCAGATTGGAAGATAGAGGTCTCGCCACGTGACTGTTTCCGCATCCCCCAAAAGAAAAGCCTTGCCATCGGCATTCGGCGCAACCAGCGCCAACTTGATCGCGTGGACAAGATTGTCCACGTAGATCGAATTGCATACGCCCCACCCACCTTCGGTAAGGTATGCCGTGCCATTTAGAATCTCGTCTGCGACACCACCGGTCCATTGCGACCGCGGGCCAAAGACAATGCCGGGCCGCAATATGACGACTTCGACCGGACCAACCTTGCGTAGTTGCTCAAGCTTTTGCTCCGCAACGACTTTCGCCTTGTTGTAAGCAAGCGGCTGTCGTCTGGAGAGAGGCGTCGTCTCGTTTACGTCACTTGCCGGCGCCTGCCCGTGAACAGAGGCCGAGCTGAGATAAATCAGCCGTCTCACGTTCGATTTCATTGCCGCGCGATAGACAGGCTCTACAGAGCGGACGATCGTCTCCGGAGGACCTGCTATTGCCATGATGACACTGTCACAGCCTTCAAAGGCAGAAGTCAGAGATTCCGTATCGAGGGCATCAGCGACACGAACCGGAAGATCAAAACGTCGTGGCAGCGCAGCTCGCGAGGGTCGCTGGACGACGGGGCGCACATGCACGCCACCATCGCGTTGAAACATCTCGACGGTTCGATTGCCGATAAATCCGCTCGCACCTAAAATTGCGATCTCTCGCATCATTCCGCATCCAAATTCGCGTGCTTGCGTTTAAAGCATCCAGCCGGCAGACATTGGAACCCGTGTTGCATAGCATCCTTCGATGAGTTTTAAAGTGGCGAGGGCGTCAGCTCCGGAAACAATTTCCGCTTGCCCGGTTAGAGCCGCAATCGTTGCCTCCAGCTGCGAATCGAAGGCGAACTCAAAATCCCGACCGGCGGACCCAAGGGCAGGTTCAATGCCCTGGTTGGTCGGATGGTAAAGGAGCACCTCAGCGGCCGAACTAGCCCCATGAAGGCCGACGGCAAAGCTTCTGGCCTCGTTTGCGGTCCATGTGAGCCAGCCCTTGGTTGCCCGAATAAAATAACGATTGGGTCGTGCCCAATCCCGGCTGAGTCGGATATTCGCGTCAAAGTTGCGGAACCTTAGAACAATTCGGCAATTTACCTCGACTCCACCCATGGAGTCGTCTTCGTAGACGGCGGAAAGCGGTTCGCCGAACCACCACCGGAGGAGGTCAAGAACATGTGTGCCGATGTCCAACAGTACACCCCCGCCACTCTGGTGCCGGGTAAAATACTCCGGAGATGCCACAGGCCAATCGAAGGGGCCTCCCTCAAAAATGTCAATGGAGGTCACGTCCCCGAGGAACTTGGAGTGAAGCAATTCCCGTATCGACCGGGTAGCCGCAAACCGACGGCGCATTAGCCCGACGGACAGTAATCGGTTGCATCTAGCTGCGGTTTCGACCATGAGTTGGCCGTCCTTGGCACTCATCGCAAGCGGCTTCTCACAATGGACCGCGATGCCCGATTCCAGTGCGTCAATGGCCTGTTGCGGATGAAATTCCGGCGGTGACGCGAGGATTATCAATTCGGTCGATTTACCTAGCAGGTCGCCGTAGGATGACACCTTTCTTGGCCCCGTGAAGTTCTTTGCAAAGATGCCCGCGGCTTTCAGATCCGGATCAAAGACCGCTTCAACATGGAGGCGACCAGCTGCCTGGAGCCGCCGTAAAGCCGGCGCGTAGTATAGACGAGAAACTGCACCGCAGCCTGCCACGGCCACTCGCACTGGCGAAGAATACATGGCTGGCGCGGTTATCATTTGCTGCTCACCGTTCTGCGTCTCTTCGAAAAGAGCCGACAGAAGCGCATCAGGATTCTTGGGGAGCAGCTTAGCCGCAGCGCGCACTTGAGATGGGCATCCATTGCTTCAATATCGCCTCGCAACCAAAACTCTTCTGCTGTCGTCAAAGCCACGCTGGCATAAATATTCCGAGCGCGACGTGCCGCATAGCGAAATTGCTTCGGCAGGTAGCCACGGAATATCGCGATGGCCTGTCGCGAATATTCCAACTCCTGTGCCAGCCTTCTGTGTCGGCCCGTATTCGAGTCCTCGTGCATCCGATAGCTTGCTAGTAGCCGCGGCTCGTACCAGACCTTGTATTGAGCGGCGATCCTGACCCACATTTCCCAGTCTTCACTGCATATTAGCCTCTCGTCGAAGGCGCCCAGGTGCTCGTACACCGTACGACGCACGGCTATCGAAGGCGTGGTGATTCGTTGCTCTTCTGCAAGACGAGCCAGCCCATTTTCGAGGCAGCCCGCCTCGACTCGTTCCAATGCCGAAGACGACCTGAAACGACTTTCCGAGTCTACAAAAGCATGACGGCAAAAAGCCGCTCCTACGTTTTGATCAGCGTTAAACCCTCGTTCAAGAGCCGCATAGAACCCTGGCGACACGAAATCGTCCCCATGAAGAAGGTGTACTAGGTGGCCTCGAGCGCGATTCAGACAAGTCTCGAAATTTCGAATATGTCCGACGTTCGCAGGTTGGCGATAAAATGTTACGCGCCCTTTTCCCAGGCGCCGAACTATCTCGGCGGGATCATCTCTTGTTGATGCATCGTCAACCACCTCGATCTGCATCTGCGCGATGCCCGAGTCCTGGTCCAGAACACTTCGTAATGTTTGCTCGAGAAAACGCCCACTGTTGAATGTCGGAACTATGATCGACCAAGTCGGCCGCGGCTCGCCATCTGTGATCGGAAGGACGCGCGGTCGAAAGATCGAGGCAGGACCAAGCAAGCTATCGCTAATGTAGTCCTCCCATGGCAAGACGAATGGCTAGCCGGCACGCGTCGACCCACGTGACGGAGCGTCCGATACCCCCTCCTTTCACGCTTCGCCAAAGGCAATCCCATCCTAACCGAAACTGCCCGTTCCCTGCGTAAACCGTTGCCCAATCAAAAAAATACCGCGAGCAACCTTCCCGAGCGAAAGCCCCTCGTGAGGCACCTCCAGTCTTTCCCATCCTGCGATAGAAGCATGAGGTCCGATCCATTTTTTCATGGCTCGAAAGGGCTGAATATTCGCTACTCGGATGCTGCCGATAAGCTCCGACAATTTCGTCTGCGAACGCGATTGGCCCGTGCTCCGCGCAAAGGATGTAGAGTGACCAATCCGTGATGGGGAACAATGCGTCATACCAGCTGCCCAGACCTTCGAGACACGCGCGGCGAAGCATGCCGGCGCAGGTGGCAAATGGGTTGCCTTCCCAGATCTCTTTCAAAGTAAACATCTTCGGTAGATCAGGTCTGGTCCAGCGACGCTTGGCGGGAAACCCATCCTCGATCAGGGCGTTGTGAAAAACAGCGGAGTAACGCGGGTTGGCATCGAGAAAATTTGCCTGTTGCTCGAGCTTATCATTCTCCAGCCAGTAATCGTCACCGTCTAAAATGCAAACATAACGTCCCGCCGCATTCCTTATCGCTCTGGCAACCACTTCATTTGTACGAATGTTCCGTTCCGAAAGCATTAAGCGAATGCGCTTGTCACGCCTTGCATAGCTTTTTACAATATCGCGCGTGCGGTCCGTGGACCTGTCTTCGCTGATGATTACCTCGAGAAGGCGATCTGTCGACTGCGCCAGTACACTCTCGATTGCTTGCGCAATGAAGCTTTCGTGGTTGTAGGTAACAACGATGACGCTGATATCGGCCGGACGCGCTTGCCCAAGCGTATCTTCAAGATGTCCCGCGCCGCAATTATTATTCGCCATACTGTTTGAACGCAAAGACTGTGAGAATTTAGCGCCGCTGGGATTCACACTTCCAGCTCCTTACGCTCCCTTAGGTCCGGATGCTCGCGAGACGCACCGTCCGTTGATTGCACTGTCCGTCCAAAGATAGGCGATGCGAGCCCGAGATTTCAACCCTCGTGAGGGTCGCAAGACGGGGGTGAGCCGCTGATTAACAATAATAACTACCGCTAACGGACCCAGTTGGGGCCAAGTATGCGTGCGCTTGCGGAAGCGCGATGGAATATGCTCTTCTACGTTTTTGGGGATGTGCGGCCGGGAGGCTGATGGTTTGTGACCCGGCCTTGCCGGTCACGGACGAGGTTCATGACCAGTTCAATCGCACTCGTAATAAATACCTATCAGCAGGCTCACTTCTTGCCCGCGTCAATCGAAAGCGCGCTTGCGCAGACCGTGCCGTTTGACGAGATCATCGTCGTGGATGACGGATCAACGGACGATCCGGCTTCCGTCGTGGCCCGTTATCCATGCGTCAGGCTGGTCACGCAGCATAATGCGGGACTTGCGGCGGCACGCAATACCGGGCTCATTGCAGCGTCGTCATCCTACGTCGTTTTTCTCGATGCCGATGATCTTCTGATGCCCAATGCGGTACGGGCAGGCCTAGCCTGCCATGCCCTTAGTCCATGCATAGGCCTGGCCTATGGCGCGCACCGCCGCGTGGGACCTCAAGGCGAGCCGCTCGGTGAAGACGTTTATTCGGACATCGGCCCCGACGCTTTTCGCGCCTTTTTGACGGGTAACGCCATTGGCATGCATGCCACCGTTATCTATGATCGGCAGAAACTGTGCGACATCGGGGGGTTCGACGTGTCCTTGCCTCGTTGTGAGGACTATGATGTCTATTTCCGCATGGCGGCGAGACATCGAATCCGTTCTCACCCTGAGGTCGTTGCGCTCTATCGTTGGCACGGGCAGAACATGTCCGCAGATCCGTCCGTCATGCTGAAATGGGTGCTCCGCATCAACGACCGCCAAAGGCCCCGTACGTTGGGCACGCCTCTACTGGAGGAAGATCGTCTGCTTGGACGACGGATTTGGGTCCGATACTATGGGGATGAGATCGCTGTTGATCTGAGACGCAATTGGCACTCGAAAGACGCACGTCGCTTGGCTGCACGAGGCTTTCGTTTTGCGAAGATCGCCGTCCTCGAAGTGGGCCGATGGTTGATCCATCGGATTAGACGTCTGTATGGGGCTCGCGCAGAATCGCCCTACTTCCACTGAAGACCGCCGACGGGAACATCGCACATGCCAATACTGGTCACGGGAGGAGCAGGCTACATCGGCAGCCAAACAGTTCTGGACCTTACTGACGCTGGCGAAGCCGTCGTCGTGCTCGACGACCTGTCCACTGGCTTTGAAGCTGCTGTGTCTCGGAATGCCCGTTTGGTTGTTGGAGACGTAGGCGACATGACGCTGGTGTCTCGCCTTATTGCCGAACACAATGTCGATGCGATTATGCACTTCGCCGGCTCGATCGTCGTTCCTGACTCGGTCGCAGACCCGCTTCGCTACTATCGGAACAACACCAGCAAGACACGAGCCCTGATCGAGGCCGCTGTCGCGGGTAGAGTGCCGCATTTTATCTTCTCGTCAACTGCGGCTATCTATAGCTGCGAGGGATTGCGACCCGTCGATGAAGGCGGTCTAATTCGACCGCAATCGCCCTACGGACGATCCAAGCTGATGTCGGAGTGGATGCTCGAAGATGTTTCCAGAGTGCATCCAATCAGCTACGCGGTCCTGCGATACTTCAATGTAGCGGGAGCCGATCCGCAGAGAGGCATCGGACAGTCGACGCGAGGCGCTAGTCACCTGATCAAGGCGGCAAGCGAGGCAGCGATTGGTAAAAGGCCGTTCGTCGAGGTATTCGGGACTGACTATCCCACTTCAGATGGGACCTGCGTTCGCGACTATATCCATGTTAAGGATCTAGCTGACGCTCACCGACTTGCGTTGGCACGTCTAAGAAATGGTGTAGGAAATATAATTGCGAATTGCGGCTATGGCCGCGGCTATTCTGTGCTGGAGGTCCTACACGCCGTTGAACAGTTATCAGGGAAGAAGCTCGACATTCGCAAGGCGGCGCGGCGGCCAGGTGATCCGGCTAGACTCATCGCAGATCCCCGCGTCGCAATCTCGCAACTAGACTGGAGACCAAAGTTCGACAGTCTGGAGGCGATCATCGGGAGTGCATTGGAGTGGGAGCTTGCACGATCATACTAACCACTAGAGTATTTTTTGACAGACGAAGCGTGGCCGAGGTGACGCCGTTCCAGATCCGACCACGTCATCCAGCGCGCAGTGGACCGGTGCAGATCAGCCCAAGAAGCCTTTCATGACCCCACTTATCCGATTGAGAGTAGGTGTGTTTCTAATCCAGACGATAATGGGGGTGTCGACCGAAGTCTCTGCAGGGGGCGTGTGCATCCTCCACCCGCAGCCATTCAAGCTGCGATCTGACACTGTGCGCTGGTCAATGACGGTGAAAGCCGGCGCCCAATGCATCCAAGGGCTGCGCTGGTCGACATTGATGATCGACAAGATAGCAATCATCGAAGTGCCGAAATCGGGTCGTTTAGTTCTGGGTGGCCCATCGTTCCGCTATATCGCCGACGTAATTGAAAAAGGCTCCGATCATTTCCGCTTATCAATCAGCGGCAGCTCGCTTGGTGCTGATGGAACGTCCGTGATCGAAGTCGAAGTCAAGCTTGAGTGAAATTGGCCCAGACCACCATTCGCGATCTCTCAGCTATCTAGCGCGGCACATTGGTTCGGTTGCTGTTGGCGTTGGGATTCGACGAAGCCGCGGGTGGCACTCCCTGGCCAATCGGGTTCTGAAACGGATTGTTGCTGGGCTGCGTCGCCACCGGCGGTCGGGTTCCAGCAGTAGAGCCTTGTGTGCGGACTGACGTATTCTTCTGCTGCGTCCCTTGCGCAAAGGCCGGTGCGGCGAGAGATAAAATAAGCGGCAAGATCGCAAATAGTTTCGGTTTCATCGGAATCTCCCTCGTTTGGGCCACTCAATCGTCCCCCACTAAGCTAGGCATCGGCGGGCATATTTGAAGGGCTACGGCTTCTTGCAGGCCGAGTAAAAGGTGCCGTTTGTAGTGACAACCCGCTCGATGCACTGCCTGGAATCGGCAATCTCGCCAGCGACGCTGAAGTAATAGGCCTGGTTCTTGAGGATCAGCGCGTAATTGCCCGGTGGGAGTTCCAGCCCTGGATCCTCACTGTGGACCTCGTACATCTCGGAATTCTCGGGCACCGGAGAAACCCGGTATGGATACGAGAAATTTCTTATAACCCAGACATCATCCTCGCCGGGCCGTTTTCCAGCAGCTTCGCTGGAAAATTCCCGCGTGATCTTTGCGATCACGCGCACCTCGGCTCGCTCCAAAATGTTCGTCGCCACATCGCGACGAAACACCAGGAACTTGGGGTGTCCATTCGGGAGGCTTGCACTCCTGGGAAGCTTGAACGCGGCCGAAACGGCGATCCGGACGTCAGGCGGGCGTCCGGGCAGCAGCTGCAATTCAGTAAATGAGCTCTCGCCGATCGCGTAAATGCCGTACTCCCTCGGAAGCAGCGAACCCGGCTGCGGGGCAGCAGGTTTCGGCGGTAAGTTCGCGCTCGGCGAGGGCGACGCCTCAGGTGCCGGCGGCGACGTGGATTTTCCATAGTTCTGAACCACCTGTCCAAGCGAGCCAAGGCGCTCGCGTTGAGAGACCACCGCAACAGTCAATGAAGCGACCAACAGCACGACGGCTGTGCGCTTGGCGGTAGTCCAGAAAAGGCGATGCCGCTGTTCAGCAACGGATTTGAACCCCAGCCGGGCGGCAAAGGGAGGTGTTGTGCGAGGGGAATACGGGACCGCCATGGGCGCCTCAAACTGCGGGGCCATAGATGGTGCCGGAAAAATCTGCTCCTGCGAGAATTGCTCGACACCGCGAATGGCAGCTTCAAGCGCCAATTCGGCCTGCTTCATCTCGGCCGGACCAGAACTGCCGAGTTGCTCTTGAAGCTTGTGGCGCGCGAGATCGTAAACAGTCCGGCGCATCAGCTCCGGGTCGCTCTTAACGGTATCGATCATGCGCGCGATGACGAGCGCAAACTGGACCTCAGACCCGGTCTGTTCTCCTTCGTCTAGGCGGGGCACTCGCAAATCACGGGACGACATACGGTTTGGGTACCCGCCGATGGATCATTTACTATTATAATCCGGTGTTTCAAAATTCTCAAAAGAAACTAGTGTACGGCGCATTAGCCGAGGGGACTGAAAGTGTCAGCACCCATTCGGCAGGGAGGGGCATTGTGCGCATCAGATTAACCCCCGGCTTCGCGGCCTCCATTTTTCTCTGTTCACTTTTTGGTTCGGCCACTAGTCCGGCATCTGCGATCACTGTCGAGGTCGCCAAAAGGTGCGGCGCTCTCGCGGCAAAGCAGTTTCCGCTTCGCGAACCGGGCAATCCCGCAGCGGGCAGTGCCAAGGGCAGCGGCAAGGATCAGCGGGCTTTCTTCAACAAGTGCGTCGCCAACGGCGGCAAGGTTGAGGATGGGAGCACCGAGAAATAGCAGCGAAAGGGTCGTCGCTGGGGGAGCGCCTCGTCGCCTCTAACCGTCGCTCTTTGGGGAGCTGGCCGGGTGAGCTGGCTCGGGAACATTGCCGTCCTTGCCCATGCATTCCTTGAAGTAGGTCTGACGATCTGCCGTTCCGGGGGCCGAGCCGGGTCGTTTGTAGGGATACGCCAGATAAGAAAAGCGCATGCATTTGCGTGCAGCGTCGGCACTCGGACCGGCAACGGCGCTTGTACCGTAGCTCACTGTCAGCGCCACGACTGACGCCCCTAGCACCCAGATCGGATTTTGAACATACATTGTGCCATACCCGCTGCTCGGACCAATTCTTTTAGAAGTGCTGCTCCGCTAATGCGAAATATGACATTGCGCGTCAAGCAGAGGTTTCCAATTGCGCTGTTGTTGACTTCGAAGGAGCGGTCACCTGAAACTCCCATAATGCTCCAGAGCATCTGCTCCAGGCCAATTCCTGCTGTAGTGCGCGCAGAACTCATATCCGTAATTTCCCGGGCCTCTGCTTCTAGATGAGCAAGAATTTAGGGGGCCGTTAAGTGTATCGGTCGTCCTCGCGCACATCATTCAACTTGTTGGCTTCCTGCTAAGTTCGGATTGAGGGGCATTTGATTGCTTGCTGCATGAAAAAGGGCAAGCAGTCATGGCAAAACAAACCAAATTGAGCGGCGCTTACACGAGTGTGCTTTCTGGAACGTCTGGCGCCGACATTCTTTTTGGGGGCGCTGGAAATGACCTCCTCACGGGAGGGGCGGGACGTGACACATTCGTCGTCTCGAAAGGTTATGGTTCCGACACGATTGCGGACTTCGCTGCCGGAGTAGGCGGCGATGTATTGCGAGTTGCGAACTACGGCTTTTCAAGCTTTTCCGTCTTCAAAGCCGCTAGCAAGCAGGTGGGGACGGACGTCGTTGTAAAATTGTCAAACAGCGAAACGGTTACGGTGAAGAATGTGAAGCTGTCGGCACTTGTGGCGGACAACGTGAGTTTCGACAGCTCGGTTGCCACCAACGCTGCACCGGTGGCTAAACCGGTGACGCTGGCGGCGGGGGCCGAGGATACCAGCTACTCCATCAGCGCGACCACCCTGCTGGCGGGGGTCACGGACGTCGACAGCGCCTCGCTGTCGATCACCGCGGTGAGCATCGCAAGCGGCGGCGGCAGCCTGGTCAACAACGGCAACGGCACCT